>CAZIAD010000005.1:0-18937 GCA_964537555.1 uncultured Brevinematales bacterium
GATGTATCATTTCATCCAGATTTTTATAAAACTTAACTTGCACAGGTTCACCATCTGTTTCTTTATTAAACTTCATTTTAGACAGATCTTCACCTACAATCTTATTAAAAGTCATAGCTATTGATCTCGTGTTTCTACAGTTTGTTTTCAAATCCACCCTGGGTACCCGATATCCATAAACCTCTTTGAATTTATCATATATCATTTCATTGCTAAAGGGCTGGCTTTTATCATCATGTACATTCTGATAATCAGCATCACAGAAAATGTTCCATTTTCCCTCAGTAAAACCACCTTTTAGAAGTTCATTTAGGACATATATATTATCCTCATCCTTAAGTATATCCTGTGCTTCATCAAGGATTATCCTGTCAAATAAAGGATAATGCCCCTCTGATAATTTCTGCATAACAATATTTTGAATCTCACCTTTATAATAGCCTCCACTTTTTTTACTATTTGAATTACTATCGAATTCCTTTATGAGGAAAGAATAGAACCTACCAACAACGATACGATCACCGAGAATTTCCTGTTTAAATCTGGATTTTAATTCTTCACCCAGCTCTTTGTTGAAACAGCAGAAAAGGACTCTTTCAGGATTTTTCCCTGAAATTGCATTATGGGCAATTTCTTCAGCAAGTATCGTTTTACCAGTTCCAGCTCCCCCAAATACCATATACCCTGGATTTCTCTCCATACCATCTATGACATCTTTTTGATCCTCTGTAAAGGTTAGTATTTTTTGATCCTCTGACCTGATCCTGGAATTTAGCTTAATTGGAATATCAAACTGTGGCCTCAGCTGTCTGACAATTTCTTTGATTATTTTTGAATCAGGAATCACATGGAATGTTCCTTTCTCTGAAAGATATTGCCTGGTTTTTCCAGCCAACTGTATAATAAATTCTCTGATTGGTGTATCTATATCCCTTTGATTTCTAATCTGCCAAGGGAACACATCTGGAAGTGATTGCTCAAAATCAATATCAGAAAATATGACACCGGAACCCATCAATACATTTTCCAGGTCTTTTAACTCAGATCCCTGACTACTTAGATATTTCTGAAGAGCGTAGATACCATTACGTGCTTGTTGAAACGGACTTTTATCACTGACATCAACCACTTGATCAAAACGATTTCTGTATTCCCATTTACCATTTGGAAGAATTTTTACACTTCCTGATTTGGCTTCAATGAAGAAGACACCTTTATCCGGTACCAGAACGATAAAATCAATTTCTCCATAGGGTTTTCTTGGAATGTCTTTAGTTTCCAAAGAGTGTATTACTGTCCAGTCTTTTGTTATACCATCTCTTTTAAAATTATTATAAATGAGCTTCTCAGACTTACTTCCATGGAAATAGCTATCATTATCATAATTCGGTATCATCCTGGCCATAATACTCTCCTTCTTTATGTCCTTCCCTCTATAATCCTATTCAACTCTTCAAAGTATTCTTCCGGTAGCCCATGATACTCAGCACCTTCTTTGATATTCTGAATATATCGAGGGTCAACCTTCTGTTGATTATCTGGTAGATCTGCAATAAATACCTGTGCATTCCCCAGATTATTTCCCTGAGCATCCTGAACAATCAAACCTATCTGATAGTAACCTACCTCATACCTGGCTATCTTCTCAATATCTTCTTCTGTCATCTCATATATTACTCCCCAGGCTTTGGCACCTGGTACGGACAGAATATTGGCGCACATAAATCCACCTCGGCAAGGTTTATTGAATACCAATCGGTAATCCTGAATGAAACCACATTGAGCCTTTTCAGGTATATATCCTATTCGCTCTATTAGAGTACCAGGCTTCATATTGTTCCCATAGGCAAAATATTTCATTCTTCTATCTCGCATAGATCATCCATCTTACGAATGAAATTACTTCTTATTTCCCTCTCTGAACCAGTAATAAGTATTTCAGTATAAGAATCTACAAATTGAATCAAAGCATTATAGAATGAATCCCGTTCCACTACCATCAGCCCCTCATCTTCATCTCTTCTGATAATCTCTTTTCTTCCTCGGTTTCTAATCACCCACTGATGCTTAGTTCTTGCTTCATGCAGCAAACCGCATCTGACATAGTTATAGAAACTCTCAGCTTGTGTCTTTGAGAAGTATTTGTTAAATGGTACAACTTTACTCAGGAAAGTTTTATAGAGGTTACTACTACTTTTATAGTGGAAGTCATCAACCAGAGAATCTGAAGTAACATAGATCTTCCCGTAATAGAAGGCGGCCAGGAACTCAAGTAGCATACAGGACAGGGCTACCACAGAAAATCCTTCTCCCTTTCCATCACCTGCCTTAATAATGGAGTCAATAGGTTCAAGATAACGGCTATTAACTCTAAGTTTGAATATTTCTACTGCTTTTTGCCAGGCATCAGTTGCCTGGTTACTACCTATCTCTGATTTTAGATCCAGCCAATCCTGAACTGTGTATTCTCCTGCTATCTTGACTGTACTTTTTAGCATTACAATCACCACCTGTTACGTGGAGTAGATGTGCTGGCACTGGCGATGACGGTGTATACTTTTACGTCATCTGTGTTTATTGGATATTCCTGCTGACGGATCAGAGGATTGGATTTATGGGCCAAGACTGCGTTTTCTATTAGCTTTTCACTATTCTTCAAATCAATTAAATACTGCTCATATGCTTTCTTTATATCATCAAGGAATCGAGTAATATTGATGACAAGTTTGCCTTCCTTAAGATCCAGATGACCCAATTCTTCAACCTCTGATAAAACGAATCCCTGCTCAGAATAATTGTGAACTAATTTACTTCGGAATAATTCATAAAATTTCTTGCCATGATAACTGGGTAAATAACTCTCCAGGTAATCTTCAAACACATTATGTTGAGAAGATTTATTTTGACAATATGTGGACAGTAGATCTATAAAAGAACAGCATTGCTGAAACACACCCAGTCTTCCCCCTCCCTGAAAGCACTTTAGGATATCCTGGAAATACATATCAAGACAGGATTCAATATGTGACAAGAAGTAAATGATATGATTACTGATTACCCCATCTTTTTCTACAGATGAAGTATCTCTGTTTTCAGCGGTATAGTTTTCTTCAGCCCATGTTTTCAGATATTCCATAGACTTAAGACTTAATCTAATCATTAGAACAACTCCTGTTCATCAGATTCCTTCTCAGTTTTCGACTTACTTGTACTCTTCTTTACATCCAAAAATCCTGACTTTTCTTCTTCCTCATGTCTTTCATGATTTAGAAGTAGCAATCTTTTTAGTATTTCTTTTTGAGCATCAGGACAAATGGTAAAGCGTATATTGTCACTTTCTGGAAGAAAATCTAATTCAAAAAAATCATGATTCAAATCGATATCATCCCAACCATATTCTACAAGCATTTGTTCATCCATTTTAATATATAATTCATGTGTAATTTGAATGTCTTTTTTTAATTGTTCTAAATCTGCTTCATTATTAACTATAGAGGATGATTTCTCTAAACTGATCTCTGATAAATGAAAAATATTAAAGAAATTTGTTAAACCAATGTCATAAGTAACCATCACCCTACTGCGTTCCTGATAGAAATGCTCACCTAGTTCTAACAATTTTAAGCTGTTTTGTATTGAATTAGGGAAAGGATAGCTTTCAAAGACAGTGGAAGGAGTATACCTCAAATCAGTTTTCATAGTTGATCCATATTTATAACACCAATGAAAATGAAAAGAAGATTGTAATCCTGCAAAATATTCATAGGTTTCAAACCCAAAAACAACACACATCATTGAAAAAATCATCTCGTTTGGTTCAAAGCAAAAAGATAATGATTTACTAGTTTGTGCAACAACAAGGACTCTGTTTAAATCTTTGATTGTGTTATAAAGATTTACTGCTCTTCTTCCATATTGCCACCACTTATCTCTATAACCTTTATCTTTTAATATTAGCCTTTCTGGTTTTACTTTTTTTTCAACTATCTTGAAACATTCTGGAAATTTTTTCCTACAAAATTCTTCTTTCCAATCAAAAAAATTGATTACATATCTAGAAGGCTCTTGCTTAGGGTGCTTATTTAAATCATCTCCATTCAGATAAGGAAATATTACATTAATATTTTTTTCATCTTTAAGTAGTTTTATACCTTCTTCATGACTTAATATAAATCCCGTACCAAGCACCACACTACCAATGAAACACTTGTTCTTGTTTTCCTTTAATTTATATGGATTTTCTATTATCTCAGAATCATCCAGATATGATGATATAGTATTTACTTGTATATTATTTAGATATTTTTCCTTCTTATAATTTCCCTTCATAATTGTAACAATGGAAATGAATACAGCAGCTAATCCCGGCCAGGGCATTGTTTTTATGGCTTGCACAATGTCACCACCATTTTTAATAATTACTTCTAAAGAGACTTTTCTGGTATCTCCTTGAGCAATTGTATTTGTTGATATAAAACTCACAAATCCATCTAGTCTGAGAATTTCAAATGCCCTTCTAAAGAAATATCCTGCGAGGTCAGAAGACCCCTTTTCTTTAAATATTCCTTTAATCCAACTTAAATATTCATCTCCGTAATTTGTACTAATCTTTTTACCACCTAAAAAGGGTGGGTTTCCTAAAATAGTATCAAAACCTCCAACTGAGAATACTTCTGGAAAAGCTAGAAACCAGTGAAAGAAATTTTTCTTTATAGAAATCACTTGAATACCTGAATATTTTCTTCCAGGTTGTACCGATGAACCTTCCATAAACTCTCGATAATCACCATGGTGCCACAGGTAAGGTTTATGCTCTTCATCCTTAGGAATAAAAAACATACCAGTACGAATATTTGCCAGGGCTTCCAGTTTCCCAAAATGATCTGTCTGGATGACCTTCTCATACGCTTGTTTTTTCTTTTCTATCTCATCTGGATTGGTCTCCGGCATTGCTTGAACTTTCATAAATGATTCGCCCAGGCTGGACTCCTGTTGTTTCACTTGCTGGCTGAATAAGCCAGTCATTGTCTTGCTCTTACGTTCCTGCTTATTACTGGCTGCATAGATCTTCCGGATCTCAGTATTCTCCTGGCCTGGGAGCTGATTGAAAGCTTCATCCGGAATTCCATCCATCAGATCCTCAATCCGAGCCACACCTACAATGGAATCACCACATTTGATGCGATGATCCAGGAAGTGCAGAGGTTCACCCGGATTATGGGCTTCCAGCCATAGTGCTACCTTACACAGATCGACCGCCAGAGGATTCTTGTCCACTCCATAGATACAGTTCTGAATGGCATCTCTGATACCTGCCCGATAGGATCTGGGGTTAGGCTGATCTTCTCCGGTACGAATCCTGGCCAATTCAAATCCGATCCTGCGGGCTGCGTTGAGCAGGATATGGCCGCTACCACAGGCAGGATCACAGACATTAAGTGATAAGATAGCCTGTTCCGGGTCATCCTCTTTTTTCTTATCCTCAATAAGATGATCCAGTGAATGCTTTATTAGTGGAGCTACCAGCTCGTCCGGTGTGTAGTGAGAACCTGATCGTGATCGGGCATCACCTTCGATAAAGCCAAATATATACTTTGATCCCTGAGTGGAAATATTCGCATCATATTCCAGAAGTCCTTCATATACACTTCCGAATTCTTCCACATTTAAGGCAGCATAATTGATGCGCATTTTCTGATGAGTCATAGGATTGATAAAGTATCCCAGATACTGAAAACACTTCAGTAAAGTTGCATTATCCAGGCTGCATTGACTCAAAACACCTATTGCCCCGGGTGCAAAGATCCCACCTGCTAATGGTGAAATATCCAGTTTTTGTCCATACTCAGAGGACTCAAACAAATGGAAAGTCTCAAGCAGTCCGATCCACAAATCAGAATGCCTGGGATTATATGCAAATTTACTGGCTGATAATTCTCTTAATCTATTCATCCCGAAATATCTGTAATAAATATCCCGTTTCCTTCTATCACTCCCTTCCGGATAGATCAGGTTTCTTTCTTCAATCACAAACAAGAATAAGAGACGATATATCAATTTCAACATCAAGCCATAAACATCTGAAGATGCCAATCTTCCTTCACTGATCTGTTCTCTCAGTGATGTGTTTTCCTTATGTTGTAGGAATCCATTGGCAAAAGTCAGAATAGTGTCTTCTACTGCAAAAGATAATCCGGCGCGAATCCTGGTACCGGATTCCAGAGAATCCTGGTGGTAAGATTCGATCAGGCTCTCAGCACCTTCATTCTGATGCTGAGGCATTCGGGATGCATGAATAAGACGATACATTATAGCAAAATCCGCGAAATGTCCTTCTTCCATCATCCTTTCCAGGTCGAAGCCTATGTAGGATAGTTTGGATAAACGGCTGGAGTCCCTTAACAGCCGTAATTCAAGTCCATTGGTAACAATCGCGTATAGATACTCTTCCTTAAGGTTGATATACTCCTGCACTAACGAATGAGGAGACAGTCGTGGGCCACCACCACTTCGTTTTTTATCCAGGCTGTCATTGAAACCCATTATATGGACCGGAAATCCATCCAGGTTTTCAGCCCGATGACTAATAGCATAACTATTTCCTTGTACAATCTCTGCCCGGGAAGTATCTACCTCATAACCAAGCATTCCCAGGAAAGGTATGATCCAGAATCTTCTGGTCTCGGAAGCTCCCGTACCGCTCTCACCCAACTTTTCCCTTTGATGCATGAGTATGAGATACTGATCCTGGGCATCACTCCAGGCCCGGGCTATTTCATCCTTCATCTTAACATAAGCATCAAAACCAAAATCTTTTGGGGACTGCCCTCTCAAATCAGCTGATTCCAGCTTCTCCAAAATATCAGGTGAAAAAATTCCGCCTTCAATATGAATAGTTTCGAATTTCATGCTTCACCTCCCAGTGAAGGAAGAAGAATATATATCCCCAGGAGGTCCATGGGTAAAACCGGTTTTACTACTTCATACTGATTTCCCTGGACAGCTTTACGAAATCTTTCATGAGCTGCCACCAGTTTTTCTGCTCTCTGCATTGCGATCTCATCCAGTATTCCCTGGTTATTGCTGATAATAACTAGTTCTTTTTCCAGGAAAGAGTTCTGAGATTGTGGACTCAGATTATCACTGGGTTTGACTGAAAACAACAACTTTGCTGGTTCTTGACCCACCATCAGATTAGTTTTTTCAAGACCTGATCTATAACCACAACAGATCATCTCTTCTGCCACAAGCTCTTTTCCTGTCTTTTTTTGCTTGATTACATTCCTGACACGGTACAGTAACAGGGTAGTCTTCTCTATTACATCTTTAGTTCTAATGACTGCAGCCCTTGCCGGAAATACATCCTGACACTCAAGGGAATTTGAAAGTAATGTATGGCACAATAATTCCACAAAAGGATGATTCCTTCCAATGTAGTGAAATCCCTCTGGAGTAGGAGATTCAAAACTGATTTTTACTTTCTCACCTTCCAGTTGGAGAGCATTCCTTAATATTTCTGGAATATTGGTGACTACGATCTCCCAGCCTTCACCATTGTGCCCTGTCTGTACACCAAACAGATCCATCATACTCCTGATAACAAAATCTTGTACATCACTGGGTGTTCCAAGGGATTCATCAATTTGTTTAAGATCCTCCTCGATTTCTTCATCCTTGATGGCTCTTTGGGCAAAGATGCTCCGGGAAGCCTTTTCTCTTCCAGCTGCTTTTTCCAGTTCATGGGTGAATCTCTGTTTGGATTCTTTCTCCTCAGGCGACATCTCTTCTTCAAACAGGTATAGTTCTTCATCGGTGATTCTGGATTTACCACGGGAAATCACACTCTGTAATATTGAATCAAGAAGGGACTGACTCTCTTCTGGGAAAGGGATACTGATACCTGTATCACGGCGGATCTCTTTTACTTTTCGGAGAAGGATTTCAAGTACAGCTCCGTCAATAGGATTATCAGTTCCAAAAAGTAGAAATGTTTTTACTGTAGATTTTTCCTGCCCGAAACGGTCTACCCTGCCCTCTCTTTGTTCCAATCTGTTGGGATTCCAGGGGAGGTCATAGTGCATGACCGCGGTAAATTGTTCCTGCAGGTTAATCCCTTCAGATAGACAATCTGTAGCTACCAAAACCTTTCTTTCTGATACTTCCATCTGTTTTATACGCTCTTTCCTGATCTCATCAGGGTCTTCACTTGTAACAGTTTGGACAAGAATCTTATCCCCCAGTTCTTTCTCCAGAATCTCACCCAGGTAATTAGCTGTCGCAATAAAGCGGCAGAATATTACAGGATTATACCCTTCTTTTAGCCACTGCCGAAGAATCTCCAGGGCCTTTGCTGCTTTACTGTCATTCTCAATACCATAGAGATTCTCGATCTCTTCTGATAGACTCTTGATCTTCTTTCTTTCACTTTCAGTCCATTTAGCCTTTTTTGCTACGTCTGTAGGAATGAAATCTTTACTTAAACTATAGTCATCTTCCATAATCGGATTTACAAAATTATCTTCGTCTATGACATCTACATCTTCCCCGGCTTTATATAACTTATTCTCCAACATCTGTTTTCCGGCGGCCGGGCTGGACATAATACCGCGCATCAAAGTCAAGGCAGTCCAGGACCTGAATCTCTGCCTGTGCCCTGATTCCACCTGATCTGTCTTAGCCTGGAAGGCAAAATCAAATGCCTGGTTGTAAAAAAGCGCATAAGATGGGGAAAGGTTGTAGGGGATCTCTCCGGATTCTCTCTGAGGGAAAGGATTTTCCTGTCCTCCCCATTTAAGGATATCCCCTCTTCTTCTCTGCACATAGTGACTTGCTAAATGTTTACGCTGTGTTTCACTGGAATTAGGAACATCCATCTCAGAAAACTCATCATGAAGCATTCCCAGCAGAGATCCGAATTGTCCGGATTTTCCACTGTGAGGAGTGGCTGAAAGCATAATAATAGACTGATCCGGTTTTGCGGCCAGGTCCTTTAGCAGGTTATACCTTTGTTGCTGACTGGAATTCTGTCCGGCAGCATTTGAACATGAGTGAGCTTCATCTACTATGATCATTTCAGGACATTCATTGATAAATATCTGGCGTCTTTGATCGCTCTTGATATAATCAATAGAGATGATCTGATAAGGATAATACTGATATACACTCGTATCTCCGAATATCTGACGGTCCAGTCCCGCCTGAGTATTAGATCTGATGATAACAGCATCAATCCCAAACTTTGAACGCAGTTCCTGCTGCCATTGGTCACATAGATGCGGCAGTGCTATCACTGCAAAACGGGTAATAATCTTACGATCCAGAAATTCTTTGACGATCATCAGTGATTCTATTGTTTTACCTATTCCCACATCATCCGCAATGAATAGCCTCACCGGGTCTGGTTGTTTTAGCGCCATGATTAAAGGAACCATCTGGTAGGATCTGGGACGAAAACTTAACTTAGCCAGAGAGCGGAAGGGGCCTGCACCTTCCCGAAAACCAAGACGGGCAGCTTCAAACAGAAGCCTTGAAGAGCTGATATCACCAATACTTCTCTCCGTAGGAAGTGGAAAATGTGCTGGTTCGATTTTGTCATGAGGGTTTCTGAACGGTAGGTATATGCCTGTCATTTCTTCATCAGACCCACCAAGCGGTTTTAACAAAACCAGTTCGGGATCACCAGATGCTGTCACAATCCAGTCTCTTCCCCTGCATTTAACCATACTTCCTGTCTGATATTCCATTATTTCACCTTCCTGAAAACATCTTTTCTTTTCTCAAATAATTCTTCCAGGTCATCTTTATAATAATAAGTTATGACATCAAACCCTTTGTTCATTATAGCGGCCCTGGTTTCATTATCTTTTTCCTTTTGAGAAAGATTGTCATGAGGAGTTCCGTCACAGAACACCCAAACACCCGGTTCATAATAAAAATCAGGCCTGCTATATATACCTTCGACTGTTTTCTGCGTATCATCAGGCAACCTTAAACCTTTTGAATAAAGTGCTTTTAAGAACTTCAGCTCTGTCGATGAATCAGGATCTATACTTCTTAAAATGATATTGTAGTGTTCATCATAACTGTTTGTATCATTTCGTGTCTGAATCTCCACATTACAGATTGATAATTTATTTAGTGCATCTTTTATTAGATATCTGTTTATATCCTGATGATATTTCTGATTGTAATAACTGAGTAGATCATCATAAGATGCTTTCAAGGTATAGTCACTATCATTAAATCTACAGATTTCATATGCTTTCTCTACACACTGCTTAAATAAATCTACTTTATCAATAAACTGGGCTAACACTCCCAGACTCCCCTGGGCGTTTTCATAGATCAGGATGTTAGGGTGCTCAGGATCACCTATTTGAGTCACAGCTAACTCATTGGATTCCACCTGGAAAATTTCTTCTATCGCCCGTTTTAGTGCATATTGTAGTGTTATTACCCCGGCAGCATCCAGGTCCAATGACTCAATAGGTTCCAGGTACAATGCATTCGCGGTATCTTCCACATATAGTTTGACTCTGATAGCTTCTTCGGTTCTGTTTTCATTCTCCAGAAAATTTCTACTTCTCCAAATACCAGTTGTCATTCCTAATATAAATCCTTGTTCTTCAGATCTTCTCCATTTTCTATTAATCTTATAGATTTTAGCTGTGGGTATATATGACAACTTCATAAAATCTTCATCATCAGCCCTGATTAATGCCTTCTTCAAGTTATCTTCACCTGCTGGATTGGAAAAGTAGATGTCAATATCATAGCTTTGTCTGGTACGATCTTCTTCATCACAGGTGATTCTTACTTCCGGCCTGGTCTCTACATCAGACATATGAAGTAGATTTGTTAATATTTCTCGATTACTGTTTTCTGATAGATCTACTTTACTAAATGGACAACGCTCAAAATTGAATTGATCACCTGTTAATAAGTAACCACTGTTTTTACTTATTTTGGCTCTCACTAGATTACCTTCAAATTCAGATCCACTTAGCCTGTATATTCTATATTTATTTCCATTATGATAGATTCTGCTTTCAGGGCTATATTCTCCTAGTGCCACAAATCTTTGTCTGGAAATATAGTCACCAGCATTTCCAATCGGTATAAAAGCTCTGATAGGCAGTCTGGGAAAATTATATCCGGGTAAAAAACCCTCTGATGCCAGATAGCGGTAGGGATAAAATTCAGATTGATTGAATTCTGTGTTACTATTGGTAAGTAGATCTCTCTGGGCAATCGCAAATCTTCGTTTTCTTTCAGCGTCCTTCATCTCTTGAGATCGATTTGTATAGCGACCACTTTCAATAACTTCATTTGCTTCACGAATTTGTTGCTGAGTAGAGTTATAAAGTCTTTTCCAGCGTTCAAGGGCATTTATAAACTGTACAAATGCATTTTGAATTGCTTTCTTAACCCATTCAGGAACATACCAACTAGGCTTCTCTTTCTCCAATAACGGGAGTATACTTTCTAGAACTTTGTTAAACAATATAAGTGATTTCATCTTGAAATCATCACTCATCTGCCAGGCTATTTCGACAGATTCTTTTAAATTAAGGGTGTCATCAAACAGATCAAGAACGTTATTAGTTAATTCATGTATTGAAAGCTTAGACAAAAGAAGCGAATGTAAATGCGAGGTGATCAGTTCTTCGTTTAACAAATCCAACTTGGGGGCAGCAACCGTTCCGGACACCATCTCTCTTTGATTATTAAAATAGTACCTATCATGGCTACTGGTACTTGCACAGAAAGTTAGTACAAGAGCGCTTTGTCCACTTCTACCTGCACGTCCACTCCGTTGTACATAATTTGCTGGATTTGGTGGAACATTGCGCATATGTACCACACTTAATTCAGAGATATCTATACCCAGCTCCATTGTAGGAGAGCAATAAAGTACATTTAATTCACCTGTACGAAAATCTCTTTCCCGATTTTTACGATCTTCATTATTTACCTGTCCCGTGTGTTCCGCGCTTTGTATTCTATGACTAAAAACAGAGGATGAAGAATAGAGATCTTGGAAGAATAGGTTTGGTTTAAACTCAAAGTCTTTATATAGCGTCACTGATGTTTCATCTTTGAAGATATTCTTTTCATCCCCTTTTTTCCAGATTAATGCATCTAATTTTAGCTGATAAATCTTCTCAACATCACCTTCTCTATTTTCCAGTTCAGTTCTTTCCAGCCAATGTGCTTCTGTCAAAGTATCAAATATCTTTTCAGCTACATCGTTGTAATTTTCCCGAATATCAATGCCTAACTGATCTGCGATTTTTATCAGGAATTTACCCATCTGACTAGTCTTTCTTAGACTCCGGACATCAATTGTCGTTCTTGCAGTAATCTTAGCAACGGATAAAGCATTTGGTTGTAAAGCTGATTCCTTTTTATCAATTCTCCAGTACTCTTTAAGTCTCTCATTTATTGTTCTGACATGCTCTTCAATTTTGATTTCAGTCAAATATGTTTCACTATGCAATGCATAATGTTTACGAAAATAATTTAAAATCTGTCTTAATGCCTTATCTCGTGCATCTGGAGACATTTGTTCAAAAATAGGGATATTTTTCCAATACTTATCAGCAACAAAATCACTAAGGTCTTTAAAATCAAAATCCAGTAAAGCGCAATTCTCAAGATTGGGCAAAATGTATTTATTTTCTAATTTCAGGTCAAGAATAATTTGATACATAAGATAACTTCGCATTGCATCCTGATTATCCCTTTGTCCAAAGGCCGAATCTGAATTATAATTCGCATATTCTTTAGGATCTAGGTTCATGTTTTCAAATACTAAACTATCAATCCTGGCAAAAGTGATTTTTTCCTCTTTTTTTAAACCTTCAACCATGGCACTTCTGATACTTAACATTCTGATAAAATCATTAAAGTGACCAGATTGTAATGAAGCATCCTGTCTGACATCTGAAAAACTTAGAAGTTTAAGTTCTTCCTTTTGCAAATCAGAAGCCTTCATCTGCTTTAAAACTAAATATGAAAGGACAGTAGTTGAAGTACTTTTTCCTTCACCACCCAATCTTACTAGTTTAGTACTTTCTTTTTTATTGGTCTCATAGATTATGCCTGATGTCGGGTCAACCAGTAAAGGAGCAGGTATAAACCAACCTGAAAAATCATGATTCCCTTTTTCAAATGAAAAATTCCCAAATTTGTCATAATATATTTTTTTTGGTAGTCTATTTTCTTTTTCTTTGATGATCGAACGCCCTTTCTTATTTTCTTTGAACCACTTATCAGGTAAAATAGATTCCTGAGTTTCAGAATCCCAATATGTAATATTTTCAGATTCGGTGAGAATATATCCACTCGTTTGGTCATCTTCATCTTGTACATCTTTAAATTCTCTGGGTAATATTTTAAAGCTTCCCTCATCCATTCTCACACATAAAAACTCGACACCACTTAATCTGCTAAATACAATGGGATAAAGAGGTATATCTTCCGAGAGCGGTTCAAAACTAATTTGTCTTGAATCTTTATCTTCTAAAGAAATATATATAGATCCTGTCTGAGAAATAAATTGGTGAAATTTATAGGGTAAATACCTTTTATTCTTTTCATTTATTAATGTATTCACAACAGCAAGTTTATTCAGGTACGCATCCAAAAAAGTGAAACATCTTTCCTCTGAAAAACTCGAAGATTTAACTAACTTATTTAATATTTCTCTATAGGTAAATGGTTTTCTTCGACTCAATCCATCTGATATTTCTTTTATTGCACATTCCTTTTCCAGCCAGGTACCAAATGTATCTTTACTTATTGAACCAATATTCAGCTCATCAGGTTTAAAACCAGTTATATACTCTTTAATTTCGTTTGCAGTTATATCTGAATTAAATCTATCAAAACATGGTTGAATATATTCTCCAATGACATTCTTTTCTTCAAAGTCACATCCAAAGAGTTGATTTGCAAAATCTGCAACAATCACCTTTTGCTTTTGTTTACTATCTGCAGTAGCCATTGTAGCAGAAGTACCAAAGTAACGAACATTATTTTTTGCAAGTGCAGTGATACGTCTAATAAGCATTGCAACGTCAGCACCCTGTCTTCCTCTAAAAGTATGAAGCTCATCCAGTACTAAAAACTCCACGTTTTGAATGATGGAATTACGAACATGCTTATCTATTTCTGTTTGCCTAGTCATGATTAATTCAAGCATCATGTAATTCGTAAGTAAGATATCCGGAGGATTTTTCATAATACTTGTTCGTTCAGTATCTTTCTCCTGCCCAGTATATTTTTCAAAAGTTATTGGAAATGATTTCGATGAATTTTCTTCAAAATTATTTTTATACTTTTCAATTTCTTTATATTGTGAATTTATAAGTGCATTCATAGGATATACAATAACCGCTTTTATTCCTTCTCCAGATCCACTCGTGAGTAATTCGTGAAATATCGAAGCGATATAAGTTAATGATTTACCTGAACCGGTTCCTGAAGTTACAATAAAATTTTCTTTATTACTTCCAAGACGAATGGCTTCTTCCTGATGTTGAAACAGGTCATATCCCTGGAAAGCGTACTCCAGTTCTTTGTGTAATACACCTTCATTACATAACTGTTCAATTGAATTTCCATGTTTATAAGCTGGATTAAAACTTAGTAATGCATCCGGAAATAACACCTCTTGATTTTGCTGCACATGATCCGCAATTCGAGTATCATCAATATCCAGGTATGAATTTACAAATGATAAATAGTCTTTTTTTATATTTTCACGAAATTTAAAAATATTCATCCTGAAATTCCTTTTAGCCTTCACTGCTGTGAAAGCGCTTATTTGGCATTAGCTAAGATCTCATTTATTAGAGTTATAATAACACAGCCAATCTTTCTGTCAAGATGAATTTTTGCTAAATAACTACTATAAAAAGAGATACACCATCAAATAAAGGGCTAGCCATCACTTTGTTAAACCTACTCTTCCTCTTCCTCATGCCAATATCATCCCCACCATATCCGGATCTTGCAAATCCTCCACATATATTCTTCCCTGGATGCATCTCCTCACTACAGCTTCCCAGTCCAGGCCTTCAATACCAGGGCCATCTTCCTGTTCTCCCAGATAAGCCCAGGAATCCTCTGGAATACCCATTTCCATCTGTATCTCTTCCAGGACTCCAAAGTCACGTCGCTGGCTCACCTCCTCGATATCGATCTCAGAGATGTGATACATATACTTCATGGTATCACCATGGTAGGATGAATAGAGCCTGATAGTCATTCCACCTCCATTTCTGTCGGCATAATCATATTACTCATCACGATCCTGACCACCTCATCCTCAAATTCATCCAGGGCAGCCGGCCAGTCATCCACTCCCTTGTAGTCATCGATCTCACGGACCCGTCCATCCTGCATCTCCACCTGGGTAAACACCCAAGGATGACAGGTTTTGGCATCTGTATACTCCTGTTTCTTCAGGTCAAAAAAAGAGTATTCCTCCACTGCCTGGTCCAGAGCTGACAACGCCTCTTCTCGGATATGGTAGGATCTCTCCTTTGGGTCTTCTTCAAAACCATCATCCGAATAGTATACCAGGCCATTATTGTGGATGACCATACTATAGGACAGGTCACTGCACATGCTGAAAGTCTTTCGGATACGGATCTCTTTGAATTTGATATTGTTTTCCATGGGCACCTCCTCATTGTTATCTAAGTATAAGAGAAGTGTATGTCAGATTCTGTCACATCATCTTAAATTTCTTCTGATCTATTGATTCCTGTATCCGCACCACATCTGCGTAAATAAACTCAAAACGCATCCGATGCTTCCAGTGTACATAATCATTCTTTTCTATCCAAATCGCATCCAGTCCGGGGCGCGAGATCAAGTTTTCATCGGCATTCTCAATACCATGAAAGGTATTGATCATCTTCTGGGATTCCAGCTGGATCAGCATATGCATCCAGTCCCGTAAGGGTTGGTCATCCAGCATGAAGAAGGGACGCAGATACATGCCCAGGTCTTCCTGGTACATGATGGAACCGAACAGGACTTGATTCATATACAAAAAGATCCCCTCATTGATCCAGTTGATAAGGCCATAGGCATCTCCCCCAGCCTGTTCTTCCAGGAAGAACTCCATGTCAACCCCACAGTAGGCCCGTTGATTCACACAGTCTCCATTCATGTAGTGATCATCATCCCACAGATAGTAGGTAATATAGACCGGCATTTCTGAGGTCAATACATCCCTGGTCTCTCGTCCATTGAGTGTGATCAGGTCGAACAAATCCGCCCCCACCTGGACCCAGGCCTTGGCTATCCCCACACAATTTTCGTCGATCTCCCCTTGCTCCGGTTTTAATATCATCTCTTCCTCCTCTTTAGTGCTATGACTAAGACGGATGAGGAGGGTTCATTTGGGGGATTTTTGAAAGTTTTTTTGTATTTTTTTTGACAGATGGGGAAATGGGAGATATAATTATGAACAAGCTCAGGAGAGATCCTGGGCTTTTTTTTGTTTGTTTGGATTTTAATATTGATTTAGAGAATATTCCCTTTCCATTCATTAATATTTTTTATCATAGTAAGGTGCCGAAAGATCTGTTTCATCAATCTCCTCAAATGGTTTAACTGTACCTGAATAAAAATTATCTTCCGAGCTCCAGTCCCAGTGTCTCTCCAGGAATAGAAAGTTTCGACCACCTTTTTCCCGCAGCATGATAAATCCTCCCAGCTCTTCAAACCAGATACTCAAATGGTTACTCCTGGCAAAGATTAAATACAGTCCGCTGTCTTTGAGGTCTTCAATCTGTATGTAAACCTGTGAATCTTTCATGCTGAGCCTGCCCTTGAGAGTCCTATCCATGATGTTCCATCCACCGCTGATACAGCAGCGCACATCCCCGGGCATCCGACAAAGCCTGGTGATGGTCCAGGGGAATACCGAACTCTTCACACAATACGTCCAGGGAAGCCGGATAATACCCCAGCTCATGGTACTTCCTCACCGTGCATTCCCAGGGAGTATTGACATCTAAGTGCTCTGACTCCAGTCCATACCTGTCCATGCATGCCCCCAGCACGCCCCGGTCAAATCCCTCACTATGAGCTACGATAGTCATGCCGGCCAACCTCTTCTCAATCTCTGGAAATATCAGGTCAAAGGTGGGAGCATTTGCAGTATCACTGGCCGAGATATGATGGATCTCTTCTGAGAATCGTTTCCAATAGTAATTCTCCGGGGGCTGGATCAACTTTGAATACTCTTCAACGATCACCCCAGCCTCTACAGTGACAATGGCCACTGAACAGGCACTGTCCTTATAACCAGTGGCTGTCTCAAAGTCAATGACAATGAATCTGCTATCCTGTCTTTTATTGATAGGCAAACTCACCGTTTTCCTTCACAAAGCTTTCAGCTACCATCCGTGCTTTTCCTGTATCCCCTACCTCATCCTGATAATATCTCCAAACACTTCTAATCAGTGAGTAAATACCTCTTCCATACATATAATGTGTGCCGTAAGAAGTAAGTATATCGTTCCTGTTTAGATGCTGTACCAATTCATATCCAGACATGACTTTTTTATTCTTAAAAAGGAAATCAGCAAGAGCCAGGATGTATTCTCGCTTGTATACCATTGAGGCATAGTCATGATTTTCTTTAATAGTGAACATATCATTTTTAGATGTAGTTCCTAATTTTGTATTGATTGTCTCTATCAGGTTAGCTATACTCCTTTCATACCCTACTTCACGGTTTATCCAGTTGGGGTGAGCATGATGGATTACATGCGTATTGGTCTCTTTTACATGATAGTATTTCAGATGATCGTCTATGCTCTCAGGCTCTGATAATGTCATATCCTTCATCTGCAGATATTCCTTATCCAGTTCCCAGTTGAGGATGATAACGATATCCGGTTTTGCTGCCCGAATCAATAATTCAAGCGAATCAAATTTCCTGGATATGCTTTTGATATTCTCCCATAGTGAATAGTCTGCACCTTTTTGTTGTGCTGTTATCTTATATCTCTCCAACGCACTGGAATTACCCCATAGAAAGCTGGAAAGGATATATTTGTTTTTCTGATTCTTCAAATCTTTCCAGTCATCTATCTGATAGTATGCAGCCAGAAACTGGAGAATATAATCCCAGAAACTTTTCCCAAAATTATTCGTCCACTTTGTGAATTCAAGGTCATCAAATTCATCTTCGATTCTGAAAAGGATGTCTGTCAGATCTTCGGCTAAATCAAGATGCCTCCTCATATCTTCCAATGAACCATATCCACGTGTCTCCATTCCCACAAATGCAATTTTGTGTTTTACATATTCATAGTTCTTTCCATATATAGGAAAAAACAACTCTGGAATCCCGGTTAACGAAGTGACTATCTTTTCTAGTTCCTTCTTCAAGTCTGAGAGTAACGGAGAATATACATCCTTAAAATTTTTGTTTAAATCTGACACTAAACCCTCCTTTGAAACTACATAACACTTGTAAATATAACATTATATTCCATTTCTAGCTACTTCTTCACATGTACATCTATTATAGTTAATCCAAAATCTTCAAGAATATCCGCATATGCCGCTGTATCGAAGAATTCGTCTCCGTCTTCCATTTCCGATTCATATGTCAGAACTGATTTTGTCACCGGTAATGCCAGTTGTTCTTGATCCAATTTTCTTATGTCAACACCTTCCTTCTCCATGATATACAGAAGATCCTGTATGCGAAGGAATACCATGTAATCATCACCATTACTCTCTTCGATCCTGAATACTCCGTTATAGTATAACGTGAAATCCCTGAATTCTTTTGTCTTCTTTGCCATTATATACTCCTTCTCTTGAATTTCTTAATTCTAACCTGCTACTGTGTCATTTCCTGTCATATACTTGTTACTTGTACAAGAAATTTTTTCACAGG
>CAZIAD010000005.1:18947-148165 GCA_964537555.1 uncultured Brevinematales bacterium
TTTCAAAAGGTTGAAAGCCTTAGAGAAGAGTCGAAATCGCCACATACTATGCCACATTATGACATACATATATCCTAAAATTTTTATAAGGAAGAAAATATGAAAAAAAAAGTGCTTGAAAAATTCCCCTTTAGCATTCGTACTGCACTGCCCCGATATCTCCGGATCGCACTTTCCCTCTCTGACTGGGAGACAGTTGGTCTTCGTTATTTCGGGTTGAAAAGTAAGATCACTATTAAAACCCTGGAAAAGGTTTTTCGCAGCGATCTTCTTCATGATCAGTATAACTACCGGTTCTGGATCAGTCTGTACATGGCCAGGGGGTTGCTAAGTGAACACTATATAAAGGATCTGCTGGAAAAGAAGTTTCATCAAAACCGCATCCATATCATTCACCGAAAAAAGCCATTTCTGCCATTTTATCAGGAGAATGATGACCTCTCTTCATTCATCAGATTGAGAAGACTGTTCCGTTTTCTAAGTGAACAAGACATTCACCGGATCATTATAGGCTGGATAAACCTGGACATGAAAGATAGATATCATCTTCTGGGCCAAAAGGCATATCGGATAGCGGATTACCTCGACCAGCTGGACATCACTCCCTGTTTGTTGGCCCAAATGAAAAGATCCAGGTCTTTCAAAATCCTCTACCAGCTGATTTGTACGACCTATGAAGACTGGGCAGATCAAAGATACCGGGATTCAATCCGGGAAGTAATCTGTCAGGGTGAAGAACCCTATACTTATACAGACGATGAGCCATTTTGACGTTTTTAAACGATTGAAATCCTTATAGGAATAATACCAAAGGAGTAGAAAATGAATAAACAAAAAAATAACTCTAAAGAAGTCCACGCCTTACTAGTGGCAGGTTATGAAGGAGACTGGAACAAAGTACTTTCCATGATAAGGGATGTATCGGATATCAATATGCAGGACCCGTTGGGCAGAACACTTCTTTTCTATGCCTGCAGCCAGGGAAGACTGGAACACGTGCGGGAATTATTGAACCACGGTATCAATTTGCATACCACAGACCATGCTCATGAGCAGGCCATACACAGCGCAATCACGCATGGCTATCTGGACATCGTGAAACTCCTGTTCGAAAACGGACAAAATGTCCATACACCGGGTATAGGTGCATATACTTTGCTCCATTACGCCGTTGGATTTGATGAGACAGCATCTAATGAAGAAAAACAGCTAGACATCATCAAATACCTGCTATCAGCCGGTTGTGATAATACTCTGCCCGCCAGTGACGGCTTCACCCCTCTAGACTATGCCACCTGGCAGAACTATTTCCGTATTATTGAAATATTAACAGAAGTCTCTGGCGAGACTTCTGTTCCTGAGGAATAGGAGGCAAAACATGAGAGAACAACTATTCAGGATGTCCCGGTATGAGAACAGAACAATAGCCATGAGACTGTTGCATACCGGTCAACCGCACAGAAAACCTAAACTGGAATATATTGAGACTGTGATGAACTGGCTAAAGGAGGAAGAACATGCATAAAAAAATGCAGGATTTGGCCTGGAGTACTATGATAAATCATGATCTCACTTTGTTGGACCACATCCTGAAATTAGAATCCAATGTAGATACCACCCTGGAAAATGGCCAGACCCTGCTGATGTGGTCTGTATTGGCAGGATTTACCAGAGGATACTTCCGACTACTTAAGCTGGGAGCAGATCCTAAAAACCGGGATTGGTTCGGTGATAATCTGCTCCATCATGCCGCCAGTCAGTACAATGAGATAGATATTTGGGTCAGTCTACTGGAATGGGGCCTGGACCTTCATGAAAAAAATAATGAGGGGGATACACCGCTCCACGTACTGGCACAGCTGCCCGGCGACCATCTCAATTACGAGACCCTGCTGGATTACGGAGGAATTATCAATATCCGTAATGATGAAGGCATGACCCCTTTGATGAGTGCGGCAGAGATCGAAGATAATCAGGTTATGATGGGATACTTACTCTACCGCGGTGCTGACCTCAATGCCAGGGATGACCACAATAAGACAGCTTTGGACCATGCATTAATGTGTTCCCAGAGCAATGCAGACTACCTGGAAAAGCTGGAAGGCATCACCGATTTCAGTAAATACTTCTGGAATCCCATATTCACTCTGGCCCGATACTATAATAAGCCGGATAAAATCCAGGAATTTGGAGACGGAGAGTGGGCAGAACCGGTGGTGGATATCAGGGGATGGGGGGTAATCGACTATTATAATTATTTTGCTAGAAAAATGTAAAAAATATATAATGATTTATTTTATGAAAGGAGAGTTGTATGAAAATAAGCGGCTATACTGGATTTGATGAAGAACTAAGAAAAATTAATACAAATAAATGGCTACCTTGGGTTGGTATTAACTATCCAAAGATTAAACCTGATAGCAGGTTACTTATCCTCGGTGAATCACATTATTATAACAAACCTGAAGGAAAAGAGTTCTATGATACCAATGAAGATACAACCAGAATATGTATAGAAGATGAATGGTCTAAAAATACATATAACCCTATCCAAAAAACAATATTTTCAGACAACAATACACATGAAGAAGTGTTCTGGAATAATATTGTATTTACAAATCTCGTCCAACGCGCAATGAAATATTATGATGGAAACGAAAGACCAAATAAAAATGACTATCTTGAAGGATGGTATAACTTAGTTCAAGTTTTGAAAATTCTTGATCCTTCTGCAGTATTGATTGTTGGACTTAAAGGGACTGATTCTTTTACTGAAGCATTTCAGAATATTATGGTTAAATACAATTTTAAATGGACAGAAACTGAAATTAATGGTTCGTATGGTAGAATCATAGATGTATCAATAGATGATAAAGTAATTCCAATGGTAGCTATTCGTCATACAAACAGAGGTTATCAACCTAATGATTGGAGATCTTTTTTACTTGAAAATATTCCTGCACCAATTAGTTTTTTAAATAGTCTAATTTAGAAAACAAACGATTCCCCATCTTCCAATAACCTGGTCTTTTCAAACAGCTCCTTATACCCCTCCGGTCGATTGGTATGTATGGGCACCACAATATCGGGATCTATAGAACTAACCACTTTTCTCAATGTGGGTATGTCCGCGTGGCCGCCGGTATGGATATGTTTCAGGGATATATCGTAGCGCTTGAGAAATCGCTTCAGTTTCTTGCTGCGAGACATATCAAGGTAGCCCTGCCACAGGGACCAGATCCAGATGTCATCGTGAGTGACTTCTTTATTTTGCCTTTGCCATTTCTCCTTTAATTCATCCAGCATGCTATCCCGGGCTAAAAGGATATAGTTTGACCTGTCCGTGAATATTTCATCAATGGTGACCTCGTATCTTCTGAACCCTTCCAGGAGTTCAGGCGATGTATTCACCCTTTGCAGATAGCGGGTAAGCCTTTCCGGAAACAGAACCTTGAGATCATTGTATTGGCCCGGTACGGGGATCACGGCAAAATCTTTCAGTGTATCCAGTATCCATGCCGCATAAGGGTCTATCAACAGGGTGCGTCCGGTCCGAAGAGCGGCCTTATAAAAGGACACCAGGCGATCAATATTCTGCACTGAGAAGCTGGCATATACTATGCCCCTGCACTGGTTGATCTCTTCCACCAGTTCTTCTTCGACTTCCTTTTCCAGCCTGCTCCTTTTTGTGTTTCCCATGTGGGTTCCTTCCAGGAGCAGCACATCTACATGCTTGGGCAGCTGCTGTACTAATTGTCTGAACATACCCGGCTTGCGACCGTGATCGCGAAAGTCACCTGAGTAGACAATAGTCTTGCCCTCGCCTTCAATAACAAAAGCATAAGAATCAAATATGGAGTGGTCTACCAGAAAAGGGGTGATCGATAAACTTCCCATTCTGATGGATTTTCCACTGCTAAAATGGTGTATCTCTGGATGATACCACGCCTTATGAAAAAACTTGTGCTGAATCCTGATCATCTTTTCTGTGGCTTCCCCCATCCAAAGGCTTATACCTGGAATCACGTAGTTCAGGAAACCGTAGTGATCAGGGTGTGCATGGGAAATAAGGACGGCATCCACTTTAGATTCCACCTCCACATCAGAATACAAGCCAGGTACCTGAGGCAGCACCCCCAGATTATAGAGTTCGGCCTGGGTGTAGGGCAGGCTGTCATCAAACTCATAGGGACTGCCATCCGGTTCAGTGAGAGGAATTCCTATGTCGATGATTATACGAGTGTCCCCTGAAGAGATTTCAACACAGCTCCCCCCGATTTGCCGGGTACCTCGATGTATAGTGATATTCATGCTATACCTCCTTATGACCTTATGAAGCCAAAGGGATAGATCACTGGTTCTGCTTCGTTAGCCTGCTTCCTTATAGATGGAGTATTGAATATATCGGCCAGGGCAAGAGGTTTTTCAGCTCTGATATCCAGACCTGCTGCTGAAGCCAGGTTATCGATCTCGGATAAATCCAGGTCCCGAGTATGGAGGACATCAAAGCAGCGGCCTCTCCTTAGTAATGCCTCGTCAATATCTTTTTGAGAAGGCAGATTGGTAGAGAGAATGATCTTTTTTCCAAAAGAGGATATGATGCCGTCCGAAGCATTGAGCAGGGTATACATAAAGATATTACCTTCCTTACGTTCCTGGAGGTCAAAGTCTATATCTTCAAGGACGATAGTGTCCGTCGTACCTTCCAATAGGTCCTGGTATATGCGGGTGCTTCTTAGGCTTACTTTGTCAGATGAATAGCCCACGTTTAAAGCCTTTTGTTTACGCCTGGCCATTTTGTTCAGAATGTGGCGGATGAGCCGGGTCTTGCCAGTACCGGGTTTGCCCATAAGAAGTAGAATAGACTCCGGGCTTTCCAGGTAGCTGTCGATATAAGCTTCCAGATCCGGTATATAGGGATAAGCCTGGGGATAAAAATCCTCCTGAATAATCTCGTTGTAGAATATCGCCTTTAGGTCCCTGCCGTCATGAAAGTACCACTTGAAATTGATGGAAAGTGATATGTCACTAAACAGATAAGGGAGAAAGATATCCTTAACTCTGATGTCCAGCATCTTCCAGGATTCAAAATCACGGGTATATAATGTAGTAATGACAGTAAAATAGCTGCTATTGCGCAGAATGCGAAAACGGATAATGCCCTCTCTGTTCAGGACTATGGGTGTATCCCGGAAGTATAGCATACCTAGTGAGTAAAAGATCTCATGCAGGGCTTCATTATCCAGGGGCAGAATATGCAGAGTTTCCATGCGCTGCAGGTATTTAAACTCTTTTTCCACTATATAGGAATTGAGATCCTCCAGATAATTCTTATACCACAGGTTTTCCAAACCACTCATCGCAAGTAATTCAAATTGCATTCCAACATTGAAATCTTTGTCCATTTTGGCCTCCTCTTGTTTACTACAGTGTAAAAAAGAGGCCTGTCATAATCTGTCAGGTGCCTGATAAAATTCCTGCATCTTTTGAAAAAAGCGGAACATCTCCTCTATAACAAAATCGGGGGATAGAATGTGAATATGAGTGCCGAAGCGCAGGATGTATCGGATGAACTCTGTGGTGTGGTGTATATCCAGTGAGATCCGGGGAGCACCAGGCCCCTGCTCCACCACCTGTGAGGTATGCATGGGAGACTGGATAAAGTACTGCAGTATGTCCCGGTCTACCGTGAATGTGACCCGGACAGGCTTCCTGCCAACCATGATGCCCCAGGCACGATTGACAACGGTCATAGCACTATCCAGTTCCTCTGCCCCGGCCTTTTCTCCGGTGAGACGGGCCTGGAGTATCTTATTGATACCCAGGGTCTTCACTGTGTCATCCTGCCGGTCCAGGACTACCAGATAGGGAATGTTACTCTGATAGGCCATCCGCAGAGCAGAGACGGTAAGAGCTACCTCCCCTTCCCGCCCCGCGTATAGGATGTCCAGTATATACCCGCGCACCAGGGAGTCAAAGAGAGGATGCAGGATATCCGGATCAATGGCGCGGCGGACTTCCAGCCGATCGTAGATTCGGGACAGCAGGCTCTGGGAGAAGCGGGAGTCATCCAGGAGGTGGCCCAGGGGTGTGGAATGTACGGCTGAGAGGACCAGGTAGTCATCCTGGTCCTTTAGTATACGGACCAGGTCACTCTTCACCAGGCGATAGCCCTCCTGCCCGCTCTCGATCACCGGAAAGTCGGGGAAGGCATTCATAAGATCAGTCATATATCGAAACAGAGTGCGCTCCGAGATATCCAGTGACTGGGCCAGCTGAGCAGCAAGAGTCCATCGGGTCTCGGATAGTAGGTCAAACACCTGGAAAAGGCGTTCGTATTTACTGCCGGGTTTTTTCATAGAATTCCTCCTTTCAGTTCATGCTTTAGTATAACAGGGAGGTATGACAGAAACTGTCAGGGGACGGTAATCAATTTATAGGTTAAACTTACAATACCATATTTTCTTTTAGGATGATTTTTCTTTAATTCTTCAATTTGCGCTGCCCCTAATCCTGAATACCCACATGAAACAACAACCCCAGAGACATCGTTTGTAACATTAATTTGTTTGTTCATATTAGGATGAAGTCCCAATTCCATTAACTGATAATAAGTTTGAAGATAGCTAGTTTTCCACTCATCGATATTTTTTGCAATATAATCTATGTAATTTGTAATTTGATCGTGTACAGCATTACTTAATTCGAGATTATTACCCATCTTTACCTCAATCACATAGAATTGATATGTGCTACCTTCCACTCGTTTTAGTGCAAGTAAATCCATACGGCCCTTATAGTTTGTATCATTAATCTGTTTATCAAGAATAATAACATCTTCATTTTCTCTATTGTCGGTCAATATCATTTGTTCAGCTATCAATTCTTCACTGTAATTTACTTTTTTTATATTACTTTCTAATTTATTAATATGCTCTATTTGAAAAAATGCGTGTACTAAGTTGCTTTCTATTTTATAAATATTATATTCACCACTAGATGAATAATCAGCGAATCTTTTGTCTTTGTCAAAAATTCCTTGTGAAAATTTTTTACTAATTGTAATTTTATAATCATCTTTTGAAAACTCAATTTTCGCTAGACTATTTCCTTTATAATAAATATTGAAATATCCTGGTCTAATACGGAAATCCAGCTCACCCTTTGACTTCAGAATAATATCAACAACTGGTTTAAAGTCTTTTTTAAATTTCTCGAATTTTTCAGGCTTTACAGATCTTTGCATAACACACTCCTTAAATTATCATATACAAGCATTCTATCATTCATTTTTTGTATTAGCAAAAAAACAATTTAATATATTGGCCTGACAGTTTTTGTCATACCAATGGTTTATACTATTCAAAATGAGGAGGTGATTTTGAACAAAAATCCGGACAAGAAGGTGTTAGAGGCGCATCAACACTGTACAAATCAAAAGGAGGCTTTACAGATCCCGCAAAAGTGCGGCTGTTTTTACTGTCTGAGAGTCTTTGATTCCAAATCTGTCACGGACTGGATCATTACAGAAAAAGAAGAGAAGGCAGTTTGTCCCCACTGCGGGATAGATTCCGTGATTGGCGAGTCCTCCGGTTATAGCATCACACCGGAGTTTCTCAGGCAGATGCATGATTACTGGTTCAGCTACTAGGAGGAAAGAGCAATGACCACTTATATTAACGGATACGACGAGTTGTACCAGATTTACAAAGCTTTTTATTATTCAGATAAATATGTGATGACTGTCGAAGGCCGGTACAGAGATTCTTTTCTATACTGGATGAACATGTTCTGTGAAGACCACAGCTTGGTTTTTGAAAGATATCAGATCCCACAATCATATTCCAGAGAAAAGGACCTGGATGACTTGATCAGGAGGATACGTTCTGCCAGGCCGGGTATTTTCTGTATTGATAACAGATGGAGGATTGCAGAACACCACCGTGAACTCAAGATACTGCTTAATCAAATTCAAAAAGGAAAAAGCGTATGTAGGCAAAGTAAAAACCCTATTTACAGGATATCAGAAGACCTGCGTGTTAAAGTGATTTTATTTGCTGCAGAAAAGAAACAACGTTAAATGTGTAGTATGATATGCTGACTGATCTTTCAAATCAGCATTTTATATGTATTATTATAAGGAGAACAAAAATGGATATAGGCCCCCAATCATCATCTGACAATAAGTTTACTGCAAAATGTCGTTTACATCAATCCAGGTACCGTGCTGAAGTCTTAAAGGAAACATGTGGGTATGGGCCATATAAAAGCAGTATTAAAAAATACGGTAATATGCTGATCAATGGTGAGAATACCGGCTCCAATTTCATTACACCAACGGCTTTTAAATTTGCTAAAGAGAAAGTCGAATCAAAGAAGCACAATACATTCCTGACCATTGATGAATATCGGTTATTTAATAATATGCTGAGTTCTATGCCTATGTGTTTTAACCTGTTCTCTGACCTGAAGGAATTACTTAAAACTGATAGCGAGGAAGCCTCCCGGATTATTCGTCACCTGCTTCCAGAATTGGACTGGATAGACACAGTGATAGTCATAGATGTAGAGTTTCTGCCCACGCCTATTGAGGATTATACCAACGACAGATCCGCATTTGATGCCATGATTCAGGTAAGAACCGTTAATGGAGGAAAAGGGCTGATCAGTATTGAGACAAAATATACAGATCTCCTGGGTTCAAACAGCTCATCTAATACTGAAATTAAAAACAGGCTTGTTGCGCAAGACGCAATATTCAAACCAGACCTGATTGACGCACTTAAAATAAATGGTTATCAGCAAATCCATCGCAATTACCTCTTAACCTATGCATATGCTAAAAAGGACGGTTTTAATTGTTTTGCTAATGTGGTGTTGTCACCGTTGGAAGATCAATTTTCGGTAAAAGAGATTGAAGACCTGAGATCAAAGATGACAGGAAATCAGGAGACTATTTTGAAGATAAATCTACAGGATTTGGTTAAACGTGGAATTGAGTGTTCCAATACTGAGATACAAGAAGTGATGCGTCTATTTAGCAGCAGATATTTGGAGTATGTGTAGGTCCATGACCAATTGCAGTTTTAGTAGATCTACTATGCTGAAACGTTCTGATGTCTAAAAATTTCAGTGATGACCTTGTTGGCCTGGGATTGTATGAGTATTATAACTTGATACTTGGTAGCTAAATATGTTATAGTGTAGAAAATGCTCATGGAACCATAAGTCTCTCTAAATTATGTATTATGTGGATAGTATCCACACAATAATAAGAAATTGTAGATATCCCACTTTTATTACGTTCATCATTCGATTTATATCCCCACTATCTCCACCTTTACCCACCCCGCCTTCAACAGCCTCACCTCCAGCTCCTCCCTGTGCAACCGCACGATCCACAGCCTTACCTGCTTGAGTGTCCGTACCAGCTCCTCATGGCTCAGCTGCAGTCTGGCATAGCCGATTTCATTACCTTTGGACTCATCCGAACTATACAACGAAAGTGAACTTTAGAATGACATTTTTAATCAACATGGTATCTCTTTTTCTAGGTGTTCTTTCGATTGTACTTACAGTTTTGAAAAAAGCATCCCCGGCCGGGCACAAGCCAGCCGGGGTTCTTCTGTCTCTGTTCCAATCTATGAATTATTTGACTTATATACTCCAAAAAAATATAATATTTCATAGATGAATAAACGAGTGGGGCCACATTGGGGCCACTTTCTCGTTTGTTAGGTTTGGAGCCAAAAAAGGAACGACATCCTATATGTTAAAGTACTGATCCGGAATGATTTAGAAAACCCTAAATTTTAACATTTAAGAAGTCGAGGTGACCTCCCTCCACAAAGCATTAAGAGTCTGCTCTGCAGGCTCTTTTTTTTTCCTCTTTAACCATGATTTTATCATTATAAAAAATGAGGAGATTTCCTTGTTTGTTCTAACTGTGCTATAATATACACTCAGTTCAGGAGGACGCATGAAAAAACCAGGAAAAGCTGCTTACACCAGCCGGGTATTAAAGCTGGCCTTTAGATTTAAGTTACCCTTGTTTTTTGCTGTCTTTTTTGCTATTACTTTTGTGGCAGGGCAGATCCTGGGAGTTGCCTTTATCGGTGATTTCATTAATCAGACTCTGATCGGGGATAATTTTGAAAAAGTTAATTTAGACACCGTACTGATACTGGTGGGATCGGGATTGCTGTATGCCGGATCACACTACTTTTCATTCCTCTCATCGAATACCATGGCAGTAAAGGTCATCCATAATCTGCGGTCTCAGGTCTTTAATAAACTGATAGAACTGCCTATTCCCTACTACAAGAAAAACGACTCGGGAGAGATCATGTCCCGCATACTCAATGACATCTCTGTCATCGAGATATTCCTCATGACCATAATCGTGGAGATCATCGCGCAGCCTCTCACCATAGTAGCGGTACTGATAGTGATGTTTATTCTGAATACTCAGCTCTCACTCTACCTCCTGGCCATTACCCCGGTCCTGGTTCTGGTACTGGGCGGAATCGGGGCAATAGTCCAGAACCTTAGCCATAAGGTACAAAAAAACATCTCAGGCATCACTTCTCATATACAGGAGACAGTTAACGGCATAGAAGTGATAAAAGGTTTTGGCGTAGATGATGAGACCAGAGAAAAATTCAACACAGCTAACAATCTCCATTTACAGTCTGTACGAAAAGAGCTCAAATTCAGGCTTCTGGGTACTCCTTCCAGTGAATTTCTGGGAGTATTAGCCATAGTAATCATATTAGTACTGGGCGCCCTGGCGGTGAAAAATAAGATGGCCACCGCTGGTGATATAGTCAGCTTCCTGACTTATGCCCTTATACTATCATTACCGATATCAAAGATCGGTGAGATCTCTATGATCCTGAAAAAATTATCTCCTGCGGCGCAGAGACTGTTTGAGATCATTGACTCTTCAGAAAAAGAAGATTTTTCTAAACCAGCCATAGGAAAACTGACTGGCAATATTGTTTTTAATAATGTGGGTTTTGCTTATGACAGCTCCAGGACTATACTGACTGATATAAATCTCAGTATTGAACCGGGAGAGACAGTGGCTATCGTTGGGCCCAGTGGAGCCGGTAAGTCTACCCTGGTGTCTTTGATCCCTGTGTTTAATAAGCCCAGTAGCGGTGAATTTCTCCTCGATGGAAAAGCGGCATGTGATTTCAATCCTCTTTCCATACGTAAACAGTTATCCCTGGTCACTCAGGAATCTATTCTTTTTTCCGGTACTATAGAAGATAATATCCGGCTTTCCCTGCAAAATGCCAGCCATGAACAGCTGATCCAGGCATGTAAGATCGCCAATATACATGAATTTATCAGTAGTCTGCCTCAGAAATATGAGACTGAAGTAGGAGAGCGGGGAGTTAAGCTATCCGGTGGCCAGCGTCAAAGGCTGGTCCTGGCCCGTGCTATTTTACGAAAACCAGCCATACTCATCCTGGACGAAGCTACCAGCTCACTGGATGCAGAGTCTGAAAAACTGATTTCCCAGTCTATGAACCAGATCCTGGGTAAGCAGACCACTATTCTGATCACTCACAAACTTTCTTCCATTGCTCACGCGGATAAAATCGTAGTGATAGAAGAGGGCAGGATTTCTGAAATAGGTAGTCACGAATCCCTGCTACAGCAGGGTGGAATCTATAAAAGATTATACCAGATCCAGGTAGCAGTCTAGTTATTATGCTTTATATATCAGTAATTCTCAGCTATGAAATTGATTTTTTTAAGCAAGAGAAGTATACTATAAAAAAAAAGGGATAGAATAAAGACAATGTTACTTAAAACAGATGAAATCAAGATAAGCAAGCGTATTCGTCAGGAATCGGGGGATCTAAGTACTTTAAAGAAAAGCCTGAAGAAGCACGGGCTGCTTAATGCCATTACCGTAAACGCTAAAGGGGTATTAATAGCTGGCTATAGAAGATTACAGGCTGCCAAAGAGCTGGGTTGGACCGAGATAGAAGCCAAAGTAGTCGAACCCAAAGACCAGATCGAATTATTAGAAATGGAAATGGAAGAAAATATCGTAAGGAAAGAATTTACCCAGGTTGAACTTCTGGAAGGACTGAAGCGAAAGAAAAACCTAGTATCTCCCAATATCTGGTGGAGAATATGGAATTTCATAAAGCGTTTGTTCGGTATTAAATAATCTGATTCCATAATAATCCAAGGACACATAATAATGCGCAAACCCCTATTAATCTGCCTTATTATGCCTTTTATCTTATCCCTCTTTTCTTGTGATGAATTTCTATTAAAAAAAACAGTAGCAGTCTTATCTATAAGCGGAGATATCCGTTTTGATCCTACTATACCCCAGGTAAGCGGTTCAATACAATATAATATAAAAAACAACCAGGAAGCAGATTTAAAGGAAGTTTATCTTATCTGTCATCCTCAGGTAGAATTGCTACAGGTCATATACGACAACAAAAAAATGTCTTTTGAGACCGGACAGGGCATGGGTGATAAAATATTCAGGGTCAAAATACCCAGTCTATCTCCGGGAACCGGGGCTCATCTTTCTCTCAAATTCCGGGTACAAGGTAGTTTCCAGGAAGACCGCTTTCTATTGAGTAAAGAAAGGGTATTTTTTGACGTAAAACAGATCTGGTTACCCGTTCCTTTTGCAGATCACTTCGAATTTCCCTATACTCTGGAAGTCCGCTGTCCCTCTTCTTTTTATCCAGTTCTGGGTGCCAAAAAAGAACAGGAAAAGTTAGAGGATGATGTTCGTATCACCTTATGGAAATCAGAATTAAACAATGCCCTCATGACTGGCACCCTTCAGTTTCTGCCTTTTGAGAGGTACCAGGAAAAAAACATCTATTATTACTCTGCCACCACTAACAATATTGATAGGATCATGGATTACATTGATTTTACTCAAAAAAGATTCAAGCACAATATGGGGTATTTACCTGTGTCTGAATTTCACGTGATAAATCAAATGTATCCCTATGCAGAAATGAAAGAAGTGATTGATGGAGAGTATCTGGGCAATGCTATTATGCTGGAAAACTCTCTGTGTGACTACGATTCATATTCTTCGAGCAAAGACTTATTAAACTCGACTATCCCTTTTGTCCCAAACACATCAGAAATCAAGATACTGGAAGTCATAGCTCATGAGATCGCTCATAACTATATATCTACATTGGTAAGATTTGAAGATGATTTTCATCTGAATATGGAAGCTCTCACTGAATTTATCGCAATAGATATCATGCGGCAGTATCATGAAAAATTTCTGGATCTCATGAATGAAAAGAATCGTATACTCCTGATAAATCTTTTCCTGCAAAAAAAGAATCGTACTCCCCTCTGGAAATATCTCTATCTGGTCAATACCCTGGAAGCGGCTTTCTGGCAGAATAACCGGTGGACCAGTCACTACCTTAGCCTCCTGATCGATAAATACCGTTTCTCAGAAATACAGTGGAGACATTTAAGCACCACTATCGACGATATAAACCGTATCCTATCTAAAAACACCAATAATATCTTACTGGATACGGAAGTTATGGAGAACTGGAAAGACATGAGATTACATAATTTCTCTTTATCCTCTGTTGATATCCTTCTCACTAATATGCAGGCTCCAAAATGGAACCGTATTCAAAAAATGAAACAGGTACAAATCAAAAGTCATTTTCCTTATAGTACTGACAGCATCCTGATCAGCTATACCCCCACTAATATTTATTCCAATCATATTTTCCTGGAGAATAACAGCACTACAAATATTTTGTTAAGCATGGACACCATTACCACTAAACTGGATTCCCGCTATACTTATCTGGAGACCCATCTGGCAGATAATCAGATAAACTTTAAAGACAGATCCTGGCAGGATCTGGTCAATGAGATCAACCATTTTTATAAAGGGGAAAACTACAACACCCGCTTTATTTCTGTGGGCCAGGATGTGGAAGGCCCTGTAATCCGCACAGCAGATGCCCACTGGAACAACCTGTATCAGGACAGAGATAAAAGTCAGAGTATCAGTCCCAATGTCTTTTTTCAGTATGACCAGGTCTATTTTAGCAAAAAAGAGTTTTACCTGGAAGCATATAAATGGATCAACAATAAAGCTTTTTCCTATGTTATTTTCAAAGGCAAGATCATCAAAAACAGACTTCATATAGAGGCAATTCTAGATCCCACAATATAGTGTTATTTTACTATCAGAAATTTCCTCATTACTATTTTGAACCATGTTACATCATCCTTTGGAAAAACTATACTCCGAAAACGGGAGAGAGATTTTGAACAAACTGCATTTTTTGACGGCTGGAATTCCTCTGAGTACGCCTGGAAAGAAAAATATTGTCAGTGGGCTGCAACGCGTCAAAGAACTGGGCCTGGATGGCATGGAACTGGAGTATGTACGGGGGATTACTTATGATCCTCTTAAAATGATCTCAATCCGGCAACAAGCCTCAGATCTTGATCTTATTCTGAGCGCCCATGCACCCTACTATATCAATTTTAACGCTCAGGAAAAAAGTAAAATTGAAAAGAGTTTTCATTATGTCATGGAGACTGCCCGGGCCCTGGACAGTGCCCATGGCTACAGTCTGGTCTTTCATGCAGGCTACTATATGAAGCAGGATAAACAGATAGTATATGACATCATTAAACGCCATCTGATTGATCTCATCACTATTCTCAAAAAAGAATCCCTTCAAATATGGATCCGTCCTGAGACTATGGGGAAACCTTTTCAATTCGGTACAGTAGAGGAACTGGTACAGCTTAGCCTTGAAATAGGCCACCCGGTACTCCCCTGTTTTGACTTTTCACATATTCATGCTCTCACAGCGTATAATAATAGTTATCAGGAATGGGCTAAGATCCTGGACTTTATGGTCAAAGAGTTGGGTCAATCCGCTCTGGAAAACATGCACATCCATTATTCGGGAATACAGTATAATAATAATGGGGAGATCAGGCATCTTATTCTCAGGATAAGTGATGCCCGTTACCGTGAATTATTAAAAGTCTTAAAAGATTATGATGCCCGGGGAATACTGGTGTGTGAAAGCCCTAATGTGGAAGGCGATGCCCTGCTCCTCCAAAAAACCTATCTCTCATTTAAATGAAAAATGCCCCGGACTAATCCGGGGCATTTAATATATATTCCCTAGTTCTTAAGGACTATTTCTTATTGGGTGGGAGCTTTTCCCTGTGCTTCCTGACGTTTAGCTTCCTGATCTCTCAGATAAAGCTGTTCGCCGATGTTCTTCAGTTCTACACCCTTCTTGTCCAGTCTGGCCTGTGACAAGATCTTCCATGCCATTTCATCGTCGATGTCCAGTTCTTCCCTAACGATTGCTCTGTCGAAGTTGATCTTAACATCTTTGAAATAGATCACGAAATCTCCACCAGGATTGACTTCAGGCTTGTAGATCACATAAGAATCAAATCTGATGTAAGGGAAGCTCAGAGGGTAAAGAGGCATTCTCTGTAACACTCTGTCTCTTACGTCATCGGCATAGTTAGGATTGATCCAAACCAGCTTTCTCCAGCCATCGTAGAAGGTAGCACCCATGAAGTATTCCTGCAGAAGGTCATCACGATTCTTGATACGTAATGCAACCTGGTGAGGATAGTTCAATCCATAGATCCATGCGGAAATACTCTTGATCTGTCCGACGTTGACCAGAACACCTGTCTGTGAATTATCATCATCACTGGCAGCTTCTTTGTTTACATCAGATCCATCATCGTAGTACGCATAGAAGTCAAAAGGCGGACGTACAATGGCCCATGACAGATAATGCCATTTGGGGAAATGTACACGTATACCTAAAACATCACCAAACTTCTTACTGGGAACCTTTTTTGTGAAAGACTTAATATTGTTTTCCACAGTGTTCGCAGAAGAGGTCAGAATAACCAACCATTGGTCCAACTTCCAGTGATCGGGGGTAAACTGAACAACAGGATAACCATATTGTGTCAGATCCATATCGGGGTTATCTTTTATAACCTGGTCATGGATCTCCTTATCCTTTTGTACAATCTCAGCCATTTTTTCTTCAAATGTCGGGAAATTAATCAAAGTACGCTCAATGGCAGAAAACCCCAGGGAACTGAGAAGGACCAAAACGGCCACTAAAATACCAGCAAATCCTTTTTTCATCTATCCACTCCTTGAATAAGATTTAAGCTTATCTCACACTATATTGTGTCATTTTTCCATGAAAAGTCAAGCATTTTTCCAAAATATTTTCAATAAAAGCTAAACTTTTACAGGGACATGCCGACTAATCTTATTCATAATCATCGTCTTTGCGATACCAGAAGTTTAACTATTTTAGGATTATTTTCAAATTATTTTTATAGGGTAGTATAATTGCCAGTCTCCAATATGCAGCTTCATCTTCTGGTTGTTTTCCAGGATATACACTTTCTTTACCCGTGTATTTTCTTTAAGGGTCTTTATCACTCCCTTGATAAGCCATTCTACTTTTTCGATATGCTGAAGGGCATATTGGGAAAATCCGCTCTGAAAATTGATCACTAATACCACTTCTTTTTTGGTTTTGACCCGGACCACATCCTTCAACAGATTTTCATGATCAATAGGAAAGACCAGTTTGTAATTTATAGGCCCCAGGAAATATTCTTCTATCAGTTTTTCTTCAAAATAGCTGTTTTCAGGATTATAGGTAAAATTCCTCTTTTCTAATTTCATATCCTGAAACTTCTGATCCGGATAAAAGAATCTAACATTAGATGTACTTAATGCTTTTACCAGGGAGATGATGATCAACACCAGTACAGGTATGGAGATCAAAATACCTGCTAAAAAAAGATTTTTTTTCTGTATCACTGACTATATCCTTTGGTTTTATTATACTGCTTCACAAATGTTTTAATACCATAGTACAGGCCCCTGGCTATCTTTTTCTGATATTCCGGGCTGGCCAGTTTGGTGCCTTCCTGAGGATGTGATAAAAAGCCCACCTCTACCAACGCAGCAGGTACAGTATTATACTTTAAAACAAAAAAATTCGCCTTTTTTAAGCCTCTTTTTTTTGCGCCGGTATGAGAGGACAGATGATTAAACAGCTGCTCTGCTAAATAGGATGATTCTTTTTGCAGTCCGTCCCGGACCAGTTCGGCAATGATACTAAATAAAGCATCTGTCTTTTTTATATCCTGAGTATTAAAGCCTTCATTCTCCATCATCTCCACTTGCAATGCCTGGTCATCACTGGCTTTTTCACCCAGAGAAAACACTTCTATGCCTGTAGATTTTTGAGATAGGGACATATTTCCATGTATGCTCACAAAGAGAGGATTATATTTTTTAGCTTTTTGAGAGGCATACTGCGTACGGTTTTCGAGGGAAACATAGACATCTTTGCTTCTGGTCATAAATATATCCAGGTCTTTATCCGCTTTTAAATACTGGTATAGATATCGGGAAATATTAAGAACCACTTCTTTCTCTTTTATTCCGTTCTTCCCGATAGCCCCGGGGTCTTTTCCCCCATGACCGGCATCGATGATGATGGCATTTATAGGAATAAATCCTTCCACCGGAATATACTGCACCTCTTTTTTGTCTGCTTTAGTTTCTGTTTCTTTTGTAGCACTGTCAGACTCTTGAGTTTTTTTATCCTGATTTTGTTTATCCTGTTTAATGTGATTGGTGGGGTTAACGGGGGTTTTCTGGTTGTCTGGATTAAGTATCCATTTTTCAGAATTATGGGAAACTTGTTTTTCTTCCTGATTCTTTATATCCTGTTTTAATAGTTTAGAGATCGTATCACGGTATTCCGGGCTCATATTCCACTGGCCTTTTTCACCCTTGATTAATCCTGAGTCCATATAATAGACATGGTCCTGATAGGCAATATAAGGCATGGTCACAAAGAGTTTCAATCTTTTTTTTGCTGAGAATATTTCAATATAATTCAGCTTCAGATTTTCCTGGTACTTAAGGTCATTTTGAATACAATAATCCAGCACGGTAGTGTAGTCGTTACTGCCGGAAAAAAGAGCATTCAGGCTGAAAGTCAGGAGGATGAGTAGAATATAGTTACGACGCATTTTTCAGTTTACCCAGATAAAACAGGCCTTTCAGTGTCAGGTGTTTATCCAGCGCATCAATGCTTTCGGAGGTCTGCATGATCAGTTCTGATAAGCCTCCCGTGGCAATGACCATATATTCCTGCCACTTCATTTCTTTGGCAATACGCCGGTTCATCTCATCCATCATGGCCCCTGTTCCATGTAAGAGGCCTGAGCGGATACCATCAATGGTGTTTTTGGCCACAACCGGAGGAAACACACCCAGATCAATATGGGGTAATTTCGATGCTTTATCTCCCAGGCTTCTCAATGAAGTCATCATCCCCGGAAAGATGACCCCGCCTTCATAACATCCCCGGGAGGACACAATATCAAAAGTAGTAGCAGTCCCGAAATCCACTATGATAAGATTTTTAGCAGGATAATCCCGGATACCGGCATAGGCATTTACAATCCGGTCTGCCCCAATCTCTGCTGGAAAGTCATAATTCAGCTGTATTGGTACTTCTTTATTGGTGATAATTTGAGCATTGAGGGCATGATACTTATCAAACATATGTAAAAAAGGATAGTTTAACTGAGGTACCACAGAAGAAATCACTACCGATTTTACACCTGATTTATTGATATTATTAAGCTGAAGCAGATTATTATAGGTGAGAGCCAGGTCGTCAGTAGTCTGCAGTTTATCAGTAAAAATATTTGCATAACAGCTTAAAGTCCCGCCGTCATCAAACCATCCAAAAGTGATATTCGTATTGCCAATATCTATGCTTAAAACCATAGTCTCTCCCTTTTCTAATCCCATTCCTGCTTCAATGGGCGCTCCATGAGCTCCTCTAATGCCCTTTGGGCTGCAATATCTTCATAAAGGACTTTATATACCGCCTCAGAGATAGGCATATCGACTTTGTACTCTTCCTGCAGTTTAATTGCCGACTTTACACTTTCGGTACCTTCTGCCACCATTTTGCTGCTGTTCATATACTCTTTTAAGCTAATACCCCGGCTCAGGGCCTCTCCCAGTCTGCCGTTTCTGCTATGGGGTGACATGCAGGTGACTATAAGATCGCCCATACCCGCCAGTCCAGCAAAGGTATCTGCCTGAGCACCCATAGCCAGGCCCATTCTGCGTATCTCAGCCAGCCCCCGGGTCACCAGCATAGCCATGGTGTTGTCCCCAAATCCCAGTCCTCGTAACATCCCCGCTGCAATGGCGATGACGTTTTTTAATGCAGCACTGATCTGCACTCCCAGCACATCGCTATTGGAATACAGTCTAAACCGGTCATTGGACAGGGCTTCCTGCACCTTTATGGCAGCATACATATTGGTGGATGCTACTACTACCGAACTGGGTACATCCCGGGCTACTTCCTCAGCATGACTGGGCCCGGACAGCGCTACTATATTATCGGAATGGGGAAACACATCGCTTAACACTTCAGTCATCAACATATCAGTGGAAAATTCAAATCCTTTAGTCGCGGAAACCAGTATGCTTTCCGGGCTGATGATATCTTTAAATTCCAGAGCTATCTGTCTGAAATAAGCAGAAGGTGGTACAAAAATGACAATGCCGGACTGCGCCACCTTTGTTTTGGAACAGCTTATTTCTATACTGGAGGGTATGGAGATGCCGGGAAGATAAAATATATTTTCCTGATGAGACCGGAATATCTGTGCTTCTTCTTCGCTGTGACTCCAAAGCAGGACCTCATGTGACTTGGCAGCCTGTATGGCCAGAGCTGTGCCCCAGCCTCCGGCTCCGATTACACTAATATGTGACATCAGCTATCAGAGCTTTCCATGACTTTGGGTGTGATGTTTCCATCGCTGTCTATGAGGAGGGGAGTACCAGGAAAGTCATCATTGGTCATTTTCTTAATGTAGTATATAGAGTTCTTGTCAGGATCCACCCGTGGAATACCCCTGTATTTTCCTTCAGCGTACTGTATGAGAGGCAGTATTTTACCTTTTACGAATGAACCATCGTCTGCTAGTTCTACATTAAGCACCAGTGTGTACTTTCGGGGGCCGGAAGTATTAAACATGGCATAAGTAGCAAAATTACCCAGAGAATAGGCGATCAGTCTCCCTTTGTACAGTTCCATAGCCCGGGGAAGATGAGGCCCATGCCCTATGATGAGGTCTGCACCGGCATCTACCGCCATGTGTGAGAATTTAACCAGATTACCCCGTGAGTTTCCATAGAGGGTCTCCATTTTATCGCGTACATGGATTGCCTGATTGCCTTCACTGCCCCCATGAAAGGTGACAATGACGACATCATTGGATGCCGCCACCCTTTCCAGAAATTTTCTGGATTCTGAGATATTGAGGATGTTATTAAACTTATCGCCCCAGCCGAATCCCACAATGGCTACTTTTTTTCCATTTATCTGTCTTACGACTACTTCACCCTTGTTCCCGACATACTGTATATCTGCTTCGGACAGGTATTTACGGGTATCACTATAGCCTTTAGTGCCAAAATCCATAGCATGATTATTGGCGGTAGTTACTATGTTAAAGCCGGCAGCTTTTAAGTATTGTATAAGATGAGGGGGCATCTGAAACGCAAAAGACTTGCCACTGCCTACATTTTTCCAGGTCTTATTATAATGGGTAACACTTCCTTCCAGGTTGGCCATCACTATATCAGGATTACCATTTGTAATATAGCCCCCGGTAAACTTAAAAATGGTGGCTCCGTTTTCAGGAGGAATACGTTTGTCCGGATACAAAGTACCCATCATGGTATCCCCGACTGCATTGATTACTATATTTTTACTATCCTGAGTCTGGGCCTGAGCCTGTTTGCAGTTGCTGGCCAGTGAAAATAGTAGTATTAATGCTATTCTGAATGATACTTTCATAATCCTATCCGATTTCCTTTTTTAAGATCTCATTGACCATCTTGGGATTAGCCTGTCCTTTGGTCGCTTTCATGATCTGACCCACAAAAAATCCCAACAGTTTTTTATCCCCGTTTTTATACCTTTCGACTTCATCAGGATTATCCTTTAAGACTTGTTTTACTGCACCTTCCAGGGCACCACTGTCACTGACCTGCTTTAAGCCCTTATCTTCGATTATGCTAAGTGCCGACTTACCGCTCTCCAGCATCAGATTAAACACTTCCTTGGCAATTTTAAGAGAAATAGTACCATCTTCGATATGGTTTATGAGTTCACAGAGCCTTTCTGGTGTGATCTTTTGAGCGAATTGAGCAATGGTCATATTTGTCTGATTAAGAGAGGCCAGTACATCCCCCTGGACCCAGTTAGCCGCTTTTTTAACATCTGTCTTTAAACCAGGCAGAACTGCTTCAAAATAGTCAGCCAGCTCTTTGTCATCTATAAGGACCAGCACGTCTTTAGAGTCCAGCTTGTATTCTTTCTGAAACCTGAGATATTTGTCCCGGGGCAGTTCCGGCATGTCCTTTTTGATCTGATCTATCTGGGCCTGTTCCAGTTTAACAGGGGGTAGATCCGGTTCCGGAAAATACCGATAGTCATTTGACTCTTCTTTTCCTCTCATGGAAAAAGTCTTGGACTGATCAGCGTCCCACAGGCGGGTCTCCTGTATAATAGGCTCATGATTATCCTTGGCAAAAATCTGTCTCTGGACCTCATAATTGATCGCTTTTCTCACTCCGTTAAAGGAGTTCATATTTTTTATCTCGACCCGGGTACCTAATTTGGTCTCACCCCTGGGCCTTATTGAGATATTGGCATCACAACGTAAGCTGCCCTCTTCCATGTTTACATCCGAGACTCCGACGTACTTCATACTTCTTTTCAGCCAGCTCAGGTAAGCATAGGCCTCATCGGCTGAACGCATATCCGGCTCAGACACTATTTCCAGTAAAGGCGTTCCGGCCCGGTTTAAATCGACCAGTGACCAGGGGCTTCCTTCACTGTGTACCAGTTTTCCGGCATCTTCTTCCATGTGGGCCCGGGTGACCCCTATCTTTTTGGTGCTGCCGTCTTCCAGGTCAATATCTATATATCCACCCACTACTATGGGATAGTCCAGTTGAGACACCTGATAGCCTTTAGGCAGATCCGGATAAAAATAATTTTTGCGGTCAAACTTGGAGTAGGCACTGATCTCACCATGCAGAGCCAGTCCTGCTTTTATAGATTTATTTAAGACTGCCTCATTTAAGACAGGTAAGACACCGGGCTGGCCCATGCATACAGGACAGACATGGGAATTAGGAGAAGCACCGAATTCAGTGGAACAACTACAAAATATTTTGGTTTTTGTATTTAGCTGTACATGTACTTCCAAACCGATTACTACTTCATAATCCATGCGTCCTGCTCCTTGTCATTTGCATATATTATAGCACAATACAGGGAAAAAAGACAAAAAGCTCCCTTTTAAGCATGAAAAAAGGTATCTTCCACTGGCAAGCCCTTGGGACTATTTAAGAAGATCAGTGAGTTCCGGTAATATGAGACTGATTCTCCAGATTGCCCGGCTCAGGCCCTGGACAGAATAAGTGGAACCGCTGATTCCATCTATATCCATGCCGATATGATAGCTGGAGTCGAGGCTCCTGCCATAAAATTGCTTCAGAAAGTTCATTTGTTTAAGCTTTAATCCATGTTCGGAGCTATCTTTTAATACTTCCACAGACCGGATTTTATTTTCCCAGTCAAAGATGATGGCAATCACAAAATCATCAGTTTTTCCCTGGGCACTATCTATAACCAGGTATCCCAGATTCTGTTTATCTTTTTTAATGATGGCCATACTGAGTCTGCGATGCTGAAATGCTTCCCCTACCTTGCTGAGTGCCTGTTCATTCCATTTTTTAGTGATCTTTATTTTCTTTAATTGAAAGGTGGCATCCGGATATACTGACTGTACAAAAAGACCCGCGTTCCTATTCCAGCCACATGCCCACTGCACCAGGGGTAAAAATAGAAAGATGAGAACAATTATTTTTTTCATGGTCTGTCTCCGGGGGTGTATTTAAAAGTCAAAAAATTATACCAGACTATTTTTTTCTCATCACAGAGAACAGGGCATTAGGGGGGGAATCCAATTGTCCCTGATAGATTGTCTCAAATATATCTATGATGTCGAATCCAGGACTAAAGATATTCTGTATTTCACTCTGAGAAAACTGGTAAGGCCCTCTTTGATTGGCTCCTCCCAATATACTGAATACTTTCAAAAAATATAACGCACCGGGATCTAAAAGATCACTGATTACTGTCAGGTATTTTTCTCTCTGAGGGGGGTCTATTACATGAAAACATCCCCTGTCAAAAATAAAATCAAATTTTTCTTTCAGGTCTAAATAGACTATATCTTCATGGATGAAACGGATTCTTTCGTTCTTCAGCTGAGATTGTTGTATGGCTGTATGAGAAATATCCACCCCGGTTACATCAAAACCCATTTCAAACAGGGCTGTAGACTGAGATGCAGGGCCACTTCCAATGTCCAGTACTTTTCCTTTTTTGATGCCCAGTTTAGCTAGATACTTTTCCAGGTCCGGATCCAGAAAAGGATGAAACCAGGGCATTTTTTCACTATCCTGGTTTTTATATAACTCATCCCAACTGGTATTGGTCTTTCTCATACCTTACCCTTCATATTGTTCGATCAAGAATCATATTAATTTACTACCATACTGAGTTTATGTCAAATATAAATACCTAATACAGCAGTGTTTTAGGCTTGCTAAATGGATACAAACTCTTTATAATATATCCTAATTATTCATAAGGAGAGGCAGAATGCCTAAAATATCCGTTGCAGTTATCGGCTATGGTACCATAGGTGCCGGGGTGGTACAGATCCTCCAGGAACAATCAGATGTGATCAAGCAAAGAACCGGAGTAGAAGTATCTCTAAAATATGTGGTGGACAAGGATATTACAAGCCCTCGTCCTATTAAGATCCTGAATGCCGAGCTGATCAGTGATTATAAAAAAGCCATAAATGATCCCGAAATCGATGTGATCATCGAGCTGGTAGGTGGGACTACTTTTGCCTATGATCTGGTAGAGGAAAGCCTGAATGCGGAAAAATCTGTAGTCACTGCCAATAAAGCACTGCTGGCAGAGAGAGGTACTCCCCTGTTTGACCTGGCTCGGAAAAAGGAAGTGGTGATAGGGTTTGAGGCCTCTGTAGCGGGAGGAATACCCATTATCCGTACAGTCACCAATGCCCTGGCAGGGGATAGTATTAAAGCCATATATGGGATCGTAAACGGGACCACTAACTATATTCTCACAAAGATGCTGGAAGAAGACTGGGACTTTGATACCGCCCTTCAAAAAGCCCAGGAACTGGGTTTTGCTGAATCTGATCCCACTTTGGATATAGAGGGCTATGATGCCGCTCATAAGGTAGCTATACTGGCCGCCCTGGCTTTTAATTCTACCATCAGGTATGACAAAGTCTCTGTGGAAGGTATCACTAAGATAAGCCTCACCGATATAAAGCATGCCGGGGAATTAGGCTATATCATGAAACTGCTGGCTATTGCAAAACTGGATGATGACAACCAAATCGAGATAAGGGTCAATCCCACTCTTGTACCTAATGATGAACTCCTGGCATCAGTCCGAAATGAATTTAATGCGGTATTGATCGAAAGCGCTTATCTGGGAGACTCTATGTATTACGGCAGAGGAGCAGGCAGCCTGCCTACCGCTACCGCTGTGGTCGCAGATATCCTGGATGTGGCCCGCAGAAAAGAAGAGCCTCAGTGGACTAACAAGTACATCGCTTTCAATGATTACCCGGTCAAGGACATGGGTGAGATAGAAAGCCGGTACTATATCAGGTTCAATGTGAGGGATGATATCGGGGTTTTAAAACGGATTACCAGTATATTTACCGAATACAATATTTCTATCTCTTCTATGATACAGAAGGAGATGACCAGAGATAATTTTGTTCCTATTATTTTTACCACACACCTGGCCCAGGAAAGTGATATGATCAGTGCTCTGGATGAGATACAAAAACTGGACTTTAATGAGCATCGGGGGATAATGATCCGCATCATGGATTAGATCTTCAATAGAATCGATTAAGACGGCCTCTCATCAGGGGCCGTTTTTTTATGGTAAAGAGGTATATATAAAAAAAAGAGACTGCCAGTATATGACAGTCTCTATTCTTTTTGGGTTTAAATTACTTTTTCAGATTTTCTTCTACCAGCTCGATGATCCCCATTTCTGTACCATCGTTGATACGCTGTCCCAGTCTCATGATACGGGTGTATCCTCCGGGTCTCTTTTCATATCTTTTTGCAATATCATCAAAAAGCTTTACTAATACTTCTCTCTTTTTGATGTAGCGGGCGATCAGTCTTTTAGCATGCAGAGTATTCTGTTTAGCCTTGGTGATCAGCTTTTCAGCAAATGGTCTTAATGCCTTGGCTTTTATAACAGTAGTCTGTATACTTTCATATTCAAATAAAGCCTGTGCCAGGTTGTTCATCAGGGCCTTGCGGTGGCCTACTTTCCGGCTTAATTTTTTGATTGTTTTCTGGTGTCTCATGTCCTATTCTCCTTCTGTCCCATCATCCATATCTGACATATCTTCATCATCATCATCAAACTCCAGGTCATCCCCCAGGGACAGGCCATAAGTGGTGAGTTTATCAGATATCTCAGTCAGGGATTTTTTTCCAAAATTCTTTATCTTCATCAGCTGATCTCTGTCATATTCTATGAGATCACCAATGGTATTAATATTCGCACTCTTCAAACAATTGTAAGAACGTACAGAAAGATCCAGTTCATCGATCTGTTTGGCCATTACATCATTGGATACTCCTGGATCGTAAGATGCGGGAGCGACTTCCAATTCTTCTTCTTCTTCAAAATCAACGAATAAAGAGAAGTATTTCTTTAAGATAGCAGCTGCATCACTGACGGCATCTACCGGAGCAATGGTACCATCTGTCCATACTTCCAGTACGATCTTTTCACAGTCTGTCTTTTCACCTACTCTGAACTCTTCCACATTATAGTTTACCTTTACCAGAGGTGAAAATATAGCATCTACCGGGATTACTGAGATGACTGAATTTGAATCCATTACATCTTCAGCTGAGCGATAGCCTCTGCCAAATTCTATCTGAATATCGATGGACAGATTAGCATCCTCATTTAAGGTAGCAATATGTAGATCAGGGTTAATGACATCCACTGTTGCATCTACCGCAAAATCTTTGGCGGTAAGCTCGCCCACACCCTTCTTTTCAATGTGGACTACTTTCTTATCTGAGCCGTCATTTAACTGAAGATGAATCTTTTTTACAGCCAGGATGATATCAGTAAGATCTTCTTTAACGCCCTTTACTGCTTCGAACTCATGATTTATGCCTTCTATCTTTATGGAAGTTATAGCATATCCGGGAATTGCAGATAAAAGTACTCTTCTTAAAGAGTTGGCAATAGTAACACCTACTCCCTTGTCAAAGGGATAGATATTAAACTTACCAAAAGTATCTGTATAAGTGTTCTTTTCGTATTTAATCTCATAAGGTAAAATAACATCTTTTAAAAGACCCTTATGTGCCATTTAAGCCTCCATTTATCTCTAACTAAAAAGGAATTCTAAAAAGAGCTTATACTCTTCTCTTCTTCCGGGGGCGACATCCATTATGAGGAATAGGTGTCACATCTCTCAGACTTTTGATCTGTAATCCACCCACTGCGTCGACCGCACGAATAGCAGACTCACGTCCGGGGCCAGGGCCCTTTACTCTGACATGTACATACTGCAGTCCATGATATTTTGCTGCTTCCAGGGCTTTTTCAGAAGCCAGCTGTGCCGCATAAGGAGTACCCTTTTTAGTACCCTTAAATCCGGTACCACCAGCGGAAGCCCATGATAATGAGTTTCCATTCAAGTCTGTCACTGATATCAGGGTATTATTAAAAGTAGCCTGAATATGTATAATGCCTTCTATGACATTCTTTTTTTCTTTCTTCTTACGGGATACTCCGGTTTTCTTCTTAGCCATTCCTTAAGCCCCTTTACTTCTTCTTAATAGTATTGCCGCGAGCACCTTTATGGCTCCGGGCATTAGTCTTGGTACGCTGACCTCTTACAGGCAGATGGTGTTTATGACGCAAACCTCTGTAACAGCCGATATCAATCAAACGCTTGATACTCATTGCTACTTCAGTACGTAAAGTACCTTCCACTTTATAATTGGCTTCGATAACTTCACGCAGTTTGCTCAGTTCATCTTCAGTCAGATCTCCAGTCTTTTTGACAGGATCAATGCCTGATTTTTCCAGGATCTTAAGTGAAGTAACTTTACCGATCCCAAATATATAAGTAAGGGAAACCCATACTTGCTTGTGATTAGGTATTTCTCTACCTGATATTCTGGCCATTCAATTCTCCTCGATTATGAACGCTTGCTACCGCGTTGTCTCTGTTTATGTTTAGGATTATCACAAATAACTCTTACCAGACCATGACGTCTGATTACCCGACATTTTTCACACATCGGTTTTACTGAAGCTCTCACTTTCACTTTACAAACTCCTATTTATATCGATAAACGATACGTCCCTTACTTAAATCGTAAGGTGACATCTCAATGCTGACTTTGTCGCCAGGAATGATCTTTATGTAGTGCATTCGCATTTTTCCTGATATATGTGCCAATATCTGCTGTTTCTGTTCCAGCTCGACTTTAAACATGGCCCCAGGCAGTTGCTCCACCACTATTCCATCCACACGGATTACATCTTCTTTATCCATCAAGATGAAAAGACCTCCTTGATATCTTTGAACACTTCATCTATTGCTTTATTTCCATCAATATGATGTAATATTCCCTTCTTCTGGTAGTATTCCACTAAGGGTAAAGTCTGATTCTTAAAGACATCCAGTCTGTTTTTGACGGTATCTTCGTAATCATCTTCCCGGTGGATCAGGTCTTCACCTGACTCATCGCACTTGCCCTCTACCTTAGGGGGATTGAAGTATATATTATATATCCTTCCGCTGTTTTTCGCCAATCTACGACCAGTTAATCTTTTCATAAGCAGGTCTTCATTGACATCCAACATCACTACGTGTGTGAGTGGCTTATCTGCAGCCTGTTTATCAAACTCCAGAGCCTGTACCATAGACCTGGGAAATCCATCCAGCAGATAACCATTCTTACAGTCATCCTGTTTTACTCTTTCCATGACCATGGCTATGACTATTTCATCAGGTACCAGATCCCCGGAGGTAACAAACTTTCTGACAGTGTCAGCCAGTTCTCCCTTACCCTCTTTTATAGTAGCCCGAAAGATATCGCCTGTAGAAATATGGGGAATGTTAAACATTTCACATATACCATCAGACTGAGTCCCTTTACCACTACCGGGAGCACCCATAAAAACTATATTTTTCATTGATTAACTCTCTTATATTTTTTTCTTTCTTTGAGTCAGGAATCCATCCATATGGTGCATTAACAGATGAGACTCTATCTGCTTTAAGGTATCTATAGCCACCCCTACCATAATCAACAGTGATGTTCCACCCATAAGGTAACCCAGAGTAGCAGGGATATTCATCCACTTGATCACATAGGTAGGTACCAGAGCAATACTACCCAGGAAAATAGCTCCGGGAAGTGTGATACGGTTTAATACATACCAGATATAGGTCTCTGTAGCAGATCCGGGACGATAACCAGGTATAAATCCACCCTGTTTTCTCAGGTTTTCTGAGATGTTGTGGGGGTTTAATTCGATCTCGGTATAAAAATAAGCAAAAAATACAATCATAAGGAAATAAATCAGTGAATGCATCCACTGACCCGTACCCAGATAAGTCTGAATAAAACGGTTCAAACCCTGTGCATTGGGAAAACGGCTGGCAATCATGGCAGGGAAGGTCAAAATAGCTGAAGCAAATATGATAGGTATAACTCCGGTAGGGTTGACTTTGAATGGCAGATAAGATACCTGTCCACCATAACTACCCCCGCCTACCTGACTGCGGGTATAATGAACCGGAATCCTGCGCAATCCGGTCTCTTCAAACACGACCAATCCGATAATAACAAAAAACAGTACGATCACTATCAGAAGGTTCATAGGATCTGTAGTATCCCCTCTGAACAACTGATAAAGTGCTCCGGGAAGCCGGGCAATTATCCCTGCCATAATGAGCAGAGAAATACCATTTCCCACACCCCGTTCAGTGATCTGTTCACCCATCCACATCAATGTCAGTGTCCCGGCTGTGACAGCCAGTACGAATAAAACAACAAAAGCAGTATCACTGATCATCAGGAACTGTTGTCCCTGTGCGGCATTTCGGGAAACAAAACTCATCCCGAAAAGGGTACCTTGTATCAAAGTCACAACCAGTGTGCCCAGACGGCCTAACTGCTGAAATTTCTTTCTGCCTTCGGGCCCTTCTTTCAACATCTGTTCTATAGAAGGCACCACTGCTTTTAAGAGCTGCAAGATGATCATCGCAGTAATATATGGCATTACTCCCAGAGAAAATACGGAAGCAGTAGACAGACCGCCACCCGTTAAAAGAGAAAGCATTTCTAAAAGACCAGCTCCGGAATTATTTCCCTGAGCCAATAATGCACTGGCATTTACACCAGGTACAGTGATCTGATAACCTACACGTGAAAGAATCAGGATTCCTATAGTGAACAGGAATTTTTTTCTCAGATCAGGAATTTTAAAAATATTTAAAAATGCTTTAAGCATAGGATTACACCTCTATATTTTTTAAATCACTACTGCAGTTCTATACTGCATGCTGCCTTTTTAAGGATCTCTTCTGCTGTTTTAGAAACTGAATGTACTGTTATTTTTAAATCTTTGACTTTCAATTCGCCGTTTGCCAGGATCTTAACCGGTGCGCCATTTTCTTTGATCAAACCTAAAGCCAGTAAAGATTCGGTATTTACAGCTGCACCATCTTTAAATGAGTTTAAAGATGAAAGATTTACAATATTATAGAAAATCTTGTTGAGAGATTTAAATCCTCTTTTAGGTAAGCGCCGGTATAAAGGCATCTGTCCGCCTTCAAACCAGGGGGGTAGCTTTCCGCCACTTCTGCTTTTCTGTCCTTTATCTCCCTTTCCACATGACTGGCCAGTACCATTGCCTGTACCTCTTCCGATACGTTTATGGCTTTTGGTTGATCCGGGGTTGGGTTTTAATTCAAATAAGCTCATCATATTCTCCTTGATTACTGAATAGTCCCGAAGACTTCAGCAACGGTCTTATCTCTCTTGGCTGCAATCTCGTTTATGTCCATCAGACTGTTTAAGCCGTTAAGAGTAGCTTTCACCAGATTCACAGGGTTAGAAGATCTCAGTGACTTGGTCAGCACATCCTGAATACCTACCAGCTCCAGTACAGGACGCACACCGCCTCCGGCGATAACTCCAGTACCTTTGGAAGCAGGCTTGATCACGATCTCACATCCTTTAAAACGTCCCAGGACTTCGTGAGGTATAGTACTGCCTTTCATGATAATGGCGCCAGCTTTTGCAATAGCTTTATCTTTGGCCTTACGGATAGCATCAGCCAGTTCATTGGCCTTTCCATATCCCATACCTACTTTTCCTTTGCCATTACCTACTACTACAATAGCATTGAACCTGAAACGCTTACCACCGCGGGTCACTTTAGCAGCACGTCTGAGACTAACTACTTTTTCTTCCCACTCACTGGGTGCTTGTTCCTTACGGTCTCTTCTATTGTTGTTTTTACTATTTCTTTTTTCGGCTGCCATGCGATACCTCTATTAGAATTTTATTCCGGCTTCACGACAGGTATCTGCCAAAGCCTTGACTTTACCATGATACAGTAAACCGTTTCTATCAAACACAACTGAGTCAATCTTTAATGCTTTCAATTTCTTGGCAATACCTGCGCCTATCTTCTTGGCAGACTCGATATTGTTACCCAGTCTTTTACCTTCCAGGTCTTTAGATATGGAAGAATATGATGCCAGTACTTTGTTATTGATATCTATAACATTAGCATACAGATACTTGTTTGATCTTACGATCAGAAGTCTGGGCCTGGTATCTGTGATCACCAAATGTTTTTTGCTTCTCAGTCTTTTTTTCTCGAAGCGTATATTCTTATTCTTTACTTTATCTATCATCTAAGATCTCCTCTCAGCTTAAGAAGCTGATTTTCCTTCTTTCAGTTTCACGACTTCATCTTTATAACGGATTCCCTTTCCTTTATATGGTTCAGGAGGTTTTACAAAGCGAAGATTGGCAGCAGTCTGTCCCACTAATCTCTTATCTATACCATTAAGGGTTACTGTCTGAGGATTTTCCTGAGTCACAGTAATACCTTCAGGTAATTTGAATTTGACAGGGTGAGAATATCCTACATTACATAAAAGATGATCTCCCTTTAATTCCCATTTATAACCCACTCCCTGAATCAACAGAGATCTGGTAAATCCTTCAGAGACTCCAATAATGCAATTCTTAATCAGACTCCAATACAGACCCTGAAAAGCTCTAAAGGGTTTGGAATTTCCTTTTCTACCCACCAAAAGTTCATTTTCAGTCATAGAAAATTCAATATATTCAGGAGCAAATCTCTGTTCCAGTTTACCTTTGGGGCCTTCAAAGTACAATTTGTTGGCTTTCTGTTCGATCTTAACACCTGAAGGTATGGCAACAGGCTTCTTAGCTAATCTTGACATCTCTTTCTCCTACCAGATATAACAGAGTACTTCACCACCGACTCCCAGGCTGCGTGCTTCTTTATCTGTAAGCACTCCTTTAGAAGTTGATATGATGGAAATACCATAATTATTATATACACTGGGTATTGATTTTTTACCTGAATATATGCGTCTGGATAACAGACTTATTCTCTTCAGGCCTTCAATAACAAATTTACCGTTATTATATTTCAGGTTCACGGTGAATGAATATTTATCTTTTTGCGCATCTTTGTAATCCAGGATATACCCTTCATTTTTTAATATGCGTAAAATTGATTCAATCAAATTTGTTTTCTTAACATTTACCTGCTCATGCTTACGCATTCCAGCGTTTCTGATCTTTGTCAGAGCGTCTCCGATTACATCCATTCCAATACCTGCCTTACCAACTTGATTTTACAACGCCAGGAATCAAACCTTGAGAAGAAAACTTTCTGAAACAAATTCGGCAAATTCCAAAATCTCTCATATAACCTCTGGGCCTTCCGCACAGATTACAACGATTATATTCTCTTACTTTAAACTTCTTTTCTTTTTTCCACTTTGCAACCATTGATTTCTTGGCCATGATTCCTTCCTCTACTTCTCTTTAAAGGGCATGCCCAGCTTTTTCAATAATCCAAAAGCTTCAGCATCCGTACCAGCACTGGTTACCACAGTAATATCCAGTCCACGAACTTTATTAATCTTATCATAATTGATCTCAGGGAAAACGATCTGCTCTTTTACTCCAAAAGAATAGTTTCCTCTTCCATCAAAACTGTTGCGGCTGATTCCCTGGAAATCTCTTACACGGGGTAAAGCCAGAGAGATCAATTTATCCAGGAAGTCATACATGCGATCTCCTCTTAAGGTGACCTTGACTCCGATGGGCATTCCTTCTCTTAATTTAAAGTTAGAAACAGATTTCTTAGCGATAGTCCTAACTGCTCCCTGTGCTGCGATAATATTCATTTCCTGAACAGCTGAATCCAGCACATTTTTATCCTGAGTTGCTTCACCTACACCCATGTTCAGGACTATCTTTTCCAGTCGGGGGATAGCCATATCTGATTTGTAAGAAAACTCTTCTTTCAGAGCTTTTTTTACTTCTTTCAGATACTTTTCTTTCAAACGTGGTGTGTAACTGCTTTCTTTCTTTGCCATGCTAAGTTCTCCAATCAATCAAATTTAAAATCGAGACCGGATTTACGAGCAACTCTGATCTTCTTGCCTTCTTTATCCGTATCTACGCCGACTCTCACACCTTTCCCGGTCTTGGAACACAACATCTGAACATTAGAGATATTCACAGGTGCTTCAGTTTCCAGAAATCCACCATTAGGATTGTCATTAGACTTCTTCATGGTCTTTCTTTTAATATTCACGCCTTTTACCAGGATCTTACCTGCACTGGGCTGAATATTAAGGACTTCTCCCTGCTTACCTTTATCTTCTCCGGTAATTACTATTACAGTATCACCTTTTCTGATCTTTGATTTTGCCATTCCTTTCTCCTAAAACACTTCGGGAGCAAGAGAAACGATCTTCATGAAGTTCTTGTCACGAAGTTCTCTTCCCACAGGCCCAAAGATACGAGTACCCTGAGGGTCTCCCTGTTTATTAATCAAAACTGCAGAATTTCTATCAAAACGGATGGAAGATCCGTCTTTTCTGTTTAATTCTTTTTTGGTTCTTACTATTACTGCCTTAACCACATCTCCTTTTTTCACGGGAGAATTGGGAATAGCAGATTTTACAGCCGCGACAATGGTATCCCCGATCCGGGCATATCTTCTTTTTGAACTTCCATCTACATGGATACATTCTACTGTCTTAGCTCCGCTGTTATCAGCTACATCTAAACGTGTTCCTATGATAATCATAGTATATCTCCTAAACTGAAGCTAGGCTTCTACTTTTTCCAGAACTTTAACTATCTTCCAGCGCTTGTTTTTGCTGGTAGGAATAGATTCTTCTATTAACACTTTATCATTAACAGTGCTTATGTTTTGTTCATCATGTACCATAAATTTCTTTTTACGTTTTACAAATTTACCATACAGAAAGTGTTTTTGCAGTTCGATTACTTCAACTACTCTGGATTTATCCATTTTATCAGAGGAGACTACTCCAGTGATCTGTTTTTTCTTCTTATCCATTCTTCACCTCTGCTTTGCTTTCATATTCGCTCAGGATCGTATTGATCTTAGCTACAGTTTTACGCAACTCTCTTCTCTCACAAGGATTAGAGGGCTTTTCAATACCGGCTTTAAATCTGATCTCCATCATTTTCTTCTGGATATCTTCTTTCTGCTTCTTCAGCTCTTCCGGTTTCAGTTCTCTTAATTCTTTAGTCTTTTTGTTTCCCATAACTAACCCCTAAGCTTCCATACTTTTAACAAACTTTGTTGCGATAGGCATCTTATGTGACGCACGACGGAAAGCTTCTCTGGCTTTTTCTTCGTCAGCACCTGATAATTCAAACATGACTCTTCCAGGTTTGACTACAGCTACCCATCCGGCAGGACTTCCCTTACCTTTACCCATACGAACACCTTCACCTTTGGCGGTTATAGGCTTGTCAGGGAAAATACGGATCCACACCTTCGCGCCTCTTTTTAAGAAACGGTTAATAGCCACACGACAGGCTTCTATCTGCCGGTCGGTGATCCAGGCCTGCTCCATTGCGATCATACCAAAGTCACCAAAGCTGATTTTTTCACCTTTGTGAGCTATGCCTTTTATTTTACCTTTCTGCTGTTTTCTGTGTTTTACTCTATTAGGTGCTAACATCTTATACTCCTAGTATTATCTCAGAATCCAGACTTTGATACCTATAATACCCATTTCTGTCAGGGATTCAGAGATAGCATAGTCAATATCTTCATTTAATGTACTCAGAGGGATTCTTCCATCTTTATATTCTTCTGAACGGGCGATTTCAGCACCATTCAATCTTCCGGAAATCCTGATCTTTATCCCTTTAGCTCCATTACGCATGGAGTTCCGGATGGCCTGCTTGATGGCTCTCTTGTAGGAGATCCTTCTTTCCAGCTGACGGGCAATATCCTGTCCCACTACAGCGGCATCCAGTTCAGGAGACTTGATCTCTTTTACGGATACAGCGATCTTCTTGTCTTTCACGAGCTTGTTCAGCTTTGCGGTTATCACTTCAATCTCTGCACCTTTTCTACCTATTATAATACCAGGCTTAGCAGCTGAAATAGTGACGTTTACCAACTGAGGGAAACGAGCTATCTCAATACGGGAAATAAAAGCCCGTGAGTAGTTCTTATTAAGGAAATCTCTGATCTTAAAATCTTCTACCAGATAAGGCACATAGTTTTTTTCACTATACCATGTGGATGCCCAGGTCTTAGTCACACCTAATCTATAGGCAAATGGATTTACTTTTTGTCCCATAATAATCGCTCCTCTTATTCTGCTGCTTTTGGGGCAGGTACACCTACTTTGACTGAAAGGTGGGCATAAGGTTTACGCAGAATATCCGCTCTTCCTCTGGCCCGGGGTAACATCCTTCTCAGTGTAGGTCCCTGATCCGCAAAAATCTCTAATATTTCCAAAGCTGCACCAGTCTGCTCGGGAAAACGATCCTGATAATTGGCTTTAGCTGAATGCAACACTTTGTAAGTCATTTTAGCGCCTTTATTAGGCAGCAATTTTAACACAGCCAGAGCATCATCCACTTTCAGTGTCTTTATAGCCTTTATTACTTTACGTAATTTGAGGGGGGAGATCCTTAAAAATCGTCCTTTAGCTTCTGCAATCATGATAATCTCCTCCTATTTCCCGGCTTTTTTGGAACCGGCATGGCCTCTGAAATGCCGGGTGGGTGCAAATTCCCCCAGCTTGTGGCCTACCATGTTCTCATTCACATAAACGGGGATGAATAGTTTACCATTATATACCTGTAATGTCAAGCCAATCATTTCTGGAATGATAGTAGATCGACGAGACCAGGTCTTTATAGCATCTTTGCTTTCTTTTTCCTGTGCTTCTGTCACCTTTTTATAGAGCTTTGCATCTACAAATGGCCCTTTCTTTACTGATCTAGACATATTTCTCTCCGCTTAGCCTATTTTTTTCTGCGAGAAATGATGTAACGGTTGGTAACCTTACTCTTCTTTCTCGTTCTATAACCCTTAGCAGGTACACCGGTGGGAGAAACAGGGGTCTTGTATCCCTTCTGTCTGCCACGTCCACCACCATGAGGGTGGTCGTGAGCGTTCATCGCCATACCACGTACTTTAGGTCTGTATCCCAGAAGTCTTTTTGCTCCTGCTTTACCATATACAATATTGGAATGCTCAGCATTACCTACTTCACCCAGGGTGGCAAAACAAGCCTGTAATACCAGTCTTATTTCTCCGGAAGGCAGACGTAATGCAGCATACTTCCCTTCTTTACCATCCAGCTTGGCAAAAGAACCGGCTGATCTGGCGATCTGCCCACCTTTACCAGGCTTCAGTTCTATGTTGTGCAACAATGAACCTACAGGTATATTCTTGATAGGCAGGGCATTCCCTACTTTTATCTCTACTTTTTCTCCGGCTATCACGCGGTCGCCTACATTGAGTCCATTGGGTGCCAGTATATAAGCTTTCTGACCATTTACATAGTTCAGAAGAGCGATACGGGCTGATCTGTTAGGATCATACTCTATGGATACAACTTTAGCTTCTACATCTCTGATAGCACGTTTGAAGTCTATTTCTCTATAGAAACGCTTCTGACCACCACCTCTTCTGCGCACAGTAATACGACCATTGTTGTTTCTACCATTACCACGGCCTCTTTTAGTGCCTGTAATCAGGCTCTTTTCAGGCTCGGTCTTGGTTATCTCAGCAAAGTCAGGGCTAACTCTGTGACGCAATCCAGGGGTTATAGGTTTAAATCTTTTAATTCCCATTTAACTCACCTTATTTATAAAAATCTATTTCACCCTTTTTGAGGGTAACAACAGCTTTTTTCCACGCTTTGGAAAAACCAACATTAGTCCGGACACGTTTTTTCTTGGGTTTCATGGTGACAACGTTAACGCTCTCCACTTCTACCTTGTACTGACTTTCCACAGCCTTTTTGATCTCGATCTTGTTAGTGTCACGGGCTACTTCAAAGATGTACTTTTTCGCATCTTTCATTCCACTGGCTTTTTCACTTAAAACCGGGCGTACTAATACAATACTTGCTAGCGACATAATACTCCCCCTACTTCAGTATACTGGAAAATCTGGCGTCCAGTGCTTTCAAAGCAGCTTCAGTCACTACGACCTGCTTTGCATACACCAGGGGCAGAATATCTATAGTGTCAACGTTCATCACGGTAACATTAGGGATATTTCTGGATCCAATGATCAGATTCTCATTATACGATTCTGTAATCACTACCACTCTTTGATCTATATTTTCAACCACATTGCGCAGTGAAGATATAAAATCTTTAGTCTTTAAACTGGATACTGAAAAATCAGATACAGCCTTTAAAGCGTTCTCTTCATTAAGCTTCTTGAAAGCATAAAGATAAGCTTTGGCTTTCATCTTTTTATTAATCTGCTGTGCCCAGCTTTTAGGCTTAGGACCAAAAGTCACACCACCGCCCTTCCACAATGGGGAACGGGTAGATCCGGCACGAGCCCGGCCCAGTCCTTTCTGTTTCCAGGGTTTCTTTCCGCCACCTTGTACTTCTGATCTCGTCTGGGTAGATGCATTGCCTTCTCTTTCGTTAGCCAGACGGGCGACGTACACCTGATGTAAAACCTTTTCTGTGGCATCATCAAATAACTTAGACAGTGATACATCACCGCTTGCATTCATACCATCATATAATTTTACTTTCACGGCCTACCCCTTACCCTTGATCGCATCTCTCACCATGACGTATCCGTTGCGGGCGCCAGGTACAGATCCATTAATAAACAATAATTTTTTGTCAGTATCTACTTTAAGGACTTTTTCACTAAGAGTAGTCACTTTGGTGTTACCATAATGGCCAGGCATCTTCTTTCCTTTGAATACACGAGCAGGGAAAGAACACTGACCGATAGAACCCACTCTTCTATGAGTCTTGGAACCATGAGTCTGAGGCCCTCTGTGGAAGTTCCAGCGTTTAATAGCACTGGTAAAACCACGGCCTTTCATGATACCACTAACATCGACTTTTTTTACTTCACCTATGGTTGAGGCAAATTTGTCATCACCATATACTGAAGTATCATCCAGACGAAATTCACGAATAAATTTAGCCTGGCTGAATGTCTTGTCTTTACGTTTTACTGTCTTAAAATCATAACCTAAGATCACTGCACTATATCCATCTTTTTCAGGTGAACGCTCACCCAACACTTTCATGTCAGAAAAGTCGATTACAGTTACAGCTTTTAATTTTCCATCGTGATATAACTGGGTCATACCCAGCTTTTTTCCGATAATCCCTAACTTTTTCGCTTTCATGGCTATCCATCCACATTTTAAAAATTGTTTCAGCAGGGCAACAATCATCTCCTGTTGGAGATTCGCGACACAGTCAGCCTAACCGTGTTCCGTCGAAAGATTGCAATTTGCTGGCAGTAAAATTTATTACTGCTTAATTTCCACTTCAACTCCAGCGGGGAGCTGTAATTCCATCAGAGCATTGATCAGTTCTGATGTGGGCTCAAAGATATCGATCAGCCTTTTATGAACTCTCATTTCAAACTGCTCACGTGAATTTTTATTCACATGCACAGAACGCAGAACAGTATACTTCTTTATCTTAGTGGGCAGTGGGATAGGGCCTGTGACCCTACCCCCTTTGCTCCTAACTGATTCTACAATTGAATTCGCTGATTTATCAATGAGACTGGTGTCATAAGCTTTTAAACGGACTCTAATTCTGCTCATTATTTAACCTCGTTTACTTTACAATATCTGTAACAACACCAGCACCAACAGTACGTCCACCTTCGCGGATAGCAAATCTCATGGATTTTTCCAGAGCGATGGGAACGATCAGTTCAATGGTCATGTTGATGTTATCACCAGGCATAACCATATCAGCACCTTCGATCTCAGCGATGTTACCAGTAACGTCAGCTGTTCTCAGGAAGAACTGAGGTCTGTAACCTACGTGGAAAGGAGTCTTACGACCACCTTCTTCAGGTTTCAAAACGTATACTTCAGCTTTAAACATAGTATGAGGTGTGATAGATTTAGGTTTAGCAATGATCATACCACGTCTGATCTTTTCTTTATCGATACCACGCAGAAGCAGTCCTACGTTATCTCCAGCCTGTCCCTGATCCAGCAGTTTGCGGAACATTTCCACACCTGTACAGGTAGACTTCTGAGTATCTTTGTAACCGATGATCTCTACTTCTTCTCCAACCTTGACCATACCACGTTCGATACGTCCGGTAGCTACTGTACCACGGCCTGTGATAGAGAAGATATCTTCGATAGGCATCAGGAAGGGCTTATCCAGGTCTCTTTCAGGATCGGGATAATATTCATCCATAGCTTTTACCAGTTCTTCAATAGGACCATATTCCTGGTTTTCAACAGCTTTCAGAGCTGATCCGCGGATTATGGGGATATCGTCGCCAGGGAACTCATACTGACTCAGAAGCTCACGTACGTCCATTTCAACGAGGTCAATCAGTTCTTCATCATCTTTGGAAACCTGGTCAACCTTGTTTAAGAATACAATGATTGAAGGCACATTTACCTGACGAGCTAACAGTACGTGCTCACGTGTCTGAGGCATTACACCATCAGTAGCAGCAACTACCAATACAGCTCCGTCCATCTGGGCAGCACCGGTGATCATGTTCTTGATATAGTCAGCGTGTCCGGGACAGTCAATGTGAGCATAATGTCTCTTTGCAGACTCATACTCAACGTGAGCAGTGTTAATAGTAATACCACGAGCCTTTTCTTCAGGTGCAGCATCAATATCTTCATATTTTTTAGCTTTTGCGCCACCACCAACTGCCAGGTGCATTGTGATAGCAGCAGTCAATGTAGTCTTACCGTTGTCAACGTGACCAATGGTACCAACGTTTAAGTGGGGCTTATTACGCTCGAACTTTCCTTCAGCCATTCTATTTTCCTCCTAAGATTTTAAAAATAATCAAACTTCAATATCAATTTTTACCTTTCGCGATATCTTCCCAGAGCTGCTTGGGTAACTCATCATAGTGATGGAAAGCCATCACATAAGTACCACGGCCCTGTGTTGCAGAACGCAAAACGGTAGCATATCCAAACATCTCACCCAGGGGTACATGCGCAGTGATCTCACGGGCATTACCACGGGGCTGCATTCCATTGATCTTTCCCCGTCTCTTGGACAGGTCACCGACCACATCTCCCATGTATTCTTCAGGGACTACTACATCCACTTTCATCATGGGTTCCAGTACGGTAGGGTTAGCTGCATTCATAGCATCTTTAAGAGCCATAGATCCTGCGATCTTGAAGGCCATTTCTGAAGAGTCTACTTCATGATAAGATCCATCATAAAGGGTCACTCTTACCCCGGTCACAGGGTAGCCAGCCAGAACTCCGGATGACATAGCTTCTTCACAACCTTTCTGAACGGCAGGGATATATTCCTTGGGAACACGTCCGCCCACCACTTTATCTACAAATTCAAATTCCGGTCCATCAGCAGGCAGGGGCTCTACTTCGATGAGCACGTGTCCGTACTGACCCTTACCACCAGACTGTCTGACAAACTTTCCTTCCTGTTTGACTGCTTTCTTGATAGCTTCACGATAGGCCACCTGAGGTTTACCTACATTTGCAGCCAATTTAAACTCACGAAACATTCTATCAACCAGGATCTCGAGGTGAAGCTCACCCATTCCGGCAATGATAGTCTGACCAGTCTCATCATCAGTTTTAACACGGAAAGTTGGATCTTCTTCACCCAGCTTACGCAGAGCTTCACCCAGCTTATCCATATCATCTTTACTTTTGGGCTCAATAGCTACTGAGATAACAGGTTCAGGGAAGTCAATAGATTCCAGGATAATGGGCTTATCCATATCTCCGAATGAATCTCCAGTGATAGTGTCTTTAAATCCCACTACCGCAATGATATCACCTGCTTCTACTTTATCTACTTCGTCACGTTTATTGGCATGCATACGCAGCAGGCGGGCCACACGCTCTTTCTTATCTTTGCTGGCGTTATAGACATAGGAACCTTTCTCCAGTACCCCTGAATAAACACGGCAGAACACCAGTTTACCCACATAAGGGTCGACCATTACTTTAAAAGCAATAGCAGACAGGGGTTCTTTTGCATCAGGTTTTCTCTTATCTTCCTGGTTGTTATGAGGATTGATACCCGTTACCGCGCCCACATCCAAAGGAGAAGGCAGGTACATCATGATGGCATCCATGAGAGGCTCCATCCCTTTGTTCTTAAGGGCGGATCCACACATAACCGGGAAGAAAGTACCGGTAGCAGTCATCACACGAATCCCTTTATGGATCTCTTCTATAGTCAATTCCTGGCCTTCCAGGTACTTTTCCATCAAGCCATCATTTCCGTCACAAATAGCTTCGATCATCTTGGTACGATAATCTTCTACTTTGTCGACCAGGTCTGCAGGAATCTCGACTTCTTCAGCGGGATCTGCTTCAGTACTATTAGGCCAAACAAAAGCTCTTCTGGTGACCAGATCGACCAGTCCCTTGTAGCTATCATCAGCACCGATAGGCAGCTGAATAGGTACAGCATTGGCACCTAATTTTTTGTGCATAGACTTCACAGACATATCAAAGTCTGCACCCATCTTATCCATCTTGTTCATGAAGGCGATACGAGGTACATTATACTTATCTGCCTGACGCCATACAGTCTCAGACTGAGGCTCTACACCGGCAGAAGCATCAAATACCGCAACCGCTCCATCCAGCACACGTAATGAACGCTCTACTTCAGCAGTAAAGTCTACGTGTCCCGGAGTATCAATAATATTGATCTTTACATCTTTCCAGTAACAGGTGGTAGCAGCAGAAGTAATAGTAATACCTCTTTCTTTTTCCTGCTCCATCCAGTCCATTTCAGAAGCACCATCATGGGTCTCTCCGATCTTATGGGTCATACCGGAATAGAAAAGAATACGCTCTGTAATAGTGGTCTTACCAGCATCAATGTGTGCGGCAATACCGATGTTTCTCACCTTATCAAGTGCGACTTTCTTGTCAGCCATTCTTTTCCTCTCTTACCATCTATAGTGTGCAAAAGCTTTGTTGGCTTCTGCCATCTTTAAGGTATCTGTACGCTTCTTGATCACGGTACCTGAATTGTTATAGGCATCCAGAAGCTCTTTTCCCAGCTTTTCAGCCATAGAATGATCCTTGCGGTCACGGGAAATATTCACAAGCCATCTGATAGCCAGTGAGTTCTGACGGGCAGGTCTCACTTCAACAGGCACCTGATAGGTAGCTCCACCTACACGGCGGGAACGTACCTCAATAGGAGGCTTGATGTTATTGATAGCTGTATCAAAAGAAGTAAGTCCGTCTTCTCCGGTCTTTTCAGACAGGAAATCGATCGCACCATACACGATGTCAGTAGCTATGCTCTTTTTGCCATCCCACATGATCTGGTGGATGAGCTTCTGGATCATAATACTGCCGTATTTGCTATCAGGCTTTACTTCTGGTCTTTTAAGTACACGTTTCTTTCTTGGCATCTATAAACCCCTATTAAGATTTAGGCCGCTTGGCTCCATACTTGGAGCGGCTCTTCATGCGTTTTTCCACACCGGTGGTATCCAATGTACCACGAATAATATGATATCTTACCCCGGGAAGGTCCTTTACACGGCCTCCACGGATCAGTACAACTGAGTGTTCCTGGAGGGAGTGGCCGATACCAGGAATATAAGCTGTGACTTCAATACCATGAGTCAAGCGCACACGAGCGATCTTACGAAGCGCTGAGTTAGGCTTTTTGGGTGTCATAGTAGTAACACGAGTACAAACCCCTCTTTTCTGGGGATTGGACTGCAAAGCAGGAGATTTACCCTTTTTCTTGATAATCTTACGTCCTTTTCGGACTAATTGGTTAATTGTTGGCATTCTTTTTACCTCTTCTTTCATGCTGCTCAGACAGACATAAATTTTACTTTATATCTCAAAAACTGTCAATAAATAGGGGGCTTAAAAATCCGTATAAGGGTAAATATCCGGACTTTTTTTCCGAGCATTTCCCTCTACCCAAAATGGCCAAAGGTAGTGAGACCCCACCTTCAGGATAATTGACGACATGAGACAAATCATAGTATGATGTTTTTATATAAAATAAAGGATTCTGTATGAAAACAAATACTTCGGCCCTCACAGCCTTAATGACCTTCCTGGGGATAAGCGCAATACAAGCCCAGGATAGCACACTCCACACCAACCTGAGCAATATAGTAAGCCAGGACCCCTTTCAGCAGCTATGGAACCGGCTGGGGATCAGTATACGTATCATCTTCCCGTCCCTGATCATTTTCGCACTCTTAGTGACTATTATTTTTTTCAAAGGGAAAGCTGATAATCTAAAGAAATAAATGCCTGAGACTTTTATTTTTCCTTATTTGATGGAAGTATATTGCAATCTATATATAGAAGGTACTTAATTATTTTAGCATAAGCCGCCCCAGGCTCTATAGATCCTGTTTCGAGCCAGATAACCCATTTAGACCCCTCTAAAACCAGAGAGGTACAAACTGACACTTTCTTTGCCGGCATACTCCTTTTTAGCCAGTCCTGATACCCATGATTTTCAGGCAGACAGGACTGCAGCCTGGCAGGACCGGTGCTGAAGGGATTATTAACGCAGGAGTATAGCAGGTCTTTTTATACTGAAACATAGCGCAAAAACAAAAGTAAAAGCTCCTGCTAATAAATATTAAGCTATCTGACAGCTCTGGACCCGGTTTTTCCCGGCCTTTCGTATATCAGGGCTTATCTGACAGGCTATGTGCGCGATTAGCAGATGGCTCAAAGGCCAGATGGGGTAACACCCATGGGGTGACACCCTCGGGGTTATACTTTTCAGGGAGTAAGGAATCACCACAACCAGATCTTGATCCCGGCTCCCAGGCCCTCGTAGCGCAGGGCCTGGCCGGACAGGGCATCGCTAAAGGCCCAGCTATAATAGGCAGTAAATCCCAGCCAGCCCAGTTTGAGGTCTACACCGGCATTGAAGCGGATATTGTCCATCTGCACAGACTGCCCGGAGAGGCCTATGTACCAGTCTGCGTTTCCATATAGCGAGAGACGCCGGAACAGGGGGAGTCTTACTCCGGCATTGAGGATGAGGGCCTCCTGTATTCCCCCGCCCTCCAGCAGGACATGGGGGTCCGGAGCCCCGGCGGCTGCAATATCGCATGCATAGCCCAGTCCCCACTCGAAGAATGAGACAGGGTGCAAAATGAGCTTGATATCACTGATACGGTTAAAGCTCTGATAGATCATGGGATAGGCAGTGAGTCCGCTATAGGGGGAGAGGAATATGCCGGGGTCAGATACCAGCAGTTCGTTCATAACATCACTGTTCAGGCTGCAGAAGCTCTCTGACCACTCCAGTGTCACGCCTTTCCAGGGGCGGTTCTGTTCCTTTTTGTTTTTAGTCCCTTTTTTCCGGGTAGCAGTGACCGGGCGGGTAGTGCCGGTTTTACTTTTGTAGGTTGACATGCTGGTACGGCTGTCACTGCTCTGAGTATAGGTAGAAGAAGGCACCTTTTTAGGGGGATAATAGGTGGAGGGGCAGGCGGGGTATTGGGAAGTGTCCCAGCGGTGGTCCTGGCCCATGGCAGAGTCGCTAATGAGGAAGTACTTATGCCTCAGTCCTCCGCTGTCGGGGACGGGATCGTCCCAGGTGACGTCTACCTGGTAATAACTGCCATTGATGCGGATGATATTCCAGGCATGTAAGCCTCTATCGACATTGCCCGTCACTTTCACTGTATGTAAGCCTGCTCTTCTGGTTAATAACAAATAAGCTTTTGCATAACCGTCACAGACTCCAGTACCCAGAACAAGTATCCCATAGGCACTTCCTGATAAAGGGGGTATAGTGTCATTATAATAATTATCAATATCATATCTGGTATGAAGTACCAGATAGTCATGGATGGCCTTGGCTTTTTGAAATTCTGTCATACCAGAATGCACCACATAACTCAGCACATAGTCAACTTTAGCTTCCAATAAAACACTCATTTGTCGAATTGTATCTTTATAATACCGGTATTTTAGCTGAAACCATCCATCACTATAAAAAGAACTGCCACTGTATTTAAAATAGAAGATCTCCGGGTGGTCCTCCAGGACATCATCCAGGACTTTAAAAACATAACCTGAGCTGGTACTATAGCGGCTGGTACTGACCCCGGAGTCGAGATTGGTGAGGGCGGTGTAGATGCGGGTGTAGAGCCCCCGGTAGGTGTCGGTAGTACGGTCTATGCTGTAGGCAGGTGCGGCGGTCCCGGCCAGGATGAGCAGTATGATACCGGATCTCAGTGTAATAGTCATAGTATACCTCCCAAAAGATCTTCCCCTCCTTTTGGCGTTTTTTGAGTGCGGATTTTTCTCCTGTTTATTGACTCAGTATGACAGAGGCGTATGACAGATTCCGGCAGAGAGGGAGGATTTATTTCAGGGGGCTGATGTATTCTCCACAGTACTGTCTGCTATTAAAAATCTCATTCTTCGAGGCGGGACTACTAAGAACAAGTACCCGCACAAAGTCAGGATCAGTGTGGTGTGAAATGCGGGTATAGGGCCTCCTTTCATTAAGACTGAATACCTGAAAGGGATAATAGGGGGAGTCACCATGACCCTTGTGTATCCTTATCCCATGAACCGGTTTCAGTTCTAAGAAAATACAACCAGTCTATACTGCATATTAGCATCATTCCCGGCTGTAATCAAAATGGTCATCATCATCGTCATCATCGGAAGAATCTCCCCCATCAGCCGGGTGGCGGCGCACATAGATAAAATATCCAATAATAAACAAAATCCCCAGGCCCATGATGATAAGTCCGCTGCTCTGTATCATACCTGCACCTCCTGCATCCTTAAAACTATAAAGGGTAAGTATGTCAGATTTTGTCATGTAGGCCTGTTATAATGGATGTAGATAAACAAATAAAAAATTTCTGATTTAAAACAGGTCTTGTGGAAATGCTTTACAGGGTATACAATAGGTCTGAACAGGAGATGTTATGGAAAACACAATCCGCGAATACTGCCTGCTCCTCAGTGCTGCCTTTAGCAGTCGTGCACCCGAGCTGGGAAAGAAACTGGACCTGTTCCTGGAAAAAGAGGGCCAGTCCCGATTATCCAATACCGAGATCTGGCAGGCCTCAGAACGCCCTCCGGAAAAAGGAGCAGCCCGGATCATGGAGCTCAAAGGCCAGATCCCCCCTGAACTGGCCGGGGAGCTGGATGCTATCCTTCATACCCTGGGCCTGGATACCCGTATAGCAGCCCATCCTGCCCCTGAAGTGAGGAGGTCTACTTCCCCTGCTTCCCTGCCCCGCAAAGCTCCCCGGAAGTGGGAGGAGTCCAATGCTGAGATCCTGCGGAATATTGAACAGTCGGGTGCCCCATCTCAGTCAGCCCCGGTATCCCAGGTGCGGACCTTTTACCGGAACACCCTGCAGCCCGCCGCCCAAAAAGCAAAGCAAAAAATAAAGACCTACCGCTTTAAAGCCCTGCATCTGCTGGGGCTGCTGCCTTTTATCATCATTGGCGGGCTGATAGGCCTCAAAAAATACCGGGATGCTTTTCCCTACCGGGAAGCCCTGGTCAGGGTAGAACAGCTCACTTCCTGGAAAGCCGACCAGAGAACCGTCATCATCCAGGAGGATATCAAAAACTTTAGAATCGATTATATAGATCCCCTGTCTCCAGCTGAGCAGTACCAGCTCATGAGAAAGCTGACGAATGTACTGATCAGGAAAGAGCCTTTTCATTTTGCCCTCATCTACGATCCCTTTATGGACCCCATGAGTTACCCCGCCTTCCAGGTGGAGCTGGAAAAATACCAGCGCAGCTACACCAATACCAATACCGCGAACTACCAGAAACTCCTGGATCTGGATAAAAAACTCTCTGCCGGCTACAACTATTTTATAAACAACCACAAAGAACATAAAGATTACAAATATATCGTGCAGGTAAAGGACAGGCAGGAATTCCACAGGCTGTATGTGAAATATACCAATGATTATCCTTCTTCACTCTATATTATGGAATTGTCCGAAAAAGAAAGGGAATTCCAGCTGCAGGCCCTCGAAGAAAACCAGGAGTTTAAGCCATGAGATACTTAACCGCCCTCGTCCTGCTGTGCGGCCTGAGCCTGCTTTCAGCCTGTAATGAAGAGAGAGCCCTGCAGGACCAGATCAGTGAAAAGATACTGAGGGTGATCAGCACCAATAACAGCCCCGGCTTTGCTGTGTATCAGGTCCGGGAACAAGGGAGGAACTACGATACCGACCTGTCATTATACTGGAAAGAAAAGACTGAGCAGGCCCTCATCCGGATACCGGGGATCCGGGTAGTGACCCGGGGCAGGGACCTGGATGTCCTGCTGGAAGAACAAAGGCTGATCCTGGCCGGGATCACCGACGGGGATGAGCTGGCCCGGGAGCTGGAAGACCTCCTGTCAGCCCGCTATATACTCAATGCCACCCTCCTCCATACCGGTAATCAGGGCCTGCAGCTCCACTACCGGCTCCTGGATACGGGGAGCGGTACGGTCATACTCTCAGAGACTGTAGAACTACCCCCTAAATGGACCAAGCAGTCCCAAAATACCAGGATGAGGGAATTCCCGGGCAGCTACTATGACAGGGAACTGGAAGTCAAGGCCCGGATAATGGGCCCCCGCATTGACAGCTACCGCAGTAAAAACCCCGGCCTGCGCCTCTTTTCAGCAGTAGTAAGCGATCAGCCCCATAAGACAGCCTATGAATCCTATACCGAAAAGCTATTGAGCCAGCTCCTGCTTAAGAAAGGGTATGCCTACCAGCCTAACCTTTTGGGAGATAAAAAATGTTTTCCCTCCAAAGCCGAAGTACACAAGAGCCTCTATAATCCCCTGTACGGGGAGGCGCCTACTCTTATCCTCCTGCTGTCCTCTAGGGAAGACCAGGATACTGTGCGGGTGTCCTGGGAACTGTGCAGCCACGGGGTAAAGGGAGAGACATTGTTCAAAGACGAGATAGTGATAGAAAAATAAAGGAGGCCCGTATGTACCAGGCCCAGATCACCCGGCAGCAGCCCAGTGCCTTTATCTTCATGGTGGACCAGAGTGGCTCCATGGATGAAAAAATAAATGGGATCCCTTTGAATCAGCTGGTGGCAGACTCCCTCAACAATATGATCTCAGACCTGGTCATCAAATGCTCCAAAGCCGAAGGGATCAGAGATTATTTTGACCTGGCCGTGATTGGCTATGGCAATAACAAGGTCTACAACGGATTTCAGGGAGCGCTTGGTTCTGATTATTTTCATCCCATTTCCAGAGTGGGAAATAACCCGCTGAGGCTGGATGAGACTGTCAGGATCATTACAGGCCCTAATGGGGATACTGGTGAACAGATCACCAAACGGGCAGTATGGTTTGAGCCTAAAGCCAATGGAGGCACTCCTATGCATGCCGCGTATAATGAAGCAGCACACCTTCTGGCTGACTGGTGTGATCATAATATGCAGAGCTTTCCTCCTGTGCTGATCAATATCACAGACGGTGAATCCACCGATGAAGACCCGGAAGATATAGCCCAGAGGATCATGGGTTTACGCACCGATGATGGCAATGTCATGGTATATAATCTGCACCTGAGCAGTCATTCCAGCTCTCCTGTATTATTCGCAGATGAAGAGCCCCATATAGGGGACGAATTCGCGGCTAAACTATGGCGGATGTCCAGCAAGCTCACCCCTCTCATGGAGGAGCTGGCCCTTAAAGAGGGATTTGATGTCACCCCCCGGAGCCGGGGCTATGCCTATAATGCTGATATGGCCAGTGTGATCTCCTTTATGGATATCGGTACACGGGCCACCCGGGTCAGATGAACTACCGGATACTGCACTGCTTTAGCCTTCCCAAGGAGGGCAATACTCCGGAAGAGAATGAAGATGCCTATGCAATCTCTAAGGATCAGTCCTTAATAGTCCTCAGTGATGGAGCCAGTGAAGGGATGTATTCCAAAGAATGGGCTCAACATCTGTGCCACAATCTCTGTGCTCATCCCACTTTAAAGATCGATCCACCCCTGTTATCCCGGCTGGGCCAGGAATTCCAAAGTAGCCTCGATCAAAAGGAGGTGCCCTGGTACGTGGAGAATAAGATGCGGGAGACCGGAGCCGCAGCTACCCTCCTCTGGATCAGGTTTCACAAAAAGATCATCAAGTCCTGGTGGGAAGTGGGTGCCATAGGCGACAGTTGTGCCTTCATTATCCAGGACAGTAAACTATTATGGAGCTGGCCTCTGGAAAAAACAGAAGATTTTGATACTTCCCCGGAGCTGGTATATAACCATTCCGGCCGGAACGGTAAGCTAAGAGTCCGTACCCTGCCCCTTCCCCGGGGGAAGAGCACCCTCATATTAGCCACTGATGCCCTGGCCGCCCTGATCATCGAGGGTATTCCCCCGGATATGGAGAATAGCCATAATGACGAGCAGTTCAATGCCTGGATCAGGGGCCTGCGTAACACCGGGAAAGTAAAGAACGATGACAGCACCATGATCATTATAGAAGCAGAGAATTAATAGTGACTCCTTAAAGTGGAGACAGTACCTGCACAGAGGGCAGGTTTCCGGATCAGGTCCGGAATGACGAGAGAGCGTGAAGGCCCTGTCCGGAGCAGTACAACACATACGTCATTCCGTAACCGGAGTGCAACGAAGGTATACGGAATCCTGCATATGGCTAGGTGCTAATCCTTTTCCTTAAAGTGGAGACAGCCTCTGCACAGAGGGCAGGTTTCCGGATCAGGTCCGGAATGACGAGAGAGTGGGTTCTGTGAGTCTTGACAGAAAAATATACCAAGGAGTAGGCTTTGAGCAAATATTATATTTACATGATGTCCAATAAAAAAAACGGAGTAATATATACAGGTATCACAAATGACTTAAAACGACGGATCAGTGAGCATAAAGAAGGACTATCTCCAGGGTTCACTCGTAAATACCATGCAAAGAGTCTGGTGTATTTTGAAGATTTTGATTCTAATTCTCAGGCTATTGAAAGAGAGAAACAGTTAAAAAACTGGAAAAGACAATGGAAAATAGATCTTATAGAAGAGAACAATCCTGAATGGGATGATTTGTTTGTTGGATTATAACTTACTCTACTCACATGGAAAATAGTTTCTTCATACAGGGCAGGATTCCGGATCAGGTCCGGAATGACTAGAGAGCGCGTAGGTCCTGTCCGGAGCAGTACCACACGTACGTCATTCCGTAACCGGAGTGAAACGGAGGTATACGGAATCCTGCATATGGCTAGGTGCTTATCCTTCTCCTTAAAGTGGAGACAGCCTCTGCACAGAGGGCAGGTTTCCGGATCAGGCCCGGAATGACGAGAGAGTGTGTTCTGTGTAGGAAAGATGGTGGAAATATATAAAATCATGATACCAGGAGACTAAATGGCATACCCTGCCTCATCCGAATTTCAGCAGGCTATACAAAATCCCCAGCTCTGTCTCAATGATGAAGTCCTGAAGACATTAAAAGCCAGGGTTATGCCGGCTACCGGGCTGCCTCATGCCCTGAGTGGCGGATTCAGCCTGACCTTTATCATGGAAGGCAGGGGCCTGCAGTATGCTTATAAATGTTACACCAAAAAAATTAAGGGCCTGGGTAAACGCTATGAGGCTATCTCTGAATTCCTGGATGAACACCCGATGCAGGACTTCCTGGCTTATGAATATCAGGCGGAATCCATTTATATCAATGATAAATGGTGGCCGGCCCTCAAAATGGACTACCTGCAGGCTGACGGACTGAGCCTCTACATAGAAGATCACCTGGATGATCCTGATGCACTGGAGGAGCTGCGTAAGAAATTCGCAAAACTGATACATAGACTGGAAAAAGCAGGTATGGCCCACGGGGACCTGCAGCATGGAAATATACTGGTAGACCCTGGGGGGGACCTGCATCTCATCGACTATGATGGTATGTATACTCCCAATATGAGCTTCACCCATAGTAACGAGATCGGCCATGTTAACTTCCAGCATCCTGATCGTAGTGAAAAGGACTTTCATGCCAAGCTGGACCGTTTTTCAGCTATTGTGATCGACCTCAGCCTGGAAGCCCTCAGCCGGAGTCCTGCTATGTGGGATAACTACTATGACGGGGATAACCTGATACTGAAACAGGGGGACCTGGAAAACCCGGACAGCAGTGCAGTCCTGAGAGAAATAGAACGCCTGGAAGGGCTGGAAAAGAAGGTGAAAGACTTTCGCCTTCTGTGTAAACTGGACATGGAAGCCCTGCCCGCTCTCAAAGACTGGCATTCGGGAAGCTATGAGCTCACAGAATGGATCTCCCTGGAAACAGTCGCATCCAGGCCGGAGCAGAAGAAAAAGAAAGGCCCCCGCACTCAGTTCCCGGTACTGGGAGCTCTGGAAAAGCACCGCCTCCTGGAATATGAGGGGCAGGTAGTCACGGTCTATGGCCGGGTCACGGATATCAAGCATGGTATGACCAAGTATAATAAACCCTATGTGTTTATCAACTTTGCAGACTGGCGGCAGGGGCACTTTAAGCTCACTATCTGGAGCGAGGGACTGGAATATCTGGAAGGGCGGGGTATCGATGTAGATGACTATGAAGACAGTATGATCTCCTTCACAGGGCTCATAGAAGAGTACCGGGGTACACCAGGCATAACCTTCTCCCCGGAGAAAGCGGATAAGATCAATGTTATTTCCGGAGATGAACGGAGCCGTTTGGATAAGGAAGCCAGGTTATGGAAAGAAGAAGAAGATGATAATACTGAGTATACTATCAAGGCCAGTAGCTCTAAGAGTACAAACGCGGAATACTGGTCGGTCAGCAGTAGCCAATCCAACCGTGCTATACTAAAAGAAATCGAGGAATCTGCAAAAAAACCTCAAAAAAGTACTGCCAAAAAAGCTTCCAATGGCAACTGCTGGATCGCGGGAGCCGTGTTTAACGACCCCCTGCACCCCCGGGTCATGGAGCTGCGACGCTGGCGGGATGAGGTACTGAGGCCCCGGTGGTGGGGCCGGGTGCTGATCAGGCTGTATTACTGCACGGGGCCTATGGTAAGTCACTGGTTAAAAAAAACTAATGGTATTAAGAGACTCCTGCGACAATGGCTGGAAAATCTTTGAAAATGATGCTATCCTTTCGACTTTCAGACTTTTGACTTTCGACTTAGCAGGAGGGGCCCTGGGTAGGGAGATGGTTGGAAAGTAAGGATGGTCTTAAAAAAGTATTAATGTCCGTTCTGGATCGGCAATAAAGAATGGCTTAAGTAAAAGTCTATACAGATACCTGCTCTCTATGATAAAATTCCTGCCCCACACGGGCTATATGATCCTGTACGGATGTATCCGTGATGTCTTTATAAAGTGAAAGGTCAAAACTATAAGGCAATAGCAACTCATCCAGCTCATCAATTATTCTGGACAGGACCTGGTGTCCCAGATCACTACCTCCCAGCAGAGTGAGATCGATATCCGAGCCCTCCCTGAAATCTCCCCGGGCACGGGAACCATAAATAATGGCTGATTGGACCTCCGGATGGCATGCAAGAACTGACCTGATTTTTTTTATGACTGAAAGACTCAATCCAAAATTCATGCTGACTCCTCAGCTCTGATCTTTTCCATAGTCTCCAAAAAAGCAGTGAAAAGTACTGCATAGGATCCTGTAATCGCATTATTGATCTTGTCAGCTATTTCTTCATTGTAAGTATGTGATGTCAGGTTGCGGTCACGGATCATTTCCATCCATGTTTCTCCTGCACTGATCAGGCCTTGTTTAAAGGCTTCCCGGGTAGAGTCTTTAGAACCATACAGGTTCTGCACACCTTTTTCCCGGAGAAAATCCCGCATGGTATTCCAGGCTAATTCATGAGTATATTCAAAACCCTGAATCAAGCCTTGTTTTTCGAGATCCGACAGGGGGCGTTGCTCAGCCAGGTGTACTGCAGCAGTTAATTTCTTCAATGCCTGTGAAAAATGTTCCAGTCTCTGTACCCAGCGTACTTCCTGATTATCCATGTTAATCTCCCGGTATTATCAACTATATCATATATTGAAACATTCTTAAAGTCAAAATGGCTGTAATAGACAATAGGGGGTGCTTTTCTGCTTTCTTTTAGTCATTCTCCCCTCTCACTGGTCACGTGGTGTGTCTTCATTATATCCCATTGATCAGGGCGGCCCCCTGCACCCCCGGGTCATGGAGCTGCGACGCTGGCGGGATGAGGTATAGTGAGCCCAATGTCAAGTACAGAAAAACATTACCTTTAAGGTGGGTACTGAGTTTACTATTGAATAGATTGTATAATAAATACATGTAATCATAAGTTGCTAAATACATGTATTAGTAGTACCATATATACATGTAATATATTGCGGATAAATACATGTAAAGGTGATATTATGGTTGAAAAATTGAGGCATGCATTATTCCAACTGAAAGAATTACAGGCTACTGGTTCAATACATGAATCCAGTGCTTTTACTGGCAATAATTTACAGATCCTAAAAAAAACTGGATATCTGAAACCAATAATCAGGGGTTGGTATTATCAATCGAGACCAAATGATTTAGAAGGTGATTCAACACCCTGGTACGCTTCATACTGGGAATTTGTTTCAAAATACCTAAATTTAAGATTCAAAGACAATTATATTTTAAATCCAGAGTCCTCACTTTTACTACATACCGGACATACACTCATACCTAATCAGTTGGTGGTAGTCACTAAGGAAGGTAGCATTAATACAGTAAAATTATCCTTCGAAAATAAAATCTTTATCTATCAAGATGCTAAGCGTTTTCCAGATACCATTGAAAGAATAAATAATATAAATGTATATTCTCTCGCTGCATCATTATGCCTTGCTTCACCTCAATTTTATTTAATGAATCGCGAAGAAATTGAAATTGGATTTGGTATGATAAAGGATGTCTCCGTTCTTCTAAACTTTCTACTCAACAATGATCATATGGATGCCCGTACGGGAAGAATTGCAGGTGCACTCAAATATTTCGGGAGAATAGATGAAGCCCAAAGGGTTATACGAGCTTACAATAATGCCAATCTCACATCACTTAGTATTTCCAATCCTTTTGAATCCTCAGCTGAATCTATTCTATCAATTCGCAGTGTAAATAATCCCTACTCACTCAGATTGCAAACTCTGTGGAATAAATGGGTTAAAGATATAAATGATGATATAAAACTGCCTGAACCTGGAATCACACCAGATATTTCAAAACTCTTAATTGAATTAGACTCTAAATACACAAATGATGCTTACCATTCCTTATCTATAGAAGGTTATAAAGTAACAGAAGAGATGATAAATAAGATTTCTAAAGGAAATTGGAATCCTGATGAGAATACAAAAGAAGTTAATACAATGGCTGCAAAAGGTTATTATTTAGCATTCCAGGAGATAAAATCATCAATTACTAAAATTTTAAATAATAAATCTAATACAATTAATATTATAGAAAGTGAGCATCACAAATGGTATGAAAGCATGTTTACACCAAGTGTACAGGCAGGTATACTGGATTCATATCATCTAGCTGGATACAGGAATAATCCAGTTTACATAAAGAGTTCTTCTCATGTCCCGTTTCCTCACTCAATACTTGTTGATTCTATGAACATGTATTTTACTCTTTTAAAAAATGAAGTCCATCCATTAATTAAAGCTATTCTGTCTCATCATCTTTTTGTATATATCCACCCTTACATGGATGGTAATGGACGAATGACAAGATTCATCATGAATACTTTACTTGTGACTTCCGGATATCCCTGGCTAATAATTAAGAATGAAGATAGAAATGAATACATGAATTGTCTGGAAGAAGCAAGCGTAAAAAACAACATAATTCCTTTTGCTCAATTTATACTGAAACAAATGTAATCATTTGAGATAATATATTAGCCGTCCATAAAACCCATTATGGACGGTTCTACTTGGTATTCTATACAATCTAACGACTTAAAATTAAACATTATAACATCCATCTGCACACCAACATGATCAAAGTTATCATGCAATTTAATGTTACATCCCAATATATAGTTTATATCAGTTGTAAAACTCATTATCTAAAAAAACACCCATATATATCCAAATACTGGATTTAATGGATATTTATAGATATATTTATGGATATGCAATTACATAAAACAATTGATATTTCGCCTCAAATCCTGAAGCTCATCTCTGAAATAGATGAAGATTCAGTATAATCCTTTCTATAATTTGAGGGTCGTCAGTCTTGGTGTCCAACATGGTTATCCTATTTTGACTCATAATATAAAAGACTTTCAAGATGTGACAGGGGTCGTTCTTTTACAAATCTAATTTTTTGCTAATATAACATCTCTCCAAATGGCCTAATTATTTACTTGGTAACCAAATGCTATCAGTCTATAATGCATAAAAGACTATACGATGTATTCCTCAACTACTGTAAAAAATTAAGCGTGCTTTACGAATTTGCATATCTTCGTATAAGTCATTTGATGACCCTGAAATATCACAGATGTTGAGCCTACTCAAGCACGGGCATAAATAGTGATGTAATCATATCCCGTGGGAGAATAATTAAAACCCGGCAGGCGGGAGGATGGAATGAGGTATTTGATTTGGAAGAGGAGCTGGAGCTCCTCAGAACCAACTTTTTAGTACTTCAGAACTAGCTTTTAGTACTTCAGAACTACGGCATCCTGCTTCTGAAGTTCTCATAGGGAATTTCACTGCGGAGAAAGCTGTGGATTACAAAAGGGGGTTTCAGAAAAAATTCACTTGTATCCACATCACTAATTTCCTTTTATAAAAGATCGTGATCCTCACAGAATGCAATCACCAGTTTCAGATATCTACGTAATAACGCAATAGAAGGAAATACATTTTTTCTTTCTCCCATACCATGAGGTCCTTTTCCCTTGGAGCTGTTGCAGGGCTTTCAGGCATAGATCAGATTATCCCCTGTATCCAGGCCTCCGAATCTCTGCATGCAACTCCTCTTAAAGTTGTACATCTTCCTCATCTTCCATGGCATCCTTCCAGAGTACTCCTGAAAGTACTCACCGAAGATCTCTGTAAATTTCAGGAACTTATCCAATCGCATAGCCCAGTCTTCCATTGTCATAGGAATATTACGTTGTGCCCTCCCGCTGAACTATCCGGAAATTCCGGATAGTTGACTCACGTGCCAAGTCCTGAGACTTGTAGATATTTTTCAAATGCTCGTTAATAGTACGGACATCTACTGTAAAAAGCTCCGCCATTAGTTTCTGGCTGAGCCAGACAGTCCCCTCTTCATAGCGGGCCTCAATACTCTGTTCACCGGCCTGTCCTGTAAATATCAGAAATTCCGCAGTACTATTTCGAATCAGTCTGCTATTATCATCCAATTTATACTCCTTGTGTTAACTGATCATCCGCATCAAAACCTGAGGCATAGGTAATGATCTTACCCAGGTGGTCGTGATCGGTGGTCTCCAGTTGATTCTCGATAATGATCTTCCTGTCTGTGCCCACTTCCTGAGCCAGGATATCCACGTTAAAGGAAGCGACGAGGCCCGGGTCAGCTCGATCTGTATCCCTCCCAGCTCCTCACCCAAAAGGTTGAGCTTATCTTCGTTGGCCAGCCAGTTAGTAAAATTGATAGCCTCATGTTTCCAGATTTCTCGCAGGTCGACTTGTTGTAGTTTACCTAGCATTTATTCCTCCATTACAATGTTTACTCGAATTCACCTAAATGGAAAAATTGTCTTTTTTCTTTTCTATACATCATTTCATAAGAGCTCTTTTCCATGTTCAGAGAATCAAATTGGATATCTCTATCCTTAAAAATCCAGGATTTAAGAGTATTAGTATAATAAAGCACATATTGATCCCCTACTTTCCGGATAATATAATTTTCTTTAGGAATCAATTCTGTATTAATTTGTTGGAGTGAAAGTGGATTTCTATTCTCATCCTGTAACTTCTTGATTTTTGACTCCATTACGTTGAATTCATTAATGACTTCATCTCCCAAACGATAAATTCTTACAAAGTACTGAGTAATACTTATCATCAGAAATATCCCAATAATAAACACAGCTATAGAAATTCCCGAAAAAACCTTTGATACTGCCGCAGAAGGTTTACCAATATTTTGTTTTATATAATTCTTGTCGCTTTTAATGAGATACCTAGAGTACACGCTAATCATCAACGAGAAAATGATCAATGCAATGATCCAATAGAAGAGATTGAACACATGTAGTAATTCTACTCTATCCAAGTCTAAAAGCTCCAATATGATAAAAATATATCCAAGGAGCCATAAGATAAATCTTTTAGGGTAGTCACTTATTATCTCGAAAAATCTCAGTGCTTTCAGTGTTTTTTTCTTTTGTTCTTTTTGATCCATTGCTTTTGATTTTTGATCCTTTTTACTCATTTTTCTATTCCTCCAATTCTTCTTTCTCTACTTCCCTAATCACTTCCAAGATCTGTGGGTACTTCTGATCCTCATTCACTCTTACTTCATACCTGTGTCCAGATCGTACGCATATATTTGAATAAATAAAGTCGATATTTTTATGATCCGGACTATTCTGTGACAGCACCTCATAACGATATCTATAACTCTTAGTTTCCCTCTGATACTCATCCTCAATAATCCTGATGATAAACAATTGGCCTCTCATGGGAATGCTGCCGGGAGTAGTCACACTCTCTTTAAATGTTTTCCTTCTCACACTCTTAGTCGATATTTTCCGCTTGCTTTTTATATCAGCGGATTGCTTAGCTATTTTATCGACTGCCTTATTTTCCTGATTCTTAGAATGTCCCTTAACCCAATCGATATCAACTTTAATTCTTTTATTCTTGTAAAATTTATCAATAAGATTTATCAGCTCTTTCCATTGAGCAGCATTTTGAATAGGACGTCCGGAGGAATTTCTCCAACCATTCGACTTCCAGGAATACGCTCTATTTACATTATCCACTACATAACCGGAATCCGTCCAGACTTTGATCTTATCATAGTAATATTCTTCCCAGCCGTATAGTTCCTTTAAAGCCTGAATTACCGCTTCCAATTCCATCTGATTATTGGTAGCTCCTGAAAATCCTCGGTCAGCCGGGAATTCCTCTTTATGCTCACCAAAATCCACATCATACCATAAAACGACAAAACCGATACCACCTCTTCTTGGCCCTGGCTTAGATGATCCATCTGTGTAGACGTTGATGGCGTTTTCATCTAGGTCCATATTGTCATCCTTAATAATATATATATAAATCTCAAGCCTTCTTCTTTTCGTCCCTCTGTCTAAAATTTATTGTTTTCTTCAATTTTTCCTCAATTGAGTTATAGAGAGTTTCCAAACTTTTAAGAAATTCATCTTTCTCTATTTCATTTACAACATGGATGATTGGATTATATAGTTTTTCATTGTAATCATATTCTGGATTCCGGATTTTATTTAATTTTTCTGTATACGCAGTATCAATTTTATTAATTGAAATTCTTAAATCCTGCATTTCTTTTTCTAAAAGGTTTTTGTACAAGACATTGTAATTTCTAATTTTTGATGTAAGTGAATGATAACAATCCAATATCTTTTGAAAATTGGTGCTATATCGATATTTTGAATTTATAAATTCGAGCAACTTAGGATTTTGTTTTACAAACTCATGTGCTTCCGGTGATGGGTCAGTACAATAGTTATAGTATAGCAAATAAGGCCATCGAAAAACATGTATTGCTTCTTTAAGCTCAAAAAGATCTTTTAAAATAGATTCAACATATTTAAACTTCTGCGTCCAAATCAATTGCCTTTTCCATATGAAAATTCCTAGAATTGCAAGAGACAAGGAAATTAGAGGGATTACTTTTAATAGAACATCAAAAATGCTTAATTTGGGAGCAGATTGTATCAGATTTATGGTAGAAACATTATTTGAATGAGCATTTAATATGAATATCACATTAGTCATGATCAACCCTCCAATATTGTTATTTCCGCTTCGGTTAATCCGTAAAGTTCGTAAACTAAAGAATCAATCTTCCATTCCAACTCTTCAGCTGATTTAGCATCACCTTCATTACAGAAGTTTAAAACTGAATCAACACTTTCCTTGATTTCAGTGATTATGTTATCTATAATGGGACTTCTTTCTGGTATAGGTATTAATTCTACATATACTTTCTTCCATCGGTTTGTTCCTACTCCTGAAGAGGCACATATTTTATCAAAGTACCAGTTTATTAGTTTAGAATTTAGTATTCCGACAAGATATTTTATATCAGTATGAGTCATAATAAAAGTAGTAGCCTCGGTATAGATTCCTGGTTTAACATAAGAAAATCTACCATCATCAACTAATTCAATCCACACCACCTTCTCCTTCTCAAACTCATCGTAATATGTAGCAGCACATCTTTGAAGTGCATACCACTCATATCGAATTCCAGTTTCTGCTTTATTACGTTTAGAGAGAGCATCTTTAAACTGAAAAATGTGTTTATAGATCGCAGGAAACTGTTTTTCAAACTCCTTTTCTGCCTTTAAACTTGCGCCCTGAATAGACTCATCTTTATGAAGTGGAAAATGCCAAGGAATAAAAATCAACCACAATCCCGCCCATTCATATCCATAGCGCTTGATATCCCGACCCCGAAGAATGGGCTTGAGTATCTCCTCACTCCGGGGGTCCTCCTCGCACAGGCGCTCTTTAGTGGGAGTATCGATAATAAAGGCTTCATTTAAGCCTGTTAATACTCCTCGATAGATATTTACATCCCAATCTTTAAGTGGCTTGCCAATAGACTCTATCTTCTTCTTAAGACTGAGTTCTGCCGTACTACCAATAAACCAAGAATCTTCAGAAAACTTTTGCAAATCAACTCCTCTTTTTCCGAGCTGTTTTACAATATTAATGTTTTCAGAATCTCCGTTTTCCGGCTTGAGAGTAACAGCACGACAGGATGAAAACCGTGAGTGGTCTGGATTGATGAGGAGGATGTTTGTGTCCACTGTAGCATTGTCAAAGATACCCGGTCCCAAATCGATAAGCTGTACCGGATTCAGTCCCGCAAAATAGCGGCGCAGGGACTTGCCATAACCTGCACGCATCCATTTATTGGAAGTAATAAAACAGAGATGTCCCTGCCTATTTAATTTTTGTATTCCGCTCTCATAGAACAGGGAATATATATCCCCTGTGCGTTCAAATGTCCGATAACCACAGTCTTTATAGAGATTGGCCAGTGTACCACTGTCCTTCTGGAGCTGGACATAAGGCGGATTCCCGATCACCACATCAAACCCCTCCTCTATCCCGAACATCCACTCCGGATCAAACCAGACACAGGCATTATCCGAGAAAGGCTCCCAGGTAGCAAGTTGCTGCGAAACAGTCTCTGTCCCCGGATGGTAGGTATCAAACACTGCATCCCGCATTTGATTCTGTACTCTTATAAACTCATCTCGAATTCTCGGCTTTTCCTCTGGGCGGCAGGTAAAATATTCCTGCCGCAGAGCTGCCAGCTGCTGTACCAGCTCTGCCGACTCGCCCAGATTTTCCGATCCGCCTTTATCTTTCAGTTGGCCCTCTATCTCTGCTTTACGGGTATTGAGTTCTCTTATCTTCTGCTGTACATCCGGGTCCATGAGACGGCCCTGCTTGGCAATAACCCCGGAATCCATAATGATCTGCTGTAGCTCTGATTGGAGTTGTTGTACAGACTCCCGGGAAGGTGATTTTTTAGTCTGATTAGGTAGTCCAATAAGGGTATTGGCACATACAAATTTAAACTCAAGATTAGGCAGAGACTCTATGCCCCGGTTAGGTTCAGAATCCAGCACCTTTTCATCTACCACCAGGGATAGAAACACTCTCAGCTTGGATATTTCAACTGCAATAGGCTGGATATCCACACCATAGATACAGTTATGGATGATGCCCAGCTTATGGACATATTCAAAGTTCTTTTCCCGGAGATTACGTTCCACTTCCTTCCTTAAGGTAGGGTCATCTATACCGGCCAGGCGCTGATGGAGCCACTTCTCCGACAGGGGATCTATACGGCGCAGAATATCGGTGACATGATTGAGTATTCCCATAGGAAAGGCCCCCGAGCCACAGGCCGGGTCCAGGATTTTCATTTCATGCAGAGCCTTGATCAGTTCATTGATCGTTTTATCAGCTAGCTTTTCTTCATCCTCTTCCAGCCCCAATTCGTCATTGAACAGCTTTTCCAGTTGTTCTTCTGGTACAGTGGTGTGGGTCATTAAGTATTGCTTGAGGCTTTCCTTGACCATATAGTCCACGATGGGCCGGGGAGTGTAGAAGCTGCCCGTAGACTTGCGGGCGGTATCCCCGGTCTCAGGATTGATCTCAGCCAGCAGGTTTTCAAAGATACGTCCCAGCATTTCAGGATCGATAGAGATTTCCTGGTCTATGCTGGAGTTCTCATCGATGGTGAAGTTATACTCTTCCAGTAGTGTAAATAAATCCTTCATCCATTCATTGGTAATCACCAGGTTGCCATTTATTCCCTTATCATAATAATCGTTGCTATGCGGTTCAAAAAGACCTCCATTCAGAAAGGGAATCTTATCCATTCCTTTTATACCGACTTCTTCTTTTCTTTTCTCCTGGGGAGTGTTGAGAACTTCAAAGAATAGGGTTTCAAGTATCCAATGGTAGTAGTTATTTTCAGTAATAGCAGCACTGGATAGGATATCTTCAGGAATAAGATCCTTCTGCTTTAAAAACCAGCAAAATACTATACGGCCTATTAATCTTACAGCAAATTCCTGCTTAGTTTGATGGTCATCTGTTGATGGCAGTTTAAGGCTCCCCTTTTCATTGTAATTGGTACTGCCGATTTTACGCTCACCGCCCACTAGTTGGGTGAATAATAAAGCGATCCGTTGATAAAACTCTTTATTGACCACTTCTACTGAGAAGCGTTGTTTCAGGTCCTGAATATCTTTGACCTTGCCTTTATTAATGAGAAATTTCTCCGGTGTCCGTATTTTCGATCCTGGCCCTAAGAGATAAGAAAGACGTTGAGGATTGGAGAACTCCTTAACCACCTGATCTTTATCATTAAGCGTTAAATTACTGGTAATCAAGGACAACCGATACTGATCTGATTTGGGGGTAGTAAACACCGCCAAGACGTTGGGATAACTGTGTCCCTTCATGAGTTTAAAAGATTCACGGGTCAGACTTATTCGGGGGTCATGGGGGGACTCATGTTCAATTTCTAATATATGAAGTTTTAGATTCTTATCCTCTCCCAGCTTATGCACTTTTTGTATATGTTTATTCTGATATCCCAGTGCACTAACTTCTGAAATATCGGTCAGGAAGTGCTCAGTGAGAAATCTATCCCGTAAAAACTCCAGGTATTCTTGTCTATGATAATTATTCTTTAACTCCATCCCTATCCCTCTATTTTACAAATTCTTCGATGATAATAAGACTCTGATCAGCATCATCCACCTTACGGGTTTTTACTATCATTTTTCCGATATACTCTTCTGTCACCACTTCCTGCAATGCGTCCACTGCTTTTTTGTGATCCCTGACTTCCATATTGCGTATCAGTTTCATATACACATCGGGCAGTGCTCCTAATTCCACCACCCTTTTCAGGTCCTCTAGATAATCTTTTTTATAGCCCTGTTCTATACAATAGTCCAAATTAATCAACGTTTTTTGCATCCCCTTGTCATGGGGGAACTGGCTGGATCGGTCGAAGAGGTTTTTTTTCATGGACTGATAGATAGCTTCAAACCTGCCGCTCATTGAGACAGGATCCTCTTCTGTACTGGCTTTAAATAACTGGAGAGCCAATTCTGGATTTAGGTGGATATCTTTTTCTCCATCCCCCCATTTGAAGAAATGATCCTTACCTCTCTTGGCAAAGATGAGTACACCCGCACTTTCTTTCTTTTTTCGCCCTGTCCTGGACCTTCTGGGTACTTCTAAAGCTTGTTGAAAGAGCATGGGCTCATTTCTTTTGAAGTAGTCCAGGTCATTGCGGAATGCTATGTCCCAGGACTCTTCTTCTTCACTTTTCATCAGTTCACTAAATTGTTCTTCGATATAAGACTGCGGATTTTCATCCCCAGTCAGTATCTTGGTATCACCGCCCATAATGGCATGGATGAGATGCATTTTAAAAGTAGAGATGGTCTTGGCATTTATTTGTGCCTCTCCTACCAAAGTGGGAAAATAGTGATAGATAAATAGTTCATCAAAGACCTTTTTATTGATACGATTAATGCGGCCAATTCTTTGAATAACCCGGGTCGGGTTCCAGGGCATATCATAGTTTAGTATTGTACCCGCACGATTCAGGTTAAACCCCTCCGAGATAGCATCTGTGGCCAGCAGTACATCATAGTCATCTTTTTGTTGTAGAGCAGATGCATCAAAATTTACACGAATAATCTCTTTATTTCCTGGATTTGATTCCTGAGATGTATATTTAAATACTCTCAGATCGGTCTTACTGAGATATTCATTTACATAATTTACAGTATCTGCAAATTCCGAAAATAGGATTAGTTTTTTACCCGATTTGGTTTTTCTCAGTTCCTGGATGGTTTTTACCAGACTTTGTAGCTTGGGGTCATGGTGACAATCCACCGCTATCCAGGTGGATTGAATGTCCTTTAGTAACTCTATATCTTTCTGAAATGCTTCAAAGTATTCCTTTTTGATTTTCTCTTTCTCAATGACCACCATACCTTTTTCTTTATAATACTCTAATTCATCAAGTAAATTGTCTAAAGTCATTTCAAAAAGGGCAGCATCTGGATCATCATAATCAGCAGCCATAAAAGATTCTACGTCCGGGATAATCCCTTTCTTGAAGATGAGTATTAACCCCCTATCGATCCATTTCTGCATCTTCTCGTAAGATGTAATGATATTTTGAAGTGTCTGTTTAAATGCCTGCACAGAGCTTTCAAATCTCCTGACCAGCAACCTTCTCATAAAATTGGCTAATTGTCTTTGAGAGTTAAGCAGTAGATTCTTTTCATTAAAAATATCTTCGAATTCATGCAGGAACTCTGGTTTTATGAAGTTCAAAGGCTGGTATCTTGCTGCTTGAAAACCGGTTGCGTCCTGGTCAGTGGGATCTATTCTATTAAGGGTATCCAAATACTCCTTTTCCAATTCTCCTAAATCATATTCCAACAGTTTTGGAGGATTCACTTTGGGAAACTCTATGCCCTGTTTTTCTAGGTCTTCTTTGTATCTATCTATTTTCATAAGATCTAAACGGGACCGACGGATAAGAAATGGATAGAGAATGAGTCTGATTTTCTTAGAGATTTCATTCATACGAATCTCCAGTTCAACCGGGCTGATCATTCCTTTTTTGTGTTCGTCCTGAAGTTTTTTATATTCAGCTATGATCTGTTTTAGTTCATATCCAAGGTTATCTACTGTCTGTACTGTAGATTTAGAAGGTATTTGGAACAGTTTGATTAATGAAAAGATATCTTTAGGTGAGTTATTAAAAGGGGTAGCGGTTAATAGAGCAACTTTATTACCCTGACATATTTCATGAACCATACCATAGGAATCCGTCTCTTCATTTCGAAATCGATGCGCTTCATCAATGATAATCAATTTCTCTTCCGGATATCTATTGTTAAATTTCTGAGCGTCTTCCAGTTTACCCATACTCACTACTTCAGCGTTGAAGTTGAATTCTAGGGCATACTCATTCCACTGCCTCATAAGATGAGGGGGAGAAATAATGAGAGTTTTAAGCCCTAGATTATGGGCTACAGTGGAGGCTATGATACTTTTACCCAGGCCGACCACATCTGCAATTATCACACCTGTGTGCCGTTCGATTTTCTGAAGCGCCTGTTTTACAGCATCGATCTGATATTTTACATTGAAGAATCTTTGATTGGTGATACTGGATGGGGTTCTCACTTTCTCGACTTTGTCATCAAAAAATTCTTTTAATACTTTAATATAAAGTTTTACAGGACGGGGAAAAGATTGTATCCAAATTTGTTGAATTACTAAATCATCAAATTCTCGATAGTTGTTTTCATTAATAAGTTCAATAGACTTTTCCCAGAGTTCATTAAATAAATTTTTCATTTCATTATAATCTTGAGTCGTTCTTGAAATAGCATTAATTTCATGTCTATTTTGTAATCCTTCAAAGGAGAGATTACTCGATCCTGTTATCACAGTTCCTGGAAAATCTCCTCCTTGATTATGTTCTGAAGTATTTTCAAATAAATATAGTTTTGCATGATTAGGTTCTCGAGTTTTCCTAATTTCTAATTTACCTTCACGGATCATATTTAAAAAAAGTTTGAATTGCATTTGATTATCTTTGTTATCAAGAGTGTCTGTATCATTAATCATTGTTTTTAATGAATCAAAATAACTATCTCTAATCTCTTTATGAGAAAACTGACTTCTGTTGCCATATGTATAATATTCTTTTAGTGTTTCGTTAATAGACTTTTCCACATCCATACCAATGAGAATTCTAACTTTCTTCGATCTTAACGCCTCAGAAATAATTTTAAATCCTGAAAAAAAGAAGTATCCCACTAAAAAAAATGCATTGCTCGTAGATGGCAAGATGTTTAATATTGAATCTGAAAGTTTCCTTTTTTGATTTGTGATAAACATACTATTCATGCGTCTCCCTTTCTAAACACTTACCCCTCCGCGTCCTCGGCGCCCTCAGCGGTGCCCCAGCCGGCACCTCCCGATCTACCACCGTAAAACGTCAGTACCACATCGAAAACCTCACCCGGCACCCGCCCCTTTCGACTTTCCGTCTTTTGACTTTCGACTCTCCTACCCCGCCAACCTAAACCGTTCCCACCGTCTAGCCAACCTCTCCTGATCCGGGTAGTCCCGTTTCTGTCCCGGCAGGATGATCTTCGCCCCATTCATCTCTTGGAGACCATAGTGTAACATGGGACCGTCCCTTTCTTCAAGAATGTCTTCCCGGATATTCACAGTATAGTCAGGACTGATACCCAGAATATTCTGATCATAAGCTGCATGATGGATCTTACAGAGGGATAGACCATTGTTCACCACAGGCTGACCATCCGGTTCACCGTCGGGAATAATATGAGCCGCGTCCAGGAGCTCGGGGTGATGCAGCCGGCAGATGGTACAGCTATTGTCATAAGCATCCAGTACATCCTGGCGAAAGGCTGTCTGGTGCAGGCGCTGCTGAGTCAGGGATGTCACATAGCGCCGCATATCCTGTGAGATACCCTGCTGACTCGATTCGGATGGCTGGCCTTCGATCACAAATACCGGATCGATCTCCACGGTAAAGCTTAAAGTCCGGGGATTATCCTCCACAATAAAGACGGGAAAAATGGCAAAATACTTCCCCGGTTTTAGGGCCTTAAAATAAATGATGGGAACTTTTTCCAGCATGGCTTTTCGCAGACCTACATTTGTCCATAGCTCCGGATCATTCCCTTCGTACTTATACTCCACCAGGCTATTTTCATCAGAGGATTTATCTTTATAAGGACTGTTGTAAGAAGTAGTAATAGAGATAGGCATAGTAAAACCTTTAGGATACCAAATTCCCCGGGCACCGATTAATGTAATAGTCTGTCCCTGATAGGAAAAACCCCGGATGAGTACATCCCTGGGAATCACCTCTCCATAGATGAGGTTCTGCTCTTTCAGCCACAGCATGGCCTTGATGCGGACGTCCTGGTCTTGTGGATTCATAGTCATCCTATTTAGCCCCCGGCTCACCGGGAGCGCTCTATTCCTGGTTTTCACCTGTAAACTTAATTCGTTCAAATCATAGCATATTTTCCAATATTGTCAAGAGGGAGTGTTGCATAAAGTGTTAACCTATAAAGACTTATATGCGGTCAACATATAAACTCTCACTTGTTAACTCGATTGATCTAGTCTGATTTCACTTTTCTCCCAACACCCCATCCAGGTCATACCCGCACCTACTCCATGCCTCCCGGCGCAGGCCCGGGATAACGAAACAGAGATCTATTCTTTTAAGTCCGGGCCCTAACCCTCACACAGATACACAATCTGAAATGCCACCAACCCCCCCTTCCCCTCCGAAGGCTGATGTGTAAGTCAATAGTGGATCTTTCTATTGAGTCCAAGTCTTCATCTTCAAACAGATAGACAATCTGAAATGCTACCAAGCTCTACTTCCCCTCCGAAGTCTGCCTGCTCTTCTCCGTATTGTGCGCCCCACCCTACACCCCACCAGGGCTGACCTACCCTAACCTAAACCCCTCCGCCAGGACATTCAGCCCGCCCGGCACATTGACTGCTACACCCCAGCAGACATTTCGAGGGGTGACAGTCCCCTGTCCCACCGACCAAAAAGCATTTTCTTTGCCAGGCGTTTCTTTGTTGTTTTGGACAAAGAAATGCCGCCGCCCGCCAGCTGTCGCTGGCCCAGGCGTTCGGTGGCAGCCAAGGCACAGACTCCCACCGTCAGGTGAACACCGGGCTGCTCCCGTCTGCTCCCGCATCCGGGAAGCCCTGGACTAGTAGGCCCAGGCAGGTCGTGGCAGTCAAGGCACTGACTACTGACGCCAGGGAGCTCTCCCTGTAAAAGTAACTCGGTGGCTTCCTGCCGTCAGCTCACAAGTTACCCCAGTGAAGCTGTTCTACTAACTCTTGACAAGGGAAAGATTGAAAGAAAGAGGACGAATAGTGGCAGCTAGGAGATCATCTCCAGCTCATTGATATTATGAATAGTCTCCAGGTCCTTAGCAATATGACTCTGCTCTTCCCGCAGGTCATACTCCATCTGCAGTCCCAGCCAGAACTGAGGCGAATTACCGAAAAAGCGAGCCAGACGTAAGGCAGTATCTGTAGTGATCCTGCGTCTATACTTCAGGATCTCCGCTATCCTGGTCACAGGAATATGTGTCTCTTTGGCCAGCCGATAGGCTGTGAGCTTAAAAGGAATCAGAAACTCTTCCTGCAAGATCTCTCCGGGATGTATGTTAGCGATTTTTTCCATCATGATGACTCCTGTTTAATGATAATCAACGATCTCCACATTATGGGCATTGTTTTCATTCCAGAGAAAACATAGCCTCCACTGATCGTTAATACGGATACTATACCGGCCCTCTCTATCCCCTTTTAACTTTTCCAGATTATTGGAAGGGGGCACCCTCAGGTCATTAATACTAATGGCCGCATGCAGCATAAACAACTTTCTCAGTGCAATTTTTTGAATATCATGGGGAATCTTTTTAGAAAATTCCTGACCCCATATTTTAGCGGTTTCTTTATCTTTAAAATCTTTTATTATTAATAAAATAATAACGTCACGCGTTCATAATGTCAAGCGTTATTAATAGAATTTTTAATGCTAAATAATAGTCACTAGCTGATATTCTATAGTGGATATCTCTTTTCAGTCCGAGCCCTAACCCTCACACAGATAAACTATCTGCAACCCCACCCAGCCCCCCTTCCCCTCCGAAGTCTGTTGTGTAAGTCGATAGTCAAAAGTCCACGTCGGTAGATCAGTCTGCTCTCATTCTATCCACAGTATATACTTCAATGATAAATACAGAGGTGGCCTGCGCCGGCTTTTCTCCTCACCCTTACTACCCCGCCGGTGAATCCATCGGTAATTTGCCGTCCTCGCATTGCCCATACCTCGGACCTCCTGTCCTCCACCTTAACTCAGGTCATGGATTCTCAGCTACAGATCATACTATATCAAAAAATCTTTTAGAAATCAACTTATCACAACACACCTGGAATATTCCCTATTTTCAATCTCTCATAAAAGAGTGACTTTATTTGCTCCTGGAATCCGGCATCTTTTCAACCCCTTTCTCCCTAAAACCCTTCCAATAGATGTATTTTTCCCGGATTTTACCTTAAAATACTAGGATAAGAGGGACCATTGAATCAAATACTGATACTGAAAAAATACACCCTGCACCCCCTGCTGCGCCAGATCATTTCACTGCTCCGATCCAGCCCGGGCTATGTACTGCTCCTTTTGGTGGTAACAGGCCTGGCCTATTATAAGTACATAAGCTTTTTAATCCATACTCCTCTCGGCCTGGATGGGATGACTCCGGTATATATCCTCCTGCTGTTTTGCCTTCACCTGGCAATACAGTATTTCCAGGACCCCGGTTTTTATGAGAAAGAGCTGATCTTCTTTCATACCACTCCTCAGCACCCTTTCGATATTATCAGCATGATCCTCTTCAGGCAGATGTTCCGAAGGTCATTACTGCTCCTGGCTTATTTCTGCCTGGCCTGGCCCTTCCTTCTCTTTGCCCTGCACCTGGCCCTTTCCATGCAGATCCTGTTTTATATCCTGATCACCCTGCTTTTTTTAAGGGCCATGGCTGTGTTCCAGATGCTTCGATTAGGTCTGCACCGCTTTAAAAAATGGCTGCTCTGGCTGTACATCCTGAACTTTGCATCCCTTTCCCTGCTTTTTTTATTCCAGACATACCCCCTGGTCCCCCTCCTTTCCGAGGCTATATTCCTTATCCTGAACCGTATCCTCCTGCACCCTTCCCTCCAGAAAAACAGCCCCCGGATCCTCTCCTGCATGCTGCTGGCTCATAAAAAGAAAAAGACCGCTGAAATGCTGAAAAAACGAATAGTCAGAATTCTTTCCTGGAATAACCCTGGGGTCCGCTTTGTTATCCATAAATACTTTAATATGAAGAACCTGGGATATTTAGTGTTTCAGGCCGCAGTGGTGGCTGCCTCCATATTCCTCTATGCCCAGTCAGGGTCTATGGACACAGAAGAAGCCTCCACTGCTACTACCGCACTGCTGATACTTTTTAATATTTCATCCTTCATGACTGGACAGTTGATCCTGGATACCATCCAGTCCATTGACCTGTATCGCTACAGAATAAGCCCTGTGAGTTTCACCCGGATCAGCCTTCAGGAGATACTCAGTATGTGTTTACTTTATCTTCCAGCCGCCCTGCTTCTTTCTACTCTGTTAATATTGACCCAGCCCCTACTATTATTGACTGCCATTCCTTCCGTATTTTTACTGACAGGCATGGGCTGGTATTTACGTATCCTCTTCCCGGACAGGAAACTGCAGGGGGAGTTTTTGTTTGGAATTCTGTTTTTACTCCTCATGATAGCCCAGGTGATCAGTCCCCTGGTATTTTGCGCTCTGGCAGTTTTAATATTCCCGGGATTGATGGTTATGGCCCGGCAGAAATATAATTCACTGGAATTTTAAGGATAGGACATGATAAGATTCAGCAATGTCACTAAAGATTTTGGAGATAAACGGGGTGTATTCGCCCTCGATTTTACACTGGAATGCGGTAAGATCTACGGATTTCTGGGTAAAAATGGCGCCGGCAAAAGCACAACCATTAAACTTCTCATGTCCCTCTTAAAACCGGACTCCGGGGAGATTTTTATTGACAACAAAGATATCAGTGTTTTCGAACATGGACAGGCCGCTAAAAAAATGCTGGGATATCTTCCTTCTGATGATTATCTTTTCCCTCATCTGAGCGGGCGGGAAAACCTGGAATACATGTCTCTCCTTAAGACGGGTGACCTCCATCAGTACCGGGCCCTGGACCATGAGATCCGGGAGCTGGAAATGGAGGAGTACCTGGATGAAATGATCCACTCTTATTCCTCGGGTATGCTGCAGAAGATCCACCTCCTGGCCTCCCTGATCGGCACACCTCGCATCCTGCTCTGGGACGAGCCTCATACCGGACTGGATGTCCTGTCTAATATTTTCATGCACCACATCCTCAAGACATGGATATCCCCTGAGCGTCTCGTCTTTTTCTCCAGCCACATCCTGGAGATGGTAGAAAACATCTGTGATGAGGTACTCATCATCCATGAGGGCAGCATCCGTGAGATCTGGAAAAAAGAAGAGGGCACAGACCTGCAGCAGCATTACCTGAGGGTCATTCAGGGCCATTAAAGATCCACTAGAGTAATAATAGTGTCTTATATATTTTTACTGGTAATCATCGTATAGCTAAATACAACACCACTCTCATTCCTTTTCCCCCAAATCAAGCTGCGCCTCTATCTTGTCATACAGGGCATCCAGTTTTTTCCGTACATTCCTATCCTCATGATCATTGCTATAATGTGCCAGATAGCCCATCATGTCATCAAAGAGATCATAGGGCAGCACCAGTCTGACCCGGTTATTGTTCTCCGGGGCTCCCGATACCAGATCCAGTATCTCGTCTTCCATAAAAGTCAGTTCCAGGAGCAGGGCTCTGTCTTTTTTACTGAGTACCAGACTGACCTCTTCGGGAATATCCTGCTGTGCCTGGGATGTTAAGCGCTCATGCTTATGCAGCTGGATGATCTCTGCCTGTGTCTCCTCCCCCTCTTCATCCTCCAAGTCATCTTCATAAGCATCTTCATCGTAGTCTGGATACTGTTCCGGTGCCTCACCCACGCTCTCCACCACACGGGGAAATTTCAGCTCTTTGTCACTCTCCCGGGGCAGGCGCATCTCACAGCATAACAGAGGGAAATCCCATTCATCCCCGTAGTCAAACAGGAACAGCATCCCGACACTGACCATAGGAAATGCTTCCAAAATAATGGTTTTCTTAACACCCGGAAAACGGGATGGCTCTCCCAAATCAGCAAAGAGCTCAAATCCTACTTCTGAACGCAGGGGTTCTTTCATATCTTCATAAAAACCAAATGCATGATCCATGTCAAAATCAATACTATCCAGAATAGTCTCAGCCAGCTGATAGAGACTGGCTTCAGCAGGCATCTCTATGATGCGCCGGGCCGTCTCCTTGCCATCCATATCCCAGTCCACATAGGCCTTGATGGTGACCACCCATTCGTTTTTCTTGAGTTTACGTGCTTTCATTTATTTCCCCTTGCTTACTGCTATTTAGGGAGTCCTCCTGACTCCTGGCACACTACTCTGATACGGACAGGTATACTGCCCTTTATATCTCATCCGACAATAAAAAATCGATAATATTCCTGTGCCTGATCCCGGATCTTTCACCAACAGGCAATCTATCCATACTGAGTACATACTTGGGAAAATTATCACTTACTTTTTCCAGAGACCGGTATTCTCTATCTATAGTCTCAATACTGGCCAGTAAATAGGCGACTTGAATGTATACCTTTTCCTGGTCTTTTGTGGCAATAAAATCTATCTCCTCGTCATACACTTTTCCGATGGATACTGTATAACCTCTAATCATGAGCTCCTGGAACACAATATTCTCCAGTATGCCGGATATATCTCTGGTTTTAAATCCCAGTAGACTATGCCTGAGGCCAATATCACCCAGATAATACTTTTCATAGACAGACATATGCTTCCTGCCTTTAATATCATAGCGCCTAACTTTATCCAGCAGAAATGCATTTTGCAGATATTCCAGGTAATTAATCACCAGATCCACACTTACATTGATATGCTGGGACCGGGCATAATCCGCAATACTTTTGGCGGTGGTAATATTTCCACAGTTGTCAAAACTAAAGCGGCATATTCTTTCTAAAAAGGGGACATCCCTGACAGCATTACGGGAGACCACATCTTTTAATAGGATCGCCTGTAGTATAGACCCCAGGTATTCAAATACTATCTCATCCTTCTGGTCCAAAAAATGGATGAGAGGAAATCCCCCATATTTTAGAAAGTGATCAAATTCTATATAAGGGTCCATTGCTTTATTACCTGTCATCTTTCTAAAGCGAAGCCATTCTGAAAAATTTAAAGGAAAAATCCTGAATTGAATATATCTCCCTGTCAATAGAGTGGCTAATTCTGAAGATAGGAGGTGTGCATTGGAACCTGATATATACAGGTCTGCAATATCATCTGCCAGAAATGAGACTAATGCCTTTTCCCAGTTTTGGATCTCCTGTACTTCATCAATAAAAAGATAACATCTGCCCTTTATTCCCTGAAATGAGGATTTAATAAATTGGTTCAGGGCTTTATAGTCGGCAATAAAATCAAAATCCAGGGAATCTTTATTGATGCTGATGATATTTTCCTGCCTGACCCCTGTATCTATCAGGTGTTGTTTTATCATCTTGAGAATGGTACTCTTACCCACCCGCCTCATACCGGTCAACACTTTAATCAGGGGTTTATCAATAAAGGGGAGGATGTGTTGAATATATATATCCCTTTGAATGATCATTGAAGGCTCCTTTCCCAATAGTAAGAACACAAACAGATTATAAAACATTTTATTAGGTTATACAAGATATATTCATAAAATATTATTATTGTTCGTTTATACACTAATCATTAATATCAACTGTGCCTAAATCATTATTCAAGCATCTCTCTGCTCTTTTTAAGATTTTCAGCTTCCTGCACCACCTTCTCCCTGATAGCAGGGGGCAGGTCCTCTTCTCTGATCCTGCCGTCCAGTAATCCCCCGGCCACTATCCAGCTCTCCTCTGATCCCATAACATAGTATTTATACTGCTCCCGGGAAATCCCATTGTGATGTTTGTGGATCTCTTCGTTGAGCTCAAAAGCATCTATCTCACCCCTTTTCCATGATTGAAAATGGCTGTACAGAGCCTCCAGAGCCTTACTAAGATCTATCTCATATAGTTCAGCGATCATTTTCCGTAGTTCCCGTTTTTGTGCTTTTGTATAACTGCTCATATTTGCCTCCACCGGCCAGCCAGGCCGGTAAAAATGGTTTTTCCATAGATTTACCAAACTGGCATTGGTATATTGCATTTGGGTGTTTCAGCTCCTTTTCCCGCGACCATCCCTAAATCGTGCAAAATCTTCTTTTTTTCAATCCCGTCATTATTTTAAACAGATTTGTTTTTTTTTAAAGAAAAACCATGTAGCCCCCTGATTGCGTCATTTTTCCTTTATGAAACAGAACTTTTCTTCCATAAGCCTTACATTACTTCTGACTTTCGACTTTTGACTTTTCGACTTTCACCCATCCTGCCTGTATGAGCCTGCCGGCCAGTTCCTCCCCGGACAGCCGCACTGTCCATACCCGTACCTGTTTTAAAGTACGCAGTAGTTCTTCGTGCGACAGCTGCAGCCTGGCATAACCTTCGCATAATACGCCCCAGTGGTTCCCTGCCATAGGGATCACTTCCAGATGAGGTTGCTTTTTTTGTGTAAGCCAGAGATACTCCTTCCTCCCCTGGTCCGACCACAGGCCCAGCCCCTGAGCCCGGGCCTCTGCCTCCAGCTCTACAAAGGCCTCCTTCTGAGAAAAGCTGTACTCCGGGGTGGCAAAGCCGTATCCTCCCGCTATGAGGAGGGCATTGAGCATCCTGCCGTCGGGGAGATAGACATAAGCCAGAAGACGGCCGTATTTACCTTTCTGATCATTTTTATCATACTTCAGGGTCACGGTATTGGACAGGGCCAGTTTCCTGACCAGGGCCGAGGCCTCCGGCCCAAAATACTCTACTCCTTTCTGAGTATGTTTAGTCTCCGGAGTATCCACGCCCAGGAGTCTTATGATGTCACCATTGTCCATCTCCAGGGTATCCCCGTCTACCACCCGGGCTACCATCCTGGCTCCCCCTGTCTGTACCGCCAGTAGTAGTATCAGCATCCACCCTGCTCTTCTCATCCTGCACCTCCTGATTCCATAGCATATACCCTCTCATCCCCCCGGTCAAGAGACTATCCCTTCGCCTTAGATTTAGTATATCCTCCTACCCTGTCAGGATCTGTCATAGTCCTGAGCTAAGATATATGGAAGGGGACAGAAAAGGAGGAAAAAATGCTGAAAGAAGACTTTGACCTGCAGATCATAGGTGAGATCACCGGACCGGCTCCGGGAGGCTACTTCGTACAGGTACAGTGCCTCAATTTCCGGATCACCCGGAAGAAAGGCCGTATCGATGTGCTTCACCCCGATGAGTTCACTATGCAGTGCAGCCGTGACTTCCAGGCAGGTGATTTCGGTATATTTAATGTGCAGACCAGCGGCCTCATGGAGGGATATCCTGCCTGTATATTTCACAGCTTCAGTCCTCATTTGATACCGTAAGGTAATACTGATACTTTCCTTGGATAATCCTATTGCGTATATGTGTACCAGCCCGCTCCCTTCATCTTGCAGATTCCCGGGATCATGCTCATTTTAATTACTATTTTCATAAATGCATTATCACACTTTATACCTTCAGTTTTGTTTAATGGTGTGTGCCTATTCTTTCCAATCAAGTAGTGCTTATAGAGCATACTAATCCCATTCAACTTTAAGTGGTATACAGACGATATATGGAAAATAATATGTTGACTTTTTACCAGTATTTAACTATTATAGTTATATACTGGTAAATATTTACATACAGAGGTGTAAATGCTTAAGATCCCTGAACTAGACCGGCCGGAGATTGATGCCCAAACCCTGATCGATGCATTTAAAGGCTACCGCTTTCCCCGTAAAGCCATCTCAGACTTTGTAAAAAAGGGAGTGTTCACCCGGGTCAAGCCGGGGATATATATTCAAAACATAGGCAGCACCCGGGCATGGTCCCGGGAGATAGTAGCCAATATGATCTACGGGCCTTCCTATATCTCGTATGAATACGCTTTATCCTACTGGGGATTGATACCGGAGAGAGTGTACGAGCTTACTTGTGCCACCAGCGCTAAAAGACGAGTATTTGATACAGCGGTGGGACGATTTACCTACCACCATCTGCCACAGGACTATTACTCTGTAGGATATATCTATGAGGAGCTGGAAACAGACCGGGGATTTCTGATCGCTACTCCCGAAAAGGCCCTTTGTGACCGTATTCAGAAAGAAACCGGTCGATTTTCCGTGACCAGTATGGAAGCTTTTCTCGTTGAAAACCTGCGCATAGATCCTGAAGAACTGGACCGACTGGAACTGGCCCGTATAGAACAGATCCGGGATCACAGTGCAAAGCAGTCCATCCACATCCTGGCCGATCTGATAAAAAGGAGACAGGCATGAATCCCATTGAACCGTTTTTATCCCGATATCCGCTGGATAGTGTAGAGGACGGCATTCAGGCTCTCAGAGAGATTATACAGGAGATCGCCCTCTTAGGTCTATGGAGATCTCATTTCTTTGAGCATGCTGCCTTTTATGGAGGTAGCGCTCTGCGCATTCTCTATAAGCTAAACCGATATTCTGAAGACCTGGATTTTTCATTGATAAAGCCTGAGCCTCTCCTTGATTTTTCCCCCTATTACAAAGCTATCGTGAATGAACTACTCTCTTTTGGTTTTGAGGCGGATATCTCTACACCGGAAAAGAAGAACACATCAGCCGTAAAGAGTGCTTTCATCAAGATGAATACCAGGATCTCGATCCTCAACATTGGACTCCCCCCGGCCCTGGCCAACAGGATACAGCATAACCAGCGGCTCAAAATTAAGATCGAAGTAGACAGTGATCCCCCAGCCGGGGCTGACACGAATATCCGTTTCCAGTCCCTCCCTCAGGCCTATTCCGTCAAAGCCTATAATCTTGAATCCATGCTGGCTGGTAAGATCCACGCCCTTATTGCACGCAACTGGCAGGGCAGAGTAAAGGGCCGGGACTGGTACGACCTGGCCTGGTTCATGGGAAGGGAGGTGCCAGTCAATACTCCCCATCTGATCAGACGCTTGGAGCAGACCGGTCATCTGGATGCGGGTATACCGGATCCAGTGGAAAATATTATAACACTCTTATCAAATGTAGTAGAGAACCTGGACATTCAAAAAGCCAGAGAAGATGTACTCCCCTTTTTGCAAAATAAGAGCGAGACCGATGTATGGTCTCGAGACTTTTTCCATCACATGATATCTTTGATTAAATTCAGATAACAACTGTCATTTATCCGACTGTCATTCGATTCACTGACTTGAATCCCTTACCACCACTACCCTCTGGTATCCGGATGTCTCAAAAAAAAAATTATTTTACACTATGTCACATTCTGTCATACTCTAAAGTTATAATTATTTAATAATCATCAAGGAGACAAAAATGACATTACAAAAGACCATGAAGGATTTCGAACTGAGCATGGATCAGCTTACTGAGGATTTTAACCGGGTATGGGCAGCCCTGGATCTCCCCGGCAAGGACAATATGACTGCTTCTGTCATCTCCACCACCCTGGGGGACCTGGTAGGCCTGTTCCGCGACGGTGAGCTGGTGCACATCATCACCCCCGGAAATGACAAGTCCAGTCAGAAACTGGCATAAGCCAGTCCGAATTTTAAACTAAACTCTACTCATCCGGTATGTATGACCCATTCATGCATACCGGATGCACCCTGCAGACAGAATCCTCCTACCCCACCCCTCCTCCGCCTCCTAAATCCACCCGATCTGCATACCCTCCCTGTCAGTACCATACATATCCCTCGTAAATTGACATCCTCCCCTCTCCCCCCTACAATATAAGCAGCAAAAAAGAGGATACCCCATGTTTACTCCCGAAGACCTGCACAAGCTCACTACCTGGAAGATGCCCTTCGGCAAGTACGCCGGGCGCCTGCTTATAGACCTGCCCGAGGACTATCTCCTGTGGTTTATGCAGAAGGGCCTCCCCGAGGGAGAGCTGGGTGTACTCCTGAACATCGCCTACGAGATACGGGCTAACGGCCTGGAAGGCCTGTTTGACAGACTGCGTTAAACTTAAGTACAAGATATCATTTTTAATAGACGGAGATCCCTGTGAAAATACTGGACAGATTCAGCCCCCTGGAAAAAAAACAGCTCAAGTCCCTCAGCCTCATCGCCCTGTGCCTGCTGGGCCTCATCTTCTTTTCCGGTAAAAAAACAACTATAAAGACTACTCCCGTTGACTACCAGTCCCCCTTCAGCGACCCCCTCTCCACCACCCGCTACACCAATACCCTGGCTGCTCTCTTGGATCTTAATAACAAATGGGGCCGGGTCCCCCTCACTTACACCTCAGATCGCTTTCCCTATCTGGAACTCAAGGCTGGAGCCTACCACGTCATGACTAACAGTAAGGGACAGGTCTACTATGTACAGCTCCATAAGCTCCGGAATCTCCATGCAGCCAGTGTACCGGTCACTAAGGACATGATAGCCAGCTTTGAAAAGCTGCAGGAGCCTAATCTCAGCTATATCGACCTGCCACAACAGGACCTTCCTTCCCATAAGAGCCTGATCTTTTTCATCTGCTTCCAGCAGTAAGTTTTTATCAGCTATACCTGATAAATTGACTGGAATTTCATTTTTATCAAGTATACTTGATTATTTACCGATAATATAGTATATTATCAAGTATACCTGATAATATACCATGATGAGGAATATTTATGCTGGATAAAATAAGGAAATATAATTTTTGGGATCAGGGACCCTCTTTTAATATTTTCAATCGTCCCGAATACCTGGATAAATTGGCTTCTTATGTGGATCAGTCCCCCATTAAGGTCCTGACCGGACAGCGCAGGGTAGGTAAGAGTTCCATTATGCGTTTGCTGATTCAGCATCTTATAAAGAACAATATCTCCTCCAGAAACATATTTTATCTGAATATGGAGTATATGGCACTGGATTTTATACATTCAGCATCAGTACTTCATCAGCTTTTTCAGTTATACAGAGATCAAATTCAGCCGGCTGGTACCATCTATCTCATTATTGATGAGATACAGGAGATACCAGGATGGGAGAAATTTATCAATTCTATTCAACAGGATCATACTTTATCAGCTGACATATATATCACCGGCTCTAATTCGAATCTCTTGTCCAAAGAACTGGCTACCTACCTCGCGGGACGCTATGTGCAGATAGAAGTCTATCCCTTTTCCTACCGGGAGTATTTAGATTTTAAATCACTGGATCCGGGAAAACTTTCACTGATCGATTATATGCAAAATGGTGGTATGCCTGAGTTACTTTCTATGAATACTGATGAGCAAAAGTCTAATTATCTGGGAATCATCAAAGATACCATCCTGCTTAATGATATTGTAAAAAGACACCAGATCAGAGACGTCGATCTCCTGGAAAAGTTGTTAAATTTTACCATAGATACTATTGGAAGCCCCTTTTCATTAAATAAAATAATCAGTACTCTGAAGTCAATGGGATACCAGACTAATGTGGAGACCACTGGTAACTACCTGAAGTTTATGGAAGATGCTTATGCTATTTATAGCTGTGAGCGTTTCGATATTAAAGGGAAACAGATACTGACCGGAGAAAGAAAATATTATCTGAATGATACCGCTATTAAGTACTACCTGAGCTCCTCTTTTGACTTTCAGATAGGCAGATTTCTGGAAAACATAGTATTCATGGAGTTAAAAAGAAGATCCTATAATATATATGTAGGTAAAATCAGAGAAAAAGAAATTGATTTTATTGCCGAGAAATCAGGCACACCTGTTTATATCCAGGTATCCTATCTCCTGTCTGATGATGCTGTCATAGAGAGAGAATTCGGCAATCTCAGGCTGATCTCTGATAATTACAAAAAAATAGTCCTTTCCATGGATGAACTAAACATGGGAAATCAAAATGGGATCATCCATCAATCAGTCTGGGATTTTCTCCTTACTAATTAAATACCAGGTCTATTAATCTCAGTATCAGCTCTACACCTGATACTCCCTGAGCATCATGCTCAGGTAGTCCCGCATCTCCTGCAGGACCTCGGCATCCCCCCGCACTTTTACATGCTCTCCGAATCGTAGTATCCAGCGGACAAACTCTATGGGGTTATGCACATCCACCTCTACCCTGTACTTTGCCAGGGATTCCTCGATTATAGTCTGGCTCTCATGGATGGGATTGCGGTGAAAGTAGGTCACGATGGTCTGGTCCACCGTAAAGCTGGCATGGGCTTTTTTCTTAAGGTCATGACGGCACATCTTACCCCAGGCGGAATTGACATAGGCCCGGTATTTAGCCAGGGCAGCCCGGTCCAGCACGTCTTTAGTATCATGTACCGAGCGTATCTTACCGGCTCCCAGGAGTATGATATGCCCATAGTCCCGGTCGTACACCGAGATATAGAGCTGCTCCCGGTCAAAGAATATCTTTACCGGTACACAGTAGTGGGTCTTTTCCCGGTCACTGCTCTTGTACACGATCTTGAGGTATTTACCCTGGGTGAGGGCGGTAAAGATACGGCGAAACTGCTCTTCGGGCAGCCCCCCCTTGAGCTCCACCATGGACTTCATATTCTCGGACAGCTCCGGGTTCATGAGGTCCTGTCCCGGCTTGAGCAGGGCACCCAGGGGGGTGGACTGTATCACGCCCATACCCGCGCTCTGTTCCCGCTGACTGATGATGCCCAGCTCATTGAGAGGAGCCATGGAGTAGCCCTGGTGGGAGCGCTCCAACACCGGGAAGCCGAACATAGTGTCGATCTCATTGAGGTCCCGCATCACATTACGCAGGCTGATCCCCACCGCATCAGCGATATTACCCGCTGTCATCACCTCCCCCCGTTCCCCCAGCAGCCGTATGATCTCAAATATCCTGTCGATCCGGTTCGCCATGATCAGTCTCCTCTATAAAAAATATCACGTAAAATTAAAACCTGTTGTTGTTAAAACACAAACCTATATTTTCCCGGCATACCCACTGAAAGTGCATAAACAATACTTCTAAAAAAATATTTATACTATGCCATTATTTGGCATACATGTCAAGTATAATTAATCATAATATTCAAGGAGGAATTTATGAAAAACGAATTGATGGGGTTTTATACCACTCTTGGTGTGATAGCCGCCGCTTTGCTTTTGGGCCTGGAGCTCATGTCCCGGAATCACCGGGTGATATACCGGTTGACCCTGTGGCTCAGGCCCTGGATACGGCCCGGGTACACTACCCGTTCTCTGAGCCTGTCTTCTCATCCCGGTGCTGAGCCCTCACTGGTGCGGATCATGATATATAAAAAACAGGTGATCCGTCAGCTGAGCCGTATCAAGGCTACCATATCAGTACTTGCCGGAATGTGCCTGGCTGCCATCCTTATCATCATGGTCCATATACACTGGATACAGTATTAAAAAGGAGAAAAAAATGAAATTAAAGCATCTTTTACAGGGACTGAAGAACTACAATGATAAAGGCCAGCTGGAATCCAGCTCTCTCCCCTGGTTTAACCATTCAGACTTCAAGGCCTTTCTTATGCGTTGTTATCACAATTCTGTGCCTATTTATGGGGTGGATATTTACCAGGTCCAGGGCGGCATGGCCCATCATGTGCAGTCACTTCTGGCCCGAGATGTACACTACACCCGCCAGGGCCTGTATTACCGGCAGTGGAACCGCCACCTCATGGAACATGAACTGGAACAGGCTATGCCCTATATACGGACCCGCGCCCGTTCATTAAAGCAGTCTACTCCCCTGGGTGCTGAACTCTTTCCTTTGACACCCTTGATCCGTGGTACTGTGCACCTGGATACCGCAGCCGGCCTGGAAGAGTTGTGTTTTGTACCGGCAGGAGACTGGGAAGGGCTATAATGGGACTATTTTCCCGGTTCCGGGGTATTGTCCGACATATTATCCATGATCATGGCAACATCATCTATAATATTGAAGTACCGGGGAGTCATGCCTGTCTCTCTCATTCCCAGTGTCACTACCACACCCCTGATATCCGGCATTATCTTCATAATATTCTGTATGTTTTCCGGAGTGATATTGAGAGCACACCACAGATTGTACTGCTGTGCTACTCCATTGATGTCTGTGGGACTTAGACTATCCTTATATTCACTGCTCATCGCTGAAAAGCTGTCCCAGTTACCGTCATAGGCAGGTAAGACAGATATCTGGAAATGCACTTTATCCTGAAATCTCTGGGCCAGCTCCGGCTGAACCAGCCAGGCCGGGTCGGTATCGATGTCTGCATCTGTACCTGTTACAAATACTTTAAATCCATAGCCCAGGCAGACTTCTTCTATATCAGGATCTACCCAGTTTACCGGAAATTCTACCCCAGCCACCCCATAAGAGTGTAGTGTGGATAATACCCCGGCCAGGTCTTCTACCTCATTAGGGGTATCTATGCGCACCACCAGCTCTGAATAAAGTAACACATCCTGGATCATTTCAATCTCTTCCAGATAGAGACAGGGTTTGTTTTTTTCAGAATTATACGTGCTGAGCTGCACTCCCAGGTAATCCACACCCCAGCTGTCCAGGGTCTCTACCTCTTCCATAGAGGAGACACCATCTACCTTGAGAGCGATCTTTTTAGTCTTTATCTCATTCTCAGGCTTATCGTACTGGATCAGGATATAGGGACTGATGGTCCGTACTTTCTGTACCAGACGCACCATGCCTCCCTTAAAGGCCATTTCAGTGCCGGTATTAAAAAAGTGAAACAGAATATCCCTGAGCAGAAGGGCGTTCTGCTGTATCAATTCCTCTTTCCATACATCTTCTGCTTCTGAATTATCGATCATAAGCTGGATCTTTGATAATCCATCCCGGCAGTAATGACATTCCAGTAAGAGGGCTACATTATCGGGATAGGTATCAATATTTTCAGGTAAATAAAGATCCTGAACCTCCAGGCCTTTTACCCTGTAGCTGATATATTCATCATGTTCAGAAAAGGTACTGACTTCAAATTTATCATCCAGAGCCTGCAGGAGCTGAGCTGAAGATCCGGGACTGAGTACGGCCCGTGAAAAAATAAAATCACCACTTTCTTTTTTTAGCATTTTTTCCCCTTTTCATTAGCTGATTATAGGTGAAAGAGGAATAAGAATCAAAAAAAGGGCAAATAAAATATTGCTAAACAAAAAAAAAGGCTCCTGCCTGAAGCAGAAGCCTTTTATATACTTGATAATTCTTATTCAGTCATACGCAGTTTGATATTGGAATAGTTCTTTATTCCGGTACCGGCCGGTATGAGCTGACCGATGACCAGATTTTCCTTGAGGCCCTGCAGCTTATCTACCGCACCCTTGAGGGCAGCGGAGGATAGGACACGTGGTGTCTCCTGGAAGGACGCAGCAGAGAAGAAGCTCTTGGTAAACAGAGAGGCCTTGGTCAGACCCATAAGCATGGGCTGGGCTTTGGCGGGCTGTCCACCCTGGGCAATGACAGAGTCATTTTCAGCATAGAAAGTAGATTTATCTACATTCTGACCGATGATAAACTCGGTATCCCCGGCATCCACTATCTCTACCTTCTTCAACATCTGCCTGATGATGATAGAGATATGCTTTTCATTGATGTCCACACCCTGCAGACGATATACAGCCTGTATTTCGTTGAGCAGGAATTCTTCTACTTCGGTATAACCCATGACCTTCAGTATCTCGTGAGATGAAATGACTCCATCACACAGTGCCTCTGAAGCCTGGACTTTATCCCCGATTCTGACATAAATGTTTTTGCCGCTGGGTACAATGTGGGAGAACATCTCTCCACTCTTTGATTTCACCCAGATGACATATTTACCCTTCTTCTGCTCGATATTATCTACAATACCATTGACTTTTGATATTACTGCAATATTCTTGGGTCTGCGGCTTTCAAAGAGCTCAGTCACACGGGGCAGACCACCAATGATATCACGGGTTCTTCTTCTACCCATGGAACGCCGGGCAATCACATCACCCGCTTTGACTTTGGAACCTTCTTCCATAGCCAGAGTAGTTCCAGGCACCATTACAAATCTTTCCAGTTCAGTACCATCTTCACTGGATACGATGAGAAGAGACTTATCTTTTTCTTCTTTATCTGTGCCGGCATTTTCTACAGCATAACCCATGTATCCGTCATGTTCAGATATATAGAGCTCATTGTAGGGGTCAAACTCTGCAATAGCCTGATTCTTTTTAATGATCTGGCCCTGTTTTGCGGATAAGACAGAACCGATACGAATAGGATATTCGTAGAGGTTTGATTCCAGTGCATACAGAATATTATCCTGGATCACAAATACCACTCTCTTACCAAAGCGGAGATTTTCACCGTTCTTGAGAGTAGTGATATTGACTTCAGCCATATATTCTTTTCCATCCAGAGCCTGCGCAGTCTTTTTATCCTCAAACTCATCCAGTTCTATAGTCTTCAGGATCTTGCGGACCTTGATGTAGGACTTTCTGGGTACGATCACTGTCTTTTGGCCGTCTTTTTCTCTCTCGATGAGGATCTCAGGCAGTTCCATGATATAGGCATCATAGTTCAGCTTGATCTCATTCTCTTCCAGAGAAGTAGCCGCTGTACCCCCGATATGGAAGGTACGCATGGTCAGCTGGGTACCAGGCTGTCCGATAGACTCGGCAGCGATAATACCTACTGCTTCACCGATATTGGCCCGGGTATGAGCGGAAAGATCCCATCCATAACACTTGGCACAAATACCGTGTGTGGTCTCACAGGTCAGTACTGATCTGATCTTCACCTTTTCAATACCGGCTTCTTCTATGGCATTGGAGTCATCTTCACCCAGCAGGGTATTGGCTTCTACCAGCAGGTCTCCGTTACGGGGGTCATAGATATTGGTGACTACGGTACGTCCCAGGATCCTGTCGCGCAGAGGCTTGATGATCTCGTCACCCTGCTTGATAGCTTCCATATCGATACCTTTTACAGTACCACAGTCGATCTCGGTGACTACTACGTCCTGAGCTACGTCCACCAGTTTACGGGTGAGGTATCCGGCGTCAGCAGTCTTAAGAGCTGTATCGGCCAGTCCCTTACGGGCTCCGTGTGAAGATATGAAGTATTCCAGTACGGACAGTCCTTCTTTAAAGTTGGACTTAATAGCCAGCTCTATGATTTCTCCACTAGGCTTTGCCATCAATCCACGCATACCAGCCAGCTGTCTGATCTGCTCACGGGATCCACGAGCTCCGGAGTCCATCATGATGTACAGGCTGTTGAATCCATTATTACTGTCTTTCAGCTCTTTTTCCACCAGCTTCTTGATCTTTTCATTAGCTGATGCCCACAGGTCGATTACCTGGTTATATTTTTCATCGTGGGTGATCAGTCCCTTACGGGCATTTTCTTCGATCTTTTCTACTTCTTTTTCGGTCTTGGCTACGATATCATATTTTTCATGGGGGATCATCACGTCAGAGATAGCAATGGTCACACCAAAGATAGTAGCATATTTATAACCGGTAGATTTCAGGTCATCTACGAAGAAAGCAGTCTCTTTAATACCGTAGAGCTTATAGCTCAGAGACAGCAGGACTTCGATCTTTTTTGATGTCAGAGTATCATTGATGAATCCCAGCTGATCAGGTACGATCTGGTTAAATACCACACGTCCTGCAGAAGTCTCAATAAACTCACCTTTGTACTTATATCTGATCCAGGTAGTATAATCCAGATTACCATGGTCTATAGCAAACATGATCTCATCTACACTGTCATAAGCTTTCAGCTTTTCAGGCTTTTCAAAGGCAGGCTTGGTCAGGTAATAGATACCCAGTACCATGTCCTGTGTAGGATAGACTACAGGCCGTCCGTTAGCAGGGTTGAGGAGGTTACGGCTGGACAGCATCAGTACCCAGGCTTCGATCTGGGCTTCGGGAGTAAGAGGTACGTGTACCGCCATCTGGTCTCCGTCAAAGTCAGCATTATAGGAGTGACATACCAGGGGATGGAGCTGTATGGCCTTTTCCTCGATCAGGATAGGCTCAAAGGCCTGCATACCCAGACGGTGCAGGGTAGGAGCACGGTTTAACAGGACCGGATGGTCCCGAACTACTTCTTCCAGGATACCCCAGACCAGTTCGTGTTCGGTCTCGATCATACGTTTAGCAGCCTTGATATTATGGGCAAATCCCTGGTCTACCAGGCCTCTCATGACAAAAGGTTTAAACAGTTCCAGAGCCATCTGCTTAGGCAGACCACACTGGTGCAGTTTGAGGTTAGGTCCTACGATAATAACAGAACGTCCGGAATAATCTACACGTTTACCGAGCAGGTTCTGTCTGAAACGTCCCTGCTTACCCTTGAGGATATCAGACAGAGATTTCAGAGGGCGGTCACCATTACCGGTCACGGGATGGGAACGGCGGCTGTTATCAAACAATGAGTCCACTGCATCCTGTACCATTCTCATCTCGTTCTTGATGATGATATCCGGTGCGTTGACGCTTTTCAGTTTCTTGAGGCGGTTATTTCTGTTGATCAGACGGCGGTACAGGTCATTGATGTCGGATGTTGCAAAACGTCCTCCATCCAGGGGTACCATAGGCCGCAGGTCAGGCGGGATGACAGGAATGATGTCCAGTACTACCCACTCCGCTTTGTTATTGGATTTTCTGAGCTCTTCTACCAGTTCCAGTCTCTTCAGGACTTTCTTATCTACCTTGGGCTTGTGCTCTATCATCTCACGCAGTTCATCGGAGAGTTCATCCAGATCCAGGTTCTTGAGGATCTTTTTGATAGCAGCGGCACCGGTATCACAGGTAAAGGCTTCTTTATATTTGTCCCTGTATTCGTCAAATTCTTCGTCATTCAATACCTGGTTAGCAATGAGGTCAGTCTCACCGGGTTCGATCACGATATACTTTTCAAAGTACAGGATGCTCTGAATATCAGAGGGTGCTACTTCCAGCAGCAGGGCTATCTTGGAAGGAACGATGCGGTAATACCAGATGTGGGCCACGGGGGCTGCCATCTCGATATGCCCGGTCCGGTAACGGCGGACTTTGGATTCTGTGACTTCTACACCGCACTTGTCACAGACGATCCCTTTATAACGAATCGATCGGAATTTTCCACAGGAACATTCATAGTCTTTGGTAGGTCCAAATATTCTCTCACAGAAAAGTCCGTCTCTCTCAGGGCGCAGTGTTCTATAGTTAATAGTCTCGGGCTTTTTGACTTCCCCGTATGAGAGACTTTCAATCAATTCTGAAGAAGCAAGATGGATAGAAATCGATCCAAAAGTGGTTGCTCCCTTCATTCATATCTCCTTTTAATTATCCTCACCCTGGGGCGGGATCGGCTATTTTTTCAGCCTATATCAGATGTACCTTCATTTCCAGGACTTCTTTTTCCTTGTCATTGAGAGGCACTCTTTTTCCATTCTTGTCATAGACCTGGATATCCAGGGCCAGACCGCGTAATTCCTGTACCAGTACATTAAAGGACTCAGGGATACCGGGTGATGCCACATATTTACCTTTGATGATACCTTCATAGATACGTACACGTCCTTCGGTGTCGTCTGACTTGACTGTCAGCATTTCCTGAAGGAGGTTAGCCGCACCATAAGCTTCCAGAGCCCAGACTTCCATTTCTCCCAGACGCTGTCCACCAAAGTTAGCTTTACCTCGCAGAGGCTGCTGGGTGACCAGTGAGTAGGGTCCTACAGAACGGGCATGGATCTTATCATCGACCATGTGATGCAGTTTTAACACATACATCACACCTACAAATACGGGCTTTTCAAAAGGTATACCGGTGCGTCCGTCTCTGAGGTCAAATTTACCGTTATAGTTCAGTTTTACCCGTTCCCAGTACGCTTTGATCTCTTTATCCGATTCGCCATAGGCTTTTCTTTCTTCTTTCAGTTCAGCCAGTATCTTGTCATTTGCTTTATCGATTTCTTTTTCGATCTCTTCCAGGCTGGCCCCTTCGAATACGGGGCATTCATACTTGACGCCCATACGCAGTCCGGCCATACCCAGCAGGGTCTCAAAGAGCTGACCCAGGTTCATACGGGATGGTACACCCAGAGGGTTCAGTACCACATCCACGGGCCTGCCGTCGGGCAGGAAGGGCATATCGTTCTCAGCCATCACACGGGAGATTACCCCTTTGTTTCCGTGACGTCCTGCGATCTTGTCTCCGGGTTTGATCTTTCTTTTCTTGGCAATATATACCTTGACCAGCTTGATCACTCCGGGTGGTAACTCATCGCCATTGGCAGAGGAGAATACCTTGACATCCACGATCACACCGCTTTCCCCGTGGGGGACACGCAGTGAGGTGTCACGTACGTCTTTGGCTTTTTCACCGAAGATAGCATGCAGCAGTCTGAACTCAGGGGTCTCGGTAGGCTCACCCTTGGGGGTCACCTTACCTACCAGGATGTCTCCCGGTTTGACATAAGCACCCACGCGGATGATACCTTCGTCATCGAGGTTCTTAAGAGCATCTTCACCCACATTGGGGATCTCCTGGGTGATCTCTTCAGATCCCAGTTTGGTCTCCAGGGCTTTGGATTCAAATACAGTAGTATATATAGAAGTAAAGTCATCATTCTTGAGCAGTTTTTCAGAGATCAGTACAGCATCCTCATAGTTGTATCCATTCCAGGGCATGAAGGCTATGGTGACATTTCTACCCAGGGCCAGTTCACCCTTTTCAGAAGCAAATCCGTCAGCTATCACATCGCCTGCTTTGACCTTGTCCCCTACAGAGACAATGGGCTTCTGGTTGAAGCTGGTATCCTGGTTGGTCCGTCTGAACTTGACCAGGTCATAGGCCACTTCTTCTTTTTTATGCTTGATAGTAATAGTCGTAGAATCGACCTTGGTGACGGTACCATCATCAGGAGTCACAGCTACTGCGCGGGAGTCCTTGGCTACAAACTTCTCCATACCGGTACCCACTACAGGGGAGTCGGATATCAAAAGAGGCATAGCCTGACGCATCATGTTGGATCCCATGAGAGCACGGTTAGCATCGTCATGTTCGATAAAGGGGATCAGCGCGGCTGACACGGACAATATCTGCTTGGGAGATATGTCCATCAGTTTTACTTTTTCTTTAGGAGCCAGCTCGAATTCACCCTGGAATCTCACCTGGATAAAGTCTTCTACCAGCTCACCCTTATCGCTGAGAGGCACATTGGCCTGAGCGATATAGTTATTTTCTTCTTCTGTAGCAGACAGATAGACGATCTTCCCGGTTACTTTTCCCTTCTCCACTTCTACATAAGGAGTTTCCAGGAATCCGTAGTTATTGACCTGAGCATAAGTAGCCAGAGACACGATCAGACCGATGTTCGGTCCTTCAGGGGTCTCAATAGGACATACCCGGCCGTAATGGGTATTGTGTACGTCACGGACTTCAAATCCGGCCCGGTCACGGGACAATCCACCAGGTCCTAAAGCAGACAGACGCCTTTTGTGGGTCAGTTCTGAGATGGGATTGGTCTGGTCCATAAACTGGGACAGCTGGCTCATACCAAAGAAATCATTGATCGAGGAAACAATAGGTTTGATGGCAATGATGTTCTGAGGAGTGAGGTCTTCGATCTCACGGGAAGATAACTTTTCATGAATAGACTTTTCTACTTTTGAAAAAGCAGAAGTGATCTGGTTCATAATGAGCTCATTCACGTTTCTGACACGTCTGTTCCCCAGGTGATCTACATCATCCAGAGAGGCATCTTTATTGTATACCTTTAAGAGGTGATCCAGTGATCTGATAATATCTTCAGGAGAAAGAGTACGCTGTTCGATCAGTGCTTCCTTTTCTTCATGAGAATACTCAGGATAAAGCTTTAATACCAGCTTATAACGTCCTACTTCACCCAGGTCATACATCTTGGGAGAATAGAACATATTATGGAGCTCTCTGACAATCGCTTCCAGAGGAGCTGCTTCACCGGGATGTAAAATGCTGTATATTTTTTTAATAGCTTTATTGATAGCATCTTTGGTATCATCTTTTTCCAAAGTATTGATCAGAGGTTTGTTTTTAGCCACACTCTTGGGGTCGATGATACGGATGACTGTTTTTCCTTTCTGATAAAGCTGATTAATAGATCCGGGAAAGAGCTTGTCTACAGCACTGACTATAAGCGTGCCGTCCTCATCCATCACATCTTCAGCCACATATTTTCCGACCAGGCGGGACATAGCTTCTTCTTTATCTATCTTGGAAAGGTCGATCTTTCTGACTTTAAAGAATCCCTTGATGATATCGGTGGTACTCATCTGCAAAGCTCTCAGGAACATGGTTACCAGGATCTTTCTGCGGGAATCGATACGTACATACATGAGATCTTTTTTCACATCGATGATGAACTCCAGCCAGGATCCCTTTTCAGGAACGATCTTGGATGAGAATTCTTTGTTTTTATAGCTAAAAAGTACACCAGGTGATTTATAGATCTGATTGACGACCACACGTTCAGCACCATTAATGATGAAAGTACCACGATTGGTCATCAGGGGGAAATCCCCGATGTAGATATCTTTTTCTTTAATTTCACCGGTTTTACGGTCAATCAGCCGAAACACTGCTTTTATCGGTACACTGAAGGTAAGATTTTTGTCAAAACATTCGTTTTCAGGATATTTCAATTCCCCAATTTCATAGCGTACATATTCTACTACAATATCACCGGATGCGCTTTCTATAGGAAAAACATTTCTGAAGACTGCTTCCAGACCTTTCAGTTCTCTTTCATCCGGCTTTTTGCTTATCTGTAAAAATTCTTCATAAGACTGTAGTTGTATTTCTAATAAATCAGGGAGGGCGACTCTGTCCTGAAACTTGGCAAAACTTACTCTTTCCTGGCTACCTACCATAAAGACCCTCCGTTATTTTCTCTTAATAAAAGCGAATATTCCCCTTCTTTACAATCCAGCAAAGAAGGGGGATAATTTCAATAATGTGCAATAATTTTGAAAGAATGAAAATTCAGCTCACAGGTTCTACTTGATTTCAACCTCAGCCCCAGCAGCTTTAAGATCAGCAGCCAGTTTTTCAGCTTCAGCTTTTTCAATTCCTTCTTTAACAGGAGTTGCACCAGCGCTTTCAGCGAGGTCTTTTGCTTCTTTAAGAGGTAAACCTGTAATGTTACGGATAACCTTAATAACTTCGATCTTCTTATCTCCGGGTGATTTGATGAAAACTGAGACTGTGCTTGCTTCTTCTTCAACAGCAGCAGCAGCGCCTGCAGCAGGAGCTGCAGCAACAGCCATAGGAGCAGCTGCAGTTACGTCAAACTCTTCTTCGATTGCTTTACGCAGATCGTTTAATTCCAATACGGTCATTCCTTTGATTGTTTCTAAGATATCTTTTATCTTGTCAGCCATCTAGATACTCCTCGTGTTTTTTATCAGTTTAAGATTGTTTTTTTTCAACAGCTTCAATAGTACCCACAAACTTAGTCATGATACCATTGAGCACACCAACGAACTTGCTTATAACAGCATTCATTCCACCGGCGATCATTCCGATCAGTTCTTTCTGTCCAGGCAACTTGGAGATCTCTACGATCTGGGTGTCACCATATACATCACCGGAGACTACACCACCCTTCAGGCCGATTGGTTCATTCTTCTTAGCGAAGTTAACCACTACCTTTAAGGCAGCTACAATATCGGTAGGGGAATAGATCAACATGGTAGATTTGGTCAGATAAGGATCCAGGCCTACTACACTATTGTTCTTTAATGCCATCTTTAATAAACGGTTTTTATAGACTTTAGCGTTGGCACCGATCTCTCTTAATGCAGCCTTCATTTCTTCAGTAGCAGACACTGTCAGCCCCTGGAAGGAGATCAGAGCATAACCATCAAATTCTTTCAGTTCTTTGGTCAGCTGGTCTACGATTGCAACTTTTTCAGTTCTTTTCAGCATGATATAACCCCTGCCTACACACTTATTTTTTTATGGTCGATCAGCACTGAAGAACCCATGGTAGGGGATAATGTCATAGTAGCCATATAATCACCCTTCAGGTCTGTAGGTTTGACCTTCATCAGCAATTTATGTATAGCCAAAGTATTATCTCTTACTACGTCTGCACCACTGGACTTTTTACCCACTACAACGTGGATATTACCAGTCTTGTCAGCACGGACTTCAGTTCTTCCTGCTTTATACTCGTTTACTACACGTGCGATATCTGTAGTCACTGTGCCCACCTTAGGGTTAGGCATCATCTTTTTTCTACCCAATGCAGGCCCCAGTTTACCCAGGATCTTCATCATATCGGGAGTAGCGATTACAGCATCAAATTCAAACCAGCCGCCCAGGATCTTATCTACCAGATCCTGTCCGCCCACGTAAGTCGCTCCGGCAGCTTCCGCTTCCTTAGCTTTATCCCCTTCAGCAAAGACCAGGACTCTCTTTTCTTTACCGATGGTGTGGGGTAATACCAGCACGTCTCTGATATTATGTTTCTGCTTAATATTGAGTTTGTAGGATAACTCGATAGACTCATCGAATTTGGCGGTAGACAGGTCGATTACCTGCTTGGCACCATCTTCAACACTAAAAAGCTCATTACGATCATACTTATTCAACATTTCAAGGTATCTTTTGGTGCCCTTATAAGTTACACCGTTTTTTACTAAAGTCTTCATGAGCTTATCCCTCCACCTCAACACCCATATTAATGGCTGTGCCGGCAATGATATTAATAGCAGCATCAATGTTAAATGCATTCAGGTCCTGCATTTTTGTCTCAGCAATCTCTTTGAGCTGGGCTCTGGTGATCTTACCCACCTTTATCTTGTTGGCTTCTGCGGATCCTTTCTGGATGCCCACAGCCTTCTTGATCAGGTCGGTCGCAGGAGGTGTCTTCAAAATAAAGGTAAAACTACGATCTTCAAAAATGGTCATTTCTGCAGGAATCACATAACCGGCTTTATCCTTGGTCTGCGCATTGAACTGGGTACAGAAATCCATCATGGCAACACCATGAGGTCCCAATACTGTTCCGAGATTTCCAGGGTTTGCCTGTCCGGCCTGAATCTGCATCTTAACTATAGCTTTTACTTTCTTTGGGGGAGCCATCTATTTCTCCTTCTATACTTTCGAAACTTGATTAAACGCCAACTCCACAGGAGTCAATCGTCCGAATATTTCCACCCTCACCATGAGGCTGTTTTTCTCTGCATAAATCTCTTCCACTTCACCTTCAAATTCCTTGAAGGGTCCTTCTTTGATGACCACTCTTTCTCCCACTTCAAAGCCGGACTCGAGCTGGGACACTTCAGATTTGATATCCCCGGTCTTTTCAAAGATAGATCTGACCTCATCCAGGTTAAGAGGAGAGGGCCGCTTATTTCCACCACCTGAAGTGAGAAACATTCCCACACCGGTGATAGACTTGATCTCAGCGTATACCTGCTTCCACTGCTGTTCAGTGTCAGGCACATCCATCTCTACCAGCACATAACCAGGATAGATCTTTCTTTTCTTTATAACTTTCTTGTTCTTCTTCTCAACCGTATAATCCTCTTCGGGTACACGGATATCCACTATAACGTCTTTTAAAACATCATTATAACGTTTATTGCTCAAACCATTAAAAACAGTCTTTTCATATCCGGTATAAACCTGGATCACAAACCAGCCTTTAGCCATGGTACCATCCTGTTTTTATGCTTTTAGTACAAATGCAGCCAGCCGGGACAAACCAGCATCTACTAATGCTAAAAATAATGAGAAAATCACAACAAACAGCACCACAACAATAGCAGACTGTACAGCCTCGTCTTTGCTGGGCCAGTTGACCTTTTTCAACTCTTCAATACTTTCCCGAATAAAAGTCATGATCTTCTTAAACATATTTACCCCGGTTTAAAATAATAAATACAGGCCAGGAAGGACTCGAACCTTCAACATTCGGTTTTGGAGACCGACGCTCTAGCCAATTGGAGCTACTGGCCTATTTAATCTTACTTAACTTCTTTATGTGGCGTATGTTTGCGGCAACGAGGGCAATACTTACTGAGGTTTAACTTTATACGCTGCTGTACCATAATCTTAGTCTTAGTGGTAGAGTAAGTTCTTTCCTTACACTCTTCACACTGTAGTGTAATCGTATCTGCCATCTCATTTTCTCCTGTTAATGTTAAAAAACCCTATGAGCCCTCATTCGGATTTGAACCGAAGACCCCTTCCTTACCATGGAAGTGCTCTACCTGCTGAGCTATGAGGGCATAATAGACCATTATTTTAGACTGCGCCTTAATAAAAGTCAACTTTAGAGGGTTAATATTTTAATGCCTGATGGCGGGAATTGCAAGTTTTCTAAGAGTTTATAAAAGATTCGAAATATTTAAAATAATCAGGGAAAGTCTTGGACACACAGCCGGCATCTTTGATAATGACTCCGGGAATACGCAGGCCGGCTATAGAAAATGCCATAGCCATCCTGTGATCATCATAGGTGTCAATAGCAACGCCTCTGTATTGGTCAGAGGGGTATATCTTCAGCCCATCCGGGTACTCTTCCACCTGGGCTCCCAGGCGGGTCAATTCATTGACCAGGGCCGTGATACGGTCAGTCTCCTTGATGCGCAGATTAGGCACATTCCTGATGGTAGTGGGCCCCTCGGCGAACAATGCCAGCACCGCCAGGGTCAGTACCATATCCGGGATGGCATTCATATCTATATCCAGGCCCCGGAGGCTTTCACATCCTTTTAAAGTGAGGGAGTGCGGCTGCCAGGTCAAAGTACAGCCCATTTTCTCCAGTACAGACGCAAAATGCGTATCACCCTGCACCGACTCAGTACCCAGACCTTCCAGGGTGACTTCAGTATTTAATAGAGCCGCCATAGCCAGAAAATAGGAAGCCGCTGAAGCATCCGGTTCTATCATATAGGTGCCGGGGGACTGATAGGTACCCGGCTCTACCCTGAACACCTTATAATCATCATGCCGGGCCTCAATGCCGAATTTCTTCATCATGGACAATGTCATATCCGCATAGGGTTTAGAGGCCAGATCGCCTTCCACATGAATGATCAGCCCGTTTTGAGTAGCAGGCCCTGATAACAAAAGTGAAGATATATACTGTGAAGAATTATGTCCGGGCAGGGAACATTCTTTTCCGAAAATGCCCTGAGCCTGTATAACCAGGGGGGGGCAGGCATTTTTTTTCCGGCTCTTGATGTCACAGCCCAGCTCTGTCAGGGCTTTTAACAGATCGATTATGGGCCTTTCCTGCATACGTTTATCCCCATCCAGGATATAACTGCCCTGCCCCAGGTTCAGATAGGTAGCCAGAAAGCGCATGGCTGTGCCGGCATTTCCTACAAAAAGTTCTGCGTCCTGCGAGGGTAGGCCACCCCCAGTGACCAGGCATTCCCGGGATTCCCTGTCCAGAGACACTTTCAGGCCCAGGGTCTGTAATGCTTCATACATGTATAATGTGTCATCAGCCAGCAGGAAATTGCTAAGGAGGGTCTCGCCCGGGGCCAGTGCGGCCAGGATCAGGGCGCGATTGCTGATGCTTTTTGAGCCGGGTAAGGTTATAGTCTGGCTTTCCGGAATACGGGAAGGGGTTTTAACAGGATAATCCATTTATTTGCACCTTAGCTGATCTTTTTATACCCGTCTTCTGTGACCAGTCCCCGCAGGGGTATATCGTGCCGCACTACCGGCAGACGTGGTATCACCTGAAAACGAAATGCCACTCCCACCGTGCGTACCTCCCGGTGCTGAGCTAAAAAGCGGTCATAGTATCCCTTTCCATATCCGATGCGGTGGCCTTTAGCATCAAATACCACTCCGGGAACCAGGATGAGGTCAATAGCTCCGGTATATACGGGGGTCTTAGGTTCAGGTATGTTGAAGGACCCTTTTTCAAAATCCCACTCAGGATCATTGATGGCTGCCACTTCCATAGTGCTGTCATCCACTACCCGGGGGAAGAGAATCTTATATCCTTTTTTAAATAATTTCAAGGATAAGGGCAGGACATCGACTTCCCGGTTCACCGGCATATAAAACAGGATGACTTTCTTTTCTTTGATAAGTCCCTCAATATGATCACATATAAGAGATGACCTCTGCTCTACAGTCTCAGTAGACAAGGCTTTACGCATAGACAGAAACCTCGAACGTAAGACCTGTTTATCTATTTTTTCCTGACCGTTTTCACTCATATTTCCTGCTCTGCTCGGGATTTCGTTATAATTTTCTTTGTTTCTGCCTGAGATTGTTTATCTTATCTCTGAGGCCGGCCGCTTCTTCATAACGTTCTTCTTTTATGGCTGTCTCCAGCTGCTTGCTGAGGGCCTTGAGCTCAGTACCTATATCCCCGGACTCATCTTCATCCAGGATGTCAAAGATACTCTTACCCGCCCCTTTATCCACCAGGGAGAACATCTCTCCCTGTTTACTGGCTTCTTCCTGCCACACTGTAAACACATTTTCATGGATAAATATGGGAGAGCCGAATCTTAAAGCCAGAGCCATCCCGTCTGAGGGGCGCACATCATGTTCTACCACAGTCTGTCCGTCAGAGATATATAAAAAACCGTAAAACACATGGTCTTTAAGGTCGGTGATTACCAGCTTTTGCACTGTCAGATTAAAGGAGCTGAGGACTTCAAAATAGAGGTCATAGGTAAATGGCCTTTGCGATTTAGTCCCTTCCCAGGCCATGATTATACCCCGTCCCTCAAAAATCCCTACCCATATAGACAAAACTCTCTGCTTGCCTGATTTTTCTTTGAGAAAAACTATGCAGCTGTTTTCATTGACCAGGACTTTCAGGACTTCGACTTCAACGAGATTTTTTTCGGGATCTGACATAAAAAGCTCGGCCTCCTCTACTTTCCGGTTTTGGATATCTTGCCGGCTACCTGGTTTACCCTGTTCTTAAAAGCCGGGCTGAAATTAGGCCGCTGACTAAGCTGCATCAGAGGGTAAAGGGAGGACTTGGACTGGTGTTTTTCAATGGCTTCCACCAGGAGATTGGCCAGCCTTTCGTCATTTACAGTCTTGGTTATATCGTTCAGTACCGATGTGGCTTTGGGTGAATCAGTCATCTCCCCCAGGCCCAGGATGATATACATCCGGCTTTCTTTGTCAGTGATATCTTTCCAGTAATTGGCAAAGGTCTCTGCATCCGCATCATTACCGATCCGGCCCACTGTCCAGATAGAGATATGAAAAATATTTCGCAGGTCAGCCAGCTGTTTGGGTTTACCGTAATTGGCTGAGGGATTAGCTGCACCCAGCCATTCCTTGACCCTGTACTTAGCCTGGGTCATCTTGAGTTCACCCACCCGCTTGATGGCGCTGTATACCAGGTCAAAATCCAGAGAATCCATAGCCTGAAACAGGATATTACTGGAAGAGGTGTCCAGATTGACAAACATGCCCTCATAGACGCTCTTGTATTCTCCAAATCCCGCCTGAGCGGTCACCAGAAAGGATAGTACCAGTAAACTTTTTACATACTTTGAGATATTCACCATAAACTCCTTGGATTTACTCCTGTGCCACTTTCAGGAACATGGGATTATTTAATAACACCGCATATCCTCCCAGTTCTCCATCAGTAAGCAGGTAATGTAACGCGAAACTCATATTATAGGCTTCTTCTATTGCCTCTATGGCACTTTTACCATGAGCGATCCGGTCTCCGTCCAGCTTTTTACTGAACTCCAGGCGTTCATCCGGATTCTGCATCAGGTTTTTCTCTCCCTGGTAATCAGTGATCACAAAGAGGAGGGTCTTGGAAAATGTCTCAAACAGGGCCTTGGCCTCGGACCGCATCTTACGGGAGATCTGTGACCTCTGGGCTGAATACTGATTCAAACGCCCCGATTTTTCTTCATGGCTGATATAAGTATCCTTATCCACTTTCCGGATCTCACGCATGATCTTAAGATATTCATTGACTCTTTCGTAAAAGGAATTGAGCTTGTAATAGCAGTCGGAGAGTTCTTTTTTGATATCCATACGGGTACCATAATTTATAGTGATATTAAAGTGCACCTTGGGAGAATTAAAGATAAAAGAAAACTCTTTATCAAAAAAGTCTACCAGGGCATAAGTCAAAAACACTTTATCATTGAGGGAAAACAGAGCCCTCAGGTCTTTTTGTTCTTTGTAATATTTTAAGAGTTCTGCATATTTCAGGTTTTGATTGATGAACTCTATCCCTTTGTTCAGAGGCAGAGATTCTTCTGCCGCTTTTTTTATCAGTTCCGCTTCATTTTCCGATTTAGGCGCATCGGGATGCAATTCATCCTTGAGGCGTTCCTTTTGAGATGCAAACTCTATTTCTTCATGCCATTTTTTGGAATAATAGCCCAGGTTGTCTTCTTCCACCAGGCCGATAAAAGTCTGGAAGCGCTGAGGTTTATTCTTAGTCTCCATCTTGTAATAATAATCCACCAGGCTGAATAACTTAGGATAGATCCGGAAAAACACATAGTCCAGATAATTACTGATCTTCCTGAGATTATTATAGCTCACATTAGGATCGAGGCGGCGCAGCTCCCGTTCCATAGTGATAGCTCTCTCGGCTGCCAGTTTGATCTGGTCATGATGGGGCTTCAGTATATAAAGGCCCTTGTACAGATCTATGATCTCTTCTTTCAGGTCATCTACCACTTCCGGGTCATTATGCATGACCATGAGGTGGTTAAACTGCTCTTCACTGTAAAGCTCATCCACCCTGTAAATGAGTTCATACAAAAACGGGAAATTCTGATCGGAATTTAATTTTGTCTTTATCTGCTCCACTACCATAGAATTCTGGTGCAGAACTGAGGCCAGGACCATCCTGATCTCCAGCAGTGAGTTCTGGTATTTTTCCAGGATGAGATCACTGAAGCCCTTCTTAAAACGTTTTACTGAAAAATTAGTGACCCCGCTCAGAACACAGCCTAACTTGGCAGAAAAACGCTCTACCCATTTGGAGACCGGGTTCACCTTCATGCTTTCCTGAATAGAAATGGAGGAGCGTTTTTTTATCTTGCCCCCGCCTTTAGCCCGGGAGCGGTCTATTTCCGGATAGGAGCGGGATCCACTGCTGTCACCGGAGACCTTATCCGTATTCCCGGTAACTGCCCGGTATTTATTCTTCCTGTCTTCTTTATCAAAATCTACGACTTCCCCGCCCGCCTGTACAAAAGTCTGAAATAATTCTTTTTTGGAGCCTTCATCGAGATCATTGATATGCAGGCGGTTCTTGATCTTATCTAAATGATTACTGTCTGCCATATACTTCCCCTATCCAGTCCAAAAACGGCTGATCCCCTCTCACAGTATAGTGCTTGTAGCTCTGGCCCTGAGTAATACTAAAAGAATAAGGATGATACTCGATAATATCAAAGATCAATGAATTATCCCCATTAATGATCCTGATTCGGGCCGGCAATCCGTTTTCCATTCTTTTTAGTACTTCCAGTCTCAGATCCCATTCACCATACGTAAATATTATAGCTTTAATCTCATTATTTTCAAGCAGCAATTGCTTAATTGTGTCATCTTTTTCTGAATTAATCAATTCTCCTTTCAGTAAAGGATAAAGGCTTTTTATCAGGATCTGTGATAATTCCAGGTCAAATTTAGTATATTCTACTTTATTCAGAGGCAGGACCAGGGTCTGACGTCCCTCACTTTGAGATGAATAGAACATCACATACTGGTTCAGGAGATTATCAAAGAGCCGAAAAGCGAAATAATCATCTTTCAATAATGCCGCGTCACCATTGGCCTGGACCTTTTCTTCACCAAACTGGGCGAACAGGAAAAAGCGGAAACCGATAAAGCCCGACTGATCCTCCCGGATATAGTCAGACCTCCGGCAGGAAAACAGGGCCAGGGGTATAAGCATTAAGAGGCTGAGCTTACATATTCTGGTCATCATCCGGCCACCGAGACTTTATTGATACAGATGTGAGGGCTGTATAAAGCACCCTGGCGGTGACGGATATTTTCCATGGAGCGTATATCATTAAACCAGTCAAACACATTTCCGGCCAGCATGAGGTCTTTGACCCGGCCTTTTACCTTGCCTTTTTCAATAAGGAAGCCCAATTCGATATTTACCGATATATCACCGGCCAGCATATTACTCATACCGCCACCCAGCACATCATAGACTATGAGGCCTCTGTCTATATCGGCTATCATTTCCTGCAAAGTGGACTCGCCGGTGGATACCAGGAGGTTGCTATAGGATGGGCCGGGCAGAGAGCTCACACCCCGGCCTCCATGCCCGTTACTGGTTCGGCCCATACGCCGGGCATAACCCAGGTCAAAAATAAAATTCTTAAACAGTCCCTGGTCTATTATAGGCAGCTGCTGAGGCAGTACCCCTTCGTCATCAAAGGGATAGGAAGCCGGGCCGTTTTCCAGGAGAGGGTCATCCCAGAGGCTGAATCGGGGGCTGCAGATACTCATATCCTGTTTATCCTGAAAACGGGAGATCCCTTTGTATAATGTACGGGAGCTGGCAGACATGGTAAAGGGCTGCAAAAGCAGGCCCATAGTATCGGGGGCAAATATCACAGGATAATAGCCGCTGTCCAGGCTGGACTTTTGCAGGGCATGTTTGAATTTCCACTCAATATCCCTGAGGATACGGTCTTTTTCCAGATCCATGGTATAGGAGCTGTCACTATCCCCTATCTCCAGTAGCCCCCCCCCTTCCTCTACCAGGAGCAGCACAGCCGACAATGCGGCATGGGTCTCTTTAAAGCTGCCTTTAAAGCCCGCACTGTTCATCAGGAGCTGATAGGATTCGTAGAGACTATAGTCCAGGGAGACCTGGGCGTCTTTATGGATAGCCTTGAGGCTTTTTAATAATGACTGCCCCTCTTCTATAGCCTGCTGTTTAGTAAAATCCAGCACTTCCTGGTGATAATGATGGCAGGGCTTATAGTCACAGGGGCCGGGCAGGTCCAGGTCGAGCTCTTCACCCAGTGAAGCAGACTGCCGGGCTCTTTCAATCAGCTCATCACTGTCCCTCAAAGAATTGATGTAGGAATTACCCACCCTGCCCTGATCAAATAATCTCAGGCCCAGGGCAAAGCGATTATTATCTTCTACAGACTTGAGCTGATCCATTTCAAAGCTGATGTCCCTGCTCTCACTGGCACTGGCAATAACATCCCCTTTCTCAATACGGGGCAGAATACTTTGTGCAGATCTTTCCAGTTCCTCTATGAACATAATACCACCATTAGTCGAAATATCATTAATTATATGGCGAATTCACGCTTAGCGCAAGAGCAGAGCCTACAATTTACCTAATGAATCCTATTTTTCCTGTGTGGATCAGATGTCCTGATAGTTTTCGGTGAGCAGAATACCCAGGCCACCACTCAGGGTACCAAACCAGATCCGGTTTCGGGCCAGGGTAATACGCACTACATCATTACTGGGCAGTCCCTCCAGTATCCTGATATAGCTGAAGCCTTTTTTCTCAGGATCATAGACAGAGACTCCCCCGCCCAGGGTGCCGATGATCATTTTATCATTTACGGGCTGCAGGGCCTCCACAAAGTCTGAGCTCAGTCCCTGTTCATGTGTAATGTTCATAAAATGTTTTGTGGTACGGGTACTGACCAACATGATACCGTGGCCATAGGTCCCCACCCATACCCGGTCATTCTGAAAGGCCAGAGTCTTTACCGGGATGTCTTTAATGATATGCGTCGATGTCTTGCCGTCAAAAAGATACAGTCCTTTATCCAGGCTGGCTATATAAAAGCGGGGGCCCACTTTGATGATATCTGTGACATTGACCGAATCATTAAAAAACAGGCTCCATTCATCGCTTAGGGGGTCATAGACATAGACCCCGTCTCCCAGGGTGGCTGCATAGAGCTTGTTTTCTATGATCACCATGCGTTTTACTTTGGCCCGCTTCAGCTTGCCACTCATACGTTCCCAGGTAGACAGCTTTTTATTATAACGGCACAGCCCGTCATAGGTCCCCACCCACACATAATTGCCCAGTATTGCGATATCCCGGACGTGCTGGGATATAAGGCCTCCCTCTTTCTGCTGAAACAGCTTGAGGGAATAATTACTGCGCGTAAAACGGCCTACCCCGCCCGTCCACATAGCTATCCAGATATCGTCACCGTCAAATTCCACATCACTGATGGAATTATCAGGAATTCCTTCAAAACGGGAGATATATTCCCACCTGATTCTCCGCCACAGTTTCTGGGCTTCATCCCGGAGCGCTTCATCTTTGAGATTGGAACGCAGGACCCGGTTGATATAAAACAGGGCGCTCTCTCTTTCATAATTCTGGTACAGTATCTTTGCAGCATAAAATCCGCAGGGCTCCTTATATTCACTCAGTTCAAAATTGGCGTAACCCTTGAGAAAAGACTTAAGGGCCAGCATCCTCTGGCCTTTATTGTAAAATGAGAGGCCTACCTTGTAATAGCTTTCGGTAAAATCCAGATCCAGGAAGCTTTGGGGGTAGACCCTTTTCCACTTTTGAAGGTCATCCAGCCGGTCCTGGATAATCAGCTCTACCATGATGTCCTGCAATTGAGGCTGAGTCAGCTCCATACCCTGGATATCCTGGATATTCCAGCTATATCCGGAGTTTACACAGAGAATAAGGAACAGAATTCCGGGAAGTACTTTTTTTAACATAAATTTTTCCTTTTTAGTGGTATACCTGATTTTCGGCTTTTCAGGCCTAATAATTCAATTTATCTAACCTGCCGGGATTATATGCTAACATATCCTGTATAATATAGAAAACATTGAATACAATAGTATAATATGTTATATTATTCTTTATGAATTCCCTAAGCAGGAGCAGTATATGTGTGGTATTATAGGTTATATCGGAGAAAAGGACAGCAAAGAGATACTCCTCGATTCACTGAAAAGACTGGAAAACCGGGGATATGACTCAGCCGGTATTGCCATCATGGATGAGAATAACAATATCCACATCAAAAAAGAAGTAGGCAAGATCGACCATCTCCGCAATGAAGTAAAAAAACATTTTTCAGGCATCAATGCCAAGATCGGTATAGGCCATACCCGCTGGGCTACCCACGGGGGAGTCACAGAAAACAATGCCCATCCCCATACAGACGGTACCGGCACCATAGCCCTGGTGCATAACGGCATTATAGAAAACTATAAAGTCCTCAAACAAAAACTGGAACAGGAAGGCCATATCTTCAATACTGAAACTGATACGGAGATCCTGGCCCATCTCATAGAAAAATTTTACCAGGAAAATGACAGGAACCTGCAGTCTGCTGTGACTGCCGCTCTGCAGCTGGTGGAGGGCACCTATGGTATAGCTGTCATCTCTAAAGACGAACCCTACAAGATCGTAGGCGCCAGAAACGGATCTCCCCTGGTAGTAGGCATCGGTAAAAAAGAAATGTTTCTGGCTTCTGATGTATCCGCCATCCTGCCCTACACCAAAGATGTGATCTACCTGGATGACAAAGAAGTAGTAGTCATAAAAAGTGAAAAATACAAGACCTATACCCTGGACTACCAGAGAATAGAAAAAGATGTGTCCGTAGTAGACTGGGATGTATCGGCTATTGAAAAGAATGGCTTTGAGACATATATGCTCAAAGAGATCTATGAACAGCCTGAAGCCATAAAAAATGCCCTGAGAGGCCGTGTCAACCTCAAAGAAGGCAATGTAAAATTCGGGGGGCTCAATGTCAGTGAGGAAGAGATACAGAATATCGATAAGATCATCATCACTGCCTGTGGTACCTCCTGGCATGCCGGACTCATCGGAAAGTACCTGATCGAGCGTTTTGCAGAGATCCCGGTAGAAGTAGATTATGCCAGTGAATTTGCCCACCGGCATCCTATCATCCATAAAAACAATCTCATCATCGCTATCTCCCAGTCCGGTGAGACCCATGACACCCTGGAAGCGATCCGGGAAGTCAAACAAAGAGGCGCCAATAAGGTAATAGGATTTACCAATGAGGTAGGTTCTGTGATCGCCCGTGAGTGTGACGGGGGTGTGTACCTGCACGCCGGAAAAGAGATCTCCGTAGCCTCCACCAAGGCCTTTACCAACCAGCTGGTCTCTCTGGTCTTGTTTTCCATACATATCTCCCGGTTCCATAAGATGCCTATGTATGAAGGCCAGAAGCTCCTGGAGGAATTATCCACTATTCCCACTAAGATCGAACAGATCCTGAGCCAGGTAGATCAGATCAAGAAAATAGCCCTGAAATATAAAGACAGCGCCAATTTCCTGTATCTGGGACGGGGAGTAAACTACCCTACCGCCCTGGAAGGAGCCCTGAAATTAAAAGAGATCTCCTACATCCATGCTGAAGGATATCCCGCTGCGGAGATGAAACACGGCCCTATCGCCCTCATTGATAAAAATATGCCGGTGGTATTTATCGCATCCCGGGACAAGCTCTACGATAAGATCGTGAGCAATATCCGGGAGGTCAAGGCCCGCAACGGCAAAGTGATCTCCATCATCACCGAGGATGAGGAAGAGATAGCTAAACATTCTGATGACCTGATCATCATCCCCAAGACTATACAGGAATTCTCTCCCCTGCTCAACATAGTGCCCCTGCAGCTCATCGCCTACTACATCGCAATGGCTAAAGGATTGGATGTCGACCAGCCCCGAAACCTGGCTAAGACTGTCACTGTACCCTGATGATGTCCGGCCTGAGGTCCCTGTTAAGAAAGAGTTTTCCCGATCATTGTATTTCCTGCGGTGAATCAATTGTGACAGGCCTGCAACTCTTGTGCGAAGCATGCCGGTCTTCCATAGAGCCTATCCGGGATCTCAGTGTAGCGCAATGTGTGTCCTGCTCCAGGCCCCTGCTCAGCCTGAAACCGGAGAGATGCTATCAGTGCCATCTCCATGATCTGCCCCCCTCCAGTAACAGCTCCCTGTTTTCCTACCAGGATGTGATCCTAAAGGATCTCTACCAGAAGTTTAAGTTTGAATCTTCACCACGGGCTGGCCTGGATTTCTGCCGGATCATTGGCAGTGAACTCCAGGATGCCCTCAAAGTCCGGGATTGGGATATACTATGCCCGGTACCGGTATCGCCCCGCACCCGCAGGACCCGGGGTTATAACCAGGTATGCTTTATGCTGGATGAGCTGGGTATAGCCTATGTCCCTCTCATGAAAAGAAAAAACCATTCCCGGGAGCAGAACAAGCTGGGCCTCAGGGAGAGAGAGCTGCAGATCCAGGGCCAGTTCCGGATCATGAATAAACACAGGGAGTGTATTCCAGGCCGGCATATCCTGCTCATAGATGATATATATACCACGGGCAGTACAGTAAGAGAATGCGGGCGTATCCTGCTCCAGGCCGGTGCCGCAGGTGTCCAGACCCTCAGTTTTATGCGTAGTTAAGCGTATTCCGGCCTGAACTGAGAATCTCTGTGCAAAATAATGCACAATCTTAGACATTCAAAGGTTTTTATTATAAACTCATAAATAATATGAGATTATTTCCGATACTTATTAGGACATATACATTATATCTTCTATAGATACTAAGGTTGATAAATGGGAAAATTCGACAACCTGGAAAAATATCTGGGAAAAGAAGACCAGTACTCCCCATCTGAGATCAATAATGCCCTGGACAATATGGCAGACAATGATTCAGTGATGAACAGCATAGATGATGATATCGATCCGGATGCCCTGGCCAATATCGATGAACTCTTAAAGATCACCGGTAATGATGAAGTGGCCCTGGCCCCTGCCACAGAGGCAGATGCAGATATATCATTGAGCGGCAGTGAACTGGAAGCCATCGCGGTTCCGGATGACAGCCCGGCTGATGAAGCTGAGGGAGGATTTGACCTTAGTGATTTTTCCGCACTAAATATGGATGATGACAGTGAAGCCGCCGAAGAACTGGCCTCTCTCCAGGGACTGGACTCCTCAGCGGATAGTATAGCAGATGCCCTGGTAGAGGATACCAGCTTTGAGATGCCGGATGCCACAGGCCTGGATGGACTGGGCGATGCCGGCATGGACTTTTCCGAGCATGACGATAGTGTAGAACCTGAGCTCCAGGCGGGGGAAATAGATCCCGATGTCCTGGATGAACTGCAAAACCTGGATACCGCTCCTCCCCTCATATCCGATATTGCCACCCGCCGTTATTCAGATGATTTTTCTGAATCCGATGAGATAGCCAGTATAGAGTCCGACCTGGCCGCCCTGAGCAGTCAGGATGAAGATTATGAAATGGAATCACCGGAAGGTACTCCCTTCCAGATGGATGATATGGATATCTCCGACGGCACAGAAGCCGGGGAATTCGGTGACCTGCTGTCCCAGCTCAGCCCGGGTGAAGACCTGGATACTTCCGGGGACGATTCCCTCATACCTGAGATAGGTGAGGAAATGGATGAGCTCAGTGATATCCTGTCTTCTGTCCAGGCAGAATCTCCGGATATGGGAGAAGACGACAGGGGCGGACTGGAAAGCTTTGGTGAAGAAAGCGCCCTCAGTGATGCAGGTGGATTCGACCTGGAAGGCGGAGATTTTGAGATCCCCGATTTCGGTGCAGAAGAGACAGAAGACCTCAAATCAGAAGGGGGAGATTCAGGCGGACTGGAAGACTTTATGTCCGGCCTGGAATCAGATACAGACAGCGGGCCCGGGCCCGACTTTGGTGATTTCGGCCTGGAGAGTAGTACTGAATCGTCCAGTGGCCAGGGGAGTGACTCCGGCCTGGACATGGACTTTGGTCTGGACCTGGAAGACAGTGCCTCTCCCGGAGAGACTGACTTCGGTGACTTTAACCTGGAATCCGGAGGCGGTGAAGAGCTGGACCTGTCTGCCTTTGGAGATGTGAATGAATCCGCTTTTGATACAGATACAGATTTTGGTGATATGGACAGCGGCAGTGATTTGGGGGACTTCGCGGTCCCGGATTCAGAATTTTCCCTGCCTTCCGATGACACTGGCGATGAGCTGGATTTAGATGCATTCTCTGATGTGGATGATGCCAGTGGATTTACCCCCCTCATGGATGCAGGCCCTATCAGCGGAGGACGCTCAGTACCCAAGGGCAAAGGCCTGGATATGGATGAGGAAAAAGCCCTCCGTATCCGGAACCGTATCAATCAGCTCTCCGATGCCTCATTGCGAAAGCTGCTCCGTAATGCCTTCCTCGACCCTGTAGCCTCTCCTGACAAAGTAGAACAACTCATGGCTATGCTGCTCCTCAATGAAGACGAGCAGAAGATCTATGATTTTATAGAACAGAATATACCCTCTCTGCTGGATACCATGACCGGAGAGCCGGATGACGTAGAGATACGGCCTGAAGTACCCCAGACCCGGCCCCGCAGGGTCATCTATGCCGAGGATGCCAAAAAAGCCCAGGAATTCCAGAAAGAGTTCCAGACCTATGCCCGTTATGCCATGGCTGTACTGGGATCTGTGGTCTTACTGGCCTTTATCATCTTCCGTTTTGTATGGGCACCCCGCCGGGCCGGCTTCTTTTATAAACGGGGTCTGCAGTCTATCAATGTAGGCTCGTACGACAATGCGGAGGCCAAGTTTATAGAAGGGGAAAACGTAGGCGGCTTTGACCCTGAGTGGTATAACAAATTCGCCCTGGCCTATATGGATAAAAATGAATATAAGCTGGCTACCAATAAGTACTATGCTGTACTGGAAAAGAAACCCCTGGACCGGGAGACTATATTTAACTTCGGGCGTTTTTTCCGGGATGTATATCCCCCTAAATATGAGAAGGCCATCGCACTGTACAGCCGGCTTTACAAAAAAGATAAAGAAGACTATGAAGTCATAGATGAGATCGGCCAGACCTTTATAGAATGGGGAGATTACCTCTCTGAGCCGGATGAAAAACTGAAGCAATACAATGAAGCCAGTGAACTGTACAAAGACTATGCTGCCAAGAACCCCAAGCACCTGGCCAGCCGCTTTAAGCTGCTCCTCACCGCCTTAAGGGTAGAGAATGATGAGCAGATCGAAAGCTGGTATGAAGAACTATCCGCCCTCAATGAAGGGGCCATTCACCTGGAGATCCTGACAGAGCTGGCCAAATACTATATCAATCGCAGGGAACTGGAAAAAGCCAAACCTATACTGTTAAAGCTGCAGGACTACATCGAACAGGACCTGTCCCGCCGCAACAGAGGCAGCCTGGGACTTAAGAAAGAACTGGCCGTCAGTGATGCCTATTACCAGTATGCCCGCTACTACACCATCAACGTGGATTTCGTAAATGCAATCACGGCTAACTCCAATGCCATACTGTGGAACAATAAAAACGGCCTGGCTTATAATCTCATGGGAGAGATATACTATATCAATGAAAACCTGACCAATTTCGGCAGTATCGCTTATACCAACCGTTCCAGCTCCCGTATCGCTGAAGAGTTTTTCCGTCAGGCTATCAAGTACTCCCCGGGCTATTACAAGCCCTATGCCAACCTGGGCCATATTTATTATTACCAGAGAGACTTCAACCTGCCCGAAGACCGTCCCTTCCTCACTGAGGCTACCAATAATTATTATAAAGCCAAAGAGCTCCTGCCTCCCGGAACCCGGGACTTCAGCCTGCAGTACAATCTGGCCTGGGTCAACTTCAAGACCGGTAATTATAACGGTGCCGAAGAAGAATGGAGTGACCTCTATAAGGACGACCCCTTTAATCCTGTACTGTCTTATGCCATGGGAAATACCTACTTTGAACAGGCCCAGTACCTCCTGTCCCGCAAAGACACCCGGGCCGCTATCAAGCGTATGAATATCGCCAAGGTCCAATATGATAAAGCTATAGAGTACTATGAGTCCATTGCCAAGAAAGTGCGCTACATTAATCCCCAGCTGGAACGACACCAGGAGATATACATGCAGCTGGCCCGGAGCTACAATAACCGGGGCGTGATCAATTCCATGTATTCCAAGATGTTCCGCAAGCAGAAAGCCGACTATGAACAAAAAGCCCTGCTGGACTTTTTCAAAGCCAAGGATACGGCCCTTAAGATATCCACAGACCCCTACGGCCCCGCCGAATATAACATCAAGTATACCTATGATGTTCTGGTAAAAGGCCGGGCTCCCTCATTTGACAGGGACATTCCCAAGCGCACCACGCTTAAGAAGCTGGTAGAAGAGTTTAAGTTTAATCTGATACAGACTATCTGATTGGCTCTTTCGCATTCTGAATGGTATTTCTCATGAAAGCTAAATTTACCACATCAGTTCACAATGCCAATGTGAAGGCCTCTTCATTTCTTGCCGCCACAAGAAACGAAGCAAAGAAGTGGCTTTCTGATAGTACGACGATGTGGCATACCCTCGGCAATTGAAGCCCTGTGGCATAGCATACAATATGCTTGAGCCGGATCGATGTCCTTCATCGGCCTCAATACAGCATTTAGCTTGCAATTTTGATTACATCGAGTAAATGATGGACTTTATGTTTTATCCTAAACCGGGCCGATTGCGGATAAGTACATTATAGGGTAGCAATCCTCTTGGGGTATATGGTGGGGCGCATGTTGTGGAGTAAATCAGGCCTTCAAGGCTCGGTACAGAAGAACTGCTTAAAAGACTTCTTTGCTAATTATACCTTCTTAAAAGGACTTCAATTCCATTGGACAGTATATCGTCTTTGTTGTTCCTGATTTTTTCCCGAATAGATCCCGAAGAAACTATCTGATCAGTCCATTTCTCTTTCGTAGAGGATATTGGCTACTGCCACCAGGGAGGCGGTGGCTACCTTGAGGACACGGCTGCCCAGGCTGACTGCTTCATAGCCCCAGCCCAGCAATAAATCTATCTCTTTCTGAGTAAATCCCCCTTCGGGGCCGATGATGATATCTATGTTTTTACACAGAGGCTCTGACTGCAGGAGCTGCTTGAGTGTACGGGACTGTTCCACTTCCCAGGCCAGTATCTTCAGGGATGCCGGGTCTGCTGTCCCGGCCATTTCCTTTAAAGTGATAACCGGATCTATAGTGGTGAATGCGCCGGCTCCCATCTTCTTGGCGGTCTCATGGGCCAGCCGCTGCCAGCGTTCCTGTTTTTTGAGAGCCTTGTCCCCTGTGTACACCGGTACGGTACGCTCGGTCATGAGAGGCACGATACGGGTGGTACCCAGCTCGGTGAGCTTCTCTATGAGCATCTCCATGGATGTACCCCGGGGGATAGCCTGGAATACCCGGATCTGTGTATCCAGCCGGGCCAGCTCCCGCCGATCCAGGATACGGAAGTCTATACGTTCCGGAAATACAGATGTCAGCTGGACAGTAAGGACATGGCCGGCCCCGTCAGTAGCCTCTATGCTGTCCCCTACGTCCTTACGCAGGACATGGTGGAGGTGATTGACATCGGAGCCGTCTATCCAGGCAGTGTCGCCTGCGATATGGTCTGAAGGGATAAAAAAGCGGCGCATCTACTTCCGGCGTTCGATGAGCTTGTCATAGATGATATCGGGAGTGAGGTCGTAGAAGCCCAGGATGAGCCACATGTGGAAGATGAGGTCAGCCATTTCCCAGCCTATTTCTTCATGATCAGCATTCTTGGCGGCGATGATGACCTCGCCCGCTTCCTCACCGATCTTCTTGAGGATACGGTCTATGCCTTCGGACATCTTCTTGGCGACATAGGACTCTTCGGGCTTAAGCCGCTTCCGGCTCTCTATGACTTCGAACACTTCACGAAGGATGACCGACTTGTCCTTGTACTCCGACTGTTCCGGCTCTATCATGGAGCGGTGAAAGCAGGAGTATTCCCCGGTATGACAGGCTACACCGGTCTGGCGTACCTGGAACAGGAGGGAGTCCTCGTCACAGTCGTAGGAGGCCGTGACCACGTCCTGGTAGTGGCCTGAGCTCTCCCCCTTGTTCCACAGCTTCTGACGGCTGCGGGAGTAGTACCAGGTCCGGCCCGACTCCAGGGTCTTGGTCAGGGACTCTTTATTCATCCAGGCAAACATCAGGACCTGCCCGGTATTAATATCCTGTATGATGGCGGGCACCAGGCCCTGTTCGTTGTACTTGATAGTGTCGACTGTAAAGTCCTGTGCCAGCTTCATAGACTGCTCCTTTTTTGGGGGTGCAATATTTTAAGCTATTGTGACGGAAATGGCAAGCGGACAAAAAAAGAGGAGCTGCTTTTAGGCAGCTCCTCTTGAATGTGATTATGGATTATTGAACTTTTGTAAAAGTATAAATTTCGAAAGAACCAGCACCGGTATCAAAATTCCATACCATAGTAGTTGTATCTACTGTGTAGGCTAAAGGATATACTGAATCATAGATAGGATCACCTGTCCATGTTCCCAGTTCAGCGTCTATTGTATAATTTGTAACAGTTGTATCAGTCAGGGGCACAGAAGGTCCCCAAACAATTGCAACAGTAGTTTCAGTGACTGTCAAATTAGCACCAGTAGCTTGTCCATTTGTAAAGTTTACTGGAGCATTTGTAGTTGCTCCACTTCCATCAGCATATTGTGACATATACCAGTCACCCAGTATAGCAGTTGCATCTCCACCTAACAAAGAACATCCACCCAGAATAGCCATTGCCATTACGACAAATGCGATAACGAATCTCTTCATAACAATTCCTCCGAATTAAAATTTAAAAAATTCAAACCGGGATTTGAATCCCAGTCAGTCACTCTATTTTATTTCACGGGATTTTTTATGTCAATTATTAGCACACAAGTTTTGTTTTTAATGCAATGGGATCGGTCAAAAAAACACCCCCTCGGGGGAGGGGGTGTAGGCAAAGTTTATATTATCAATCCCGCAAGGCCTCGGAAGGTGTCAGCTTTTTGGCGACATAGGCGGGCCACATGGCAGCCAGGGCAGGGATATACAGTACCAGTACCAGGCTGATGATGATATCCCAGGTATTGAGCTTGGGATAGATCACGTACTCAATGGGGAACTCTATGGTGCTCATCACGGAGGTCAGGTCCCATCCGTTTCGGGCTATGAGCAGGACCCAGACCAGGCCCAGGGCCGCCCCGATGATGCCGCCCATCGCTCCCAGGATAAATCCCTCCAGGGTAAAGTTCATAAAGATATCTTTATCTTTCATACCCAGGGCTTTGAGAGTCCCTATCTCATGCATACGCTCGAAGATGTTCATCATCATGGTATTGATCATCACAAATCCCCCCATGACCAGCACCAGGGATATGAAGATCATAAACATATACTTGGCCACGGAGAGCAGGAGATACATGCTGCCCATCTGGTCAGCCATGGTCTCTACTACAGTACCCTCCTCCAGGAGAGGACGGATCTGATTCGCCACCGGGTTCATGTCTTTATTATCCTGGGTAAACACATAGAGGGCGGTGGTACCCTCATAGATCTTGAGCAGCTTTTTGGCATCTTCCGTACCGATAAAAAAGTACTTTTTATCCATGATGCTCATCCCGAAGCGGAAAATACCTTTTACTTTCAGCTTGATGCCGTTCAGCCCGCCTTCAGAAGTATTGGCTGCCAGGACCATCTCATCGCCTACTTTTACCCCCAGCTTGACAGCCAGGTTAGTGCCAATGTACAGCCCTGAATCGTCTATACTGCCGCTGACCAGCTTGCTCTGCAGATCCAGGGAATTATTCTTAAGGTCTGTGCCCATACCGATGGCAGAGGCGCTATTCTCCCCATTGCCCAGGATTATCCCGAACTGTATCCGTTCTTCTACAGATTCCACACGGGGCAGGGCCAGGATCTTTTCCCGGAGAGCTTCTGAATCAGTGACGATCTCATCTACAGGAAAAAAGCGCTGCCTTTTGGTATATTCACTGGTCACGATCCGCATATGCCCGGTCTGGTATTTCACATATCCGTCAAAATAGGCATTGATCATCCCGCCCATGAGGCCGAATGCCAGCATGGAGATCACCGCAGCTACCCCGATAGACAAGGCTGTCAGGAAGCTACGTTTTCTGTTGCGCAGTACATTGCGCAGGGCAAAACTAAATAACCATTTCATAGCATCCTCCTATTGGGTACTGCGCAGGCATTCTGCGGCTTCCATCTTCACGGTCTTATTGGCCGGGTAGAAACTGGCCAGCACACTGGTCACTACTGAGACCACAAAAGCGATCACCAGGGTCTCGGGCAGGAATACGGACTTTACCTTACCGATAATGCGGTACCCGATATCCATGTCGCCGATATCGCCCATCAGTTTCATGATATCCATACCTCTGACCATAAAGATGCCATTGACGGCCACCCCTATGATGATGCCCAGTATCCCTCCGACCAGGCCTATGATGAGGCCTTCGGTGACAAAGAGCTGTTTGACTTCATTATCCTTCATACCCAGGGCCTTGAGGGTCCCTATTTCCTGCCGTTTTTCATAGACGCTCATGAGCAGGGTATTGATAATACCCACTACCGCAATGATCACGATAAACAGCACGTACACGTTCTGGAATTTACTCTTCATAGCTGTGATCTCGGCTACTCCGGCCGACAGGGTCTTCCAGCTGATGGCTTCCACGTTTTGAGGGAGGACTTTTTCAATGAGAGGGGCATACTCTTTATATTTCATAAAATCCTTAGTCTTTATGGCCAGCTCAGACACACCACTGGTGTGCAGGGCAGCCTGTATCTCATCCAGATTGACGATCACAGAGCCATTGTTGACAGTAGGGTCCGGGGTATTCATGAGCCCGGTGACCAGATATTCCAGAGATACAATACCTTCGTCCTTATTCCTGAAGGTCAGAAAGACCGGGTCATTGATCCCGATTTCCATATCCTGGGCCAGGTTTTTTCCTACTACTACACCCCGGGGTTCCAGACTGCCTTCATAGATGAAATTGGACAGGGTAAATACTTTGGCATCCTGTACCTTATCGATTCCGATCACTACGATAGGCAGAGCGTCCATCATATTGTCCACTTCTGCCAGGATCTTGAGCCGGGGAGCTACTCCCTCTACCACTGCCAGGGCCTGGACATCCTGTACTATCTGAGCCGGGTCCATGATGAAATTAGAAATAATAAAGGGCCGGTCTTCATCATAAGTCCTGGACCTCACCTTAAAGTGCCCGGTATCGGCATCGATCATATTCTTAAAGCTGGTACGGTCAAATCCCTGCATCATACCGGCAAAGAATATATACATAGCAATACCAAAAGACAGGATGACGAACGTCAGAACGGTTCTTCTTTTAGCACGTAATATGTTTTTTACAGCTAACTGTATTATAAACTTCATGATTTCCTCCTGTCTTTATTTGTCAATCCTGCCGTCTCTGATCTTTACTATTTTCTTGGCATGATCCATGATCATCTTATCATGAGTGGAAAAGACAAAGGTCACACCCTGAGTCGTGTTCATCTTTTTCATGATATCCACAATACCCTCTCCGGTCTTGGTATCCAGATTGGCGGTAGGCTCATCAGCCAGCACCATCTTGGGATTCTTGACCAGGGCGCGGGCTATGGAGACACGCTGCTGCTGTCCGCCCGAGAGCTCCAGGGGCAGACGTTTTTCCAGGCCGGACAGGCCCACGTCTTTTATGAGGCCCATGACCCGGCTCTGTATCTCCTCATCACTGTGTTTTTTTAAGAGCTTCATAGGCAGCTCAATATTTTCATATACCGTCAGTACGGGGATCAGATTATAAGTCTGGAAAATAAACCCGAAATAGTCCCTGCGGTAGGCTGCCAGGTCATCAGAGCTCTTCCCTGTGAGGTCTTCTCCATCCAGTATGAGCTGGCCGGAGTCAGAGCTGTCCAGGCAGCCGATAAGGTTTAAGAGAGTGGTCTTGCCGGAGCCGGAAGGGCCGGCCAGAGCGGTAAACTCACCCTTATCTATATTCAGATTAATATCGTGCAGGGCCTGGAAGTCCACCTTGCCACTGTGATAGGTCTTGTTCACACCCTTGATCTCATATAACATCGCATCCTCCTTTATAATTTGAACTCAGCCCGCAACAGCAGGCTGACCGGTCCTGATCGGTCCATAGAAAATTCACTGTCTCCCCGGCCGGTCAGTACTGACACCAGGCTGCTCAAGGTAAAACCATTAGCCAGGGTAAAGGTAGCAGAGGGGAGTAGTATCATACTCCCGTCTACCAGATTATAAAAATTATCCACACTGAAGCGCAGCCACTCACTGGGGATCACACTGATGGTACTGCTCATATAGGTATGCGCCTGGAAAAAGCGGTCATCCCTGACAAAAGGGACATACTCTGAGAGGGCAGCGGCTCCCTTATCACAGTAATAGGCCATGATATTCAGCAGAAGCTTACCCGCAAAAAAGCTGTAGTCCAGGCCGGCTGAGACCTCGTGAAAGGGGTCCTGGCCCAGGTCATTGATGTGGTAAGCCCAGGCCGCATTGATTCCCAGTCCCAGGTCGCCTTTGAGAGAGAGGCCGGCCAGGTTCTGGTTCCAGCCCTTGCGGTTATAGACCAGGCCGATGTCAAACGACCCTGCGTTGAATTTGAATCCAAAACCGGCCCCGCTATTGGACAGGGCTGCCTCGGGACGGACATAGATGGTGCCCCCGGCCAGGTCAGACAGGACATAGTCCCAGGCTACCCCCAGCAGGCCCTGCTTGTCATAGCTCACATCATAGAGATTGACATTTTTATCCATCTCAAAGGGATTGAACAGGCCCGCATTGCCATAGGATACATACTGCTTACCGATAGTGATATCTCCGGCTGAAGTATAGACCCGGCCAAAGGCCCGCATGATGTCCAGGCGGAGGGGGCCGTAAAAGTTTGTCAGGGTGCCCACATAGGCAAAGGCCCGAATGTCGGCATAAAACCTCCAGGTATCAGCCTTACGCTGCAGTATGAGTTTATTCTCCAGAATGTAATTGTACAGGACACTATCGTTGGTCCCGTAGGTGAAGATGAGGTCATTACGCAATGCCCCGTTTAGCTGTATCTCCCCAAAGGCCGGAATAGCCCCACTGAGCAGCAGGAGAAAAAGCAGACTCCTCTTTAACATGGCCCTCTCCTATCTCTTCAGGTTTTGTTTACTGAACATGGACGCCGGCACGGATACATTGACCTTGAACTCATCAAAACTGATCAGCGTCTCGGAATCTTTTTTACGTTTATCCTGTATGCCCACCAGAGTGGCCACGTATTTACCCGATACAGAGATGAACTTGTCCTGCCACATCACCTTGACCAGTCTGCCCCCGTGGGCATACATATCAGCAGTAATGAGCACAAAACGCTCCTTGTCTACGAATATGACCTGCCTGGCATAGGTGGCACTGCTGTCTTTGGCCTCCAGGATGACCTGGTAGCACTGTATCCCCCGGACATTGGTGTCAGCCCCCAGGGTGGTGTTATACATCTCATCCAGGCTGTCATTTTCCAGCATATCCTCATAGGACAGATCTGAGCCCATCATACCCTGTCTGAGCATGTGCCCGGACAGCTTTATGGTATCATCAGCATCAGGGAAGTAGATCCACATCTCATTGGCGATCTTAAGATACTTTACCCCCTGATCCTCAGGGTTGGTAAATTCCATAAAGGATTTCTGGCCCTCTCGCTGTCCCATACCCTGGAATTTTTTGACCAGCTTCTTAGTACCCCGATTTATAGTCATGGTTGCCTTAAATCTCTGGGTCTGGAATACCTGGTTGTCATCCAGCTTCTGGATGATCTGCCTGCCTGTGAGGGAAAACCCCATCACCGGAAGCAATAATAGCAGCAGGATCTTTTTCATAAGACTCTCCTTGATTTGATATGACCACCTGGTCATTTACAATTAACTATATCATTGCCCTTTTTTTATGTCAACCCTGAGACAAAGTATTTTTAAAAATATTATTTGATCTTACTACCTGCCAGATATGGAATTAAAAATTGAGCAAGCCATTTATCCCGATTTTTGTATACTTCCGGGAGCAGATTCCTGCCTGATGCTGTGCACAGGAAAGGATTCTAGTTGCATTTACATCTATTTTAACTTATACTTTAAGGAAACCATCAAGGATATACCTATGACCGAAGACTCAGCCGGTAAGTGGATCTCCATCCTGCACCGCTATTTCAGGTCCTACCTGGAAGAATCTCTCCAGGACCTGGGCCTGGGGGTGGGACAGATCCCTATACTGATGACCCTGTACCGGCAGGACGGACTGAGGCAGGATGATATTGCACGCACCCTGCAGCTGGATAAGAGCAGCCTGGCCCGCAACATAAAGAAGCTGGAACAGATGGCCTATATTTCCCGGGAGACAGACCCCGCGGACCATAGGGCTTATACCATCCGGCTACTACCCCCTGCCCTGGAGATCCAGGAATACATCCATAAAACCCTGAAAGACTGGACTACACTGCTCCTGCAGGATTTCAGTGAACAGGAGAGACATTCCTTATTTCATCTTTTACATAAAGCCGCCCGTAATGTAGGCCATAACAAGGATCAATCATGAAAAAAAACAACGCAAGGCTTCTGACCGGGCCTGTAGAAATCTCTATTCTCAAAATGACCCTGCCCATGCTTATAGGTATGATCGGGATGAGTATTTTTAACATAGTGGATACTTATTTTGTAGGCCAGCTGGGGCCACTGGAGCTGGCGGCTATGAGTTACACCTTTCCGGTAGTAATGATACAGGGGGCTATTTCCATGGGACTGGGAGTAGGAGCCAGTGCCATCATATCCCGGGCTATCGGCCAGGGGGATGAGCGGAAAGTAAAACGGCTCACTACCGACTCTCTGATACTGTCCGTCATCATAGTCACGGTGATCATCATCGCCGGCATCCTCACTATTGATCCCCTCTTCAGCGCATTGGGAGCCAAAGGTAAGACCCTGAGCCTGGTAAAAGAGTATATGTTTATCTGGTACCTGGGAGTACCTTTTGTGACCATACCCATGATAGGCAATAACGCCATCCGGGCCACCGGAGACACATTCACTCCCAGTATGATCATGGTCCTGGCTATCATAGTCAATGTCATCCTGGACCCCCTGCTCATCTATGGTATAGCTCCCTTTTCAAAGATGGGACTGGCCGGAGCCGCCCTGGCTACAGTCATAGCCCGGGCTGTGACCCTGGTCGCTTCATTACTGCTATTGCATTTCCGTTATGGGATGCTTACTTTTCATTTTGGAAAAATACAGGAGATCTGGAACAGCTGGAAGAAGCTGTTATGGATCGGCGTACCGGCTGCCCTGACTCAGCTCATCATACCTGTCTCTATAGCCGTCATCACCCGCATGGTATCGGGCTATGGAGACCCGGCTGTAGCCGCCCTGGGCATAGGGTCAAAGGTAGAGATGTTTGCCTTTTCTCCCCTTATGGCTCTGGGAGCCTCTCTCATACCCTTTATAGGCCAGAACAAAGGAGCAGGACAGCCCGAACGTATACAGACCGGGATAGTCTTTGCCCAAAAGCTGGCCCTGGCCCTGGGTGTAGTACTGTTCATACTGCTGTATTACCTGGGTACTCCCATTGCCGGATTCTTTATCAATGAAAAGATGCAGGATACTTCTAAAGTAATAGAGGTGGCTACTTTATATTTCACTATCGTTTCGATAGGCTACGGCTTCCAGGGATTACTGGCCCTCAACGCGGCATCATTTAATGCCCTGAACCGGCCTCTGCAAGCTTCGGCCGTAAATGCCCTCAGGATGTTTGCCCTCTATATTCCCCTGGCCCTCATAGCCAAAAGATTCTGGGGTATCGCAGGCATATTCTGGGCAGCCACGGTATCTTCCGTCCTGGCCGGGGCCATCTCTTATTTCTGGCTGAAAAGAGAACTGATCCGGGATATAGAAGAATTATCCCCTCTTTCCCTAGAAGAGACCTTGCCTTTGTAAAAGTTACTGTGTAAAAAAGAGGGCATGTAACTCAGGGCACAGGCAGCATATACCCTGCTGAGCCGGTACGCTCTTGTATATTACCCAGAATCATGCTAAAATAAGAGGAATTATCACAGGAGGCTGGATTGAAAATAGGGTCTTGGATCGATGAGCATAAAAAAACCCACTTTAAAGTATGGGCCCCCTATCATAAAACTCTCAGCCTCCTAATGTCAGACGACCCATCCCCCCTGCCTATGCAAAACCTGAATGATGGATACCATGAGATAATACTGCCCAGAGACTGTAAGGGCCTGGAATACTGGTATCAGACCGCCCAGGGCCGGAAACTGTCTGACCCGGCCTCGCATTATCAAAAACAGGGAGTGCATGGCCCCAGCTGTGTAGTGGATCACTCTTTTGACTGGCAGGACCAGCTCTGGCAGACTCCCCCATTACAGGATCTCATCATCTACGAGCTGCATACCGGCAGTTTTGACAGTAAAGCAGATTTTACCGGGATCTCCCAACATCTGGACCATCTGGTATCCACAGGTATAAACGCTATCGAGATCATGCCTGTCAACCAGTTTCCCGGGAAACGGAACTGGGGCTATGACGGGGTCTATCCCTTTGCTGTTCAGGACAGTTACGGCGGCCCTGATGCACTGAAAACACTGGTAGACCAGTGCCACCGGAAAGGCCTGGCGGTGATCCTCGATGTCGTCTACAATCACCTGGGGCCCGAAGGGAATTACTTCCCGGTATTCGGACCCTATTTCACGGAAAAATACCACACCCCCTGGGGGCCGGCCATAAACTATGATGACAAGGACGCAGCCGGTGTCAGGAATTATGTACTGGAAAACATCCTGTACTGGTTCCGGGATTATCATATCGACGGCCTCCGCCTGGATGCCATCCATGCTATCTATGACCATTCTGAATATCATATACTGGCCCAGGTCAGGGACAGCATGGATGAATATAACCGGGAGAATCAAGGGCAGCACTTTCTGATCGCAGAAAGCGAGCTGAATGACCCCCGCCTCATAGTGGAGCGCACATCCGGCGGGCATGGCATGGATGCCCAGTGGCTGGATGACTGGCATCATATTGTGCATACCCTGATCACCGGGGAAAATGGTTCCTACTACCAGTATTACGGACAGCCTGATCAGATGGCTGATTGCCTCAATGGCAATTATATACTGGAGAGAAAAGAATCCCCGGCTCTGGACAAAGCCCTCTCTGTTAAAATTCAGGACCTGGCCGGTGACAGGTTTGTGATCTGCACCCAGAATCACGACCAGATCGGCAACAGGCCCTTTGGGAGAAGGCTGGAGCATATCGCAGGTTATGATGCAGCCAAACTGGCTGCCCTGCTCCTGTTCAGCTCTCCCTTTATTCCCCTTATATATATGGGAGAAGAATGGGCCTGCAGCTCTCCTTTTCTCTATTTTGTAGATCATTCCGATAAAGGCCTGATCCAGGCAGTGCGTGAGGGCAGGGCCCGGGAATTTGCCGGCCTCATGGGTGACAATACCCCTCCCGACCCCCAGTCTGCTGCCACCTGGAAGCTCAGCCTATTGGACTGGGATGAACTTAAGGGAGAAAAGCATAAGATCATCCATGAATTGTACCGCTTCCTCATCTCCTGGAGATACAGCTACCCTCAAAGTGAGTGGATGTCCCCGGGCGGACGATCAGCCTCTATGGAGGGCAGGACTCTGCATTTTAAAAATAAGGTGAACAGCTCTATCCTTTATACAATCGCCAATCTTAGCCCGCACCCTGTAGAGATTAGCTGGAAGGAAAAGGAAGGCTATCAGTTGATACTGGATACCTCTCATAAAAAATGGCTGGGACAGGGCAGCTCTGCACCTCAGAAGCCCCGCTCCGGGGACATGATCACAGTAGCAGGGTTTGGCGGGCTGATCTACAGTACAGAACCGGGAGATCTCTCATGAGTTTTATTATCCCACGCTCTACTTACCGTCTTCAGTTCAATAGCGGATTTACTTTTGCGGACTGCGAAAAGATCCTGGATTATCTGGATGAACTGGGCATCAGTCACCTATATGCTTCTCCCATTTTTCAGGCCAGCCCCGGGAGTATGCATGGTTATGATATCACTGATCCGGGACAGATCAACCCCGAGCTGGGGGGTGAAAAGGCCTTTATAAAGCTTTCCGCCCAGGTCACTGACAAGAACATGGGCTGGCTCCAGGATGTAGTGCCTAACCACATGGCTTTTGACGGCAACAACCGCTACCTCATTTCAGTCCTGGAGAGTGGTGCCAATTCCCCCTATTTTGAATTTTTTGATATTGACTGGGACCACCCCTACGAAAGTATCAAGGGTAAAGTGCTGACTCCTTTCCTGGGAAAATTCTATGGCGTAGCCCTGGAAAAGGGAGAGATACGCCTTATCTTTGATGAAAACGGCTTTGCCATACAGTATTATGCACTGCGTCTTCCCCTCAGCATAGACACCTACTCCGACATCATATCCCATAGGCTCAAGGAGCTTAAGCAGCGCTTAAAGAAAGACCATCCCGATTATATCCGCTTTCTGGGTATTACTTTTATCCTGAAGAGCCTGCCTGAGATACCTGACTCCCTGTCTGAACAGGAAGACCACGTCGGATTTGTAAAACAGCTGCTGTGGAACCTTTACAACAGCAGTGACATTATCCAGGAGTTTATAGATGATAACATCCGGGCCTTTAATGGGACACCCGGTGATCCCGCCAGTTTCGACCTTCTGGACGGGCTCATCAATAAGCAGCTCTTCAGCCTGAGCTTCTGGAAGGTAGCCTCAGAGGAGATAAACTACAAGAGATTTTTCAATGTAAACGGGCTGATCTCACTCAACATACATAAAAAAGAAGTGTTTGAAAAGACCCAACGCATGATACTGAAACAGGTAAAAGAAAAACGCTTCACCGGGCTGCGTATCGACCACATTGACGGACTGTATGACCCTGCCCTCTACCTGGACCGCCTCGATGAAAAAGGGGACCATGTCTATACCCTAGTAGAAAAGATACTGGAAGGTGAGGAAAAGATCCCTGCTGACTGGAAAACCGCCGGTACCACCGGTTATGACTTTATGAATAAGCTGGGCGGGATATTTGTCAAGACGGAAAACCACAAGTTTTTTAACCGTATCTACCGCAGCTTCAGCGGTATAAAACTGACCACTGAGCAGCTGATGTACCAGAAAAAACGGCTCATCATCGATATGCACATGAGCGGAGAAATAGACAACCTGGCCCGTCAGATCAAACATATTGCCAGCCACTACCGCTACGGCAATGACCTTACTTTTACCGGGCTCAAGGAAGCCATCGAAGAAGTCATGGTCTACTTCCCCATTTACCGTACCTATTTTAATCCCCGATCCTGCAGCGGAAGTGACAGAGAGATCATCCGTAAGGGTATCAACCGGGCCGGAGCCGAGAACCCCCAGCACCGTTACGAACTGGAATTCCTTCAGAAGGTATTGCTCCTGGAGTTTGAGGACTTTATATCAGAAGATATACGGCAGGAATGGCTGGACTTTGTGATGCGCTTTCAGCAGTTTACCGGCCCCCTTATGGCCAAGGGCATGGAGGACACCGTATACTATATCTTTAACCGGCTCCTCTGTCTCAATGAAGTAGGCGGTAACCCTGGAATATTCGGCTATCCTGTAGGAGACTTCCACAAATACAACCAGTACAAACTGAGCCAGTGGCCTCACTCCATGAATGCCAGTTCCACCCACGATACCAAACGGGGTGAGGATGTGCGGATGAGGCTGGCGGTACTCTCCGAGCAGCCCGGCATCTGGGACAGCAAGCTCAAACTATGGAGCAACTTAAACCGTAAAAAGAAAAAACCCGTTTCCGGGACCCTGGTACCCAATAAGAATGAAGAATACTTCCTGTACCAGACCCTGATCGGGACCTATCCTTTTGACAACAGTGAACCGGAAGTGTATACCCAAAGGATACAGGATTATATCATCAAAGCGATCCGGGAAGCCAAGATCCATACCGCATGGATCGAACCCGATGCTCATTATGAGCAGGCTTTCCTTGATTTTGTGGCTGATATCCTGGATACGGCTAGTCCTAACCAGTTCCTGGAGGACTTCCAGTCCTTCCAGGCCAAGATCTCCTTTTATGGCGCCATTAATTCCCTGGGGCATACCCTGATCAAGATCTGCACTCCCGGTATTCCCGACTTTTATCAGGGCAGTGAGTTATGGGAACTGTCCCTGGTGGACCCTGATAACCGGGGACAGGTCGATTATGCCACCCGTATAGATTACCTCAGGGATATCAGGAAAAAGGAAAAGACTGACATTCCTGCTCTGCACCAGGAGATCCTGAGCCAGTACCAGGACGGCAGGGTCAAGCTCTACCTTATTTACAAGGCCCTGCAGGCCCGAAATGAATACCTGGAACTATTCCAAAAAGGGGAATACATCCCTGTGAGCTCTCAGGGCTTATATGGCAGCAGTATTTTTTCCTTTGCCAGAAGATTAAAGGATAAATGGATCATAGTGGTCATACCCCGTTTTATTACAGATGTGATCTCCTGGAGGACCACTAAATACCCGCCTCTGGGCAAAGAGGTATGGGCAGACAGTGCTATTAGTCTCCCTGCAGGCGCCCCCCGTAAATGGAAAAATGTATACCAGGACCAGATTCTAAGCAGCCATCAGTCTGAACTGCCTGTGGCGGAAGTCCTGGAAACATTTCCTATGGCACTGCTGGTATCCATCTGATTTTTAGATATTTTGGCTTATGCAATACAGTATGATTGACTAAATCATCCATTTGGCATAAACTAATCTGTTCAAAAAGGAGTACAAATGCAACTTACAGATTACATGAACCGGGCTAATATCCTGTTTCCTGATTGCACAGATAAATCCAGTCTGATCAGGATCATGGTGTCGCAGGCGCATTCTGCCGGATATGTATCAGACCCCGATACTTTTCTTAACAGTATCATGGACCGCGAATCCATAGTCAGTACCGGTATCGGCCTGGGGGTAGCTATTCCCCATAGTAAGATGGCAGGTATCAGGGATTTCTTTATTATACTGGCCGTCACACAGTGCCCCATAGACTGGGATTCACTGGATAATAAGCCGGTACAGGCTGTATTTTTAATAGGCGGGCCTGACAATGACCAGCAGAAATATCTGCAGATCCTGGCTACCCTGACTCTCTTTATCAAGAATAGTGACCGCAGACAGCAGCTGTTCAGCAGTAAAGATACCGACACCCTGATGTCTTTATTCCAGGGATAACAGCGATATGGAATTCAGCTCCCTGTTTTATATGGGCCTCACCATCCTTATTGCTTTTTTTGTCAAATTACTCTTTAATAAGATAAAACTGCCTGAAGTAACAGGCTACGTGGTAGCGGGTATCCTCCTGGGTGTTTCCATGCTCCACATCTTTGATAGTAATATTTTGCACCACCTTGAACCGATCTCCTCTGTCGCTTTAGGCATGATCGCTTTTATGATAGGAATCGAGTTAAAACTGACTACCATTCAAAAAATGGGTAAATCCATCCTTTCAATCGTCTTTTTTGAAAGCGTGGGGGCGTTTGTACTGGTATTTTCTGTGATGCTCATCGTGTTCAAAGGGCAGATACCTCAATCTCTGCTCCTGGGTGCCGTCGCAGCTGCCACCGCACCTGCGGCCACTATAGCAGTCCTCAGGCAGTACAAGGCCAAAGGGGAATTAAGCTCCACTATTGTCGCAGTAGTAGGGATAGATGACGCGGTAGCTCTTATCATTTTTGTGTTTGCTTCCAGCTTTGCCTCCGCCATCCTGGCCCAGCAGGCCATTAATATCTGGGGAATCGTAGGGCAGGCCTTACTATCCATTATCCTGGCGCTGGTCAGCGGCCTGGGCATGGCATTTCTGTTTATGTTCATCCTCAAAAAGATCAAAAACAATGACATGGTCATGGTCCTCCTGATTGCATTTTTACTGATTCTGATCGGCATTTGTGACGCTCTGCAGATATCTGAACTCTTATCCATCATGACCTTTGGAGCAGTGGTGGCCAACATCTCCCCTACTCTGGCCCTGAAAAGTGAATCTATTATACAGGGTTTTGCACCAGTATTCCTGGCTGCTTTTTTTATTTTCGGGGGGGCTCATCTGGATATCACCCTGATCGGTCAGATCGGCCTGATTGGACTGGTATTTTTTGTGACACGCAGTATAGGAAAGATCGGAGGAGCTACTTTGGGCGCCCATATCGGCCAGGCCAGCCCTAAGGTCAAAAAATATATCGGATTTGCTCTTTTACCCCAGGTAGGCGTAGCCCTGGCCCTGGCCTTATCCATAAAAAAGACCTTTGATGTCCCGGCATTTGGAACCAGGGGACATGAAATTGCCACAGTGATCATTAATGTGCTGCTTTTGACCACAATTTTTACTGAGGTGATCGGACCTTTATTAACACGGCGGGTTCTCAGAAAGGCGGGTGAAATTCCCAGCTCTAAGGAGTAAGTATGTATTTTTTATTTATCAAAGTCATGGATACTGACTACAAAGAAGATATATTCCTGGCTCTGCAAAGTGTAGGCATCAACAAGGGATCATATTTTCCCTCCCGGAATATGGATAACAGCCTCTCTGATGAGATCCCTATGTTTAGTGGTTTTTTTAAAACCGATGAAGATAAAGCCAAAGAGCAATACATCATAACCAGCCTGGTAGAAGACAGTGAGACTGCCCAAAGCCTGCTGGATAATCTCCGGCATGCCGGCATCAATATCGATGAAGAGCCCATCCTGAGACTGATATTATTACCTGTGGCCATGGTCTTTGACCAGGGTTCAGGCGGCCTGAGCAAATTCTGATATAGCCTAGACCTTTTCTTTTGGCATCACTACGCAGGTGGTACCATCCCATGCAGTTTCGTATTTTATGCCCTTGAAGATCCCTGGCATCTCTTTTTCCATGATGCGGGCGATCTGTACAAATATCTCCCTGATCTGGGGTTCCGCTTCTTTACTGGCTCGCATAACGATGGCATTCCAGATGGCCCGGGTATTACCGGTCATTCCCAGTATAGCCTCTGTACCGATAGGCAGAAGGTCCCGTATAGCACCCCGGGTCGCCTTTCTGACAAATGTACGGCGTTCCCGCTCTTCCATCTCCGCAAACTTGTCGGCAAACTTTTCCTCTATATCCCGTGACACCAGCTCATAGGCCCGGGTATAATCTGCCACTGCCCGCTTGTAGGACTCTACAAAATGATCACTGGATTCCTGCGACAGCTGGGCCAGAGGAGGGACTACAAATCCAGGATCCCAGGTGCCCGGCTCCTTATCTCTTTCAAAATCACAGTAACGGGTGGAGAGCTGGCTATAAGCCCAGCCTGCCCGGTGACGTACCTGTTCATGGCTGAATCCACGTCCCGCTCCGACTACCATAAAGTTAAAAGTAATATGTTCTGTGACAGAACCATGAGCCAGTCCGGGCCGGGAAAAACCCAGCAGGTTATCCAGATATTTTTCATTGGAATTGGAGCCGGCTTTCTGCCCATAGGACATGTAACAGTTACGGCCAAACATCTCGATGAGCCGCTGTCCCGCTGGACTATCCATTTCAGTAGGCCACATGAGGTCATTGTCTTTCAGAAATTCATCCCAGCCTGATTCTTCGACCTGGGTCTTGCCTACCAGGTATACTTTGGGCTTATATAAGATTCTCATGTCACGCTCCTTGCTGATTCGATTTGTCCGGGGTATATTATAAGCTCCCTGACCAAAGATATCAAGGCACTGACAGGTAGGTTTACAAACCTTCATACAAGCTTTATAATACCTATATCGAAAAGGAGACTATATGGAAAACCGCCGCATCGCACTCTTTGCCTTTAACGGAGAAAGTATGTGCTTCATCCATGTACTGTTAAACAGTCTGGATCTCAAAGAAAAAGGGCATGACATCCGGCTCATCATTGAAGGAAGTGCCACCCGGCTCCTGCCGGAACTGAACCGGCCTGCACACCCCTACCACAGCCTGTACCGGGAGGTTGTTGACAAAGGCCTCATAGACTGTGTGTGCCAGGCCTGTGCCATCAAGATGGAGGCCTATGATGACATACTGGAACAGGGACTGCCCTTTCATGCTGAGCTCAAGGGCCACCCATCCTTTTCCTATTACCTGGAAAAGGGATACGAGATCATTTCGATGTAGGAGCCTGGTCTTTTTCGAGAGAGCGGCTGTTGTTTTTAAAGACATGAAGAAAGACATAGACCATGAGCAGGAAGAAAAAGAACAGCAGCGTGATACCGTAGGTACGGGGATGATTGCGGGGATGAATGATCCGGTCTCCCATGTCAGCGATCAATTCTACGGGATTCATGAGAATATCCCAGCTATTCCAGCGTAAAAATCTACCCACATAAATACCAAAACTACCCAATAATAAAGCCAGGACGGCGCTTAGCCAGGACCAGAAAGAAGAACTCCGCTTTTTAATCCATTTCTGTATATCCATGAGAGACAAAAATCCCAGGAGCATCCCGGAAAAGGCAAATGAAAGAATGAGCACCAGGTCATACCACAGAGGCACGGGATGCCGCACCCTGAGGTGAAACAGATCAGTGAGAATATAGGGAGAATTCGGGAAAAACAGGATCCAGATCAGCATCAGGACCAGCATCAGGATCCAGGATCTTTTTTTATCTTCCAGAAAAGTGAGCAGACTGGAAATGACCCAGGGAATCCAGGCCAGAAAGAGATTCCAGACCAGGAACAAAAACATAGGCCGGCCCGTCCAGGTCATGCGGAAAAACAGCAGCACCATGGAAAACAGGGAAAAAAATGCCATAGTGAAACCTAAAGAGAGACGCTGCTTTATAAAAGACCTGAATGTCAGCATAGAAACTCCGGAGACATGCTTATTCTTTTAAATCAGACAGGATGACAGTATCATGGCTTACATCTGAATCTTCCAGCTGAAACTGAGCTACAATCAGGTTGAGCCGATCACCCAGGGCTTTGAGGTCCTCAGATAGTTTGGCCAGCTTTTGTGATGCCTGAGCATTTTCTTCATTGGAATGGGACAGATCCTGCAGGCTTTGATCGATCTGCACCGCCTCCAGAGCCTGTTCATCAATGGCCGATTGTATGGAATTGGAAAAGGTGGATAATGATTCTACCCCTTCCAGGAAATGTTCAGACAGGTTTTTCTGCTCCCCGGTCACACCGGATACTTCGTTGATCATGGCATTTGTCTCTTTCATGTTTTTCATTATTGTACTGAGTGCTGAGCCTGCTTCTTCAGCCATGCGCTTACCCTGCTCCGCTTCTACTTCGCCCATAGTAGACATGGCCACAGCGTCGATGATACTTTGTTTGATATTATGGACCAGACTGGATATATCCTGGGCAGACTGGGAGGACAGCTCAGCCAGCTCCCGTATCTCCTGTGCCACTATAGCAAAGCCAATACCCGCTTTACCGGCATGGGCTGCTTCGATAGCAGCATTCATAGACAGCATATCCGTGTTCTCGGCAATGTTCTGAATAGTAGCGATGATCTCATCGATCTGCTCCGACTGATCCCCCACGTTCTTGATCATATCAGCGATCTCTTTCATCTTGTCGCTCATTTTCAGGGTGGATTCCACAGACGAGTTCACTATACTGATACTCTTATCTGCTGCTTCCAGGTTTTGAATAGTCTTCTGATTCATACGGCTGGTCTGGTCTGAGATAGACTCCATACCCCGGTTCAGTTCTTCCGCGGCTGAGGCATTCATCTGTATGATCTCATTCTCTCGAGTGACATTTTCCTTTATTTTTTCCATGATAGTAGTAAAATTTTCCATAGTACGGGTGATGAGCTCCATTCTTTCACTCTGAGAGCGGCTGCGCTGAGACAGGCTGAGGGCAGACTCGGATACATGGTCTGCATCCCGCCCCGCTTCCTCCACCAGGGTCTTAAGGCTGCTGAAATCCCGGTTCAGGTGAGTGATAAAATCATTGATGAGCCGGGCAATATCCCCAATCTCATTAAAAGTGAGCATCACTACTCTCTTACTGAGGTCAGCTCCCCCTTTGGCCAATTCCTCCATACGGATATGCATAAATGAGACCTGCTTACTGTATTCCCTGCGTGATAAGATGACCAGTGTGAGTGCTGCAATGGCTAGTACCACCGAGGTAAGTATAAACGAAGTCCAGAACTGTGATATTGTCACATTGCCCCATTCTGAAGTATAGTGGTAGTAAGCCAGACATCCATAATAGGTTACAAACGTAAAAATAATACTGATATTGATCAGAAGGTCTTTATTTCGGCTGAATTTATCGTTTTCTCCCTTACGGATATCCTGGACTTTGAGACACTCCTTGGTGTCCATCAGTATCAGATTAATGATCTGGGCACTGAGAATAGAAGACATCATACCCACACTGAGCTTCTGGGCATAGACCAGAATATGAGAATATCCGCTGGATAATTCCCAGTTCCGCATCATAAAAAAGGCGGTGACCCCCACTACCCAGAACACAGACTGGGAATACAGAATGATCCAGGGTAATTTAAGTGAGGCCGTACGTGCTTTTGTATAAGAGGAACCATCCTGCAGAAAACGGAACAAGGGCCTCAGGGACAGGAGGATGATGATAATGGTAA
>CAZIAD010000006.1:0-128782 GCA_964537555.1 uncultured Brevinematales bacterium
GTTTAATGACTTTGTAATATGCCTGGGATACAAGGGATATATAATAAAAGAATATTTTGCTAATTTCTTTCTGCATAAATCTGATGTGACCATTAATTTATCGGATAACAGTATGGATATTCACAATTCAAAATCTGAAAAATGGAAAGTCACGCTAATAGACACCGGAATTAATTCTATGACCGGCGGAAGGATAAAAAGGATACAGCCCTATATAGGGAATGAAAGTTTTATGCTGACTTATGGTGATGGAGTAGCAAATATTAATATCAATAACCTGATTAGTACCCATAAAAAAAATGGTAAGTATGTTACAATGACTACAGTCCAACCAATTGGCAGGTTTGGAGCAATTACTTTAGATGAAAACTCTCAGGTGACTTCATTTGTAGAAAAACCCACCGGCGATAGTGGATATATCAATGGAGGTTTTTTTGTATTAGAGCCGGAAATTTTTGACTATATAGATGGTGATGATTCTATCTGGGAAAGAGATCCCCTGGAACGATTAGCTCTTGAAAATCAGATTTCAGCTTTTAAATTGGATGATTTTTGGAGACCAATGGATACTCTCAGAGATAAGAGAGAATTGGAAAATCTATGGAAAGAAGGGAAAGCTCCCTGGAAAGTCTGGCATGATTAAAAAAATCTTATTGACCGGCGGCACTGGATTTATTGGCTCTCATGTCATGAAATCATTGATTCAGAATGATTATGATATTACTTTATTAAAAAGGTCTACCAGTGATATTCACCGAATAATCGATGTTATAGAACAAGTAAAAGTATTTAACAGCGATAAAGAAGATCTGGAAGATCTGTTTTTAAAATCCGGATTTGATCTGGTAATCCACTTAGCGACCTATTACAAAAAAAATCATATATCATCTGATGTCGCTCCAATGATGGATTCAAATATCACCCTTCCTGCACAGCTAATGAATTTTTGTAATATCTATAAAGTGCCATTTTTTATTAATACAGGTACATTTTTTGAATATGATTTTTCAAGACTTCCTATTCAGGAAGATTTCTCAGCCAATAACCCTTTCAATCTATATGCTCAATCAAAAATAGCATTTGAAACATTGCTCAAAGAATGTTGTGGTAAATCAGCTTTAAAAGCCATTACTTTGAAAATATTCTCGCCATATGGCCCCTATGATGATGAAAAAAAATTAATACCATCATTGATAACTAAAGGTTTAAAAAAAGAATATATCCCTTTATCCCAGGGTTTTCAAAAATTGGATTTCATTTATGTAGATGATATTGTGACAGCATATAAAGCTGCAATAGAAGGAATTAATTCTTTAGCATTAAAATATGAGACATTTAATGTAGGAAGCGGATTCCCCTATAGTATCAGAGATGTTGTATCTACACTGGAAGAGATTTTAGGGTATAGCCTTGACAAAGAGTGGGGGCCTCCATCCGAGGCGGATATCCCTGTTACATTTGCCGATACCAAGAAAATAGCGGATAAATTAGGCTGGAAAAGTAAATATGATCTTAAAAGTGGTTTGACTGAAACAATAAAATACTATTCACAGGGAGAGATTCGATGATATATAAAAATGAAGACTTGCTGACTATACCTGGGGTAAAAGGAGCACCTATAAATGGTGTGGAAATAAAAAAGATCAATAAAATCCCTGATGAAAGAGGGGCTATCTTCCATATGCTTAGGAGCGATGAGGAGATGTTTGAAAAATTTGGTGAGATATATTTTTCAAAAATATATAAAGATGTGATTAAAGCATGGCACATACACAGCGAGATGAAACTAAATTATTCTGTAGTATATGGAATGGTAAAAATGGTATTATTTGATGATAGAAAAGATTCGAGAACCAAAGGAAATATTATGGAAATATTTTTAGGCGATGAAAACTATATGCTTGTCAAAGTGCCGCAAAATGTTTGGAATGGTTTCAAAGGATATGGTACAGATTTTTCAATAGTAGCGAATTGCGCGACTATTGCGCATAAAAAAAGTGAAATATCCAGATTAGATCCTTTTTCTGATACAATACCCTATGACTGGAATTTGCAGCATGGATAAAACATTTGGATCATTTTATCATGGAAAAACAATCTTGGTCACAGGCCATACTGGTTTTAAAGGTGCGTGGCTGAGTCTATGGCTGAAGAAATTAGGGGCAAATGTTATTGGATTTTCTCTCGCGGCACCTACTGAACCGAATTTATTTGGAGTTTTAGATCTTGAACATGAGATAACTCATATCGAGGGAGATGTCCGTGATCTGGAAAAATTAAAAAAAGTGATGGAAGAATATCAGCCTGTAATGATTTTTCATTTAGCAGCACAAAGCCTGGTAAGAAAATCCTATGATAATCCAATAGAGACATATTCTACAAATGTGATGGGAACATTGAATGTATTTGAGGCCGCCAGGACTAATTCCTGTGTCAAGGGAATAATCAATGTAACGAGTGATAAATGCTATGAGAATAAAGAATGGTATTATGGTTATAGAGAAAATGATCCTTTGGGTGGTTATGATCCCTATAGTGCCAGTAAGGGTTGCTCAGAAGTATTGACTTCTTCATATCGTTCGTCTTTTTTTAATCCTGAAAAACATGATCAACATGGTGTTTCTCTGGCATCAGTAAGAGCGGGAAATGTCATCGGGGGAGGGGATTGGGCATCTGACAGACTGATACCCGATTGTGCGAGGTTTTTATCTCAGAACAAGACTATCAATATTAGAAATCCCCATGCCACCCGTCCCTGGGAATTTGTACTAGAGCCCTTATCCGGATATTTATGGCTGGGAGTGCAGATCATGAAAAAAGGAAAAGAATTTGCACAAGCCTGGAATTTTGGACCCTATGATGAAGCCATACTTTCAGTCGCAGAGGTAGTGAACAAGTTTATTCAATTTTGGGGAAATGGTATAATAGAACTGGATAATGCTCCTAAACCCCATGAAGCAGAATTTTTAAAACTGGATATCAGTAAAGCAATGTATCGATTGCAATGGAAACCCAGTTATTCAATCTTTGAAGCTTTATCTGAAACGGTACAATGGTACAAGGAATATTACAGTTTCTCGGCTGATATGAAATCTCTTTCCCTGGAACAGATAAACAAATATTCTGAAACAGCCCGGAAAAAAGGAATAATCTGGGCAGTTTGAACTAAATTGATAGAGGAATTATTTTGAACAGTCATCCTTTAGTAAGTATCAGCATTCCTACTTATAATTCTGAACACTATATTGAAATGACTATTAGCAGTGCTTTGGCACAAACATATCCAAATATAGAGATAATAGTTGTGGATAATTGCTCCCTGGATAATACTGTGAATAAGGTGAAGTTTATTCAAAAAAAGTATAAACAGATTCAGTTATACCAGAATGAGACCAATCTGGGAATGGTAGGTAACTGGAATCAATGTATTAAATATAGCAAAGGAGAATTCATAAATATACTTCATGCAGATGATTTATATAGTGAAAATATTATTGGAAAGCAGGCTGAGAGATTCTTAAAAAATCCGGATCTTGGAATCATATTTACTTTGGTGCATTTTATCAATAATAAAAATAATATTATAGGGAATACCTATTTACCGGAAGAGTTATATAATAAGGAAAAAATAAGCTATATAGAATTAGTTCAAGCATTAATGAAGAATACTAATTCGTTTTTGACCTGCCCTTCTGCTATGATAAAAAGATCTGTGTTGGAAAAAACAGGATATTTTAATGTAGATTTGAGGCATGCTGTTGATCTGGATATGTGGTTAAGAATAGCAAAAAATTGTGACACAGCTATAATTGATGATAGACTAATGTATTATAGAATTAGCGAAAATCAGGCAACAACGAAATATCATGATGCTCGAGTCAACCTGAGTGAGTTTTTTGAGGTTCTAGACAGTCATATAGATGAAGTAGATTCCTTGAAAAAAGATGAAATCCAATGGACTGCCATACGAAAAATATATTCAGACCATAAACTGAAGGATTATGTGCTATGCTATATAAATAGTATAATTACAGTTCAGAAAGAGAGGCAGGAAGAGTTAAAACAAATCATATTAGGACTGATTGATAAAAACAGCAATGATCATTATACCAGTTCCATTTTGCATTTATTAGAGCAGAAGGTTACCATTGTTCTCCTGGTAAAATTAAAAATAAAAAGAAGTATTAAACGCCTTTTTACAAGGCTAAAAAACATTCGAGAATTATTTCGGGCCAAAGTAAATATCCAGAAGGTTGATTTATGAGTCATATCCTGATTTTAGGGGGCGGAGGATTCATTGGATCAAATATCGCTAGAAAACTTCTGCAGAATGGACATAAAATTCTGATTTTTGACTCGGGAGCGCCGGATTGGGATAGATTGGGCTTTGAAAAAAATGGAAATGTGGAATATGTACAGGGTGATTTTAGCAGTAGAGATGATTTAAGCAAGTTATTTGAAAATTTTAAAGTGGATTCTGTGTATCATACAATCAGTACCATCTTACCCAGTTCCAAATCCGATAATATCAGGGAGACTATAAATACTAATTTGTATTCTACTATATATATATTAGAGTTGATGAAACAGAATAACTGCCGGAAAATAGTATATATATCTTCAGGCGGGAGTATCTATGGGATCAATGGTAAATCCATAAATAAGGAGACTGATGACTGCAACCCAATTAATGAATATGGATGGTTGAAATTAACTATTGAAAAATTCATCAAGCTTAATCATCATCATACCGGCTTGAATTACCTGATTATTCGGCCTTCAAATGTATATGGTATAGGACAGAATCCCAACAGCAAACTAGGCCTGATTGCTGTCAATGTAGCTAAGACTATTAAAGGGGAAGCCCTGGAAGTATGGGGAAACGGGGAAATTGTGAGAGATTACCTTCATATAGATGATCTTTCCCGTGCGATTTTTAGTCTAGTGGAAAAACAACAGTGGAATGAAGTATTTAATGTTGGCTCAGGTAAGGGGCATACCATAAACCAGGTCCTAAAAACTATCCTGGAAACATCTCATTCAAATATCAGTATTAATTATACAGAAGCAAGAAAAGTAGATGTTGCTAAAAATATTTTAGATATTAGTAAAATCAAAAACAGGATCGGGTGGTTACCTGAGATCAATCTAAAGGATGGTATATCGCAGTATTTCCTGTGGCTTTCAGGTAATACAGAGGAGTAAAGCAAAATATGAAAATAGCTGTGATTTCAACCTGGTTACCTACTAAAGATGATGGTGTTAACGGTGTTTTTGTTCTGGAACATGCCCACGCGGTAAAAGCCTATGTTGAGGAAGTCATTTTGATTCATCCTTACATCAGTCATTCCAATGTTTTTTTCCCTTCATTATCCTTTATCAAAGAAGAATTCCAAGGATTTGAAGTATATAGATATCATTTAAAACTTCCCCAACTAAAAATTCTGAAGTGGCTTAAAAAAGTATTTTTTAAACAGAATAAAACTCTAAATCCAAAAATATATAATAAAACATCTGATAAGATGTATGATTTTAGTAAAATGGATAGAATTCTGTATCCCTTTCTGAGTATTTATAATAACAGGATTTTAAATTTCTTTATTAAGAAAATGAAAAAAACACTCCCTGAGAATATCGACATTTTTCATTCCTATGTAGCATTTCCCTCTTCAGTTTTGGCTTTAAGACTGGCACAACATTTTCATTCCCGATTTATATATACCGAAGTAGCCAGTGATATTCAAAAAGTGCATGGATCCAGAGTACCGGGCTGGAAAAAGTATTTATATGAGTTATTTAAGAAAACAACATCTGCTGCTGATATTTTCTTTTGTGTGAGCCAGGACTTACTGAATCAATTCATTGAAATGAGATTGAACCCCCGAAATGGACAGGTGGAACATACCATCTATGATAGTGAAATCTTCTACAGCAAACCTTATTCGAAAATAGCACATTCTACCACAGCTGTTTTTTGCGGCATCTTAAACATTGATAACCGTAAAGGCTTAGGCGGTCTTTTAGAAGCAGTTGCCTTAATAGATCCGGCAGTCATAAAGGGATTTAAAGTGAAAGTGATAGGCTATGGAAATGGTCTAGAAATGTTTGAGGAGACTGCAAGACAATTGAAGGTGACACAATATTTTGATTTTCTCGGTAAAATGGATCTGACCTCAATCGCCCATGAAATGCAGTCGTCTGATTTCTTTGTGATACCTTCCTTTGCAGAAGGAATGCCCTGTGTACTAATAGAAGCCATGTCATGTGGATTACCGGTTGTGGGCAGCAGTATCGGCGGAATTAAAGAGATGGTGGATGAAAGTGTGGGTTATCAGTTCAATCCTGCAGATATTCAGGAGTTGAAAGAAAAACTACTGATGATGATAAAAAAGCATTCTCAGTATAACCGTCAGAAAATAGCAGAAAAAGTGCGGCATGCTTCCTATATTGAATATGGTAAAAGAATCAGTGATAAATATAGTAAATTGATGTAATAATGATTGAAATAATATAAAAAAAACTAAAAATATGCTATATTTAAGATAAAGAAATTTGTTTAGATATCAAATGAAAGAATGAGGATATATGTCAGAAGTAAAAAAAATTGAAGTACAAGACGGTTTTTTTCAGGTTCACATTTCCAGTTTCATTGATGAAGGAGCGCAAATCGGCTCCGGCACCACTATTTGGCATTTTTCCCATATCATGTCAGGAGCCCAGGTCGGAAAGGACTGCAGAATCGGACAAAATGTGGTGATCAGCCCTAAAGCTGTGGTGGGAGATAAGGTTAAGATTCAGAATAATGTATCAATATATGATCGGGTTATACTGGAGGATGGTGTGTTTTGCGGACCGTCCTGTGTCTTTACCAATGTGATCAATCCCCGATCTTTAATCGAGAGGAAGCATGAATATAAGGAAACCCTGGTAAAAAAGGGGGCTACTATCGGAGCCAATGCTACTATCGTATGTGGCATTACTCTGGGGAGATTTAGTTTTGTGGGCGCTGGGTCGGTGGTAACCAGAGATGTTCCGGATCACGCTCTGGTATATGGCAATCCTGCCCGGCAAAAGGGGTGGGTCTGTGAATGCGGAAATGTACTATCAGATACCCTGGAATGTGGAGATTGTCAGCGCAGTTATACAAAAAGTGGTGAGGGATTGAAAGAAAATGAAAAATAAAATCGCAATAATCGGGTGTGGAAGAATATCTTTTAAGCATCTGGAAGCAATTAAACATAATCATGATGAGCTTGAGCTGATTGCTGTATGTGATGTTATCAAAGACAGGGCCGAAGAAAAAAAATCAGAACATCTGAAAGATTTTCCTGATGCTAAAGTGAGTGTGTACACCGATTACAAAGAAATGCTGAAATTAAAACCGGATATAGTGGCCATTGCTACTGAGTCGGGCTATCATCCGGATATTGCAGTAGCTGCCCTGGATGCCGGTATTAATGTGATTGTTGAAAAACCCATGGCTCTTTCTATGAAAGATGCAGAGCGCATGAATGCCGCCTCCCGCAGAAACAAAAGAAAACTGGCTGTTTGTTTCCAGAACCGATTTAATGCTCCGGTGCAATTAGCTTATCAAGCCTGCCAGGATGGACGATTTACCCGCATGCTCCATGGCATGGTCCAGATACGGTGGAACAGAAACGAAAATTACTATTCTCAGGCACCCTGGAGGGGTACATGGGATCTGGATGGGGGCACTCTCATGAATCAGTGTACCCATGGCATAGACCTGCTACAATGGCTTATGGGTGAAGATGCTGTGAGAGTACATGGTGTTACCCGAAGGTATCTCAGGCCAATTGAAGCTGAAGATTTTGGTTCCGCAATCATAGAATTTAAAAGCGGGGCTGTAGGTATGATTGAAGGGTCTGCTGACATTTACCCGAAAAATCTGAATGAGACTCTTAGTCTTTTCGGAGAAAGTGGTTCAGTAGTAATCGGAGGCCTGGCTGTTAATAAAATGGAAACCTGGAGATTTGCGGATAGTGAAATAAAAGGTGATCCGGAAAATACTATTGTAGATCATGATCTGGCAAATCCTCCCTCTGTATATGGATTTGGACATACTCCTTTATATAAGGATTTTGTTGATGCAGTCAGAGAGGATAGAGAGCCCTTTATTAGTGGAGAAGCAGGAAGTAAAGCTCTGGAGATAATACTGGCAATATATAAATCAATGAAAGAAAAACGGCCTGTAGATCTGCCTTTAGATTTCAGTACCTCTGAGATGAAAGGGATTTTTAAATAGACAGAAAGGATTCAGTATGAAAGGAATTATACTGGCAGGAGGATTTGGCACACGCCTCTATCCTCTCACCAAAGTAGTAAGCAAGCAGCTTCTCCCCATTTATGATAAACCCCTCATATATTATCCTCTGTCTGTTTTAATGCTGGCCGGGATCAGAGAAGTATTAGTCATTTCTGATCCAGTTAATCTGCCCCGTATAGAGGGGCTTCTGGGTGACGGCAGGGAGCTGGGTATAAATATCTCCTACAAAATCCAGGATCACCCTGAAGGATTGGCACAGGCATTTACCATAGGTAAAGATTTCATTGCGGGAGAAAATGTTTGTCTTATCCTGGGTGATAATATATTTTATGGCTATGGTTTCGGCAAGATGCTCAAAGAAAAAGCCATGATTGAAAAGGGCGCCCGCATATTTGGTTACTGGGTCAGTGATCCCAGTTCATATGGAGTTGTAGAGTTTGATAAAAATATGAAGGTGAAATCCATTGAAGAAAAACCCAAAAGACCTAAATCCAGCTTTGCAATACCGGGACTTTATTTTTTTGATAGGCAGGTTGTGGATATAGCATCCCGGATCGGCAAATCAGACAGGGGTGAATATGAAATCACTTCAGTTCTAAATGCCTACCTGGAACAAGGGGAACTCTCAGTGGAACTATTTGGCCGGGGATTCGCCTGGCTGGATACCGGTACCCATGACAGTATGCATCAGGCTGCCAATTTTATAGAAACCATTGAAAAGAGACAGGGGCTTAAGATCAGCTGTATAGAAGAAATAGCTTTACGCATGAATTTTATTAACCTGGATCAATATTCGGATCTGATAAACAATTTGCCGGATAATAGTTATAAGACTTATCTCCAATTTGTCTATCAAAATTACACTGAAGGCCTGTGACAATTCAAGTAACTAAAGAGGTAGATATGAGAATCCTAAAGAATATCCTGGTAAGCGGGGGAGCCGGTTTTATCGGGGTGAATTTCATAAAGCACCTGTTCCAACAGAAGGATTTTAAAGGAAAAGTGATCAATGTAGATAAACTCACATATGCCGGAAACCTGGAGTCATTAAAGGATATCGGAGATCATTATTCTGGGACCAGATATTTTTTTGAAAAACAGGATATCTGTGATCTTCAGGAAATGAAACGTATCATGAGTCAATATGAAATAGATACCGTCATCCATTTTGCAGCTGAATCCCATGTGGATCGCTCTATACTAGGCCCCGATGCTTTTATACAGACTAATATACTGGGCACCTTCCACCTTCTGGAGGCCGCAAAATCTTTCTGGAAGGATAAAGCTGGTGTATTATTTCATCATGTATCTACGGATGAAGTATACGGCTCTCTGGGCGAAACAGGATATTTTTATGAAGACACCCCTTATGATCCCAGGAGTCCTTATTCAGCCTCCAAAGCTTCATCGGATCACCTGGTTATGTCCTATTATCATACCTATAAGTTACCAGTTACATTAAGTAACTGCTCCAATAACTATGGGCCTTATCAGTTCCCAGAGAAACTTATTCCTCTGATAATCATGAATGCCTTAAATGGAAAAGAACTACCCATATATGGGGACGGAAAAAATATCCGGGACTGGCTGTATGTCAATGATCATGCCCGGGGTATACTGGATATCATCCGCACAGGGGAGCTGGGACAAAAATATAATATTGGGGGAGAAAATGAAAGGCCCAATATTGAAATTGTAAATCTGATATGTGATATCCTGGCAAAAAAGATGGATAAGTCTCCTGGTTTTTATCAAAAACAGATCCGGTATGTGGAAGACAGACTGGGCCATGACCGCCGGTATGCCATTAATTGTGATAAGATAAAAAAAGAGCTGGGCTGGGCTCAGAGTGTCAGTTTTGAGCAGGGCCTGGAGGAAACCATCAGCTGGTATCTCAACAATCAGGACTGGATCAAAAATGTACAGTCCGGCGAGTACCAGAAGTGGATAAAACAGAATTACAGTGACAGGGATGAAAAGTCAGCTATTAGTTGATAAAGTGCCTGATACCATATAAACTATGGGTAAATCTGAATTTTAGGGTATAACATGAATGATACAGCCTCATTACTTTTACAAAAAATAGCTCAAAATGATGAAGTGATTGGAGTTCTGGGCCTGGGTTATGTAGGACTGCCTCTGGCTGTTACTTTTGCCAAAAAAGGAATTCAAGTCATCGGATTTGAAAAGAGTAGTCAAAAAGTATCGAAGGTCAAGCAAAAATCAAATTATATTGCGGATGTGGAGGATGCTGATCTGGTAACCTGTGTTGATTCCGGAAAACTGATGGTAACCGAGGATTTTTCCAGAATTGCTGAATGTGATGCCGTTTTAATCTGTGTACCCACTCCTCTGGATCAGTTTAAAGAACCGGACATGAGCTATATAAAATCCGCCTGTGAAGAGATCGCTGCCCATATGAAGACAGGGCTTTTTATTGCATTAGAATCAACTACATATCCTACCACTACCGAGAACTTTATGCTGCCCATTTTAGAAAAAATATCAGGGAAAAAGGCTGGACAGGACTTCTTCCTGGCTTATTCTCCAGAGCGGGTAGATCCTGGTAATAAAACCTATAAGACTGAAAATACTCCAAAAGTTTTAGGTGGTATGACTGAAGAAGCCAAAGAAATTGGATTAAAGTTATATGAGAAAGCCATTCAGACTGTGCATGTAGTGAGCTCTCCTCGTGTAGCTGAGATGGTAAAGATCCTGGAAAACACCTATCGGCTCATAAATATTTCCATGATCAATGAGATTGCCCTTTTATGCGGGAAAATGAATATCAATATCTGGGAAGTGATAGAGGCGGCTAAGACTAAACCCTATGGTTTCCAGGCCTTTTATCCGGGTCCTGGTATCGGGGGGCATTGTATCCCTCTTGATCCATTTTATCTGGAATATATTGCCAAAAACTATGATTTTGACCTGACTATGATACATACAGCCGGGCATATAGATACTTTGCAGCCCCACCGGATGACCATTAAGATAACGTCAGCCCTTAACCGCCATAAAAAGGCGGTCAATGGTTCTAAGATACTGTTCATGGGTGTAGCTTATAAGCCGGATATCGCGGATGAAAGAGAATCCCCGGCCCTGAAAATCATAGACGAAGTGATCAAGAAAGGCGGGGAAGTATATTACCATGACCCTTACATCCCCAATGCAAAAACTCCGGAAGGAAATCAATTAGAGAGTCAATCCCTGGAGGCGGGTTTTGTCAGGTCAATGGATTGTGTCATTATTTCCACAAATCACTCAGTATTCAATCCAAAATTTCTCATTGAAAACGCCAAACTCATAGTGGATCTACGGAATGCTGTTTCTGAATCTTCTGATCAGGTGTATAAATTGTAACTCAAAAGGAATACTTAATGAAAATAGTAACCGTTATTGGTGCCAGGCCTCAGTTTATTAAGGCTGGTGCTTTTAGTAGATACATAAAAAATAATTCAAATGTAACTGAAATCATAGTTCATACCGGACAGCATTATGATAAAAACATGTCAGACATATTTTTTGAGGAATTGGAAATACCGAAACCTCAGTATCATTTAAATATTGGATCAGGTAGTCATGCCAGCCAGACTGCTGAGATGATGCGTTCCATTGAAAAAGTCTTAATAGAGGAAAAGCCTGATGTACTTCTAGTCTATGGAGACACTAACTCCACCTTAGCAGGAGCATTGACAGCCAGTAAATTGCATATCCCGGTAGCACATGTAGAAGCAGGCTTGCGTAGCTTCAATATGTTTATGCCTGAAGAACAGAACAGGATACTGACAGATCATTTATCTTCATTCCTGTTTTGCCCCACAAAGACCGCTATTTCCCATCTCAAGAATGAAAACATATACGATCAAAAGAAAGGCAGATTTTTACATGGAGATACACTAATTGTAAAAAATTCGGGTGATATCATGTATGATGCGGTTTTATTTAACTCAAAATTATCCCGTAAAAAATCCAAAATTCTTGAGGATCTAAAACTAAAACCTCAGGAATACTTATTATCTACAATACATAGGGCTGAAAATACTGACTTTCCAGATAGATTAAAAGATATATTTGCAGCTTTCAGTGATATAGAGGAAAAGATAGTATTAACCCTTCATCCCAGAACAAAAAAATATATTGCACAATATGATATATCAGTATCGAAAAATGTGATGATTATTGATCCGGTAGGTTATCTGGATATGCTCTCCCTGGAATCTCAATCAAAAATGATTGTAACAGACTCAGGAGGCATCCAAAAAGAAGCCTATTTTATGAAAGTGCCTTGTATTACAATGAGAGATGAAACGGAATGGGTAGAGACCATAGAATCGGGCTGGAATTTTTTGACTTCATCAGATAGAGAGCAGATTACCAGTAGTTATGCACTTATCAAAAATGGATTTGATCTGAACAAACTTCAAATACCTTTTTTTGGAGATGGAAATTCAGCCAAAAAGATTATAGAAAATATTATTTTAAGATAAGGACTGCTTAGTGAAAAAAATGATTTATCTGAGCCCGATCTTTAGGCCGGATGAAAGAGGGGTTATTACCAAAATTCAGGCTCAAAAAAAAGCTTTACAAGATAGCGGTATTGAAGTAATTTTATATGAAATGGGCATTTTTGATAAAGATAATAATGTGAAAAGTGACGTGAAGACATTTATCCATGATGTAAATGATAAGAATAAAAAATCAGGTTTTCTTGACTACATTCGTTTAATCAATAAGACCATTGCCGAAATTAAAAAAATTAATCCTGATTATATCTATGTGCGCGATCGGATGTTTTTTTTCAATCTATATTCCAGATTATCTAAAATAGTTCCTGTTTTTGTAGAAGTGCAAAGTAAAGTCATCCAGGAAATGAAAAACATCTCAAAAAAAAGATGGATTTTGGAGAGTATATTACAGAGAAAATATCTGAGAAAAGTTTCAGGCATCATTGCGGTCACTAATGAAATTCTTAATTACGAGATGAAATTGAATAAAATCGATGGGATGGTTTTAGGAAACGGTATTGATGAGGATAAGATAAAATTCATCAAGTATTCTCCAGCACAAGATTCAAAGATTCATCTTCTATTTATTGGCAGTGCCGGTATGCCATGGCATGGAGTAGACAGGCTGGTTAAATCCTTTATCAAGGCTAACGCATGGGAAAAGTTTTCCCTGGACATCATTGGTTATGATAATATTTTTGACGAAGAAACTCCAGGTATTAATTTTCATGGCTTTATAAATGATTCGGAACTCATTAACACAATCATTTCTAAAACAGATATTGCAATCACCTCTTTGGCAATGTTTAGAAATCACTTGCAGGAAGGGGCCACCCTAAAATTTCGGCAATATTTGGCATCTGGATTACCTGTCATTACCGGTTATACAGACGTAGATACTCAAGACGGTCTGGATTTTATTTTAGAATTTCCTAATGATGACAGTAATATAGATTTTTTAAAAATCCAAGATTTTTATTCACAGACTAGTAAACTACGTCGGTCAGGTAAGATTTCTGAGTATGCAAGAGATACTCTTACATGGAAAAAAAAGATGAGATATGTTTGGGAGTTTATCACAGATTCTAACAAGAGATGGAATAAATAAGATTTCCATTTCATCATTAATTTTTCAACAAACGAATCTGTATACATCAGAGACCACTTTAGACATATAGGGATCTGGATTATTCATTTCAGACGTGATGACATCAAAGTAAGGTAGTAATATGGGTAGATTGAATCTATTTTTTCAAGACAAAACCATGAAGTTGAGATCTTTAATAGATTTCAATAAAATATATGTATTTGTAGTACTGACTGCAATGATAAGCCTTTTTTTCTCTATTACTAATCTTCTACCCTTCAGTTCTCTATTAGTTGTGTGGATTTTGATTTTACCTTTACTCATACTAAAGAATCCTACTCAGCATATGGTAAGTATAAGCCTCTTTTTTCTTCTGTTTTATTTTATGATTAATATTCTCAATTACTCGCCTCAGGTATTGACCAGGTTTTCCTTTTTCAGAAGAGATGGTAATATTTTTATTACTATGGCTCCATTATTTATTCTAGCTCAACTGAAGCTGGATCTGGATATTGATGCAATCTTCAAATCCTTTATATATTTTTCTGGAATCATGAATGCTATATTTATTATTATATACTTTTCAACCGGAGGGACATTATTTCTTTTTGAACACCAGATTTATCATTTTTTATTTATTGCACATAATGCCGCAGGTGGATTCCTGGCTATGCTATTAGGCTTCTCACTTGCTTTGTTTTTAAAAAAGAAAACCCCTATAAATTTATTGATTTTTGTTATCCACCTTTATGGATTATGGCTGACCAACTCCAGAGGCAGTCTGATAGCCATTCCACTGGCAATTATAATTACCTTCCTTGATGGTAAGAAAATATGGCATAAATTGATAGTGTCTACTCTAATAATTAGCCAGATGGCATTAGCATACTGGGTCTATAAAAAGCACTATACAGAGGGGATCAATAAAGAAAATGCTCCTGCTATTCTTAGCCACAGGGCACATACTTTGAATGACCGATTGTTTAATCTTTGGCCCAGGGCAATTTATTTGTTTAAAAAGAGTCCTGTTTTTGGGACTGGATTTGGTAGTTTCAATGATGTTCCCTATGAGTTTTCAGGTATAGAAAATTTTGTTATGATTATGACTCCAGAGGGCTATGAAGATAATTCAGCCCATGCACACCATACATTCTTTCATGTTCTGGGTGAGACTGGCCTGATTGGCTTATTATTGCTTCTTTTCTTTTTAGGTGAAGTGAGAAAATATATTTTAAGTATTGAGAATAAATGGATTAGGAATGCTTTTTTTCTTACCTTCTGGATTGCTATACTTTCCTCATTGACTGAACATCGATTATTCACTCCCTCTCAGATGCTACCTTTTACAATATTATTAGGGCTCAGTATTTCTCACTCTCGATTTCATATACTATCCATTACCAGGATAACAAACGGGGTAGGTACACATGAATAAATCAACATTGTTATTGATAAATGATTTTCTACATGCCGGCGGAGCCGAAAAGGTGTTTAGAGACACAGCGGAAGTACTCAAACACGATTATTATGTGCACACATATTTTGGTACGGAACAGTACAGCACTGCCAGTAATTTTTCGGATTATATTTATTCTAAAAAATACAGAAGTGATCTGCTAAAAAAATTACAGGAATTAAATCCTGATATTATTCATCTACATGGCTACTATCACATACTAAGCCCATCGATCCTGGATGCCATCAGAGTCTATAAAAAAGATAACTTAGTAAAAGTAGTCTACACTGCGCATGATTCACATCTCATAGGCCCCAATTCTGTACTTATTCATTATTCCCGCCTACAGAACCAACCTCGGGTTTTAACAAAGAATCCTTCGTTTTTGCAAATTCTATTTTTAAAGTGGGACCATAGAAGTGTTTTCCACAGTTTGATTAAAAAGATACAGTGGATTAATGCGTACTGGATTAGAAGACTATATAGGTCTTTTGATCTGGTGGTCAGTCCCAGTCAGTATGTGGCAGACAGGATAAAACAAAAATATTCCTTTTTAAGGGCAGAGCTTTTGAGGAATCCAATTTCTTTTTCCGGCCCGGTATCTCCCCATACTGTACATCCCTATAAGGAAATCATCAGGATTATGTTTGTGGGACGACTCTCTCAGGAAAAAAATCTCCTGTCTTTTCTTAGTTGTCTGAAGGATTCAGGATACACCCGCTATCATTTAACGATTATAGGAGATGGACCCGAGACTGCACATTTAGTCAAATTTGTGACCGATCAGAAGCTAACAGACCAGGTAACTTTAAAGGGCCGGGTATCCCATGATGAAGTGATGGCCGAGATGAAATTACAGCATTGTCTGGTCTTATGCTCACTGAATGAGACAGCCCCTCTCTCTCTGGTAGAAGCTGCGTTGAGTGGTTTACGCTTACTCACTCTGGATAAGTTTGGCATGAAAGAAATTGGAGATATTTGTGGAGGGGTCTATTATTTCTCCCTTGAAGCAGGCAGTATATCAAATTCCCTGGAATTAATGGAACAGGATCTTAGGTCTGGGGCTGTGCTGAAAGACAGAGATGTGGAAAAAATCCAAAATATATTCAAGTATGAGACTTATAGGCAAAACCTCTTAGACTACTATAAATCTCTGGAGGAGTGAACAGCTCCATGCAGAAAATCCCAGTAATTTTTTAGGCCTTTTTCGATGGGGTATTCAGCTTCAAATCCCAATGATGAAATCCTTTCAATAGAGGCATATGAATCTTTGATGTCCCCGGCTCTGGGAGGCATAAAATTAATATCCGGGGTTTTTGCTGTGATCCTGGAAAGTATATCAATTATTTGTAACAGGCTATTGGGCCGGCCGTTACCTACATTAAAGACCTGGCCGATCATTTGATCTACACTCAGGGCCATCAGGCAGGCTTGTACAATATCTTTAACATAAATAAAATCCCGGGTCTGTTTACCGTCACCAAAAATATTGATGGTGGGGATTTTCTCATTAAAAAAAGCATTGAAAAATATGGAGAGTACTCCGGAGTAGGGAGAAAGAGGATTTTGTCTGGGGCCAAACACATTAAAAAAGCGAAGAGCCACACTGGGAATATTATGCAGAGCACTGTAACTCAAAATATATCTTTCAGAAGAGTATTTATCAATACCATAGGGGCTAATAGGGCATACCGGGCTTATTTCTGATTTTGGTAATCCAGGAAGATCCCCATAAACCGCAGCGGAAGAGGCAAATACTATTCTTTTGAACCCTGGAATATTTCGTGTAAATTCCAATAACAAAAGGGTGGAGAGAGCATTTACTTCATGAGAATATACCGGATTTTTAATGCACTCCTGCACTGAGGCTATAGCTGCCAGATGAACAATATACATTATATTATTTTCATTGAAAATCTTATTTAGTAAAGATTTGTCAGTAACGTTACCCTGGATAAATAACACTCTCTCATGATCGATAATATTAGATTCCAAACCACTGGAAAGGTCATCCAGTATCAATAGGATCCAGTCAGTATTTTCCAGCAGATGCTCCTGAAGGTGTGAGCCGATGAAGCCTGCCCCTCCGGTAATGAGTATTGTTTCAGTTTTTTTTATAGTGTTGATCATTGATTTAAATACTTTCCATAAATAAATCGGGCTATTTTCTCTGCACCACCGGGGCCACCCATTCGCTCTTTGCCTAATCTGCCCATTTCCTCGCGACGCTTTTTATCATCCAGCAGGCTCAGCACTTCCTGTACCACTCCACCGGGATAGTCCTGTATGTATTTCATTCCTCCTCCCAGGAGGCGTTCCTGCTCAGTAAAACGGCGCCTGGTGGTCTGGGGTCCTATTCCGGTAAAGGCTATCACCGGCTTACCCAGGCCTACCGCCTGCTCATTGGCTGCCCCGGTCAGGCCTATGAGGACATCAGAATCCTGTACTACATTGATAAATGCTTTTCGGGCGATAATGACTTTTGCTTTTCCCTTTACTATAGCCGGATGGGGTTTTTCGTCCAACCATTCCCACCCTTCCGGTTCAAACTTATCCCGTATCATCTGGTCTGTAAGAGAGCCTACCATGGCGGATGCAAAATTAAGGGGGCGTGATTCTGCCAGCCATTCCACCGTTTTAAGGATGAGCTGGAAATTATCCAGAGCCTCACCCCTGGTTCCGGGCATTATGCCTACCGTTGGGATTTTTTTATCCAGCCTGAGTGGATCAGGGCCCGGTTTGAGGTCGTCCATAATGACAGAACCCAGGAATTGTACCGGGATATTATGACGGGACATATTGTCTGCGGAAAACTGATCTCTGGCAAATACATCTGAAGCAATATTCCTGATAATCCGTTCTTCTATTTTGTAATGGGGCTCAATATAATCAGTCTTGGAGTGGATATAGAACAGAATGGGGATGCCAGTCCCTTTGAGTGCTCTTTTCGTGAGCCACAGCAAAAAGACATCACCAATTACAACAGCCAGTTTGAATTTTTCTTTCTGCTTTTTAATGATCTTTACGAACTTACCCGGAATGGAAAGACTCCCCGAGAACAGGTCTGCCAGAAAACCTCTTATACTCTGAGTGGCAAATCCGCCGGAGGGGGGTACATAGGAGTTTGTAATAACTTCTATACCTCTGTTTTTATAATCATTACCTTCACTGACCAGTGAGGCTCCTACTATTTTGGTATCATCATTTTTTGCTTTAAAGATCTTTTGAAGTTCAGTGGCAATGAGGGATGCATTACGGTCTTCACTGAAACAGTCACTGGTAAATAATATGGTATCTTTCATCATTGTTCCTTGATAGCATTGTTTTTGAAATTACTGTTAAAAGCCAGTCCCAGGATTATCCAGAAGACTACTCCTACCTGAACATTATATAATATTGAATCTACTAAAGAAATACCAAAAAGGGCAAACAGAAAACTGATCCCCAGTATCCTGTATTCATTATCCTTAGGTGTTTTGAATATCAGCAGAAATAAAAGTACCAGGAAAAACAGAAAAAATGAGATAAAACCCATGATCCCTGTTTCAGTAAGAATAGAGATATAGAGTCCGTGAATAAATTCAACGGGCGCAGTCTTGTATTGTATAGGTTTTTCTTTCTGGTAATATTGGGTAAAATTCATAAGGCCGATACCCCAGATCTGGCCATGTTTCTCTCTTAATTCTTTTGCTTCTTTATACTGATCGAGCCTGCTCTGCATATTAGGTATGTGCTGAGGCCGGGTAATATAGGTCAGGGTCTTTTTCATCTTTGGATTAGGAATAATAAAAACCGAGCCGGACAGGACTACCAGGGCGATGATAAGTACCCACTTTTTATAAAAGATCACCATACTACCCAGCCCCATGAACAGTATGATAAACGCCGCTCTGCCTCTGGATAAAATGATTAAGGCCAGAGCCAGCCCTATAGCTGCCACATAGAGCAGCTTATTAAGCAGAGTAATTTTTTTAAAATCTTTTAGAAGCGTATTCACTATGATCAGAATGCCTAAAGCAAATAACCAGGAGGTCATGGATGTATAGGTAAATATCGAGATCAGGATAAAATTGTGCTGTCTGGCGATAAAGGTATCACTGATCTTATTCATGAAGATAAGATCCAGGTTTTTATTTAAGAAGTAGTGCAGGATAGCGAAGAGGGCCCACAGGATAATGCCATGGGCGATGACTGTGGTAATACGTCCGGAGTCAGGCTGGGGCTTCAGAGCCGAGCTAAAATACATCAATATGATCAGATATATGAGAAATATGGGAATTGAAGAAAAAGCGGGGCCTTTGAACTGGCTGAGAATGGCAGAGACCAGGGCAAAAATCACAAAAAGAATATTCAGCCAGTACTCTTTTTTCCAGTTTTCAATGATAAAGCGTTTTTTAAACAGATGAGGAATCAGGGCAAATAAAGAGAACAATCCAAAGTAGACTATAAATACGGATGGAATAGGAATAAAGAGGAGGCCATAGAGGAACAAATTTTTACTATTGTCAGTAAAAGAGACTTCGGTTTTGCAGAGGATCTGGCGGATGGTGATGAGAATAAGAGGAATGATGGCCAGGGAATACAAAAATAACAGTGGAATACTAAGGTTTTCATTTTTATCAGTATGAAGCAATCCTTGTATCCCTAAGTATATCATGATAGCTGCCATGACTAAATACATACTCAGCATTAATATCTTATAAAAATTCTTTTCAGGCTTTAGGTTAAACATAGTCATCCTGTCTATTATAATATCAATAGCTTATCCTGAATAGCAGGAATTGTCAAACAGCCTTTTATATTGCAAATAGTATCATTATGATATACACTATATCAAAAAGATACAAGGTGCCAGTCATGGAAAAAGCGGTAGTTTTAGTGATTGATGATGAGAAGAATATCAGGGAAGCCCTGCGCATGGGACTGAAAATGGAAGGATTTGATGTCATTGCCGCCGAAGATGGTGCTGATGGCCTCGAAAAACTCAGCACCCTGGGGGCAGATGCAGTCATTCTGGACCTGAAGATGCCCAGGCTTTCCGGTATGAGTTTCCTGCAAAAAGGGCAGGCAGTGGACCCGGGTATCCCTATGATCGTCCTGACCGGCCATGGGGGAGTAGATGATGCCGTGGAATCCATGAAAAGAGGAGCCTACGATTTTCTCACCAAGCCTGTCAATATTGACAAGCTGGTCCTCATCATCAACCGCGCCCTGGCAGAAAGAAAGCGCCGGGCCCGCCAGGAAGAGCTGGAGGAAATGGTAGATGAAAAGTATAATTTCGATAATATAGTAGGGAACTCCCATGCTCTGAAAAAAGTGCTGGATATGGTCAAACAGGTAGCCCCTACAGATGCCTCTATTCTGATCACCGGAGAAAGCGGAACCGGTAAGGAAGTAATAGCCTCCGCTCTGCACCGGAACAGCCCCCGCCGGGATGGCCCTTTTATCAAAGTCCATTGTGCGGCCCTCCCGGATAATCTCCTGGAAAGTGAGCTGTTTGGCCATGAAAAGGGAGCTTTTACCGGAGCGGTATCCCGAAAGAAGGGACGTTTTGAACTGGCCGACGGGGGGACTATACTGCTGGACGAGATAGGGGAGATCTCACCCGTGACACAGGTCAAGCTGCTCCGGGTATTACAGGAGCGTGAGTTTGAAAGGCTGGGGGGAGAGGAGACTATCAAAGTCAATCTGCGTATTATTGCTGCCACCAATAAAGACCTGAAAAAAGAAGTGGATGAAGGCCGTTTCAGAGAGGATCTGTATTACCGGCTCAATGTAGTCCATATTCCCCTGCCTAATCTCAAACAGAGAAAAGAGGACATACCCTTACTGGCCCAGTATTTTCTGAACAGCTTTAATGCCAAACATAATAAATCCGTAAAAGGTTTTTCCAAACAGGCTATGGCCCAGATGGAAAATTATATTTGGCCGGGCAATATCAGGGAGCTGCAGAACGTGATAGAAAACCTGGTAGTATTCAGCCAGACTGACATGATCTCAGTCGAGTCTTTGCCCGACCAGATTTCTGCTTTTGAATCCCAGAGTAAGCTTCATCTGGATGTGGGCCAGACCCTGGCGGATATTGAAAAACAGGCTATCCTGGCCACCCTCAGTTCAGTAAATGGAAATAAGTCCAAGGCTGCACGGGTATTGTCAATCGGCCGAAAGACTCTGCTCCGCAAGCTGGATGAATACGGCCTGTATGCCCGGGACGATGAAGCCGAGGGTGAGGAAGAATAAAGAAGAATAGGAAAATAAGAGGGGGCTGTCAATTCAGACAGCCCCCTGTTTTTTATTGATAGATAGCTATGGCTCCTCCGCCAATATTGGAAAAAATGCTGATATTGCTGCAATTACTTTTTTCGATGCGGTAGAGATTATTGCCCCCGTATGCGGATGAAGCATAGACATAGTCATTGTCAAACACCAGGCCTTTTAAGGCTATGTTTGACAAGATCTGTACACTATTGGAGATCAGGGTGTCATAGATCAGGATACCCCCCAGGCCGCCTTCATAGATACCGGAGCCATAATAGGTCTCATAAGATGGATTATCGATCACATATAGTCTGGATCCGTCTTCGTAAATAAATCCGGGAGCTTCTGCTCCTACCTGAGGCATATCCTGTACCGAATAATCAGCCAGATCTATGGCCTGGACCTTTCCGGTATTATTATACTGTGAGGTCGCGGCTACATAGACCATATCGTTATACAGGCATAAAGTATGGGGATTATGATGCACCCTTATATTTGTCACCAGTGAAAAGTCATTCTTATCCAGCACCAGCACCTGCCCGTTGGTGTAATTTCCGGTGTCTCCCCAGCTCAGGTAGCCTACACTGGTAGTGATATAGATATGCCCGTGATCACTGATCACCCCCTGGGGATAGTCACCTGCAGGCAGAGCCAGGTTTGTGATCAGTGATAAAGTGTCTTTATTAAAGACTGCCAGTTTATTATCATTGAGCAGGGTGACATAGAGCCGGTTGCTATCTATGGCCATCATGTAGGGATTGGGGCTACCCCAGAACCGGTAAGTATCGGGGGCACCGCCATGTTTTAGGTCCATCTTTATAATGGTGTGTGACAGGGATACAGCCAGATAAGCATAGTCCCCGTCTACTATCACCTGGTTGGCAGCAGGCCCCACATAGGAATAGAAAGATGGCTGCATATTGCCCAGATCTATATTGTACATATTCTGATTGGCCTCATCAATAGCCAGTATACTGCCTTTGTCTACAGGATCTGTATTTTGGGGAGGATTTTGATCAAAGATACCACATGCACTTATTGCACTGAGCATTACCATGATTACTAATAATCTTCTTTTCATCTATCGAACTCCTAAATCATATTTTTATATTTATACCGGCATTGATATTTATTCCAGGCTGAGGATATCCCTGTATTTCTTCTGTCCTCTGGTCCAGGATATTATTGATATTTACAAATACGATCCTGTACTGCAGGTGTAGATCCAGCAGTAAATAAGGAGGGAGGCTGACGCTGTTGTCTTCTGTGATATATCTGCCAGAGGTATAACGCAGATGCAGGGCTCCCTGCCATTTTTCCCTGCGGCTGAGCAGGAGGGACAGATTGGCTTTGATTTCAGGGCTGTACACAGTGTTTTTCAAGTAATACAGTGAAGAATCATTATTATTCAGGCTCCTGTTCCAGGACAGCGAGCTAACTACCTGGAATAAAAGATTTTTGATCACAGTAGTATATTCCAGTGAACCCTGCGTCGTATAGGCCAGAGTCTTTCCCAGATTTTCGGGCCGCCATTTTCCAGACTGATTGCCCCACAGTATGATCTGATCCAGGTCAGAGAGTGTAAAAGAGAACTGTAACTTTACAGGATGGAGAAACAATCTCCCGGCAATCTTGTATTTCCAGCCCTGCTCCGGTTCCAGGTCAGGATTACCCTGAGACCAGCTGTCGGCGGGCCAGTACAGGTCGTTGAAGGAGGGGCGCTGAAATACCCGGGAAACCCTGAGATCCATGCTTATCAGGGGGTGGAGCTTCAGAGTAGCAGCCAGGGCAGGCAGCAGGGCAAATCCCTGAAGCAGGCTGAAACTCTCTGCCAGGTCCAGTTTCAGCAGCATCCTACGGGTATCCAGCTGATTTTCCAGGCTTAAAGTCACATCTTCATCCCAGACCTGATCCAGCCTGGTGCTGGATAAATAAGAAGTCTTGCTGATTCCTGTTACCCGAAACGTATAATTGCTTAAAACCAGGGATTTGCCCAGATGGAATAATAACTGATGGTTTTCATGAATATCGCTGGCGGGGAGCTCCTGGTACTGATTACGCCAGTAGGAATAGTGACCTTTTATATTGATATTACTGCTGGTCGATTTCCATCCTGATATAAAGAACAGGTCTTCCTGCCGGGATGTGTCAGAGAATTTATTCCCGGTCCCGCCTTCTTTCCAGGTGAGGCTGCTGCTCGATTCAATATGGGGAGAGACTAACTTGTGGATAAAGCTTATTTTTTTATAGTCCATGTTTGACATGATATTGGTATTATTATATGTATCTAAATAGATAAACTGATTATCTGCCTGATTATAGGATAGCCCCATCTGATGTTGCACTGAGCTTTTATTGCCCAGGCGGAACAGCAGAGACCCCTGGTAGTTAGCGAAACTGCCTGCAGACAGGGATGCCTGCAGTCTCTTTTGTAGCCCGGATCTGAGTTTAAAGTTGATGATGCCGCTGGAAGCAGAGATACCCAGGGGGCTGAAATTAAATTGATAGACTTCCACCTCTGACATCAGATCGAGGGGCAGGAGGCTGGCGTCAAAAATGGGGATCTGGCCAAAATCTATAACATGTCCGTCGAAAGCCAGCCTGGTCTGGGAAGCAGGCCCGCCATCCAGGGTGAGGGTATTGACCTGGCCTTTGGTCCCATTGGCTTTTACAGATATGGAAGATGCCGGAAACAGGGACTGCAGGGAATTAGCGGTATTTATCTCCTGGCTGTTATAATCCATACCCGGCTGAAATTCATAAAGGTATGGGTCATCTGTGGCCTCATGGGTGCTGTGGCCACCATCGTAAGTGGAGTAGGCCGGGACAGCAGGTATTAAGAGCAAAAATATGAAAATACTTAGGACTGGTAAAAAGAATATTTCTTTCGATCCAGTCCTGGCTAAAAGCAACCCCATAATAACTCCTGATGACAGAATGGGTGTTTCACGCCAGGATAGAGGTAACGGTTGAATGGATTTCTTTACAGGAAGAGAAAATCATCAGCCGCTTTTTCCTTAATCCCGAGGAAAATAACAGTTTATTATTAGGCAGGTCTCCTGACTCAGGACTCTGGTTCCGCCTTCCCATGTTTCCACAGTGGCTGTTGGAGCAGATATGTCCCTTACAGTGCCGGGTAGCGCTCCGGATTCTCACCGGATTCCCTTTTAATGCGTAGCACCTAATAAGACATAATTTTACCCCTTTCTCCGGCTTGTGTCAAATTTTACTGTTCAGAGATAAGGCCGGTACAGGAATTTGACTAAAGAAGGGAATCTGCATAAAATATGGGATACTTAACGAAAACAGAGGTCCATACAATATGTATTCCGTAGAATCAAAAACCGTATTAATCCTGGGATTCACCGCCCGCACATCCTATGCCGCTGCCCTGTCACTGTTAAAAAGAAAAGCCAAAGTGATCATTTCCGACAGTGTTGACAATCAGGAAAAGAGGGAACTCCTGGAACAGCTTTCCTACCGGGGAGAGGTGTTTAATGAACTGGGACGCCAGACTACGGATATTTTGAGTAAATACAAGATAGACATAGTCCTCCCCAGTCCGGGTGTGCCTCTGAGTATCCCTATTATACAGGAAGCCCTCAGAATGGGTATAGAGCTAATGGGTGACATAGAACTGTTTTATAGGTTTTATCCTGAACTGACCTATGTGGCTATTACCGGAACAGATGGAAAGACCACTACCACCACTCTTACTCACATGATAGTCAAGTCGGAGCGGGATGCCTGGGTAGGGGGCAATATAGGTACTCCTATATTTGAACTGGATGGGAAGGTAAAGCAGGATTCCGTGATCATTCTGGAACTATCCTCTTTTCAGCTGGAAGAGATCATATACTTCCATCCCCGCGTGGCTGCTTTTTTAAACATAGCCTCTGATCACCTGGATCGTTACCAGGACCTCTCTGAATATATACAGGCCAAGAAGCGTATCTTCAGGAATATGGATCAGCATGATACTGCCGTGCTGAATTTGGATTGTGCCTATTACCGGGCCATGTTACCGGATGTGGATACCCATATCCAGGTGTTCAGCCGTACGGACTACCGGGCTGACTCCTATTTTGATGGTCAGACTATCTTCCATTATCAAAAGCCCATTATGGATACTGATGAGATCAAGCTCATTGGAGTGCATAATATGGAGAATATCATGGCAGCCGTGCTTATGGCCCGCTCTCTGGGTATCTCCGAAGATGCCATCCGTCGTGTACTGGCTGTCTTCCGGGGACTGACTCATAGGCTGGAATTTGTATCCAATATCCAGGGGGTAGAATACTACAATGACTCCAAGTCTACAACCGTTAATTCCCTGGAAAAAGCACTGGAAAGTTTTCAGCAGCCCGTATTACTGATCGCGGGTGGCAGGGATAAGGGCCTGGACTTTAGCCTGATCAGAGACCTGGCCCAGAACAAACTCAAAAGACTGATACTGATCGGTGAAGCCAGTGATAAGATCGAAAAGGAACTGGACTTTCAGCCCAGTTTTCATGCCAGCACTCTGGCCCATGCCGTACAGGATGCCCGGCAGCATGCCAGCCCGGGTGATATTGTCTTACTATCTCCGGGCTGTGCCAGCTTTGATATGTTTAAAAACTATGAAGAAAGAGGCGAGGCCTTTAAAAAAGAGATCTCACTGCTTATGAATCAGGTATAAAACCTTATATAAGGGGGAGTACTCCTATTCAGCATACAGGGGGTATAGGATTTGAAAAGATTATTACAGCTACTATTTCTGGCTATTCCTATGACGTCATTCAGTATTTCAGATCAGGCTCTGATCAATATTGAAAAAAAAGTGTTCGAAAAAAATACTTCCCAATATGTACAGGGCTTTCTCAACGACTCTACAGAAGAATCACTCCGATTTCAAAATGCCCTGGCCTGTTACCGCCTGGGCAATCTCCTCACTAATGAAGGCTATACCCGGAAATCACTGGATGGATTTCATTCTCTGCTTCTCATTCAGACCAATGTCTTCTACCTGAGTTACTTGGCCCTGGCTTATGGTTCTCAGGCACAGTTTCATAATCAGTTAAAGGCCATGAAGACATCCTTGAATCTTCTGGATAGGGCAGTAGAACTGTACCCTGACCATTATATGCCGCGCTTCTACAGAGGTATGATGCTGCTCTTTATTCCCGGTATAGCCGGTGGTAATAAAAAACAGGGACAGATCGATATGGAGATAGTCCTGGCTCAGATCAATACCATACCCAGAAATGATGACTACAAAGCCATGGTCTATTTCATGTATGGTGCCTATTGGGGGCATCGCAAAAAATACGATGAAGCACTGAGTTACGTAGCTAAAGCCCGCACCAAAGCCCGGGATGAAAAGCTGATCAAAGCCCTGGATGAAAAGGAAAGTGAATGGCGGTCTCTGTTAAAATAAGGGAATCATAAACTTGCAAAAACTGAGCCTCCCTTGTATCTTTTCACTATGAGAAAAGGAGGTAATAATGAAAGAGAAATGGACATTAGACCAGGTCCCTGATCTGAAAGGAAAGACCTTCATTGTGACCGGAGCAAATAGTGGGATCGGTTTCGAAGCAGCCCGGGTGTTTGCCGAAAAAGGAGCACAGCTGGTGCTGGCCTGCAGGGACAGAAAAAAAGGAGAAATGGCTCTCCAGACAATAATGGAAGATACACCCAAAGCCAGGGCAGAGCTTATGTGCCTGGATCTGGCCAGCCTGGACTCTATCAGTAAATTCGCTCAGGAATTTAAATCTAAATATAAAAAACTGGATGTTTTACTCAATAATGCCGGGATCATGATGTCTCCCTTTGAACAGACCTTTGAAGGATTTGAACTGCAATTCGGGACCAATCATCTGGGGCATTTTGCCCTCACTGGACTGCTCCTTGACAGGATAAAATCCAGCCCGGGGGCCAGAGTGGTCAACATCAGCAGTATGGCTCACAAAATGGGTAGTATGGACTTCAGGAATCTGATGTTTGTCCATGGGAGAGGCTACAGACGTACCCGGGCCTATGGCAGATCCAAACTGGCTAATCTCCTCTTTACCTACGAATTAAACCGTCGTTTTCAGTCCCACTCCATTGATGCCATTGCACTGGCGGCTCATCCGGGAGTGTCACGCACCAATCTCAGTCATTATCTGGAAAATAAAGTGCTGTACAGGCTGGCCATGAACCTTTTATCCAATAGTATGCAGAGTGCCTCCATGGGAGCCTTACCGGGTATACGGGCATGTGTGGATCCTTCTGCCGCAGGGGGGCAGTACTATGGACCGGATGGCTTTATGGAAATGAAAGGCTACCCTGTGCTGGTACAATCCACCCGGGCTTCTCACAATGAGAAACATGCCCGGCGGTTGTGGAAGATATCAGAGCGCCTGACCGGAGTACCCTATCTGGATTAGGAGAAGGCAGGCCCTTTATCCTCAGGGCTAATCGATCTGTTTCGTTCCTTTGACAAAATACATAAAAGGCACCAGGCATAATAAGGCAAAGACAGCCAGAACACTGATGTCCACCGGGCCGGCTGAAGCGCCCTTCATTTTTTCCTGCATCATAAACACGGGGATCACTCCCAGGCTGAGCAGGCCGAATCCAAAAAATACTGACCCGGCTCCCACATAGGCAAACGCCTTCTTTTGCCAAAGCATCACTCCCAGTATGATGAGGGCAGGGCTGATCATACAGTCACTGATCCAAAGGGCAATGTCAGATTGTGTAGCAGCTGTAGATGCCTTTAAGTGGGAGATAAAGAGTCCGGCCTGCCTGGCCAGGACTATGCTTCCCAGGCCGAACAGGATACTGCCAAAAGTGCGGGCAGGTATGATCCCGGATAAGGCAGAGCTTAACTGTTCGCTCTGGATAGCAGACATGAGTCCAATGAGGCTATATAGGGAAAGACAAAAGACCATAAGGTACAAGGGAAAGCTAATTCCGAAGGGCATACTGAGGAGCAGGGTGAGATATTGATAAAGTATGAAGAAAAGACTGCCTGACCAGATAATCAGTCCGATAGGTTTCTTGATTCCCACAAGAATAAGAGATAATAATAAAACAGGCAGAGCCAGAGCCAGATTAATGATGGTATTGGGGTAAAAGCGCAGCCTGAGTTCCGGGCCAGGGTAAAGAGTGTCCATCATAAACAGTTCCATGATGCCAATAGCTGCTATGAGCAGGGCAATGAAGACAGAAGAAATTATCAGAGTGGTGATACCCCTCTTTATGGGCATAGTATTTTGATTATTCATTTTTAGTTACCTCATTTTTAGGGATATTGTACACCGTTTTACAGGACTTTTAAAATAATTCGCGCAGAATAAACGGATGCGGATTAGTTGCTTTAATACGCGACCCTTGCTATTATTTAAAAAAAAAGGACAGAAGATGAAATGCAGACCTTATTTAATCCTGCTCCCGATTTTACTGATGTCCTGTTCGAGCAAGGAAATAAAGATGGAAAACAATCCCCGTTTCCTCACAGACTATGTGGGTAAGATGGTCCAGATAGAGGGTAAGGTATCGGATATGCCCTGGCAGCACATGATCGATATGCGGGAGGATTACCCCTATATGATCTATCTGGACTGGGAGCATGACCAGACGGTGGTCTATTCCCGGGAGCCGGTGAAATGCCAGGGGGCGCTCACGGTGCAGGGCCAGGTGATCCGACTGGAAGGCCAGTCCAAGCGGCCCGGTTCCCAGACGCATTATAGTGAGCTGCAGATCCTGGCTGACAGGATCATTTGTCAATCGGAGAGACCCAAAGCAGTAGCCATCGATCCAGAGAATCTGTCCGACTATGTGGGTCAGGTGATCGAGCTGAATGGAGAGATCACCGGTATCATGTGGCAGCATATGATGGGATTTAACCCGGACTATCCTTATGATGGATTTCTGGACTGGAAGGGGACACAGCTGGTGTTTTATTCAAAGGCCCCTATAGATTGTAAGGGAAAGACGCGCGTGATAGGAAAGCTCATAGAAATATCAGGGGCAGGTAAGGGCGAGGCCCCTGACAATCTGCATTCCGAGTACCAGGTCCTGGCTGAGCTGGTGGAGTGTAAGAATCAATAAAGATATCTGTGTAATGGGCTAATCTGAAAATGTTTATAGCGGGTAAGGATATTTTAGTCTTCAGAATCCTGATTATGTTTTTTGGTCTTTCCTTTTGTTTTTTTAATTTCTTCTGCAATCTCATCTTTGATCTCGACTATTGCTTTTTTATTTTTGATGAGCTTTATATATTTCTGGAAAAACAGGGAGTTAGGCACATTGATATAGTTGCCTTTTTCGTCACCCAGTAAAGTATAAAATGCATTGATAGCCAGTACCTTGCCCTTTATACCATCAGGCAGGACTTCTATAGTATCATTGACCTTAAAGGGGGAAGTGAAGAAAATGATCATCCCGGCTAATATATTTCCGATCAGGCTCCAGATAGCAAAGAAGGCAATAGCGATCAGTCCCAGGATACTAGTCAGGGTCACCCACAGGTTTTTCATATCCAGTCCCCAGATGACGATGAGAAGAATGGCCAGAATGATCACGGCGAATACCCGTATTACTTTTCGAAGCATAAAGTAACGGCTTTTTTGAATTTTCAGCTTTTGCTGGGTCAGTTTGGCCTGGCGCAGTAATATCTGGGTAATCAGTATCATTGATACCAGGGATATGGCGGTGTATATGATCTTATAAATAGTTTGTTTGTCCATGCGTGACCTCCAGAGATGTATAGATTATAGCAGGAGACCGGAAAAAAAGAAAATCTAGCCCTCTCTGCCCTTTATTGCTCCATTTACCCTAAATTCCTGTCAGAAGTCTGCCGCTCCTGACTTCATCGATAAACTGGCCTATCAAGGAGAGCTTTTCCCCTGTTTTTTCCCGATGAGACTGGATGAACCCCCGGGGCAGGCTGACATCCACTTCAGTCATATTGTGTATCACACTTTTTCGGGCGCTGACAGCCGCCGAGGCCCGTACCGCCTTTCGGTTAAAACTGAGGGGAATGGAGTGATACCCCGATCCGCTTTGAGACATCTAGCCCATCTCCGCTTCGTAGAGCCGGTCAAAAGCCTGCAGCTCCTTCACGTTATAGGCAGTGACCTGAGTAGTGGTGACCCACTGGAAAAAGTCCTGAAAGTCGCTCATCTCCCACAGGATGATGTGATTGATATGCTTTCTCTTGAGGTCATCATCAATAGCCGTATCTTGTGCCAGGGTCATGACATCATAATAATCGGGGGTCTTGGACAGGGTCAGTACGGCGGAATAGACTTTTCCCTCATACTCGATCATGACATCACACAGTTTAAAGGGCTCACATTCCTCCAGTTCCTGCACCTCTTCAAAAGTCTCTTCCATCACTTTCTGGAGGAACAAAAATTCCCGGGCCCGGTCAATACGATAGATAAAGGATTTACCAGAGAAAGTCCACACCATTTGCTCCGTGTCATTGTCATATTCTACGGTGATCTCAGTGTTGACCACCTCTCCGTCTACCTCGGCTGAGGGCAGATCCACATTACTGAGCAGGGCGCAGGGCATTTTTTCGATATTTGAGAATGATTCCATGTTGTCCTCCTTTGGGCAATCAGCTATTATACTCTGATATGAGGTATTTTTCAAGATGGAAAAAAATAAAAAAAAACGGTAACAAAACATTGCCGAAAAAGTGTTTTATTACTAATATAGATTAGATATTGGAATATATGGAGGTGCTCATGAGCGATCAGGAAAAAAAAGAAGAAGTGAAAAGCGAATTTCAGGTTAAGGGTGAAGACCTCATGAAGAAGGTCAAAGAGATCATTAATGAAGGCAATATACGCCGCATTATCATCAAGAACAAAGAAGGCCAGACCTATCTCGAGATCCCCATTGCCGTAGGAGTATTGGGAGTGATCGTGGCACCTATCCTGGCTGCTATCGGAGCCATTGCCGCCCTGGCCGCCGACTTCACCATCGAGGTCATCCGTAAGACCGACAAAGAGTAGTAATCGTGAACTTAATATTTCTAAATCTTGATGGATGATGTTTGAATTGCCTCACGCAAAGACGCAAAGTCCGCAAAGTAAAGCGCTTGGTGGTGCTAATAGAATGATTTTCTTAGTAGGTATATAAGCAAATATATCTACACGAAGCAGAAACGATAAACTTTTATCTGGCCTCAAGACAGATAGAAAAACTACTCCTACGCCTTCAGTATCTCTTTTGAATCTCCTTTGCGAACTCTGCGTCTTTGCGAGAGGCCAACCAGCCTCCAGAGAGCAAGATTCAACAAAGTCTGTACAGTCTACTCCAGCTCCAGGCTTTGCAGCTTCTGATGCCAGGCCCAGGCTGTAGCGATGATGTCCTCCAGTCCATACTCCATCTTCCAGCCCAGCTCAGTGCGGGCCTTGATACTATCTGCTATGAGGTAGGCCGGGTCACCGGGGCGGCGATCCACTTCTACTACCTTAAAGTCACGGCCAGTCACTTTTTTTACCATAGCTATCATCTCCCGTACGCTATAACCTTCACCGGAGCCCAGATTATAAGCCCGGGTACCGCTACTGCCCTGGAGCAGGGATTCCAGACCCCGGATATGGGCGTCGGCCAGGTCGTTGACATGGACATAGTCCCGTATGCAGGTGCCGTCTTTGGTGTCATAGTCACTGCCGTAGATATTGATAGCTGAGCGTTTCCCCAGGGCGGCATCGAGGATGAGTGGGATGAGATGAGTCTCCGGCACATGGGCCTCTCCGGTGTCACAGTCAGGGTCAGCCCCTGCCGCGTTAAAGTACCGGAAACGGATACTGTTCAGCTCATAGGCTGACGCAAATGCTTCCAGCATCTGTTCCACCATCCACTTGGAGTTGCCGTAGGGATTGATCTGGAGCTTGGCGTCCTCTTCCTGAATGGGAATGCGCTCCGGCATACCGTATACGGCTGCCGTAGAGCTGAAGATAAACTTATCTATACCATGTCGACGCATGGCTTCCAGCATTGTGAGGGTATTACTGGTATTATTGAGGTAATATTTTGCGGGGTCCGCTACACTTTCTCCCACTTCGATAAAGGCACAGAAGTGCATCACGGCATCGACTTTGTTTTGAGAAAATACTTCATCCAGCTTCTTACTATCCGCAATATCCCCCTGGATAAAAGTCCCCCACTGGGCATTGTCCCGGTAGCCGTGGGACAGGTTATCATAGACGATGACATCATAGCCTCTTTTGTGGAGGAGTTTAGAGACATGGGCCCCGATATAACCACATCCGCCTGCTACCAGTATTGCCATATACTATCCTTAAGTCTTTCTTTTTTTTATATACACTATTATACTATGCCCAAAGAATAAAAAACAAGGCTTGACCATGGATTTATCACTCATTTACAGTGCCGGCCTGGCTTTTCTGGGAAATTCCCTCATCGCAGTAGGTCAGGGTACACAAAAGTCCCAGGTCTCAGGCATACAGTCTCATGAAGACCGGAGGCAGAAGTTCCGTCGCCTCCTCCTGTGGGGGCTGGGTATAGCCAGCTCCAATCTGGGACTGGTACTGATCTACCGGGCTATTGCATTGGGCCACACCACTATAGTGGGGACGCTCTCGGGTAGTGGACTTATCACCCTGGTCCTGTTTTCCCATTTTGTGCTCAGGGAGGCTATTACCCGTAGAGAGCTGGCCGGGGTCATACTGATCTTTCTGGGAGTGCTGGCCATGCCTTTGTGGCCTGGTAGTGCTACTCCCCAGTATATTCGCAATGATGCCCTGTTTCTTTCCGTAGCCGGGGGGATAGCGGCCCTCCTGCTCATTATTATTCTTATTCTACGCTTAAGGGAGCAGAAGGTAGGGGCTCTGCTGGCTCTGCTGGCCGGCAGTATGACCGGCTTCTCCCAGATCTATCAGAAGGTATCCACTACCAGTGATATAGCCCTTTATCTCCAGCCCAGCTTTTATCTGTTCCTGGGCTTTTTCCTGCTGAGTTTTCTGTCCATGCAGTTTGCTTACCGGCGCCATAAGGCTATAACAGTCATACCCTATTTCAATGCTATGGCCGTGATCGTTCCCCTGGTAGGAGGGCAGGTGTTTTTTCATGAGAGCTTATCTCTGCCTCAGTGGATAGCGGTGGCCGTAATAGGAGCCGGGATGCTCCTTATCGATTACACCTTCATCACTGTAAGGCATGCGGAAGATCCGGGTACGGTTTGAGAGGGCTTAGGATCGCATCTCCGAGAGGGTTTCACCCATTTGGGTATAAATATGGTCTCTGATCTCTTTTACACTATGTTCTTTCAGATAGTCCGCAGTCACAGGAGGCAGGATTTTGACCTGGAAGTGGGCCCGCTTTTTTATGAATAATCCCTCCAGGGCGTCGTAACTCCCATCCAGCACAATGGGTACGATACTCACTCCATTTTCCCGGGCCAGGCGAAAGGCTCCGTCTTTAAAATGCCCTATGTCACCGTCTTTACTCCGGGTTCCCTCCGGAAACATCATGAGGGAGCTCCCTGATTCCAGGTAGCGGCAGGCCAGGGTGAGCATGTTCTGCTGGCTCTTCACAGAGGCCCGGTCTATGGCAATATATTGATTGAGCCTCATATTCCAGCCTATAAAGGGGAGCTGGAACAGCATCTTCTTGGAGACCCATTTAAACTGCCGGTACAGGGAAAACAGGATCAGTACATCCAGAGCTGACTGGTGATTGGATACCAGCACATAGGTCCGCCCTTTTTGTATATGTTCCCTGCCCTGGATGTGCAGAGACCAGTAAGGATTGACCACTATATAGAGATGAGCCCACCAGCAGGAAAAGAGGTGCAGGGCCACCCGGTTTTTATCAAACAGGCCGGTCAGGGTCAGAATGAGCAGGGCCAGAAAGAATAACACCATACTACTGAGCAGGAAAAATACCCACATCAGTACAGAAATCAGTTTTTTCATAAATACTTCCTTGAGTACATGAACTATTATACACTGTGCTTCTTTATATTTCAATCCCGGAAATAAATTTCACCTTGACCTCTTATAAAAATAATGTGCCATTATAGGAGTCACAGAGGCTAAGGAGGCAGAAAATGAAGATAGGGGATATGCTCCTGGCAGAAGGAGTCATCACTGCAGATCAGCTGGCTCAGGCTCTGGCTCAGCAGGCCTCTCATCCTGATCAGAAGTTAGGGGAGATCCTGCTGTCCCTTGATTTTATAGATATAGAGCAGTTCACTAAAATTCTGGACCGGCAGATGAAAGAAGCCGGTCTGTAGCCTGAGCCCAGATCACCTGCCATAAATCTCCGGAGCGCTGCATATTGTCTTTGAAAGATTTTGTTATTTAGCCTGCTTATCGTCCATGATGCCTATAGGGTGCCCTGTATATAACAGGGATTATTTTTTCAGGCGTTTTTTTAAGAGGAGCTCGATCTTACGGAAATAATCCACCTGGTCATCGATCTCCAGGTAGTCCAGGCCCAGACTACGGAACAGCTTTTCGTAATAGTCCCGGTAATAGCCCAGATTGCTCTGGCGGCGGTGATTGAGGTCGAGACTACGGCTCTGCCCGGTCTCGGCATCCTGCACTTCCATCAGGACGGGAAAGGAGTGAAATATATCCTGAGTCCATTGGGATTCCAGATGGTCATTGACCACGATAGGGATGACATCGTGCTTACGGGCCAGGCTGCCCAGCCCTTTTTTATAACCCTCATCCAGAAAGTCAGACAGCAAAAACACCACCGCCCGCTTTTTCAGGATATTATTGAGTTTATTGAGGGAGTGTTCGATATTAGTACCGGATGATTGGGCGGGCATATACCAGGTATCCCGGATGATGCGGAACAGATGAGACTGATTCTTCTGGGGCGGGATCATCTTCTCTATATCGTCGCTAAACAGGATGAGCCCCGCCTTGTCATTATTAAAGAAGGAGGCGAATCCCAGCAGTGACACGATCTCGGCCATGATCTCCCGCTTGGAACGATCACTGCCAAAGTCGGTGGAGCCGGATATATCCACCGCGAATATCACGGTGAGCTGACGTTCCTCAATATAAGTCCGGGTAAAGGCCTCGTTCATGCGGGCCGTGACTTTCCAGTCTATATTACGGATATCATCCCCGGGCAGGTAGGGACGCACATCATTGAATTCTATCCCCTGGCCCTTAAATACCGAATGGTAGTCGCTCTGCAGGCTGTCCTGCACCAGTTTCCGGGCCCGGATCACCAGGTGTTTTACTTTCCTGACGATATGGTTAATGGGGATGTCAGGGGTTTCTGCCGTTTTAGCCATTTTTTTCCTCAGAATCTTTCATCTCCAGTATGGTGGTCTTGGCGATACGCCGCCCTTTTTCATCATACTGGGATTCCTTGTGACGCTGCACTGCGGTCTGGTACATCGTGTATATGGCATAGGCCAGGAAAAACACTCCGCCCCCCAGTATCAGTATGCCCAGCAGGGCAAAGGAAAAACGGAACAGCACAAAAAAAACAAAGATACCGATGATGCCCAGCATAAGGTTCTGCAGACTGTTTCTATACACATCTCACTCCTGTTACTATAATAATAGGGATTTTCCGGCTATTTGTCAAGTCCGGCCGGATTCAAAAAAAATGGATGCTAATATCAGGCTTTCACAAGAGGCTTACCTGATCCTTTTTCTCTTCCTTTCAGCTCAGGGTAGGGCCTGTCCTCTTTCCCTGTACCCTGCTGCTGATATGGATGCCCCTCCCATCATAAATGGGGCGTTGCCTTCTGCCTTCCCCCAGGAGATAGGACTGCGGACCAGCTCTTTTGGTTTGCGTTGAGGGATATTATTCACCAGGCTGAACTGCCTGCCTGCTAATGCCTCCGGCATACTCCAGTCCATTAGCACCCCTCCCGATAAGTATGGCTAACACCAGCCATGCACTCATCATCATTTCACGCTGCCAACGTGAGGGCCTCTTCATTTCTTGCAGGCCACAAGAAACGAAGCAAAGAAGTGGCTTTGGGAGAGAAAACGGAGTGGCATGCCCTCGGCAATTGAAGCCCTGGAGTATAGCATACAATGTGCCTGAGCCGGGTCGATGTCCTTCATCGGCTTCTGTGTCATATTTAGTTAATATATCATGATTACAAAGAATGAATGGAGGACAATTTTTTTTAACTCAGACCGGGCCGATTACGGATGAGTACATTATAGGGTAGCAACCCTTTTGGGGTGTATTGTGTGGCGCACATTGTGGAGCAAATCAGGGCTTCAAGGCTCGGTACAAAAGACTTAACTAAAAGATATCTCAACTTATTATACATATTTACAAATCATTCTCTATCATCTGAATGTTTATTGTTTTTGGTGCTCTGCCTTGACCTAAATGCATCACCCTGGAGACGTAAATTTTTACATTGTACAGACCCGCCCATCATCTTGACTTTGGTATTTCTTTCCCTTATACTTATGCGATATTGCGATTGAGCGATATACCAAAGGAGGAAAAAATGCTGGGAGTTATCCTGTTTGTCTTAGTCCTGTTAGTGTACGGCTTTATCCTGTCCCGTTCTATGATAGCCCGGATGTTTCCTGTGGCCAAGGACCAGGAAGCCAGCGGTATAGCCAAGTTTTTGTCTGAGCTGGACGTATTCTTTAAGAACAAGGGAGCCAAGTTTATATTCTCCATTTCCGCTCTGGTCCTGGGACTCTGGAACCTTTTTGCCCCTGATTTTTCAGCGGCTATGAGCCCTTCTGTGATCGGGGCCCTCATTCCTTCATTGCTCCTCATGCTGTCCGGACTGATCATAGATGTAGAGATCATTGAGTTCCTGAACATCCCCCAGGAAGCCAAGGAAAAATACTATGCCTTTATTGATAAGGTAAAAGATTATGTAGGTATAGTGCTGCTGGTAGTAGCTATCCTGCACCTGGCCTTCTTCAAAGCCTGGTTTATTTAGTTTCTTGACAAAAAGTGCTGACTGCACTATAATATTTATCCTTAATGCGGCCATCGTACAATGGTAGTACCTCAGCCTTCCAAGCTGATGGTGAGGGTTCGATTCCCTCTGGCCGCTGGTAATAATTTAAAAAAAGACGGTAATTATAAGATTAACCGTCTTTTTTTTATAAAAGGGGTCTAGAATGCTAAGTAAATTTACCAAGATCGTTACCACCCTGGGGCCCAGTTCCCGCACCAAAGAAGTGATCAAGCAGATGCTGCAGGCCGGGGCCAATGTGATCCGTCTGAATTTTTCCCATGGAACTTTTGAAGATCATAAGATGTCAGTAGATCTGGTACGGGAAGCGGCCCGGGAGCTCAACCGCCATGTTGGTATTTTCCAGGACCTCCAGGGACCCAAGATCCGCATCGGCCAGCTTAAAAAAGACAGCTACCTCCTTCATGAAGGGGATGAGCTTATTATTACTACGGAAGACATAGTGGGTGATTTTAAAAAGGTATCTATAGATTATGTGCATCTCCACAAGGAGGCTGAACCGGGCCACCGCATCCTGATCGATGACGGCCTGGTGGAGCTGGAAGTCATCAAAGTAGAGGGTCGGGATATCTATACCCGGGTCATGAACCAGGGTATACTAAAACCCCGCAAGGGAGTCAACCTGCCTCATATCAAGCTCAAAGAGATCTCCTCAATTACTAAAAAAGACCGGGCAGACCTGGCATTTGCCTTTGAGCATGATCTGGATTTTGTAGCCCTCTCTTTTGTACGCAGTTCTGAGGATGTACGGGAGCTTAAGCTTCTCATGCTCCAGAAATATGGACGCACCATTCCCATCATTTCCAAGATCGAAAAGCCGGAAGCGGTAAAAGACATGGATGCCATCATAGAGATATCGGATGCCATCATGGTAGCCCGGGGAGACCTGGGAGTGGAGACCTCTGCTGAAGATGTCCCCATTATCCAGAAACAGATCATCCGGCGCTGTAATGTGAACGGCAAGCCCGTGATCACGGCTACCCAGATGCTGGACTCCATGATTGTGAATCCCCGTCCTACCCGGGCCGAGGCTGCCGATGTGGCCAATGCCATCCTGGATGGTACCTCAGCCATCATGCTGTCCGGAGAGACAGCAGCCGGAAAATACCCCGTGGAAGCTGTAGAGATGATGGCCCGTATAGCCCGTAAGACTGAGTCCAGTGTGATCTATGAACGGGTAGTGTTTGAAAAGCGTCTGAACCGGGAAGAGTACCAGGTCTCTCTGAAGGATAAGCCGGAACAGGCCGTAGGCCTGGCCGCGGTAGAGCTGGCCAATACAGTCAGTGCCCGTTATATTGCCTGCTTCACCCAGTCCGGCAGTACCGCCCGCCTTATCTCCAAGATGCGGCCTAATATGCATGTGATAGGATTTTCACCTTCGCTGGCTACCATCCGTCAGCTGACCCTGGCCTGGGGGGTATATCCTATGGAAATAGGGGATGTGGCTACTGTAGACCAGCTCCTGGAAGGCGCTCCCGAGGCTCTCAAGTTTTCGGGCCTGGTGGATGAAGGCGACAATATCGTCATCACAGCAGGGGTACCGGTAGGGACTCCCGGCAAGACTAACATGATCAAGATCGTGAAGATCTAGTCTCAGGCTTATCTTTGATGACTTTCATGACTGCATGAGCCAGTTTGGCTACATCAAAGGGTTTAGTGATTATACTTTTAAAGCCCATTTTCATGTATTTATCGGCACTTTCGTTTTCCAGATAGCCGCAGGTCAGTATAGCCTTGAGATCCGGATTTATCTGGAGCAGATCCTGTATGATATCTACACCTCCCCTGGCACCGGGGACAGTGAGATCCAGTATAACCACATCGAATGCTTCTTTTTTCTCAAAAGCTTCCTGGTATTTTTCCAGGGCAGAGTCGCCATTGCTGCATAATATCACAGTATAACCCAGGTACTCCAGTATCTCCCGGGTGGTGTAGAGGACTACTTCTTCATCATCCATGACCAGTATCTTTCCCCTGGCCTGTATCTGCCAGTCTACTTCCTCTGTCAGCTCATGTGATTCTGCTTCACTTAAGGGGAGATAGATACTAAATGTGGTGCCTGATCCCTGCACTGAATCTACATCGATCATACCCCCATGATTTTTGATGATGGAAAATGAAGTAGACAGGCCTAATCCGGTACCGCTGGTCTTAGTGCTAAAAAAGGGGTCAAATATTTTAGTCAGCATCTCTGTCTCTATTCCGGTTCCTTCATCCTGGATCTGTAGGACGACATAGCTACCCGGTTTGAGATTCATTTTTAACTCGTGCTGTGAGACCGTTACATTGTGTGAACTCAGAGTAAGTACTCCCCCCTGGGGCATGGCATCCCTGGCATTGATGATGAGGTTATGGAACACCCTCTGCAGCTGTGATTCATCTATTTCCACCTTATCAGATTTGTGGTGAAAATCGGTCCGGATCTTGATATTGGATCCGCTCAGAATAAACCGCGCGGTCTCGGAGAGAAATTGAGTCAAAGAGGAAGTCTTTTTATTAAGACTGCCCCCGCTGGAAAAAGTAGTGAGATGGGCGGTCAGGTTCTTGGCACGGTAGCTGGCTTCTTCTGCTCTTTTCAGAATAGCTTTGACTTCGGGGTCACTGCTTTTGTAATGAGCAATGGATATGTTACCCATGATACCCGTCAGAATATTATTAAAGTCATGAGTTATTCCACTGGCCAGGATAGCCAGAGATTCCATCTTTTCATTGCGCAGCTGAATCTCATCCGCTTTCATCTGTTTACGCAGGTTATGAAATATTGTGACTACATAATGAACTGCTCCCTGATCTTCAATGGGGATCCGCTGTACTTCGAATAATTGATCCGATCCTTTAATGACGTGATGCTCCTGACTGCCAGATGGGATTCCGCTCTGAAATATTGTTTCGTAATCCGGAATAAGGTGCTTATCCAGTAGGGTAATGGCATCGAACAGGTTGCGGCCCAATAATTCTCCCTTATGTTTCTCTCCATAGTAACGGCCCAGAGCCTGATTATATAAAACGATATTGTGATGACGGTCACTCACCACCAGATAATCGGATATTGCATCCAGGGTCGTCCGGTATTCTATCTCAGAGAGTTTCAGGGCCAGTGAATTGTCTTTTTGCATATCATAGGCCATTTGTTCCAGTTCCCGTTTGTCATGTATGATAGACAGGTAGAGGTCCTCGGTCCAGCCCTGAGAGGCAAAAGGGGTGCCCAGCCAGTATACCGGTATCATTTCGCTTGATCCCTGCAGGCTTGTATTGAGGTTAAAAGAATATTTTTCTTTTACCAGGTCCCGGATGTTTTTTATGGTGTCCTCATTTTCAGTCACAAAGGAGATCAGGGATGTGCCCGGAATAGTGGTTCCAGGTTTTTGCAGAAGATCCAGGCTTTTTTTATTGGCCATGATAATGTTGAATTGTGAGTCATGGATAAACATCAGCTCCCGGCTGTTCTGCATGAGCTCATTCAGAATGATATCGGGATGGTAGTTCATAAACTGATATTTTGACATCACGTACCATATTCCCGACAGCCAGAACAGACTGAAAATATGGATCATTTTAGGAAAAGAAAGGATCTGGTACATCTCAGTGATGAGCCAGACCACCAGCGCCGGGAGGAAAGACAGGCTTATAAAGATTAAAAAAATGAAAGCCAGTTTTTTTGTCTTCTCATTTTTAGGGCTTTTGATAAACCATCTCAGGACAATAATAAAACTGAGTACAGAAGTCCCTGCTACCAGAATACCAATAATTGGGCCGATTATTGAACTATTGTCTGCCACTATTTCCCAACCCCATGCTCCCCATTTATACAGGATAAAATCATTATAATAGAGAACAAAAAGAATTATACTTATCATACCGGGTAAATAGACTAACAGGGTGCGTAGCAGGGTATTTTTTCTGGTAAACTGTCCGGATAATTCCAGTATAAAATGAAGCTGTACACTGCTGACCAGGATGGTACAGATCTCAGAAATATAATGCAGACGTTTCATCCAGAGCAGATCGCTTACAGAAAAACGGTATATCATGGTAAATGACCATATCGCGATTAAGAGAGAAGTTATTCCGAAAAGCAGATTTATATTTTGGAGTTCTCTTTTTTTCAGTGCCTGAAAAGCCAGAAAAACACTAAAGCTACAGGCAAATGCAGAGAGCAGGGAAAAAATATTCATAAAACCTCACATTTAATATTATAATCCCAAAACCATTTCTGTCAATCTATGGCTGGCTGATAACAGCTTTTTCTAATGGATTTAACCCCATCATATATGGTGTACAGTATATGCATCATCAAAAAAGATATTGCATTTATGCCGGTTTGGAATTATAATCTAAATACTGGGACGGGACTATGCAGAAAACTATAAAGACTCATATAAACAACTCAAATGTCAGGCATTTCATCATTGCAAATTACAGAATTATTCTTATCAATATTGTATATTTTCTGATGTCTGTTTATTTTTTACTGTCAATATTTAATGCTGACACCGCCCTGGAAAAGCAGTTCTCTTTGTATATGTTGATTGCAGTCATTATTTTCATTATACAGTCTATAACCTTTAAAAACCGTAACATCAGCTACATTATACATGCCAGCCTCTATCCGGTATTGTTTCTGTCAATGATAGTATCAGGCTTATTTATTGAATGGACATTATTGTTCAGCCTTATTTTTCCTATTGTAGTTTTTACCCTGTTTGACCGTAAGCTGGCCTGGCTTCCCCTGACTGTGATGACTGCGATCTGGTTGATGAGCGGCATCTTACTGACGTATGGAGTCATTCCCTATTCCGGCGAATTATCCGGTTTCAGGCTGCATTTCTTTATGTATTTAATAATCACGGTCTTCAGCAGTTTCCTGGCCTGGTTCTGGGATTATCAGATTCAGACCGCTTTGAAGAATCTGTATTTTGATAAACTGACAGAGCTGCCTAACCGCCATAAGTACATGGATGAGATCAGCACCATTCCGGATCCCTTTGTGATGCTGGTAGATATAGACTCATTTGTAGAGATCAATGATGGATTTGGGGCCAGTGTGGCCAACCAGATTATCCATGATGTAGTGAAAGAGTTCAGGGACGCCCTGTTTAACCTGGAATACCGTCTTTTTCGCCTTCAAAGTGATGATTTTCTGATCATCTTTCCGCATCAGGGTGCTAATAAAAATTTTGACTATGAACAGGTCGCCAGGATTATTATACAGACCATATCCGAGACCCGTTTTGAAGGGGTGATAGAGGGCCTGAAGTATGATGTACACATCACTATCAGTATAGGCATGGCCCGGGCACCTGAATATCCCCGGATCGAATTGCTGGGTAAGGCAGACACGGCCCTTAAGAACGCCCGCATGGAAATGAAGTCCTTCGAGATATTTTCCAGTGAGCAGGATATGGAGCATCACTTTAAGGATAATATGCGATGGCTTAATATTCTGACGGAAGCTTTGCAGGACCGGAGGGTCATACCCTATTTTCAGCCCATTTTTGATAACATCAGTGGCAAGGTCTCTAAACATGAAGCCCTGGTCCGGCTCATCAGTCCTGAAGGTGAAGTCATTTCACCCTTTTACTTCCTGGGGATCGCCCAGAAGTCACGTCTCTATCCCCGCATTACCCAGACCATGTTTAACAGCGTGGTAAATATGATCACAAACACCGGTACAGATATTTCTATTAATCTGTCCATCAGAGATATTTTTCATACTGAGACTGTTATGATCATAGAAAATACCTTAAACCGGCATCCCTTTGTGGCCCGGCATCTGATCTTTGAGCTTCTGGAGACCTATCAGCTGGAGCACTCCCCTCAGCTGGCTACTTTTATCTATAATATGAAAAGCAAAGGGGTACGCTTTGCTATAGATGATTTCGGCAGTGGTTATTCCAATTACGAATACATCCTGCGCCTCAATCTGGATTATCTTAAGATCGCCGGGGATCTGGTAAAGGACATCCATCAGATCGCTGAGTCCAGGATTCTGGTGGAGAACATCTCCAGTTTTGCTCATAAATTAGGGATTAAGACGATAGCAGAGTTCGTTCACAATGAGGAAGTCTATAATATCATCAAAGATATTGGGGTGGATTTTTCTCAGGGATTTTTCCTGGGTAAACCCGAAGAAAAACTGGTCCTTACAGATTAATATACTATGAAGACTGCCCCATGATCTTAGAGATGTCGAATATAGGCAGGAACAATCCTACTACGATCACACCGATGATCACACCGATAAACATGATCATAATAGGAGTGATGATAGAGGTGATCTTTTCAATGGCATTATCGACTTCTTTCTCATAAAAGTCGGCAATAGATCCCATCAGCTCAGCCAGCCGGCCGGATTCCTCACCCATGGCTGCCATCTGGAGCATAATACCTGGTATATAGGGATTGGCCTTGAGGGCATCGGTAAAGTTTTTACCCTGGGTCAGGTCATGGCTGGCATTTCTCAGAGTCTCGTCAAATATTGAATTATTTACAATACCCCGGAGCAGGTCCAGGGATTCCACCAGGGTGATGCCGTTGGCCAGCAGTACCGACAGAGTACGGCTGAAGCGGGCCAGGATGTCTTTTTTTATGAGTTCCCCCACTACCGGGATCATAAACAGGACATTTTCATATATAGTCTTTCCCCGGGGAGTTTTGATATAGCGATTGATCCCGAAGGCCAGCGCTCCGATGATGCCGCCCAGCAGGAGGATATGGTTTTTGATCCAGGTGGTCACCTCTATCATACCTTTGGTAAACCCCGGCAGATTTCCTCCCATGGCAGAGTAGCTTTCCTGAAATCGGGGTATCAGCACCATGACAAAAAATATAAGAATGATCACCGCAAAACCCATAATGAGGCCGGGATAGAGCATGGCAGATGAGATCTTTTTATTCATATCATAGCGTTTCATCTGGTATTTTAATACTTCGGTAAGGGCCTGCCCCAGTTTCCCGGAGCGTTCTCCGGCTTTGACCATATTGACATACATCTCTGAAAAGATATTCTGATACATAGCCAGGGCATCAGACAGGTTTTTCCCCACTTTGAGCTGGTGCAGGATGGACATGATGACCATACGCAGGTCGCTTTGTGCGGGGAGCTCCTCCATAGTGATCTCCAGGGATTTGGTCAGGGGGATAGAAGCATTGATGCCGGTAGCCAGCAGTCGGGTGAAAATAATCAGCTCTTCCGGTTTAACCGCTGATTTAGCCACATTTTTCACGATCTTGATCTGGCTGACGATCAGGTCCTGGTGATAGAGCTGGAGATTGGCTTCTTCTTTATTGTCTGCTTCTACCGTGCCGAATATTTTTTCTCCGGCAGTATTGTATGCTTCATAACTGAATATCACGCTAGTCTCCTAATGCCACGATCTTTTCTATCTCTTCCAGAGTGGTCACCCCTCGTTTCACCAGGTCGATGCCGGAGTCCCGCAGAGTGAACATCCCTTCTTTCTGGGCCAGGTCTTTGATCTCAAAAGAGGATTCTCCTTTGAGCAGGGCTTTTTTTACATTATCAGATATCTTCAGGATCTCAAAAATAGGAGTACGGCCCTGATATCCGGTCTTGCCGCAGGATTTGCAGCCTTTTCCGTGGTGGACGGTATCACCAGCCTTAAAGGAGTCTTTGATGTCCATGGAGATAATATCTTCTTTGCTGAGTTTGATCTCTTCTTTGCACTTGGGGCATATTTTCCGGACCAGTCGCTGGGCCAGTATAATATTTACCGTAGAGGTCAGCAGATAGGGAGGTATTCCCATATCTACAAAACGGGTCAGAGAGGAGGCAGCGTCATTGGTGTGAACGGTGGACAGTACCAGGTGCCCGGTAAGGGCCGCTCTGACGGCGATGTCTGCTGTCTCCCGGTCCCGGATCTCTCCTACCATGATGATGTCAGGGTCATGGCGCAGGAAGGAGCGCAGACCATGGGCAAAACTCAGACCGATCTCTGAGTGGACCTGAGTCTGTGAAATGCCGTCTATCTGGTATTCCACAGGGTCTTCTACAGTAAGGATCTTCTTCTCAAACTGGAGAAGGTACTGTAGTACAGCATACAGGGTAGTAGTCTTACCGCTACCGGTAGGCCCAGTGACCAGTATCATGCCATAGGGCTTTCGAGCTTCTTTTTTGATCTCATTCTGTCTCTTATTATCCAGGCCCACATCATCCAGGGTGAGGGCGGTCTTTCCTTTGTCCAGGATACGCAGTACGGCATTCTCTCCATGTACAGTGGGTATTATGGAGACACGGATGTCTACCTTGCGGTCTTCAAACATGATCATGATACGCCCGTCCTGGGGCAGACGTTTCTCGGAAATATCCAGCTCGGACAATATCTTGAGACGGGAAATGATGGCCGGATACATGGCAAAGTCCATCTCTTCTATCTTATGGAGAACCCCATCGATACGAAATCGCAGAAAACAGGATTTTTCATATTGTTCAAAGTGTATATCTGAGACCTGGCGGTTGATGGCAGAGTTAATGGTCTCTTCTACGAAACGGACCACCGGTGAATCATTCTCATTGATCTTTTTTTCTTCTTTGATGACTGCTTTTTTATCTTTGGGGTCAGGTTTGGCGGCGGGCTGATTGCCAGTGAAGTTCGCCAGAAATTCCTGGATGGCACTTTCCGTAGCGTATTCTACCTCTACCACCCGGCCTGACATGAAAGATATCTCATTGATCATAGCGGTATTGGTAGGCTCGGACATATAGACCTTGACGGTTTTGGCGTCTATATGTACGGGTGCGATGCCTTTGGTGCGGCAGTAGCGCAGTGGTAATATATGCAGTATTTCTTTATCGGGAAGCTCAGAGATGCTGGTCAGGAACTTGATACCCAGCTGTTTCTGGAGGAAGTCATATAGGACTACTTCATCCAGATGGCCCTGCTCCTGCAGGATACGTCCCAGTTTTTTTCCGCTCTTAGCCTGCAAAAGAATAGCATTGTCGATCACGACTTTATCGACCACACCGTTTTCTACTAATAGTTCACCCAGCGTCTTATTAAACATGGTCTGTCCTTCTAAACATGATACTTAAGTGTATAATGCAAATGAAAAAAAAACAATAAAAAATTTGTTGCTAGATGACGGTATTATCTGTCAGGATACTGTTTTTGGGAATCACGATCAGGTCACCGGAAATGGAATAGTTATCATAATGGCCGTCTTCTTTTTCATCCAGATTTTCGATCCGGACATTATTTCCGATACGGCAGTTTTTATCTATAATGGCATTGCGTATGATGCAATTGGAACCTATTCCCAGAGGGGGAGTAGTCTCATTGACGATATGTGTCTCCTCTTCCAGGGTCTCGTAATAGTCGTTTCCCATGATGATAGAGTTTTCTATGAGGGTACCGGAACGGACTACGGATCTGACACCGATCACACTTTGGTATATGCGGGACTTGTTCAGTATACTGCCATCAGAGATAATGGAGCGGTCGATCTCGGTCTGCTGTATTTTAGAAGGAGCCAGGAAACGGGGATGGGAGAAAAAGTGAAACTTTTTGTTGTATACATTGAGGCCGGGCAGATCCTGGGTCAGAGCCAGGTTGGCACTGTGAAAAGACTTCAAAGTACCGATATCCTCCCAGTAGCCTTCATGGACCGAGGCAAATACCCGGTTTTCATGGATGATATGGGGGATTATTTCTTTACCGAAATCTTTCATATGGGGGTGTTTTTCCAGGATCTCAAATAGGACTTCACGGTTAAACAGGTACATATTCATGGAGGCATAAATACGATGAGGCTGGCCTTCCCGGGTTTCTCCGACATTCCAGGAGTCTTTGATAGTCTCGGGTACCGGTTTTTCCAGGAAGTCTGTGATAGAATCATCCTCCTGTATCTCCACGATCCCGAATCTGCGGGCATGTTTACGTTCTATGGGTAGTACTCCCAGAGTGACTTCCGCGTTTTTTTCCAGGTGCTTTATATACAGCTCCTGAAAGTCCATCTGATAGAGCTGGTCTCCTCCCAGTATGAGGATGTGGCTCACATTATGGTCTGATTCCAGGTGCCGCCATCCATCCCGCACCGCCTGGGCTGTTCCGTGGGAAAATCCGGACAGAGTGTTGTGGGGGGTCTCCTCTGCAGCCAGTATCTCCACAAAGCCGTCGTGAAAGATATCAAACTTATAGGTCTGGGCAATATGCCGATTGAGTGAGGCAGAGTTATACTGGGTCAGGACAAAGATCTTATTGATTCCGGAGTGTATGCAGTTGGAGATAGGGATGTCGATGATGCGATAATTTCCGGCAAAGGGTACGGCCGGTTTGGAGCGGCTGCGGGTAAGAGGGTAGAGCCGCTTCCCTTTTCCTCCTCCCAGGATGAGGGCAATAGTCTGGTTAATGGCTTCTTTAGCGTGTATGCCCGGATTCTCACCCATTTAATGCTCCTTCACCTATATTTTATCATAGTTATGAGCATTGTCAATGATTCGAGTTGCACAATAATTAGGCAGTATTTCAGAGTTCGGTAAGGACTAATGATTAATTATTGACATTCCATCAAAATAGTCTATAATTTTATCTAAAAAATTGTAAGTGTTCTAGTTCAATGCCAGTCAAAGGTATCTTCACTGGTATCGTCTTATAAGATCTTATTAAGGAAGCAGTATGAAATTAGCCAGTCTCTTAAATTCAAACCTGATCTTTCTGGATGCAAAGGTAGGTACAAAACAGGATGCCATACGGACTATGGTAAACGCGGTACATCGTGAGTTTTCATTTGAACTGGAAAAAGACGATATATTTGACCAGGTCATGGAACGGGAAAAGCAGGGAGTGACTACTCTCAAAAACGGGATATCCATTCCCCATATCAGGATGAAGATGTTTAACGACTTTATCCTGAGCTTCTTGATCCCGTCGGTTCCTATAGAAGAAAACGGTATTAAGATAAGGATGATAGTCCTGATCATTGCCTCACATTCATCTCCTCACCTGCATCTCAATACCCTGTCTGCTATGGCTCAGCTGGGGGATAACAAGGAGCTCTATGAGGCGCTTCTACACGCCCAGAACACTCATGATTTTATCCAGATCTTTGATAAATCAGACTTCCGGGTCAAGAAAGAGCTGCTGGTGCAGGACATTATGTCTCAGGTGGCAGAGACAGTGAATGACAGTGCTACTATCAAAGAGGTGGTCAATATTTTTCATGAAAAGAATACTTCATATATAACCGTAGTAGATGCTCACAATAAGATCGTGGGTGAGATATCTATTCTGGATATCATTGGTAAAGGGATACCTGATTATGCCCTGCAGCTGGATAATATCAGCTTTTTAAGCACCATGGGAGCCTTTGAAGACCTGCTTAAAAATGAAGATAAGATTTCAGTCAAAGAGATCATGCGTCTTGTGACGGATACTCTCTCCCCTGAACTCACTTTTCTGGAGGCGGCCTACCTGATCGTAAAGTCCAAAAAAAGGCATATTCCAGTAGTACAGGATGGAGAAGTCAAAGGACTGGTCAGCTTTATGGATATCCTGAACAAGGTATTGAGGGGATAACATGGAATTTCATATCTTACTGGCTATTATCATCTTTATTGCGGTATATGCTCTTATTACCTTTGAGCTGATCAATAAGACTTTAGCCGCTCTGATCGGGGCTTCTATATTTTTACTGTTTTCCTTCCTGCATCAGGAAGACGCATTCAAGATGATTGACTGGAATGTGGTATTTCTGCTTATCAGTATGATGATCATTGTAGGCATTACCAAGGATACCGGACTGTTCCAGTTTGTAGCGATCAAGCTGGCCAAGTTCTCCAAAGGGAACGGGTTTATCATCCTGATACTGCTGTCTGTAGTCACAGCTGTCTTTTCCGCCTTTCTGGACAATGTTACCACGGTACTGATACTGACCCCCATCACCATCCTGATCGCCGTGGAGTTAGGTTTAAATCCTACTCCCTTTATCATCTCAGAAGCCCTGGCCTCCAATATAGGGGGAACAGCCACCCTTATTGGGGATCCACCCAACATCATGATCGGGAGTGCCGCCAATATCAGCTTTTCTGATTTTCTTCTGAATCTGGGCCCGTTGATTCTCATTCTGATAATCGTCTTTGTGGGACTGGCCTATCTGTTCTGGGGGCGAAAGATGCATGTAACCAATGAAAGAAAAGCCCGTATCATGGACTTTGATGAATATAAATCACTGAAAAATAAACCTCTGCTTATCAAGTCCCTCAGTGTCCTGGCCCTGGTAATCGTGGGATTTGTCCTGCACGGAGTAGTCAATATAGAAGCAGCTACCGTGGCCCTGATCGGAGCGACTATTCTGATGACTATTTCAGGGAAAAAAGAAGTAGAAAAAATGTTCCATGAAGTAGAGTGGACTACAATTTTCTTCTTTATAGGACTGTTTATTATGGTAGGCACTCTGGATGAACTGGGCGTGATCAGTATGATGTCTCACGGACTTCTGAGCCTCACTAAAGGGGATATCAATAAGACCTCTATTGTCCTGCTGTGGGGATCCGGATTCCTGTCTGCCCTGGTAGACAATATCCCTTATGTAGCTACTATGATACCGCTTATCAAAGGTATGGACGGGCATATGGTGGGAACTCAATCCATCACGGTCCTGTGGTGGGTGCTGTCACTGGGAGCCTGTCTGGGTGGTAATGGTTCACTGATTGGCGCATCTGCCAATGTAGTGGCCGCCGGGATCTCAGAGAAAAATGGTTACAAAATATCCTTTATGGAATTCACAAAATATGGTATTATAGTGACAGTAGTCAACCTGGGCATCAGTACCCTCTATATATGGTTGAAATTTCTGAAATAGGGTAATAATATTTAAAGAATCGGGAGATTGTTCTCATGGAAGGAAATGCTTTACTATTTTTAGCTATTTTTATCTTTTTCTCAAAGATAATCTCAGATCTTTTATCAAAGATCAATTTCCCTCCAGTTCTGGGGATGATACTGATCGGCCTGATAGTAGGGCCTACCGGATTCCGTCTCCTCACTGATACCGGAGATATCCATAAGCTCCATTTTTTTGCTGACATCGGGGTCATCATACTCATGTTCATGGCAGGCATGGAGACTAACATCAATGATATGAAAAAGATCGGCAAGAATGCCCTTATCATTGCTCTGGCCGGAATCATTCTGCCCTTTATCGGGGGTTATCTTATTACCTTCTACTTTTACCATGATACAATGATGGCTATCATGATGGGGCTGGTACTCACTGCTACCTCAGTATCAGTCAGTGTCATGGCCCTTATGGATATGAAAAAGTTCAACACCGTGGAAGGGAATACCATTTTAGGAGCGGCTATTCTGGATGATATCATTGGGATTATCATCCTGACGGTAGTGCTGGCTCTGACCGGCAGGAGTGAACATGGGGTAGCCCAGTCCATTGGCATGATGGCTCTCTACCTGGGAGGTGCTACACTGATTGGATTCTTTATCTTCCCCCTTCTTCTGAACTGGGTGGACAAGATCAAGAGTGAGGTACCGGTACTGACTACTGCCCTGGCTATGCTGTTTATCTTTGCCTGGGCTGCTGAACAGGCTGAAGTAGCTGGTATTACCGGAGCCTATCTGGCCGGACTGTCCATAGGCCAGACTAAGTTTAAACACCGTATCGAAGAAGGAGTGACCACCATAGGGCAGGCTTTATTTGTCAGTCTTTTCTTTGTGTTTATCGGATTTGACACCGACCTTAGGGGAGGGAATATAAACTGGCTGTTTACCCTGCTCTTTATGGCGGTATCCATCGTAACCAAGCTGCTGGGTGCGGGAGTAGCAGCCAAAGGGCTGGGATTTGACTGGAGGCGATCCATGGTCATAGGATCAGGGATGATACCCCGGGGAGAAGTAGGCCTGGTGGTAGCCAGTCTGGTTACCCTGGAAAAGGGGGGCTACCTGGCCCCCGAGCAGTTTTCGGCTGTGGTATTCATGGTGATCGCTACTGCCTTTGTCACTCCATTCCTCTTAAAGATGTTTTTTAAAGACCCGAAAATAAAAAGTCCCGTGGCACAGTAAAGGAGATAAAAATGTTAAAAAGATTTATTGAAGAAAATCTGGTATTTATTCATCCTCATACCCAGGATAAAAAGGCACTCCTGGATGCCATGACGGCAAAAGCAGTGGAACTGGGCTATATCGATCAGGAAAATGAATTTGTCAAAGACATCCTGGACAGAGAAAAAAATGCAGTGATGGAGCTGGCTCCTCATATTGTATTGCCTCATACCCGGGGTAAATATATCAAGAAGTTATTTGTGATGCTGGCCATTGATAAAAAGGGAGTACCCTACCAGGGTGCCAAAAAAAATCAGGCTCATATCGTGATGCTCATCGGGGTACCCCAGGATAACAATGAATACCTCAAGCTCCTGGCCTCCATATCTCGGCTCATGCTCAGAGAGGATTTTGTAAAGCTGCTTATGGATAGTGAGATCCCTGAGGATGTACTCTATGCTATCAAGAGATTTGAAGTACAGATAGAGCGCAGCGAGCAGAAAAATCAGAACAAATATCTGGTATTCCTCACTATACATAAACAGATAAACGAAGATGTCCTCACTGCCATGCTGGCAGAAGTAGGGATAGGGCAGCCCATTCAGATGGAAGGGGAAAATATCGGTAATGCCGCCCGTTTTATGCCCTTTCTCACTACTTTTGGTATAGGTACCGGGGCCAGTAAATACAGTAAATGTTACCTGGGCCTCACCGATGAAAAGGATGCCGCCGCCAAGATCTATACCCTGCTCAAAGGAGAAGATATCGACCTTAACGACAGCGGAGCCGGATTCATGGCTCAGATAGAGACTATGGAGTCCTACGGGGGATATGCCTCCGACATGGACTTTTAAGTACTACCCGCTGTCTCAGTCCTGGCCCCTCAGGACCGGGCTGCACCCTAGGGTATGCAGCCGGCAGACCGTACTGATGAAGGGCTGCCTGTTGACGTTCCGGATTGGTATTTTGTTGACATTCAGGTCGTATCGCTTCCTGGCACATTGCCACAGAAGTCAAAAACTGGTAAAAAAAACTCCTTTCCGATAAGATGTAGTCCAGTGGCTCACTCCGGACCTGTATATTTATCCTGAGCGGCCCTGATTATTCTCCGGGAGTTATCATGAAAGTACTATCCGTCCTTTTATTCCTCTTTCTCCTGTCCTGTGAGAAAATGCCCGATTCTGTATCCGTTGACTTGAGTGCCGGATCTCTTGCCAGCCCTTCCTTTGTCTATACGGTGGAACACCTGGTCGATACCGACCCGGGCAGTGTATGGATGTCTGCCTCTGGTGTGGATGAGACCAGCTTCATTCGGATGACGTTTTCCCAGCCCATCCGCATTACCGCATTTACCGTCGCCAATGGCCACCAGCTCAGCTCCGCCCATTTTAAGTTCTATTCCCGTGTGCATGACCTCACTCTGAGTATCAATACCAATGAAAGAGAGTATTTCAAACTGGAAGACAAGGCCGGAGTGCAGCGTCTGGTCCTGAGTACAGCCCAGAAGAAAGTGACTGAGCTCATCTTCAAGGTCGACTCAGTCTACCGGGGCGAGCGGAACGACAAGATCTGCCTGTCTGACATCCGGATCTATAATGAGGATAAAGCTTATAACTTGAATTACAACATTACAGAAAGAAAGGCCTCGGACAAATACCGGGCATTTCTGGACACTGAATGGGGGGATCTGATTCTGGGGCATCCGGTATATTTCAATCAGACTGACTGGGACCACTTTAAAAATAATAACCTGGCCCTGGACTTCCAGGAAGATGGAAGGTTCCGCATCCTGATGAGGGATACGACCTGGACTAAGCTTAAGGAAGAATATCAGGGAGAAGAGGAAGAACCGGTAAACACCTATTTTATAAAAACCCTGCAGCAATACTACAGCGGAGATTATATCCTGGAACTCATGAGCTCCAACCGCATGGAGATGCATCTTATCGGCCTCAGGACTGATGTGGCCTCAGCGGGAGAGAGCCGGGTCTTTATGAACGGTTTTTCAGACTATGCGAGCTCAGGCCCACCCCGGATCACTATCGCTCCTCCGGATACCAATTCAGACAGTGTGGACAGCTATGCCGTGCTCAATCATAAGTTTATGATAGAAAAACACAGCAGTGACAGCAATACGGTATTCTACCGCATCATCACCCTGGGCCTCCGGGGAGATTACATCCTCAATGAGAGGGAAGAATAGGATAGACTATAGGAACTCATCTTTAGCCTGACTGGTATAATCAGCATTGATGATACTACTGTATTCCAGATAACTCCCATTTCCAGGAGCGTTCTTTCTATATTCAAAAATCATTTCATGGAAACTTGACTCAACTATAAAAAACCAAATCATACTAGTATATATAAGCATAACAGATATAAAGTTAAAGTAACTGCATCAATGATAAGAATATATAACATGTAAGATTGTTTATTTTATTTGTGGTATTAGATTATGCAAAATGATTGCTAACGCCAAATAAATATCATTTATGTTAAAAAATATAATGAAATTTACTTGAATATATTTGAAATGGTGGTATATTAGCAGACATAAGTTAGTAGATTTATTGAGTAGTTTCAGGCCCTGAAAAACGTTTTCCTCCTACATATCTTTGAATCTCTTCTCTTGAATAAAAATATGAAAAACTATAAAAAAAGGAGTGTTGTTATGAAAAAAGTTGTGGTGATAATCGGAGCGATCCTTATCGCTTTATCGGGTTGTGCTCTCCAGGAGCCGGTGTCGGGGGATGTAAGTATTGCTAGAGGTATAGATTCAATACCAACTTTCGAAGAATTTAAGGCTTCGTTTGTGCCAGCTATCCTTTTGAAAGAGAAAGATTACTATCTTTTAGGTGGAGATATAATTCTAATTCCACACCCTCAAATTGATGGTCATCGCATTGAGATTTTGACAAATCCACAGAAAGCTTATGAATATAAGTATGGAGAACAAAAAGCAAACACTAGTGGCTTTGAGATTCTGGATGATACAATTATTTTGTGGTCATGGTATAGATATGCTTGGCCTAATGGCCAAATAGATTATAAATACACCTCCACTTTTTCACCCGCAGAAAAAAGTATCATCCGAGAAGCCATGAATGAATGGGAAAAGGTATTAAATGTTAATTTTTCTGAAAATATTAATAATGTACAAGGTTTATCCATAAGAAGAGAAGAGTTGACTTATGGTGCCGCAAATGCGACAACTGGGTACTCCCCTGCACAGATTGAAATTTTTGGGAATGTTCTGAATGTGGGCTCTCATGTTAAGATAAATCCAGACGGAAATCTGGGTGAAGTAAAATTTGACAAAGGTATTTTTATACATGAATTAGGACATGTCTTAGGGCTAAAGCATGAACATCAGCGTCCAGATGCTTCTCTTTATGTACAATACAATACTGCTATCACAAGTACAAATGTAAAAGCCGAAGGAAATTTGAAGCCATATACAGATGTAGAGATAGGAGAACATTATAAAACTACTCAATACGATTTTGATTCTATAATGCATTATCCAGGAAATCTATTTACATGGATAAATCCTAATTTTGGATTTTCTCTCACAAATCTCGGTCAAAGAGATCATATAAGTGAATTAGACATTTATACTTTAGGAAGATTATATGGTATAAAAAAATTACCAATCAAATTAGTCACACCCAATGTCAATCAAATTTTACACGACAAGAATGTAGTTATTTCCTGGAAGCCTATAGCGCAAGATTACGGACTTAGTTCATACAAGATAGATATTTATAATGCAGATAATAATTTGTTGGTAAAATCAATCGATACTTCCTTAACCAGCCTTGAGGTCAATAATCTTTTTTCAGGAAATTATTTTATAGTAATCAGTTCAATAATTAGAGGAATTCGAATTTATTCAGATTCATTTTACTTTTCACTCGATTTTCCAGAAATACATAAAATAAAAGTTGGTGGTACAATCAATACTGGATCAGTAAACTCAGTACCACTAAGATGGAAAAAGATGACATCACCAAATGTCTATGATGAAGACGTCTTGTACATGTATACAGGTTACTTCTGGGGTATCTATGGATGTGGAGATTCTAATCCAGTTATATTTGCTAACCAAAATTCTTCTCAACCAGATTATATTATTCCAGGAACATTCTTTGTCCTTACTGGAGATGAGACTAGTGGGCCTGTGACTAAAAGATTTAGCTTTTATAACAAGAATAATCAACTGATTGGTACGAATATATTGACAGTAAATAATATAAATAAAATTATCTATACTCCAGGTGACAAACCTGAAGATTATGCAGTATTTTATTTTGATGGAGAAAAAGTTGAGGTAAATAATAGTTATGTGGCTAAGGTAACTATAGGAGGTTATACTAAATATGGTAGTGATTCAGGTCTTATTTTCTATACAACTGATATTTTTAATCGACTTGTTAAGCCGGTATTATCAGATGGATGTCCAAAGACAGGATATAATAATTACAATCAATCCACTTGGTATAACTTGTTGACATTTTCAGGAGAAGATTATATTTTACCAGGTGAGACTTTTGCACTTAAAGGATCAGGATATAGTGCCGGGTTAATAGGAAAAACATTTGGATTTTATGATCAGTTTGGTAAATCCCTTGGGTATTTCTGGGTAGAAATACCTACACATGATGTACTATATCAGAATTCTGGAGCTGGCTTTGTTGAGTTTGAATTTAACGGGACAAATGTGTATATGATAGAAAATGGTACCTTACAAAAATATCCAAGGTATATCTCCAAGATTGAAGTTATAGGAGAAGCCGCAACTTCTGGAACTTCTGATGAAAGCACTTTATCATGGTATCTAGTTAACACATCATCTATCATTAATTACGATCCAGTTTTTAATGTAAAATCAGGTCCTAATTTTTATCAAGCTCAAGATGATAATCCTTTAACTTTTACTGGTGGAGAATTTAAAATTGGGAATACAATACAGTTATTAGGAAATGCGAACAGCAGTCCCCATCATAAAAAAATAAATTTTTATGACCAAGATAATATCTTAGTGAGTTCAATAACACACAATTTGAACAATTCGCAGGATCTTTTGAGAAAATATTATATTGGACAATATGTATCTCCAATTGATTCGGCTTTCATTAAATACCATTTTGACGGTACAAATGTAATTGTAAAGTAACAATAAGGCTGCCCCCTTTCCTTTTTAGGAAGGGGGGCTTTCTCTAATAAAATTACCATCTTGACAGATCTTGCCTTGATAAAGTTGAACACTATTAATAGACCCCTCTCTAAACTTTCCTTAGCGATGTCTGCGCCGGCGCCTGTGCTGAGTAGTCTGACTTATCGAAGCATGAGAGGCCTTCCTCCCCCCCACCCATTGACAGCCCCCGCGCCTCACGCTATAATCTGTACAAGGAGATCACATGCAGCTCATCCTAGGACCCGCGTCCAGCGGCAAGACCACCCGGCTCATGCAGGACTTTCAGGCTGACCTCGATGCAGGACGGGACTGCCTGCTCATACTGCCTACCCGTATCCTCAAGGACCGGGTGAGCATGGACCTGGCCCGGCAGCGGGGCGGACTCCTGGGCACCCGGGTCACCACTCTGAACCAGTACATACAGCATACTATCGACAGTTCCGTTTTCGCCCGCAGCCATCCCGTAAACCGTATCTCCAATTTTGAAAGCTATCTTATGATCAAGCTCCTCATAGAGCAGCACAGCAGTACTTTTGAGTACTTCCGGGACCTGGATCAGTACCCCGGTCTTATCCGCATGATCTACTCTATGGTGCAGGAGATGCGCAGCTCCAGTGACTACTTCGGACGCAGCCTGGACCTGGAGGATATCAGCCACGAGCAGAAGTGGCGCGACCTGCAGAAGATCCTCATCCTCTATGTCAATTATCTGGAACAAAACAGCCTTTATGATAACTACAGCCTGCACCGCCTCGCAGCTGATATCCTGCTCAGCGAGCCCCGGCCCGGGCTTAATATCTACCTGGATGGTTTTTTTGACTATACCTCCTATCAGCTCGACTTTTTGTGCACCTTGTTCCGGCGGACCGAGGCAGAGGGATGTACGGTCAGTCTCACGATACCCGATATCCCCTTCCGGCTGATACAGGATACCCTGCAGCGTCTGCGCTCAGACTTTAACTGTACAGAGCTGCATCTTAACGATGCATCTATCTACAGCCGGCTGGCGCATTCTATCCTGGCTCGTGAGCAGGCCAGTCTGGACTGTGAGGTGCAGGAGATACAGGCTTTCGGGGCCTACCGGGAGATAGAACAGGTGGCCAATCAGATCTCCAGCCTGGTAGGGCAGCAGGGTTATCATTACAGCGATATCGCAGTCATTACCCAGGATCCTGATCAGTACTACCGCACTCTGGACAATGTGTTCCGGGAGTATTCTCACCCCTTTTACCCGGGACGGGATGAGCTACTCCGCCAGAACCCCCTTATCATCTTTATCCGTACTATTATCCGCTTTGCGGTCAAGGGTATAGACAATGCCGGGATACTGTCTCTGGCCCATTCCGGCTATATGGATGCCGGCCGCTTTGCCATACTGGGGGAGCTCAATGACTTTTTTCCTTCTTACATCAGGGCCGGCAGGGGCACCTGGTATCATGCCCTGGATAAAAAGCTGAGCGCCCTGGATTGGGAGCAGCATAGCCTGGAGCAGGGTGAGTATAGTCATTACAAGAGTATTGAGCATATAGAACGCCACCGGGCCCGCCTGCTGCGACTGAAGGAGGCCCTCACTGCTATCCTGGATCTCATCTTCCATCATGACAGCCACAGCCTTATCAGTGGAGAAGAGTGGGTGTCCTGGATGGCCTCCCTGTTCCGGTTTATTGAGCTGCGCACCTCGGGGCAGCAGGGTTCACCCGATCTGTACAGCCGGGACTATATGGCCATGCGTAAGCTCAAGGACAGCCTCCAGTCCCTGCGCAAGTCCTTACAGATCCTGCATATAGATAAGCTGCCCTTTAGCGGCTTTGCCCAGCTCTTTGATGAGATGATACGCGATGTCAGATACCGCTACCGTTATTATACCCGGGATTCCATCTCTTTTCTCACCCCCTATGATGCCCGGGAGCTCCGGTTCCGGGTAGTGTTTATACTGGGCCTCAATGAAGGGGAATTTCCCGGGGGCCAGTCCCTCAGCCTCAGTGACGAGCACGAGCGCCGTCAGCTTAACCTGCAGGCCGGACGCCTCCTTCTCGAAGATGAGGACAGCCGGGTCAGCCTGCAGCTCCTGGAGCTGTACACAGCTCTGACCCGCTCCAGTGAGAGGCTCTACCTGTGCCATACTCCCTTCAATGAGACCGGCAGGCAGCTCCTGCCCTCCATGTATCTGGAGGCGGTGCGTATGCGCCTGGCTGCTTTGCCCTGTATTCCTCCCCGAGAGCCGGATGAAGCCTACTCTTCCCGTATTTTTAATATAGTACCCTCCAGTGAGTGGATGGCTATACATGACCTCCGGGCCCTTCTCCAGTATGACGGCCCTATCATCCCCACTGACACCCTGTCCGGACTGGAGGCTGATTATCCCTTTATCGCCCGGAGCCGGGAGATGCTGGCCTACTACCGCCATCGTGAAGGGGTGGATGCCTGGTGGCAGGGCCTCCAGCCTAATCAGCCCGGTATGCAGTATAGTGGTGACCTCAGTGACCAGCCGGAACTACAGGCTGAGCTGGCCCGGGTCCTGGACGAGGTACGCTGGACCCCACTGCGCATCGAGACCGCCGGAAACTGCCGCTACCGCTTTTTTATCTCTGAACTACTGGATATACAGGCCTCCTCCATTCCCCGGGAGGAGATACAGTCTGATCTTAAGGGACTGTTCTTTCACAAGGTCATGGAGTTCTATGGTGGCCGTACCCGGGAGCATAGCTATGACAGCCTCCCTGATATGGAGGCCCTGCATACTGCTATGGAAGAGGCCCGTACCGATCTGGCCGCCCTCCTGTCTGACAATCCCCTGTTCGACCTGGAATGGCTGCACTATCAGAATATACTACGCTCCTTTGTGATCCGGGAAAAGGAACTCCGCCTGGATGGCCGGGTGCTGGCCCTGGAGGAGCCTGTTAGTGATGCGGTACTGGAGCTTCCGGGAGGCCTCTGCATCCGCTTTAACGGCCGTATCGACCGGGTGGACCAGGTCTCAGGGCAGAACCGGGTCATCGACTACAAGAGTTCCGGCGTCAAAAACAGCACTAAAAATCTGCGTTTTTATATCCGGCCTCTGTTTGTCAACCAGGGTATTCTCTATGCCCGGGCCCTGGGAGCGTCCGTACATGAGGTGAGCTATATTTCTATAGAAAAAGATGAGATCATGGACTTAGTGGCCCAGATGAAGAAGCCTCATCCGGAGGCCACGTATTCCGCCCTGTGGGATCAGAAGTCCCGGGAGCTCAGTGTCCTCCTGGGCCTGCTCCGTTCGGGAGACTTTCGTCCTTATACCACCACCCAGGATATGGGGGATAGCAGTCTGCTGGACTTTTACGAGCCCTACTGGTCTAAAAAAGGGGTGGAGATGGAGTGGGAAAATAAGTGCTCCTACTGCGAATATGCCCAGGCCTGTCCCCGTAAGGAAAAACTGGATACAGCCTGGGGAAATTAGGGTTTGGAAAAATAAAAAAGCCCTGGCCAGACTGCCCTCTGGGCTACAGGGTCACCCCACAGGCCTGCTCACAGAAGAGTAGGGAGGCATTCCCGGCTGTGTAGGGGGGACTGTCACAGGGGGCACTCAGGCCTGACCCGGGGGCAGGGGCGGGAGCCAGCCTCTGCACAGAGCGTCACCCCGGACCTGGGGCAGAGTAGTAGCCTGGTCTCTTTTTTACAGGGTTTCAGGGGCTAGGTCTTCATGCCTCCGGCATTATCCGGACCGGATTCTCCGCCGCATTCTTGACGACTGCCTGTGCAGATGATAGACTATAGTCCGCAAAAAACAAGGAGACACTATGTTTATAAAGATCATGCGACGCAGCTTCTGGAGCTGGTGGGATAACATCTCTTATTCCATCTTTGTATCCATGACCGCAGCAGTCAATCCCTTTTTTATCCTGCTCATTGCATCTATCTGGGCTTTTTACACCGAGGTCCAGTTTTTTGTCAGCAATGATTCTTTATTCCTGGTCATCATCATGACCTGTGTGTTTGCCATGCCTTTTTTCCCTACTTCTCTGGCCGGTTTCCGGCTTCAGGGCATCATCATCCGGGATGAGTCGAACAGCCTGGTACGGGATTACTGGGAGTCTCTTAAGGCGGTGTTCTGGCGGGGACTGCTTCACAGTATCGTATACGGTGCTGCCGGCCTGGGCCTGGCTTATTCCATACTGTATTACCGGGACTTTCTGGGGCATCTTTTCCCCCTGAACTATATACTGATCGGGGTATCCATGTGGTTTGCTATGATCCTGTTTATGATGCAGTCTGTGATTGTTCCCCTTATCGCGGAGGAGGATTACCGTTTCACTGACTTTTATAAGATCGCCCTGGTCTATACCATGCGTAATATCTTCCCCCTGCTGCTCATGGCATTCATGCATATCCTGGCATTTGTGATGCTCACTATTCCGGTAGTCTCTCCTTTTCTGACGGTAGTGCCTATAGTGGCTTACTTCGGGCTGATCGCGACTATGCATAACTGGACCTTCATGTATGTGGATGGACAGGTAGAACTCAGTGAGGATATTCCCCGGCGACAGCTAAAGGAATTGTTCAGCCCCTTTCGCCTGCTGAAAAAGAAAAAGGACAGCAAAGACGGTATAGATTCAGAAGAACTCTCAGAAGATAAAATAAAAAAAGATTAGAACTCAGAATGTTTTCGTTTGAACAGCCAGGGAGTGATATAGAATAGTATCCCACCCAGGATGATATTATATATTCCTTCCAGGAACATCTTGAGGACCAGGAAACCATCCAGTATATTTCCCTGTTTAAACATCCAATAGAATATGACCGTAAAGAAATACTTGATAAAGGTCGCGAAAAAGATATATATCAAAAAGGCAGCTACATCGGCCGCCTGTATGTATTTGCGGTATACTGCGGTAAACCAGGCGATGAAGGTGAAGATAAAGGCATTGATCCCGAACAGGCCTCCGCTCATGGCATCCAGGAGCAGGCCCATGAAAAAGGCAAACACTTCACCCTTGGCCTCTCCCAGGGAAAAGCTGAACAGCAACACCATGAGCAGCATCAGGTCAGGCTGTACCCTGCCTATAGCCAGAATGTTGGCTGACTGTATGGCCAGAGTGACCGCCATGACCACTCCCAGAATGATATTTTTCAGGGTATTATTGCTCATAACTATCCTCTATCAGCTCGTTGGCTTCGGTACCGGGTTTCCAGTCCAGGATAAAGAGGTCTTTGATACGGCTATAGTCGAATTCCGGCCTGACATACAGCTTCTGGAAGAATTCCTCCACTATATTTTTCTCACGGGCCACCACTTTACCTATATGTATCCCGTAAGGGTAGATATCACTCTCGCCTGAGGTCACGACCTCCTGGCCGATATAGGCATTGGCTTCCACAGGTATAAACTGCAGCACGCAGTTCTGGTTCCAGGAGGCATTCCCGTTCATAATACCCACATAACCTGAGTCTTTCAGAGCCACCCCGATAATAAAGTTTCCGGCTGTCACGATACGTACTTTGGAAGCCATGAGAGATACTTCGGTGGTCTTGCCCACCAGAAATACCTGTCCTTCTTCGTTAAAGGAGATCACAGGCATATTTTCTTTTATATTATCCAGCTTGCCCTTGTTGATCACAAAGTAGTCTCCGTTGAGGTTAGGGTCACGGTACACGATCTGGGCATAGGTAGTATCGTAATTGATCTGTTTCTTGATACCCAGAGTCTCTTTGAGCTGGGTATTTTCATTGGTGATCTCGGAATAGAGGATGAGTTTCTGCTGGTAGTTGATGAGACGTTTCTTGGTCTCCACCAGCTCCTTTTCCAGCTGCTTGATCCGGGAAAAGCCCGTAAAGGTGTTTTTAAAAAATCCCCCCACGCCTTTTATAGCATATTCAAAAGGGTAGGTGATAAAGAAGAAAATGCGGGAAAATTTGAAGTTTTCAAACTTAAGATTCAGGAACATGGTGCCAAATGATAAAGACAGCAGGATGATCATGATCAGGGTGGCTTTGTTCTTGTATAAATAAATATTCTGCATTTTCTAAAGGCTAGTTATAGCTCTGGTTCTCGTATTTCTTGATCTCGGCCAGATACTTGCCGCTGCCCATAACCACACAGGTCAGAGGGTTCTCAGCCAGGAATACAGGTACCCCGGTGTTCTTGGCGATAAACTTGGTCAGTCCGCGTAAGAGAGCACCGCCCCCGGTCATGACGATACCTCTGTCGATGATGTCAGACGCCAGCTCGGGAGGAGTCTGGTCCAGGGTAGAGCGTACGGCATCCAGAACTTTGTTTACAGTCTCCTGCAGGGCTTCGCGTACTTCTACAGAGTCGATCTTGAGGGTACGGGGCAGTCCGGATATAGCATCACGTCCCTTTATTTCTATGGTCTCTACGTTTTTCAGAGGGTAGGCGCTTCCGATCTTGATCTTCAGTTCTTCTGCGGTCTTTTCCCCTACGATGAGGTTATGGTATTTCTTAAGGTGGGACATGATAGCTTCGTCAAATTTATCTCCACCCACACGGATGGAATTGGTGATCACGATACCGCCCAGGGACAGTACGGAGACTTCGGTAGTACCACCGCCGATGTCGATAATCATGTGTCCGGCGGGTTCCTCTACAGGGATACCGGCACCCAGAGCTGCGGCCCGGGACTCTTCGATGAGGTAGATCTTGGTGGCACCGGCCTGCTCGGCCGCTTCACGTACGGCACGGCGTTCTACTTCGGTGACACCACTGGGTACACCGATCACTACACGGGGGCGTACCAGCTTTCTGCGGTCCTGGCTCTTGGAGATAAAGTACTTCATCATCTTACCCACCACTTCAAAGTCGGCGATCACGCCTTCTCTCATGGGGCGTACCGCGATGATGTCTCCGGGAGTCTTACCCAGCATCTTTTTCGCTTCCCGGCCTACAGCGATCACTTTGCTGTTGTTACCGGGCTGGATGGCTACTACTGAGGGTTCAGACAGGACGATTCCCCGTCCCTTTACGTAGATCAGTGTGTTAGCTGTTCCCAGATCTATGGCGATGTCATTGACGAATACTTCTTTAATACTGGATATGAAACCCATTCACTTCCTCCGTGGCCTTGCAAATTGGTCTCTTATTTTAAGGAAGGAAAGGGAAATAAGCAAGTCTTGAGGGTACTTAACTACGATATAGCCAGAGTCCGGGCCCCCACCCGGCTCCACGGCCGGAGATGCCTGGCGGGGGACCATACTTTCTTGCCCGGCCCAGGAAAGTATGCAAAGAAGGGCCTTTTTTGGGTGGGACCGTTGGGCTTGCCCTCGAGTTGAAAGCCTGGAGTGTAGCAGACATTGTGCTCAAGGGCTTAATGGCCGGAGGCTGAGTAAAGATTAGGGTAAGTAAGCCCTTGAGGGGTGTAGTGTAGGGTGCACAATGAGGAGAAGAACAGGCCTTCAAGACGAGGTATTAACGTTCTCCCTTCCGAGATATTTTTTTAATAATGTTGTGGAAGTGTTGTACTGTCGTTGTGTGGGAGTATGGCATGTGCCGCCCTTTTGATTCCCTAAAAAGCCCTGTCCCTTGACAAGAGGAACATATTTATATATACTAAATGAAATGAAGTATATATAAATATCAATGCAAGGATACTATTATGCCACATAAGATCGCAGTCCTGCCCGGAGACGGTATCGGCCCCGAAGTGATGCAGGAAGCTCTCAAGGTCCTGGATGCCACATCCCGGCTCAGTGATATACGATTTGACTATGAATGGGCGGATGTGGGGGGAGCGGCTATAGATAGCTACGGTCAGGCTCTGCCGGCAGCCACCCTTCAGCTCTGTGAGGATTCCGATGCCATATTGTTCGGCTCCATAGGAGGCCCCCGTTGGGAACATCTGCCTTCCGAGCAGCAGCCGGAGCGTGCCTCTTTGCTGGTCCTGCGAAAACATTTCCAGTTTTATGCCAATATCCGTCCGGTACGGCTTTTGCCCGAGATGGCGGGTATTTCCCCTCTCAAAAACGAGATACTGAAGGGCGGACTGGACATCGTCCTGTTCCGGGAGCTCACCGGGGGCCTGTACTACGGCCAGCCCCAGGGCAGGGAGAGCGGACGGGCATATAATACCCTGTCCTATACCCGCCCAGAGGTGGAACGTATAGTACGACTGGCCTTTGAGACCGCCCGGGCCCGTAAAAAGATATTGCACTCAATAGATAAGGCCAATGTCCTCATCACTATGGTTTACTGGCGGGAGATCGTGCAGGAGCTCAGTGCTGACTATCCAGATGTAAGGGTGGAGCATGTCCTGGTGGACAATGCCGCCATACAGCTCGTTAAAAATCCGGCCCAGTTCGATGTCATCGTGACCAGCAATCTGTTCGGAGATATCCTCAGTGACGAGGCCGGGGCCATCATCGGCTCCATGGGTATGCTCCCCTCCGCCTCGGTCAATGAACAGGGCTTCGGACTCTACGAGCCGGCCGGGGGATCTGCTCCCGACATAGCAGGCCAGGGCATCGCCAATCCCATCGCCCAGATCCTGTGTGTGGCCCTTATGTTGCGCTATTCTTTTGGCCGGGATGATATCAGCCGCTACATTGAAAATGCCGTACATAAGGTACTCCGTCAGGGCTACCGTACCGGGGATATCTATGAACCGGGCAGTAGCCGGGTCTCCACCGCTGAGATGGGTGACCTCATTGTTCAGGAATATGAGAAACTTTTCCAGGGATAAGAACAGAGCGGTATCCTGCCGGGGTACGCTGCTGCCTGATGCATGGTCCTGTTTCAATACAGCTTTAGATTGATTTTAATGATATTTTTACTTAGAATAGTTCGATATATACCGGAATAGTTTTACAGGGAGGGCAGTGTGGAATGGTTTATGGGACTGATGCGTACAGCTTTAGCGGGGAATGGCATCTGGATAGGGTTCGTATTGACCCTGGGCCTGTTTGTCACTGGAGTGATTCTGGAGAAAAAGACCGAATTCAAGCTGACCCTGGGAGTAGTGGACTATCTGGTATTGTGCGTCCCTGCCTTTAATCTGATCGGAGCGGCTATTCTAGTGATACTAGAGCCTGACCTTACGCAGGTTAACTTTCTGTTTTATACTATCATTTTTTGGCTCAGCCTGGCAGGCACCTGTGTCCTGTCCCTGGTAGCCAATCCCAAAAAGCCTCAATACATGGCATTATCCATCCTGGTAAAGATCTCCTTTATCCTGATGCTGCCCCTGGCCACCCTGTTGCTGTACCAGGGGGTCATGGTTTAAGTGCCTCTATCATTTTACTGCAGGAGGGTGAGACATGTACACAGCCGAACATTTCATCTCGAAACTAGGCCTGGAAAAGCATATAGAAGGCGGGTATTTTAAAGAAGTGTACCGCAATCAGCATCTCCTGTCCGGCCAGATCTATTCAGAAGGATTTGAAGACAAGCGTGCTCTGGCTACCACTATCTACTTCCTGCTCCAGTCCGGCCAGGTGTCCCGATTTCACAGCCTGAAGTTTGACGAGATATGGTTTTATCATTACGGCTGTCCTATGCTGTTACACAGCATAGATAGCTCCGGCAGCTATAGTGCTGCGGTGTTAGGCTTAGGCCTGGACCGGGGGGAAATGCCCCAGGTGCTGGTACCGGCCCACACCATATTCGGTGCTGAGCCTCTGGACAGGGACAGCTTCTCCCTGGTCAGCTGTATGGTCACGCCGGGCTTTGACTTCCGGGACTTTGTCCTCTATACAGAAGAGGAGCTCCTGAGTAGATATCCTCAGCATGCAGATATTATCAGCCGGCTGAATGGCTAGACAGTATCCTGCCCCACACCTCTAAAACCTTTTCATCGCACCCTTAAATTTTTCATAAATCCTTTCTAACCATTTCCTCCTGTTGCACTCTGATCTATTAAACACACTCTTCACCCTCCAAAACATTGTTTCTCATGAACCCTCTCCCTTCACCCCGGGAGAGGGTTTTTGTATGCGGGGAGCTTATGACCCATCACCGGGGCAACGGGCAAAAGAGTCGAAAGTCTGAAAGTCAAAAGTCGAAAGTCGTCCCCTCGATAGTTCAGCTAGACTTCGTAAACGGTAAACTCGGGGACCACCTCATCTTTAAAAATCCCACCCTCCGTGCTATATTATCTTCATGTCTAACAATGTTTTCACTCAAATTTTCCCGCCGGAAAATGTTGCTTTTATGGGTCTGGAAACGTATAATCAGACATAAAACTAAAAAAACACAGTCCACATGCATAAGGGGTGAGTATGAAAAAGCGCTTTTACACAGTATGTCTTTCATTAATATTATCCGTAGCGGGGCCGGCACTGTATAGCCTGGACAGCTACAGTCTGAGCCGCTCCGTCTTCAGTGAGGCTTCCTATAATGAGAGTATCCTCACTATAAATCAGTACGGCTACTATTCCGTCATCACTAAAAGTAAACACGGTACCGGCCTCACTCTGGTCAACCAGATGACCGGGCCGGTCTCACCTCAGGGTTCTCCGGGAGATTTTGACGGCCGTATCGACATGCTCCTCGATGAGGGAAAGTACAAGATACGCATGTACGGTACGGAGCACCCCGATGACCGGCTCAGCCTGGAGGTACGGCCCTACAAAGAGCTGAACCTGCCTCAGTCCCCCGTACTGAACCCCGACCAATATATTCAAAAAGAGCTGGGCGACCTGGAACAGCTGTCCTACTGGATAGAGGTAAAGAAGGATAATGACCCGGTCTATCTGGAGATGCAGGGACGCAACCTGTCCCGGGTGGTGATATGGAAGGACGGCTCCTGGGTAGAGGATGTCAGGTCGTTTAAAAAGACGGTGGAGTTCGAAGCCGGACGGCCTCTCACTTCCATCATCATCAATACCACTCTGCCCAAAGGATACTATAAGGTCACTGCCTACGGCGGGCCGGAGCAGAAATGGGCCAAACAGAGTACTGCCCATCCCTTTCGCCTGCACTACGGCCTGGCGGGCATAAACCCTAATTCCCGCTTTGCCGGGAAAATATCCCCCTACGGGGTGAACCGTTATATCATCCAGGGCTCGGCGGACTTTTACCTGCTTCAGGCCAATGAAAAAAAGGATTATAAGCTCAAGGTACAGAGCCTTTCCAAAAACGAAGACTTTGACCATTATGATTATCTGGCAGAGATCACAAAGAAATCCAGTACTCCCCAGTGTACCGTGAACCGCTCCTACTATAACGGTACTATAATGATCTGCGTAGAAGGCACTCCGGGCGATCCTTTTGTACTTCAGACCCTGTACAGCAGCCAGTCTATGTATGTCAGCCCCCGCACCTCGGGTAAGTACTGGGTATCTACTGTCCACACAGGCTTTATTGGAGATAATGTGGATGCTTCAGGATTTCTGGTGGATACCTATGGTACGGATAAGGTAGTGGCTCAGGACCTGCCCGAGCTCAATATGAAGCAGGGCTGGACCCGGACTTTTAACCTGTTGGATAACGTCACTGTCTATTTCGAAGTCTCTCAGGGGGGGAGTTACGAGATCGACTATTCCGGTGTGACTGCCCGGACCCGCATCGAGCGGTTTCTTACTTCCTATCCCCAGAACTATCGCAGCCCGGATTTTGAGTCGGGTAACAGAGTGGTCAAGCTGGAAAAGGGCATCAATGTCCTCACCATACAGCCGGAAAAAAAAGGTATCATTAACTTCCAGATCAAACCCAAGGGCCTGGCTCTGGGTAAGAAATCCGACAGTCCCTTTCAGGGAAATGTGCAGATACCTTCCATCCACCTGGATAAGAATCACGGCTACCGTTTTTATACAGGCCAGCAGGGTGAGGTTAGGTCCGGAGTACAGCTCCGGGAACTGCCCCTGGATCTGCGCCAGTCACTCTCCATCTACCTGAAGGCAGGGGAGACCATAGAGATCCCGGCCCTGGTTTATACACCCAGTGTGGTTGGGGTCAGTTCTGAGTCAGGATCTGCCTATGAACTGAGCCGGAATGGTCAGATACTGGAACCAGGGAAGTCCCGTCTGGACACAGGATCGGTGACACTCAGTCTGAAGAATAAAGGTGCTCAGACCGAGATGTATTCCATTCAGTTTGTAGATATCAATACCCTGCCTGAGGCTGAGCCTAAATATCTCTCCACCAAAGTATTGGACTCTTTTCCGGATTTTGAGATCATTAGTGCCAATAAAGTCCATCATTTTGACCTGGAAGCCAGGGCCCGCAAGGTCTACCTCCTCAAGGTCGATAAGGCAGGTATCTATAAGATACAGAGTACCGGGCTGTTGAAGACCAGGGCTGTCATGAGGGACAGGCTTACTCCCAGCATGGGCAGTGCCGAGGCAAACGGCCCCGGCCGTAACTTCCTGCTCCAGTCCTTCCTCAAGGAGGGGATCTACCAGATCAGCATAGAGACCCTGGGCAGCTCTGCCGGGCACCTGGGTGTATTATTAGAGTACATTCCTCCCCGGGAAGGTGGAGAGCTGGTCCTGGATAAGGCCATGAAGGCTACCGTGCCGGCCGGTGACTCTCTGATCTACCGCTTTAATATCCCTGTACAGGGACGCTATCAGCTCAATACCATTGGTATGAGCCGGGACTATCCCTGCCGGGTGGAGGACAGCCAGGGCTATCCCCTGTTTGCCCCTTCTCCCAGGACAGATTTTAATCATGTATTTTCAGCCGGGGCTTATCGCCTGATATCCCTGCCTCAGGAAGTGGAAGGTAAGAGACTGACTACCCTGGCTCAGGCATTAGATCCAAAAGAACTCACCGGAAAAGGGCCTATCCCCCTGGCTCTGAACTCCCGGCGCTATAATCAGTGGAAGGCCACGGAAGGGGATAAACGGGAACCGGATATCTATACGTTTAGCCTGCCTGCCACTATGCCTGTGACCATCAGCTTCACAGCCACTATGTGGGCCCGGCTCTACTCAGTGACCGGAGGGCAGCATAAGCTCATCAAAAAAATATACCCGGATGATAAAACCCTGCATGAACTGGATGCAGGTTCCTATAGCCTGGAGTTTATGCCCTTACGTAAGGACAATCTGGTAGACTATTCCGTCGACCTCTCCACCCAGGTGCTGGTGGATGGACTCTCTTATACTACCAGTCCGGGCCGTAACTTTGAAGTCTTAGTAGAAGTCCCCAGCCTGGTGGAATTCTCATCAGAAGGCAAGACTGATGTCTTTGCTGAGCTCTACGATGAAAAGGGCCGACTGCTGGAAGTAGTAGATGACTCCCTCAATGACTGGAACTTCATCTTTTCTCGCTACCTGCAGGCTGGTAAATATCGATTATGGGTCTCTACCCGGTCCGGTTATGGGAATACCCGCATCGCTATGAATATTCTGAGGACGGTATACCGTCCTGCACTCTCTCCATCTAGCGGACTGTCAGTGGATATGGAGGCCCGGAAAAATGAGTTCCCCCTGGCCCTGGCTCCAGGATACTACCATCTCAATATAGATGCCAATTCCCAGCTGGCCCTGTCGCTGCTGGAAAAAAACAAAGATAGCTGGCAGGACAAAGCAGTCATTAAAGGCATAGATTTTGACTGGTATTTTTATCTTCCCACAGGGACATCTTATGGTATGGCACTATGGTCTCTGGATCATATTGATGAAGAATTAAAAATGAAACTACAGCCTTTTACCCCCCGCGACATCTCTCTGTCTGAGCTAAAGAAGGGACTGACTATTCAGCCCCGGGATGGTGGGATAGCCCTATCGGTGAGACTGGATCAGGCAGCTGCGTACCGGCTGGAGTGTGTCAATACCCGGACCGGCCAGACGGTGAGCCAGGTCTATACAGCGACCCAGAGGGATAGTAAACAGGCCCTCATGTGGAAACAGGTCAGGAATAACTTTGTGAGTAGCGCCTCCGGCACCCTGCTTTTTAATGCATCCAGTCCTGATCCCCTACGTATCACATTGAGTGAGCTCAGTCTGTCCCCGGACAGCCCTGTGGGGCTTTCTCTCCAGGGAGGAGAAAAGGCCTTTCTGAAGCTGGCTAAAAAGAAAGAAAAAGTAACACTGGTACTAGCCCGGGGCAGTATAGGACAGCCCCTGGTTTCCTTTACAGGCGGCAGCTCCCCCATACAGATGAGTGATGGTACTACAGTCGATCCGGACTTTGCCTTTCATCATGCTTCCGCCCTTACTGTCAGTCTACAGCCTGATCCGGGGCCGGTACTGGTCTGGAATCCTCTCAGTGAATTAGGGGAGTCGGGCATTAGCCTGGATTATTATGACCTGGCTATAGCGGCACCCCAGGTGCTGAGTGGCCCTGATGAGGGGCATTTATCTTCCCGGCAGACCCGCAGTTACAGGCTGAATACAGCAGCCCATTTTGAAGTGGCCCTGGCTCCCGGAATGGCCGCATTTACCTGGGATGAGAGCGGAGTCACAGAGATACACTATAGCTATCAGTCTCAGGCTTTGTTTACATTCAGGACAAAAGCCAGGAACCTGACTATAATCAATATCGCTCAGTCTCAGGCCCGTTATCATGTAAGCATGAGGAATGCGATCCCGGTATACCAGAAAGGCTCTTTGCTGGTAGAAAATAACTTTGTCAGAACGGGGTATATAGAGGATGAGATCACTGCCTCCCGGCACTTTACTCAGCTCTACAGCAGCCCCAATCTACGTATTTCTCTGTTACAGGCAGACGGCAGCCTGTCTCAGGCCCAGGAGGGAGAAGCCCTGAATATCAGGCCGGGTTACTACCGCTATGTCCTGGAGCATAAAGCCGAATATTCCAAAGCCTGGATGGGCAGTGAGCTGCTCATGGACCGATGGGGACTACAGAAGCCTGCCGGGGTAAAAAAAATGGATAGCCCGGGCTATGTGGACGCTGGGCAGCTTCAGTGGTATAAACTGAATACCACCGGCCCCAGTGTCGTGCAGCTCAGTTCTCAGAATGATTTTGTGGCAGCCCTGGTGGTAGATGGTAAGTTCTCCTCTGTCAATGAAGTAACAGGCCCCGATAGTAGTGTGGCCTATCTGCCCAATGGTATTGTACTCCTGGGCCTGAGAGCTCCGGCTCAGGCAGATGAAGGAGGGGGCAAGGTATATGTCAACTGGCGGCCTGTGGAGGATATCCACAAGAACCTGGGCAAGACCCTGATCCTGACAGATACGGATGCCAGGGCATTTAGCTTTACTTTAAAAGAACATCAGGAAGTGGCCCTGGCTTATCAGGCGCCCAGCGATCTTATCGATTGTCAGCTCTTTAATAAACAGGGGGAACTGATAGCCGATGGCCCGGTCATTTTTACTGAGCTGGATGCCGGTGATTATGTGGTTATTTATAATCTGTCTGAGGACCTGGACTATTCAGAGTTTAGTCCTATCTACGTGGACACCCGTACTATTGAGGATAAGATACTGGCAGATAAGGTCCGTGAATTTTTAACAAAATACGGTTATATAAAAGGGAATGAATAAATGAAACATAAAAATATCATGAAAAGTATAATGACATTTATTTTTGTTACAGCAGTCAGCCTGAGCTGGGCCAAACCCTATGAGTACCAGTCAGCTGATTTAAAGTGGGCCCCGGTCAGTGAACAAAAGATCGTGGTCCTGCCCGAAAAGCTGGTAAGGGAATATGACCCTATTACCATCTTCTTTCCAGATGACAGAGGCCCCGGTAATGGCGGCCCTGAAGATGAAGCAGGAAAGTATGTCACTACTACATTTGACCAGCCCGGGGAATACCGCTGGATCAATAAACGTACCCTTCAATTCAAACCTGCTGAGCCCTGGCCTGTACTTAAGACCTTTTCCTGGAAGATAGAAGGAAAATTCTATGATTTTTATACCGTTCTGACTCCCCCTGATTCATTAAGCCCTTATAATCAGTCAACAGGTCTCTCAGATATATCCAGTATCACCCTTAACTTTAAGCAGGACATATCGATCTCAGACCTGGATTCCATAATGTCTCTGGAAGTACGGCCTCTGCCCGGCCTGGATGCCCGGGACTCTATATGGCTCAATAACCGGGATTATGAGATTAAGAAGCAGGAAAGAAAGAATTATAAAGACCGCTATACCTATTTTGTGCAGCTTAAGCGTCCCATCGGAGTGGGAATGAAGCTCATTATGCACCTGAGACTCAGTCTCAATACCGGATTCTCTGAGGCGGAGATGAATTATGAATGGTCTACCCGCAATGATTTTCGTCTTATCGGAATGGGGGCCGGCAGCCAGACCCTCCCGGTAGCCATCAATGGCTCCCGTTACAATTCAGAGCAGGCGCTGAACGGGGGAGACTCTCTGCAGGTATTCCTGGGATTCTCTGATGATCTCAGGGACCTCAGCTATACTGAACTGAAACGACTGGTCAGTTTTTCTCCGGCAGTGGAGAATCTGACTTATTCTGTGTATGGAAACCGGGTCTACATAAAAGGTCAGTTCCAGAGAGAGACCCTGTACCAGGCTCAGATCCAGCCTACCGAGCTGCAGGACGAATCAGGCAGAAATCTAAAGATGAAAGGTAAATCCGCCTTTTATTTCTATTTTCCCAAAAGAGAAGAGTTTTTGCAATGGCAGAAGTCTCAGGGCGTGGTAGAGCGTTACGGGCCCCAGCAGATGCCCATGCAGGGAAGGGCAGTGGACCAGGCGGACATCCGCATATATAAGATCGATCCCCTGGACCGAAAGCTGTGGCCATTCCCCAGCCGCCCGGTAGCTATTGATGAGACTACTATGCCGGCCGGTCCCGGTGAAGAACCTGCCGATTATTCCCAGTCCCGGGATTATATCTACGAGAGCAGCCTTAAGGAACATCTTAAGATGCTGGGCAGCCCCCACATCTCCCGTATTGTAGATTTGCCCATTGATGAAAGGAGCGGCTCATCCCAGTTTGGACTGGACCTGGAACCCTATCTGACTGAGATATCCGGAAAGAATAAGCCGGGTACCTATATTGTAGGCTTCAGGGATATTAAGGGAGGCAGATATCGTAACTATGTGCGCATACAGGTCACTGATCTGTCGCTTACGGCACTGGAAGAATACAATGGTATGCGCTTTTACGTCACTTCATTTCGTACTGCTCTGCCTCAGTCAGGAGTAAAGGTGCGCCTCCAGGGTTATATCTCGGGCGATTATTCAGGTTCTCCGGAATGGAAGGACCTGGTATCCGGAACAACAGACAGTAAGGGGATGTTCTTCATCTCTCGCTTCTCTCATGATAATGTGATAAAACGGCTGGTCCTGGAGAAAGAAGGTGATATCGTGGTACTGAACCCCCGGGGTAAGAGTTCCAAATATCAGAATAGCTACTGGAATGAGAGTGAGCAGAATAACTGGCTCCAGACCCTGACTTATACTGTGGAGTCTTTTGAGCCCAGTCCCAAGGGTTTTATCTATACTGAACGCCCGGTCTATAAACCAGAAGAGGAAGTACACATCAAAGCCTATGTCAGAGAGACCCGTTTTGGCCGCCTCAGCCTGGTGTCCGGGATGAAGTCTTTTTATTACCAGATCTACGGGCCGGGCTCCAAACGCTGGAAGATTCCTGTGGTGATGAGCGCCAATGGATCCTTCTACGCTAAGTTTGACGAAAAAGAGCTGCCTACCGGGTATTATTATGTAGACCTGGTAGGAGTAAAGAACAATAACGCAACCGTAAACTACAGCCGCACCTCATTTCAAAAGGAGGCTTATAAGATCCCCCGCTTTGAAGTGACTATGCATGGAGATAAACGGGTCCCTATGGATAGGGAGTTTAAAGTCAGCCTTACCGCGGATTACTACGCGGGGGGTAAGGCAGTGGATCAGTCGGTAAACTGGAAAGTTACACAGTTCCCCTATACCTATGTACCGAACGGTATAAAAGGTTTTCTGTTCTCCTCTGATTCCCGTTACAGCCTGCATAATGCTTCTTTCCGCAGCACAGGCAATATTCATAAGACAGCACAGACTGATGGAAACGGCTCCTCTTCGATCACAGTAGATCCCACCCTGGAACCCAATGCCATGCCCCGTCTCTATGTTTTTGAAGCGACAGTCACAGGGGATGATGAACAGACAGTATCTTCTACTTATGATGTGATAGCCCTGCCTGCCTTTGTGCTGGGACTCAAGGTAGAGCGCTTTATTCAGAAAGGAAATGTGATATCCCCTCAGATACTGGCCCTGGATGTAGAACAGAAACTAATGCCCGGTGTAGAGGTCACGGTACGCATCATAAAGAGGGAATGGCACTCCCATCTAAGGGAATCCCCTCTCTCTGATGGTAAGCCGGACTATATCACCGAACAGGTAGACACTACCCTGGAAGAGACGGTAGTAAAAAGTGAAAAAGAGATCAAAGAACTGAACTTCAAGGTCCCGGCTTCCGGTATCTACCTGGTAGAGCTGGAGGCCCGTGATGAATTAGGCCGGGTCCAGTCGGTATCGGCTGACGTCTATGTAGGGGGCGCCGGTACTGTGACCTGGGAGCAGCAGGATGAACAGCTGTTCCGGGCAGTATTTGATAAAAGCGGCTCTTATAAGCCAGGGGAAAAAGCAACAATACTCCTGGAGAGTCCCTTCCCGGATGCTATGGTCCTGGCTATCACCGAGATGCCGGGTGAGACCCTTTATGACTGGATACAGGTAGACCAGGGAAAGGCCACTTATAGTATCGAGGTAAAAAACCATTTCAGCCCTTCCATACCCATACACTTTATCCTGGTCACTCCCCGCATGGTAGATGCAGAAGGTAAGCTACTGGATAAAAAGCTGGAAGACCTGGGCAAGCCCCGTACACTGGCAGCTACCAAGTGGCTATCGGTAGAGCCGGTGGAAAACCGGGTCATGGTGGACCTCAAACATCCGGCAGAAAGTATGCCCGGAAAGACCATAGAGATGGATATCACTCTCTCAGATGATAAGGGTAAGCCCCTGTCCGGAGAAGTCACCCTGTGGCTGGTGGATCAGGCTGTACTATCCCTGGGGGAAGAAAAGACTATAGATCCTTTGGCTTCATTTATGGACAGCCATGGTTCCCATGTTCAGGTCTATGACTTTCGTAACCAGGTAATAGGGAAGCTCAAGGTCATCGAAGACCCAGGTGGGGGCTATGGAGATGAAGAAGGGGGGGCACCCGAAAGCTCAAAAAGCATGAAAAAAATGGACATGAAAGAATCAGAAGAGCTCCTGGACGGGACCACGGTCAGAAAGACCTTTAAGACGGTCGCCTATTATGCACCGGATATACAAGTAGACAAGTCCGGACGGGCTACTATAAAAGTGGAATTACCGGATAATCTAACCATATTCCAGGTCAGGGCAGTGGCTGTCAGCGGAGCTGAGCGTTTCGGATTTAAGAAGTCCTCTATTAATATACGACTGCCCCTGATCGTACAGTCTGCCTTACCCCGTTTTGTAAGATATGGGGACATTCTCTCCGCAGGTGGTTTGGGCCGGGTAGTATCCGGCAAAGGAGGCCCCGGCTCTGCCAAAATCAAACTGGAAGGAGCCACCTTACAGGGAAAAGACCTGTTGAGCTTTGAGTGGGATGATAAAAAAGCAAAAAAACTATTCTTCCCTATGACTATCGATTCTCCCCAGTATAACCAGAAGGGGGAAATCGCTAACAGGACTCTTAAAGTGAAACTGGCAGTGCTAAGAGATTATGATAAGTCCAGTGATGCCTTTCAGGTGCAGATACCGGTGATGCCGGACCGCTCCCCGGTCATGGATATGGTCACCACCAATCTGCAGGCCGGACTGAAATACAATCTTCCCAAAATCGAATATACCCCACGGCCGGGGACTTTGAAACAGGAGATTTTATTTACCTATGAAAAAGGCCTGTTGTCCGCGGTATCCGGCATGGACTATCTACTGGAATATCCGCACGGCTGTCTGGAGCAGAAGATTTCCAAGGCTTATGCCGCTATCCTGCTCCAAAAAGTATATAAACAGTACAATCTGGAATCCCGGACTCCCCAGGCTCAGATCATTTTTAAAGAAGCTATGGAGACTATCGAGCAGTGCCGGCTGTCCAGCGGCCTTTATGCCTACTGGCCCGGGTCGGAAGGCTATGTCTATCTGACGGCTTATGTCCTGGAATTCCTGGTAGAAGCCAAGCAGGCCGGATTTGATGTACCGGGCAGTCACCTGGAAGGGGCTAAGCGGGTCCTGAAGCAGGCCCTGCGTTCAGACTATTCCGGATTTGTAGATGCCTATCATTACCAGGAGAGGGTAGAGGCACTGTATGCTCTCTCTCTGGCCGAATATTTCAGCTCCTCCTATGCCCAGGAACTGGCTGAAAAGGCCGGGAATCATGATCTGGAGAGCCAGTCCCGCATCCTGCTTACTCTGCTCAAGAACAAGTATTATGATAAATCTCTCATGGATAACCTGAAAAAGAACATCTGGGATAGTACCGTATTTTCACTGTATCAGGGTAAAGAGATGTTTACCGGTATGCAGTACCATACCCCTGCCTGGGGCGGCCCCCTCAATCAGTACGAGATCAAGAGCCTGGCTCATGTCATCTCTTCTCTGTCCTATGGGGAAAAATATTCGGGACGCCTGAAGCTGATGATAGACTCCCTGGTCAATATGAGTGATATAAATGGATGGGGCAACACCTATGTCAATGCCGCGGCTTTAAGAGCCCTGAGTGATTACCTGGAAAACATTAAGTCCGGCGGAGAAAACTACCAGCTCAATATTGTGACGGGTACAGACCAATCCACTCTTAAACTGAACAATCAGACTATTGCCCAGTCATGGTCCGGTTCCTATCCCCAGGGCGGCTATGTAGAACTCACCGGTAGCAAAAGCACCAAAGATGCCAGTGTACAGATGCGTATCTCCTATGTACCTCAGGGTAGTGGAGATGAAGTTAAATCTGAATCAAAGGGATTTGTTGTAGAGAAAGAAATGATCCATATCAAAGGGGATAATGCTGCTCCCGTAAAGACCTGGATCAAAAAGCCTAAACAGGTACTCAAACTGGCCCTGGGAGATATTGTGGAGCAGCATGTGCAACTGATCAATCCGGAAGACCGCTATTTTGTGGTCGTAGTATGCCCCTTAGCTGCCGGTACAGAACCTATGAATCCCCAGCTCCGTACCGCTCCTCCCGAGGCCCGGCCCAGTGGAAGCATCAGCCGAGCACCCAGCTATGCACAGTATCTGGATGATGAAGTGCGATTTTACTATAATTATCTTCCCAAGGGTACTTTTGACTTCTATTTCCGGGTTAAGGCCATGACCGAAGGCTCTTTTGTAGAGCCCCCGGCTCATGCCGAGATGATGTATGAAGAGTGGGTCCGGGGTAATTCTCCCGGCCTGAGGATAGAGATAAAGCCCTGATATGAGACAGATAAAGATCAGCCCCCGGCACTCTGTATCACTACTTCTCATGATAATGATCAGTGGGATAATGCTCCTGGCAGCAGTATCCCTGGTCACCGGAGTAGTAGTGTGGATACAGGGGGCCAGCCGGGCCCGTTTAAACAGTCATAGTCCCAGTATACTGGTGAGGGACCGTTATGGATATTATCTGGATGATATAGAGAATCCCCGGGAATTGTTTGGATTCTGGGATATTCCCGGCCCGGTCCCACCTGTAGTTCAAAAAGCTCTATTGGCAGCTGAAGACCGGCACTTCTTTGAGCATCAGGGAGTGGATGTGCGGGCTATCCTGAGAGCCCTTTTTCAAAACACCCAGGCGGGAGAAAGAGTGTCGGGAGCGTCCACACTACCTATGCAGGTAGTCCGCATGGAGCATCCCGCCCACAGAAATATCTGGAACAAGATGGTGGAGTCTTTTGCCGCCCGGCGCCTCATTAAAAAGTACGGGCATGATGCAGTCTTACGGCATTATCTGAAGATCGCCCCCTTCGGGAACCGCTATCACGGTATTGCCTATGCCTCTGAAAAGTACTTTAACAAACCGGTTCAGGATCTGAGCCTGGCCGAGTCCTGCCTGCTCATCGCCATTCCGCAGCAGCCTAATGCTATGAATCTGTATGAGCTTAAAGGCCGCTACCTGGCTATGAACCGGGCCTTGAGAATCCTCGATGCTCTGCTGGAATACGGCATGATATCGCAAAAAGAGCTGGAGGGAGCCCAGGAAGAGTTATCCCGACTGCCCGTCTTTGAAAAAGAAGAACGTTCAGAATATGCCATGCATTATATCCTGAAGTTCAGGGAGCAGCTGGAGCAACAATCCGTATCCAATATACTTTATGCTTCATTAGACCTGGAACTTCAAAAAAAGATGGGAATATACCTCAGGAATTACGTGGAAAACCGGCACTGGAAAGGGGTGGGTAATGCCGCCTTTATGCTCAGTGACAGGGAAAGCGGGGAGATACTGGTCTACCTGGGCTCATCGGATTATAATGACAAAGAGTTCAAAGGCAGTATCGATTATTGCACCATCCCCCGCAGTTCAGGCAGTATTCTAAAGCCATTTATCTATGCCCTGGGTATGATGGAGAGGGGATTTACCGGGGCCACTGTATTGTCTGATACGGGACTGTATCTTAACTCGGATTATAGAGTGTATTCACCCCAGAACTCAGACCGGAGGTTTGAAGGCCCGGTACTGTACAGGTTTGCCCTGGCTAACAGCCGTAATATCCCGGCGGTACAGCTGGTCAATGAGATCGGAGTACAGACGACGTTCGACTTTTTAAAAAAGCTGGATCTGGTATCCAGTGAGAAGAACTCAGATTATTTCGGGCTCTCCATCGCCATCGGAGGTCTTTATGTGCGGCTCTACGACCTGATAGGAGCCTATGGGATGCTGGCCAATGATGGCCGGGAATACACTCTGAACTGGTTCAGGCAGGAGCAAAATAAATCTCAAAAGCAGCCGCCAGCCCGGCAGATCATTCCTGCGGATATTGCCCGTATGATCAGTCTGTTTCTCTCTGATCCTATAGCCCGTACTCCTACCTTCAAGAGAAAAGGAAGCCTGGAATACCCCTTTTCAGTAGCCATCAAGACCGGCACTTCCCAGGGATTCAGGGATGCCTGGACTCTGGCTTATACCCATGAGTATGTACTGGGAGCCTGGACGGGAGATGCGGATAATGCCAAGATGAACCGCCTGGGGGGGAGCTCCTCTTCAGCCTATGTACTGCGCTATGCCATGCACCTCATCCATCCCCATGAGATGAAGGGCCTGGGCAACATAGGATTTAATCCGCCCGACGGATATATTCCCCGGGATATATGCAAGATCAGTGGAAAACTGGCCACCCCTCACACTGCCGCTTATATCACGGAATGGTTCAGGCCCGGTACTGAACCCAAAGAATACAGTGATATATTCCGAAAGATCATGGTGGACAGCCGCACCGGATATTATGCCGATCAGAATACCCCCCCGGCCTATCAGCAATCCCGTATCATAGCCTTTCTGGATCAGAAATATGCTGACTGGGCCCGGGAGAATGATATCACCCTGGCTCCGGTACGCAATGTACTGGCCCAGGAGAAAACTCAGGACCTGGGAGCGTATGCTATTCGTATTACAGAGCCGGCGCCGGATCTTCATTTTACTATCAATCCTTCTCAGCCTCGGGAGTACCAGACCATAGCCCTCAAAGCCCGGGTAGAGCCGGCCCTGGACCAGGTGGTATGGTATCATAACGGTCGGCCCCTGGAGCTGGTCCAGTATCCCTATACTCTACGGTGGCAGCTGGAGGCAGGCTTACACACTTTTCAGGTCCGATCTGCCAATGCCCCGGTATCCAGTGAGATCATCAGTATTACTGTAGAATAGTCATAAAATTGCAGGCTGTGCTTTGACGAAAGCAAAACCCTCCCTTATAATAGGATATGTCCTTAAGGAGATAAAATGCCTGTAAGCCCAGAACAGATTCAGCAAGCCGGAACCCGGCTTAAAGATGTCATCATAGCCACACCGGTCCTGTACAGCCCCTTTTTTAGTAAAGATACCGGACAGGAAGTCTATATAAAACCGGAAAATCTGCAGATCACCGGGGCTTTTAAGATCAGGGGAGCCTATAATAAGATCGCCCTTCTCTCTGAGTCTGAAAAGAAAAAAGGCCTGATAGCCTCTTCTGCCGGCAACCATGCCCAGGGGGTAGCCTATGCGGCTCTAAAGAATAATGTAAGTGCCACTATAGTCATGCCCAAGACTACACCCCTCATCAAAGTAGAAGCTACCCGCAAGTACGGGGCCAGGGTCATTCTGGCCGGGGACATCTATGATGAAGCCTATGCTTATGCCCTGGAGCTGCAGCAGCAGGAAGGGTCGGTGTTTATACACCCCTTTGATGATGAAGACATCATTGCGGGCCAGGGGACCATCGGCCTGGAGATAATGGAAGAATGTAAGGATGCGGATACTATACTGGTACCGGTAGGGGGAGGCGGCCTAATTGCCGGAATTGCCATTGCGGCCAAGTCCATCAGGCCGGATATTAAAGTGATCGGAGTCGAGCCTCAGGGGGCCCCTACCTTAAAGAAAGCCCTGGAGGCCGGCCATATTGTGGACCTGGATGTGGTAGCTACTATTGCGGACGGGGTAGCCGTACGCCGGGCCGGATCGGTGACTTTTCCCCTGATCAGGCAGTGGGTGGATGATATCATTACCGTCCCTGATACGGAGCTAATGGAGTCCTTCCTGATGTTGCTGGAACGCCACAAGCTGGTTGCCGAGAATGCCGCGGTACTGTCTTTAGCCGGCCTTCGCCACCTCCGGGAAAAGGGGCGAAAGGTAGTGTCTGTAGTCTCAGGTGGTAATATCGATGTGGTGACTATTGCCACTATGATCGACCAGGGACTGGTCACACGGGGCCGTCTGTTCTGCTTTTCAGTGGATCTGCCGGACAAACCGGGAGAGCTGCTTAAGATAGCTACTATACTGTCTGATGAAAATGCCAATATTATTAAACTGGATCACAACCAGTTTACCGCAATAGACCGCCTCAAACAGGTACGCCTGGAGGTCACTATAGAGACCAACGGGCATGAACATATCAGCCGTATATCCCGGGCTTTAGAGGCTGGCGGTTTTGTGATTGAGAAGGTTTATTAGCTTGATATTCAGGGCTTTTGGGTGTAAAGTGAAATAAGAAAAAATAAGGAGAAAAATATGAAGAGAGCAGGATTTGTGCTATTATTGTTTACTCTATTAAACAGTTGTAATCTTTTTAATAATAATACCAGTAGCACAGGGACTTTAGTAATCACCGAAGTGGGTAATCCCTACTGGGTGAACTATTCTTCCTGGTTTGAAGTATATAATCCCAGTGCAGATCCGGTGAATCTTTCAGATTTTACTCTCAGGGCCAGCTCGGTTCAGACTAGCAGCCCCTGGAATACAAAAATCGAGACTTATACCCTACCATCACTGGATATTCCCGGGGGCTCTTATGCTATCATTCGGGGCAAAACGGATGCTATGGATCAAATAAATGGAAGACAGATTGTGTTCATCGTTAAAAATGGATATCAGCCATGGTGGTATGTCAGCGGATTTCTGGAGCTTATTAAAAATAACCAGACCGTGGATTTTGTTCGATTTGGCAGTTCCATAGAAGAACCGACCACCGGTACCTGGAATGGAGGAAGTGAAGTCTCTCTACCTAATAGTGATTCCAGTGTCCTGGCCACCAGCCTGGCCAGAGATGAAAACAATACAGATACAGACTCCGACTCAGACTGGAGTATAAAAGCTCTCTTTACTCCGGGTGGACCCAATGATGTAAACTCCGGTGCGGATACAGATAATGACGGGATACCTGATGAAGCAGAAAGTCCGGGAGGTACCTGGATGGGGTTGCCCCTCTATGCATGGGGAGCCAGGGTAGGGGTTAGAGATATTTTTATTCATATAGACTATATGAATCATAATGATCCAGGCGTCACACCTCAGGAGGAGGCATTACAAAAAGTGAGATCTGTATTTAGTGATCATGGCATCAGGCTTCATATTGATGCCGGAGATCTTTTTGTCTCAGGAACAGATACCAATCGCTTTAACCTGGATGGTCGTCATCACAGTGTACCCTGGTCTGCCGGTATAGCTCTGGGTAACTACAGCGGCTATGCCAATCTCTACCAGTATAAAAGTCAATATCTTCCTATAGCTAAAAGGCAGCTCTTTCATTACTGTATATTTGGATATACTCAGGATTCTGGTGGCACTGGTGGCTCATCCGGAATAGCTGAAATCAATGGAAATGATCTCATAGTGACTCTTGGTGACTGGGGGCTCAGTGACAGTGGTACAGTGAATCAGAATACTCTCATAAACTGGCAGGCAGCCACTCTGATGCATGAATTCGGCCATAATCTGGGTCTAAGACATGGCGGGAGCAGTGATACGAATTATCAGCCCAATTACTATTCTATTATGAATTATATGTATCAACTCTATGGCCTGCCTGTTGTAGGTTACAGTACTGAAGGAGACAGATATTATTTAAACCAGAGCTTATTAAGCTACTCCAGCTACTGGCAGTTGGATAATGGTCCCACCAATATAAACATGGATATGGATTACTCTTCGGGCAATGGACTCAATCTGGATGAATCCGGCCTGATAGAATCTCAAGGTTTACGTCAACCCGGTAGTACAGCTGTAAACTGGAACGGGGATGGAGATACTGCTGATACTGTGAGTAGAGATGTGAATTCAGATGGAGAAATAACGATTTTATTAGATCATGATGACTGGTCTGCCATAAACCTATTCTTTAATCTGAATTGGAGTGGCTTCAATAGTGGTGCATCACTGACATCTGCGGAAAACCGGCCTGACATGATTACTGAAGATCAACAGGAAATCATTATTGAGACATTGACCAGGCCGAATTAAGAGTGCAGCATTGATTAGAATTTTCAATCTCTCCCTTTTTACACTTGTCCTTTTACTAAGTGCCTGTCCTCCTATTGAGAACTCAATAGATTATACTTTACGATTTGATCAAAATCTGGATGGGCATATATTTTCTATCGATCAGAATATCATGATTTCCGGTAGGGTAGAGAGTTCTAATCAAATCAGGGCTGTATTTCTTTCTGTTAATGGACAGAGTCCTGAAAACATAGGAAGCAGTCAGTTTTCTGTTATGAAATCTTTTTCTACTCCAGGTATGAAGATTCTTAGTATTTATGCAATAGACTCAGCGCAAAATGAATCTCAAAAATATTCATTTCTGGTACAAATTACAAACAGCGCTACTGTTCAATATCATCCAGGCGACATCATAATAAATGAAGTGGGATCTACCTACAACACAGGGGTATCTTCCTGGTTTGAAGTATATAATCCTGGAATCTTCCCGGTAGATTTGTCACAGCTTATGATTGCATCCTGCTATTATGTACAAGCTAATCCATCTGAGATCTTTCTGTCCAGACAGTATTTTAATGTACCTGCTACTAATCTCAATCCCGGCCAGTATATGCTGATCAGGTCGAAGATCGATGAAAAAAATCAGGATGGTCCTTCAGTAGTCCACATATCAAAGGAGCAATTTATACCGTTTTGGACTAGTCGTGGATTTATTGAGGTTTTGAGTGTTGCTAGAACCATTGATTTTGTGTCATTTGGTTCACAATCAGAACAACCTCAAACGGGAACATGGAATGGTGCAGCTCCTCCTCTATCTTATGAAGCCATCGGGTATGGTAGAAGTATTGCCCGGGATGTGACACATTCGGATACCGACTCTGGAACTGACTGGCACCTCAGATTGTGGTCCACCCCTGGGGGTATAAATGATATCACCAATGATGCAGATACTGATTATGATGGCATCCCGGATCAGGCAGAAATGCCGGGAGGTACTTTCGCTGGTCTACCCCTGTATAACTGGGGGGCCCGCCTGGGAAAAAAAGATATCTTTCTTCACATAGACTATATGAATTCCCTAGATTCCGGAGTTACACCCCGTAAAGAGGCTTTAGAAAAAGTAAAAGTTGCCTTTAGTAATCAAAACATTGCGTTACACATAGACTGTGGAGATCTTTATCATGGGGGTGGGGGTATCAGTCCTGAAGATTTTGATCTGGATGATGTGAGCCATCAGGTACCTTTTAGTGCTGGAGTAATACTGGGAGATTATCCTGGCCTGGCAAATTTATATAACTATAAAGCAATGTACATGGATATTCGCAGAAAGCAGATATTTCATTATTGCCTGTTTGCATACTCTCAGTATAATAGCGGCCCGGGTGGTTCTACAGGTGTAGCAGAGATAGATGGGAATGACCTGATAGTCAGTCTGGGTAACAATTCTTTAAGCGAAAGCCCTCAGTCAGAATTGAATAAGCTTATCAATTTCCAAGCGGCAACATTGATGCATGAATTCGGCCATAACCTGGGTTTGAGACATGGAGGATTTGAAGATCAGAACTATAAACCAAATTATTATTCTATTATGAATTATGAGTATCAGTTATGGGGCTTACCTCATACCAATTCACTGGACGAAGGTGATCGCTATTATTTCAGAAATAATTATTTGCAATTTACGCTTATGCATAACAATTACAATCTCCTGGACAGAGGCCCTACTAATAGTAATATGCTTATCGATTATTCTCATGGGAATGGGGGGGACTTATCTGAATTTTCCCTCACTGAATCCGCAGGGCTGAGACAAGCCTGGAGTCAGGGTGTAGACTGGAATGGAGATGGCGATATGAATGATAGTCTTTCCAGGGATATCAATGGAGATGGATTTAAATCATTATTATCAGATAGTGACGATTGGAATAATATAAATCTGTTTTTTATGCATTATGTACAGGGAGATAATCAGGGTATATACTTGCACAATCATAAAGTCTCCTCTTTAGATAGATTGGATTATATACAGGAAGACAGGCAAAACATTATATTTGAAACTTTAAAAATACCGGAACAGGAGTGATAGATGAAAAAAAAATATTTATATGGGGCTCTGCTTTTATTCCTTTTTGCTTCATGTGATCAAAAGTCTAAATTGCAGGATTATTCTATACAAGGTATGCGGATTAATGCAGCAACTTCACGTGAACAGGTAACTAAGCTGGATTTCAGGAATGATTCCTTCATGATCTATAGCTTTGATGGAAATAGTACCAATATTACGACTATAAAACCCTGGCCGGCTACCCCAGACTTTAAAGTCAAAACAAATTCCTTGTACCTGGAGGCAAAAGTGATACCTCATCCGCAAGGTTCAGTGAAAGAGCTGTCTCTCTTTCAGGATAAATACCTCCGTATGCAGATAGTAGACAATGCAAAAAAAAGTCATATCATCCAGGGAGGCTGGGCAATTAATCCCGGTACTGCTCTGGGCCGTCATCTGGAAGGAAAAGGGGAATGGACGGGAGTAATCGTGACCGGCCCCTCTCAGCAGAGCTATGACATCCTGCCCGGGGAGCATAAACGACTGGGTGGGGCAGAATTTTATCTTCTGTCTGCGTTTAGAAATGTGGATAAGACCCCGCATATCGCCGATGATACCATAGACCTGGTAGTGGATTATGCCCTTATCTGGAGCGGGGATTGAGAAGAGTATCTGTATTATGGGCTGTCATTCTTATGCTATCTGGTGCTTCATCCTGCCGACATGAAGCCGGGAGGAGTGAGCTGTTTATCGAGGGGATAGAGTATAAGGAACCCCCTAAAAGTTTTACGGTAAGAGATTTCATAAAGCATCCTGCAGTCTGGATCCTAAGATCTGAAGAGCCTGACTCACGGGAATTCAAAATACATCTCACTCCTCTGCCGTTCTGGAAGAAGATTCCCTTACAGGCACAGGCTTTCAATATAAATAGCTATTGGGATCCCTGGATGGGTTCATCCTATAGTATCTCTATAAATGATGAGATCACTTTCGTACAGAATAGGGTGGACCGGTCTCTGGCCTTGCCACTGAGTAACTGGACTATCCACAGGGGAGATGAGACGGATGTGCTTGATACTCTGGGCCACGTCCAGTGCCGGATTATACTGAGTAATAATGATGGCAGAACACTCAAGGTGCAAGCGGGGGAAATCGTTTTACTGGATGATCGCTACTTCTATCTTCTGGGTGCGAGCTGGGACAAGGTCAATCAGGGAAAGCAACACGCAGACCGGGGACAGGATTTTCATGTCGACTATGTATTCATCTCTACTCATTTACGACCCTAAAGTATTAAAAAAAAACAACTATGCCTTATAAATATATGTGGGCCGGTGCTCTATCCTAAGATATTGCGTTCCGGCCCTGGGTTATGGTGATGTCTTTACAAAAAGTGTAAGCTATCTGTAACCGCTTACATACATAGTGTAACTTGATTTTTTAAATTTTGCAAGTCTTTTTTAAAAAATATTTTTATTTATTTTAGCATGAGAGCTACTCCCACCGTACCTAATCCGGCATGGAGTCCGATCACAGGAGACAGGTTTTGTATGTAAACCGGTTCCCTACCTGTAAGCTCTACCATAGTTTTGCGCATTATTTCCGCATTTTCAGTACTATGGGCATGTACTATGGCATATTCCCATAGTTCGTTGTTTTTAAGTGATTCCCTGATCTTGGTTATGGCGATATTCATCACCCCTTTATGTGAATAGGCTTTATCATTGGTCTCTGTCTTACCTTCACTGTCCAGAGTGATCAGGGGCAGGATATGGAATAATTTGGCCACCAGGCCTTTCATCTTACTGACCCGGCCTCCTTTGACGAAATACTTCATAGTGGCAGGCGCGACATATATATTGCTTTTTTCCTTCCATTCATCCATATGAGACAGGATCTCCTCGTGAGACATCCCGGATTCTATAGCTTTGGCCGTGCGGAGCAGCAGCAGCCCCTGACCTCCTGATATATTTCCGGAGTCTATGACTGATATCTTCTTTTTCATTTCCTTACTGATCTTTTCCGCGGCCTGACGGCTGCTGTTCACTGTACCGCTCAGTTTCTCGGCAATATGTATGGCGATTACTGATTTGTAATGAGATATCATGTGAGAATACATATTGGAAAAACTTTTTACATTGGCCTGGGCTGTGGTAGGATACACTTTACTGCTGTCCAGCATGGAGTAAAAATAATCGGGTGTAATAGTCACTTTGTCCAGGTAATGATTTTTTCCAAAAAACAGGTTTATGGGATTCATCTGTATCTGGTACTGATGCATTATTTCATCAGGGAGGTCATGGGCAGAGTCAGTGATGAGGCCGATATCCCATTTACGTTCATGAGCGATCTCATATTGCTTATACATATCTTCGGCTTTCTGAAATGTGAGATCACCAAATTTTCTTAATTTATGGAATAATAGAGCTGGTTCATCGGTATGGATATGCAGCCTTAATTTATGATCGCTGCCTGCCAATACCAGAGAGTCTCCCGCTTCCTCAGCTACTTTACGTATCCCGAATTTGTTGAGGTGTTTACCTTCGATCAATGCTTCGGTACAGAATTTAAATGTCATCTGATCGTGATTGACTTCTGCATCTTCCAGTTCCAGTACAGGAATATCATTAATATGTTCACTCAGTTCCTGGCGGCTGATCTTATGCTTGAGAAATTCCAGCATTCCTTCCAGAAAAAGCACGAATCCCTTGGCCCCGGCATCCACCACATTGGCTTTTTTAAGTACATCCAACTGTTCTGTGGTCTTTATCAGGGATTCCTGGGCAATCTGATAGCTGGCATCTATGGCCTGGGTAAAATCATCATTGTTATCTTTGTTTTTAAAGAGATGCTCCGCCCAGTCCCGGATCACAGAGATCATGGTCCCTTCCCGGGGATTTCCGATCGCTTCATAGACATATTTTACCGAGCGCTTCATGATATCTGCATATTTCCTGGTGCTTACCTTAATGGCCTGGCCTACCTCCTGGGATATACCATAGAGGAATTGGGCAAATATAACCCCTGAGTTACCCCGGGCTCCATCCAATGCATTTTCGGCAATGGAGTTAGCTGTGATATGAAATTCATCATGTAGTACAGTATTATCCATGATGGTCCTGATGGTAGAGGCCAGGTTAGTCCCCGTATCAGCATCAGGAACAGGAAATACATTTAGTTTATTGATCTCTTCCTGGTGTTGAAGGATCTTCCGCGAACCGGCCAGAAAGCTGTAATAGAGGTGAGCACCATCCATCTCATGTATCTTGTCCTGATTTTCTATCATTTAAATTCTCCTGGATTTTAAAAAATACTAAGGATTATTTTTAAGAGTGAGAATAATTATAGTCATAAATCTTAAAATCGTCAATAGGTGCTTGATTTCAGGAAAAAATTTGATTATCCTGATATAAATACCTAAACTATAGTCTGTAAAAAGCAGGAGTAAAATATGGCTGAATTTGAAGGAATCACTACCAAGACCGGAGATCAGGGAGAAAGTGCGATGTACTCCGGTGAAAGACTAGATAAGGATGACCTTCTGTTTGAACTGGTAGGTACCAGTGATGAACTTAATTCCTGGCTGGGACTGATACGTGCTCATATCTGTCATGGGCTCGATGTAGGCTACACTGATTCTGTAGACTGTGAGCACCAGCTTTTGTCTATACAAAAAGACCTGTTCCGCCTGGGGGCTGAGATAGCTACCAGCCCGGATTCGGCCCTGTTTAGCACCTTGCAGCCACTGCACCAGCCTGATCTGGAGAAAATCGAAGAATTCCAACTCACTCTTATGAGATATTTTAAACTTCCTCAGGAATTTATCATTCCCGGTGGACATAAACTGAGTGCCCGTATCGACATAGCCCGAAACATCGCCCGCAGGCTGGAAAGACTGTATGTGAGATATAAGCGGGAACGGGCTCAGGTGTTCAATCCCCATGCCTTGCGCTATATCAATCGTCTGTCTGACCTCCTGTTTTCTATGGCCCGCTACTACGAACAAAAATAAAAGCGATAGTTGCAAAATTCACTGCCTTATGCTAAAATATATCCAATCGAATTGGAGAGGTGCCGGAGTGGTCGAACGGGACTCCCTGCTAAGGAGTTGTCCATATTGCTTGGACCGAGGGTTCGAATCCCTCCCTCTCCGATTGATTTTATCTTTTCTGGCTGTTCAGCCCCACTTTTTTACACAGATTTCATTTTATGCTATACTAGTCTATAAAACACCATTATTTCGGGGTGGGCATGACTAAAAATCAGCGTCTTTTATTTCTTATGCTGGTTGTGATCGGCATTTTGTTTATCCTGGTGCCTCAGATCTATATCTGGAGTGAGAGCCAGGTATTTCAGTATACCATGTTTAAAACTGTCAGTAGCGAGCAGGAACACCATCTTCAGCAGCTCAGATTATCATTATTACCCTGGCGATATATTGGAGTATTACAGTTAGGTACTGCATTGGGTCTATATATTAGTAACAAACTATCGGATGACTAGCAGGTTTCATGGTCAGAAGGATCTGCAGTCTATCAGTTTGATGGCCATGTGACGGTGATCTTTCCGGGAATTCATTTTTAGAATCAGAATAGTGTGAGGCAGTGATGAGTATTTTATTTCAATGCTTTTATTGGAACAGCCCAATTCTGGAAAAAAAAGTGGGGGGATGGTGGAAATATCTGGACAGTCGTCTGGATGAACTCCATGAACTGGGTATTCAATACTTATGGTTACCTCCCCTGAGTAAATCCTGTGAAGGCCAGGGCAGCGATGCAATGGGTTATGATGCCTACGACTATTATGACCTGGGAGATTATGACCAGAAAGGCAGTACCAGGACTTTGTTTGGAAATAGTGAGGAATTACGCCAGGTCATAAGCCATGCCCATGAGAGGGACATGATCGTCATAGCCGAACTTCTATTCAGTCATTGCAGGGGCGGGGAAGCAGAGATGAATCCCTATACCGGGACTACCACTATGACCCGCTTTAATGTAAAAAGCGGGAAATTCATCCGTGATTATGAAGATTTTCCACCCTGCAAATATGACAAAAAACCAAACAATAGTCCTTGGAAACATCTGGGTGCCTATGATTATTGTTATGCCAGCCCTCATGTTTATAAGGAATTTATGGACTATGCAGCCTGGCTGCACCAGGAACTGCATATCGATGCCTTTAGATATGATTATGTAAAAGCCTATCCTGCACATATACCTCTGGCGGTCCAGAATTATCTGTCATGTATGTCCATAGGTGAATATTGGGATGAAAAAGACAAGATCATTGACTGGCTCCATACTATGGAATATAAGGCGATGGCCTACGATTTTCCTTTGCGGGGCATGCTGACCGATATGTGCAATCTTAAGGACTGGAATGCTGCTTCTTTATGGGGGCAGGGCCTGGTGTTTGAGCACCCTTATCACGCTGTCACTTTTGTGGACAATCATGATACAGAGAGAGATTTTCCCATTTACAGGGATAAATTAATGGCTTATGCTTTTATCTTATGTGCGGAGGGATTAGCTTCCGTATTCTGGAAGGATTACTATACAGAAGGCCTGGCTCATAAGGGCAGCCCCTATGGACTGGAGAGGCTCATCCATATCCATCACCGGTATGCGGGAGGTGCAGCTCTTTTACTGGCTGCGGATTATGATGTGTTGTCATTTTTACGCCAGGGAGATGATGAGAAAAGCGGCCTCATCATCATGATAAATACACATGAAGAGGAATGGAAGGGGAGCTGGCTCAATAGCCCCTGGCCTGATACGTTGCTGGTTCCGGTGGCCTGGCAGGGCAGGGATATGTCTCGTCCCATGGATAAGCTGGTATATGGTGATGGCAGAGTCGAGCTTTATGCTCCAGCCCGGGGATATGTCATCTATGTCCCTCAGTGGGCGGCAGAGAGTGACTGGAGAATAAGATCATGACAGATAATTTCTATACCGATGAAAAAGATTATCCGGTACCGCTGATACCTATGACAGGGAGAGAAAGATTCAGGATTATCAGGTTTGCCTTATACCATTTACTGGCCTGTGCTTTTCTGGCGGGTATTTCCTGGCTCTTTGTAAAAGACTGGGACCGGTCTGCCTCACATACTTTTACGGATTATCTTTTTCCTGGTTTTTTTGCACTCATGGCTCTGATTTTTTTAGTAAGAGTTTTCCGCTATCTGGCAGACTGGCGGGATGCTGAAGTATTGGAATATAAGGGTGTGATCCTCGATAAAAACTGGGGTAATATCATAAATACTATCAATTTTTCCCTGCGGCTGCAATACGGCCTGGATCAGACAGAGACTTTTGATATCAGCTTGAAAAGCTATCTGAGATTAAAAAAAGGGGACAGGATCATCCTCCATGCTTCGCCCCGCCTCAAGAGTGTATTAGGAATTCAGGCAGAGTAAAGACAGGTATCTTTACAAACTACCCGGCACCTTATAAAATATTCTTTTAAGTAAGGAATAACTATGCAAACACTGACTATTGGTGATCTGGAATTTAAGAACCCGGTGCTTACCGCTTCCGGCACATTTGGCATGGGTGATGTCTTTGAAGACTTCATGGATTATTCCCGCATCGGGGGAATAACCCTTAAGACTGTCACCTCTTTGCCCCGTCCCGGTAATCGTCCTTCACGCATCCTGGAGACTCCCTGTGGTCTCTTAAACTCCATTGGGCTGGAGAATCATGGCTACCATGCAGTCCTGGAAGAACTAAGTCGAGAAAACACACTTCAGGATATTCCGACCCGGGTCATCTTCAGCCTGGCTGGAGATAGTGTGGATGAGTTTGTAGATATGGCACGGGACTTCTCCCAGGTGCCTGGAGTTGCCATGCTGGAACTCAATCTGTCCTGTCCCAATGTCCATGCCGGAGGTAAGACCTTTGACTCCGACTGTAATAATGTAAAAGCAATAGTCGAAGGTGTGGGGGAGGCTATCTCTATCCCGTTTACCACGAAATTGTCGCCTAATGTGGATACAGTAGCAGCAGCCCGGGCAGCCCGGGATGCAGGCAGTCCTGCTCTTACCATATCTAATACTTATCTGGGTACTGCTATAGATATAAAGACCAGGGAATTTGTGTTTAAAAATATTGTTGCAGGCTTTTCGGGCCCGGCTGTAAAGCCCCTGGCTCTCTATAATGTCTACCGGGTAGCCCGGGAAGTGGATATTCCTCTCATTGCTTCAGGAGGTATATCCAGTACGGAAGATGCTATTGAGTTTATTCTAGCAGGTGCCCAATTTGTGAGTATAGGGACTTTTAATTTTGTAGAGCCTGACATCTCAGTCAGCATCGCTGAGGGACTGGCGCAGTATTTTAAATAAAGCATATATAAAAAAAACAGGGGCAATGTGAGATTGCCCCTGCCTGATATTTAATAGGAAACTGGTGTTAGTACATTCCACCCATTCCGCCCATTCCGCCCATGGGATCCATACCACCGCCAGGTCCGGCAGGAGCAGCTTTTTCAGGCTTATCAGTGATCAATACTTCGGTAATGAGCAGCAATCCGGCAATAGAAGCAGCATTCTGCAATGCAGTACGCTCAACTTTTGCAGGGTCAATGATACCGGCCTTGACCATATCCACCCATTCACCAGTCAGGGCGTTGTAGCCCATTCCATCTTTGGCTTCCTTAGCCTTATGTACGATGACTGCGCCATCGATTCCGGCATTTTCAGCGATGAGACGCATAGGAGCTTCCAGTGCTTTTCTTACGATATCTATACCTACCTGCTCATCTTCTGAATCACCTTTCAGATCATCCAGTTTATACTGAGCCTTCAGGTTAGCCAGGCCGCCTCCAGGAACGATCCCTTCATCTACGGCTGCTTTAGTGGCAGACAGGGCATCTTCCACGCGGGCTTTCTTTTCTTTCAGTTCTACTTCAGTAGCAGCACCGACTTTGATCACAGCAACACCGCCGGACAGTTTAGCAAGGCGTTCCTGGAGTTTTTCTTTGTCATAATCAGAGGTAGTGTCTTCGATCTGCTTCTTGATCTGGGAGATACGACCCTTGATATCGTCTTTGGTACCAGCACCATCTACGATCACAGTGTTTTCTTTGTCTACTTTGACTCTTTTGGCTGTACCCATATAGGACAGGTCAGCACTTTCCAGTTTCATACCCTTATCTTCTGAGATGACTGTAGCACCGGTCAGGGTTGCAATGTCGTCCAGCATAGCTTTTCTTCTGTCACCAAATGCGGGTGCTTTGACAGCTACAGCATTTAATGTGCCTCTCAGTTTGTTAACGATCAGAGTAGCCAGGGCTTCGCCATCTACATCTTCTGCAATGATCATGAGGGGCTTTCCGCTTTGAGCTATTTTTTCAAGCAGGGGTACGATTTCCTTTAAGGATGAGATCTTTTTATCATAGAGCAGTATGAAAGGATTTTCCAGTTCTGCTGTCATGTTTTCAGTGTTGGTTACCATGTAGGGGGATAAGTATCCACGATCGAACTGCATTCCTTCTACTACATCTACCAGAGTGTCCAGGGATTTGGATTCTTCTACAGTGATGACACCGTCTTTGCCCACTTTATCCATAGCCAGAGCGATAAATTCACCGATCTCTCTGTCGTTATTGGCAGAGATAGTAGCCACGTCCCTGATGGAGTCAGAATTGTCCACGGGTTTGGCGATATTCTTGATCTCAGCTACGATCACAGCTACGGCTTTGTCGATACCTCTTTTGATCAGAGTAGGATTTGCACCAGCAGTAACGTTTTTAAAGCCTTCTTTGATGATAGCATTAGCCAGCACGGTAGCAGTAGTAGTACCATCTCCGGCAATGTCGTTAGTCTTGGTAGCGACTTCTTTTACCAGCTGAGCGCCCATGTTTTCAAAGCGGTCTTCCAGCTCGATTTCTTTAGCTACAGTGACACCGTCTTTGGTGATAGTGGGAGCACCAAATTTTTTGTCAATGACTACGTTTCTTCCTCTAGGTCCCAGTGTAGCGCCTACAGCTTTAGCCAATTTTTCCACACCTGCTAACACCTTATGGTGAGCATCACTGGAAAACAGTAAATCCTTAGCCATTTTACATCTCCTATATATATGAATTTTTATTTTGGATTAATACTAATATACTAAAAATCAGTACATTTCGTCAAATCAGAAGTTAAAATTTGAATGAAAGTTTGTTTTTTTACTTAAAAAGGGTCTTGATGAGTTTTTCTACCATAGGGTCCACGATCTTGTAACAGATCTCCTTACCAATGCGTTCCGGTTCTATGATCCCGGAAAGTCGCAGTATTCGCAGGTGTTGTGATACCCCGGATTGTGACAGGCCCGCAATCTTTTCCAGATTACCCACATTACATTGATGGGCCATAAGATTTTTTATGATAAGTAATCTGACAGGGTGGGCCAGAGCTTTTAAGAGAGCCGCATTTTGTTCGATTGCTTTATTATCATCCATGAGATTATCCTATTACTTATTTAACATATTATACTATTATAATATGTTAAAAGTCAAATAATCTTTCAGATTTTACGGAGCTGACTATTGATTGATTTCCTGAAGGAACTGCTCTGCCTTGGCTTTTAACACCTGAGTTAAGTCTGTGCGCATTATATAAGCTCTCAGATCCTTTTTAATGGTGCTGGTATCTGCCTGCTGGGAAAGGGCTTTTTTATATTGAGTCTGTATGATACTGAGATCAATATCATTGATGCTGTAATTCTCGTGAATATTCCGGATGTCCTGATAATTCTGGAGGGCAGCCTCATAGTTCTGGTCCATGACATAATTATCTGCCAGATACTTTACTGCTGTCTCATAGATCTCATAGATGGGATATTTGACTTTGACCAGTAAAAGGTCCTGAATAGCTTCTTTATATTTACCCTGTTTTTGGAGTAATACTGACCTTCTGAATAGAGATACCGGAACAAATTTACTGTCTTTATATTTTTCGATAATAGTACTAAAATTTTTAAGAGAATCTTCTGTCTTTTCCTGGCTCAACTGGTCCATGGCCAGATTGTATATCTGATAGTCCTGTGCCTGATCCTGTCCTTTTATCTCGATACTTTGATTTTTCTGTTTATACCTGAGGGCATCAATACCGAAATAGAGTGAAAATCCGCCCCCCAATCCGGCTAATCCATAGCCGGTCCAGGACAGTATATCCAGAAACTTGGCCTGCTCCAGTAGTGAAAATACCTGGCTTGCATTGGTATTGTTCTGATAGGCATCGAAAGCGGTGTTGCCGGTATAGTGAGCGACCAGTCCTGTAGCCAGCCCTATGCCTGTAGTGACCAGGCTAAAGATAAGGTATTTCCGGTTAGGATTGACCCGATCCATGTATATAGCATCATTTTCAGTTTTAAAATGATAATATCCGGAAGGGATATTACGGATTTCTTCATTATCATAGCTCCGGTTATTTATCACTACCGCATTTTTATCGGGAAAATAAAGAGAAAAGGTGTCAGGGGTCAGTATGCTGTAGAGATTGGTCACTGAAGACTGAGGACTGAAAGTCATACTGGAGGGATGGTAACCTGTCTTTTTAAAAATGATAGTGCTTTTCTTGGATAGTTTTTCTTTAATGACCAGAGGAGTAGTGCCTGCACTGACATTATCAATAGTCACTTCAGCCCCTGAGGGAACGCTATTAATAAAAGTATAAGAATAGAGATAGGAGTTCATGAAAAACAGGCCTAGCAGTAATATTACTTTTTTCATCTTTTCCCCCTTTGGTCTATGTAAATATAACTTAATATTAAGGGAAATTCAAGAGATAGTGCTTTATTTTACCTGTTTAGACCAGGCGAATAAGCGGGTGAGGGCATGGTCGACCGGAGAGCTATTGGTCTCTGAGGCTATGTTTTGGGAGCCAATGGGTTGAAGGTCTACTGAAACGATATCCTGTACTGAAATGGGCTGGCCTACTTCCTGAAGAGAATTCAGGGTAAGACGCTGCATTTCGCGTTGGATCAGAAAATGTACTTCCCTTTTTTGGGAATTAATAAGTTCTATGTCTTTGTTGAGTTTCATGATCTTGCGGTTGTATTCATGAGATTCCAGTCTCTGCTGGGTGATCAGAAAGGCAAATCCCAGGCCTATCATGACAAAAAAGATAAATCTAGAACTCTTCATTCATAGTCCTTTTCTCAAATATTCTTAACTTGGCACTACGTGCAGCCGGATTACGGTTCAGCTCGTCAGGGCCGGCAATGCAGGGCTTCTTAGTGACAATGATTCCAGCCTGTTGCTGTGCCAGTTCCCTGAATTTCCATTTCACTATCCTGTCCTCCAGGGAGTGAAAGCTGATAATGCCCAGTCTGCCTCCTTCTTTGAGGCATCCCAGGGCTGCAGGTATAAATGCTTCCAGTTCTTCCCATTCCCGGTTTACATATATGCGTAATGCCTGGAATGACTTGGTGGCGGCATGTATTCTGGCATGAGCGTTCTTCTTTCCTTTTACAATAGCCAGGGCCAGTTCTTTACTGCTATTGTAGGGCCGGTGCGCTACAATAGAATGGGCTATTCTGCGGGATTCATGCTCCTCGCCGTATTTATACAGTATATCTGCTATCTCCTGTTCCGGGTATTGGTTGACAACATCCCGGGCTGATACTCCCTCACCGTCCAGTCTCATGTCCAGAGATTCATCATCCTCAAAACTAAAGCCCAGGCCGCTGTTTTTCAGATGAAACATGGAAATGCCCAGATCGGCCAGTATTGCATCTACAGACTGTATATTCTGCTGGTCCAGTGCCTCCCGGATATGTGAAAAGGTGGTGTTGACAAAGCTGACATTCTTCCTGTCATGCATTCTTTGCCGGGCGACATCCAGTATATCGGTATTTCTGTCCAAACAGATTAGTCTACCCTGGGGGTTTAACTGAGAAAATGCAGAAGAATGTCCCCCTTCACCGGTGGTGGCATCCACAATTAAAGAATGGCTTTGGATCTGGAAAAAATCAATGATCTCATCCAACAGAATAGGCTGGTGTTTTATTTCCATTTACTCTCCGCTGATCTGCATATACATGGTGATTTCATTCCCGGATTTGTTATAGCGGACTTTTTTCATCATCTTGAAGATCATAAATAAGCCTCGGCCGGAGGGCTTGAGCAGGTTTTCCTGGGCCAGGGGATCAGGAATAGAATTGGGTTTAAAGCCGGGTCCGTCATCTCTGATCTTAAAAGCCAGCCAGTTTTTAGCAAAGATCCGGTAGATGATGGTGACCCGCTTCTGGACGTTAAACTTATTACCGTGTTCCACAGCATTGATCATAGCTTCATAGAGTGCGGTATAGAGCTTCCACTCATCTTCTTCCCCCAGGGCTATTTTTTTACTGATGGCCGAGAGTATTTTTACGATAGCCAGGTCTATTTCCAGTACATTGGAAGGAATGGACAGATAGTTTTTGTAGGCGATCTTGCGGTTAAATATCAACAAAAGCATGGAGATATCGTCTTCAGAGAAACTGGTGGCATTTTTTACGATATTTACATAGACATCATCCAGTATATCCCGGGTCCGAAGATCTGCACTCTTTTCGAATACGTTTTTCATGCCTTCGAAGTTAATACTGGAATCATTCTTTTTAAAGTTCATGATACCATCTGTGTACAGCAGTAGTTTTCCATCAGAGGGTAGTGTCACGGTTTCCAGCAGGTCCTCAAAAGAGAGGTTTTGGAGGCTGCCCAGAGGGAATCCCATTCCTTTGAGTATCTCCACCTTTTCCTGCTTGTCGTCATAGACCAGGGGGAAGGGGTGTCCGCAGTTGATATACTGCATCTTGTACTGTACAGTATCGATGATCCCATAAAACATGGTGATGAAGCTATCTTCGGGGATGATCTTAAGTAAACCTGTATTTAAATAACTCATCATTTCATTCAGTTTGTGGGGGTCTTTAGGGGCAAATTCCACCAGGATCTTGAGCATAGCAGTGATGAGGGAAGCTGACACGCCATGGCCGGCCACATCAGCTATAATCACTCCCAGGTGGTTATCATCTATAGGAATGATATCGAAGAAGTCTCCCCCCAGCTGGTAGGACGGCTTATATAAAGTGTGAAAGCGGATACCTGGGGTATAGATGGGAGGAATGGCCAGAATGTGTTCCTGTACGATTTTTGCCGTATTCAGTTCCTCTTCCAGGAGCCGGGTCTTTTCATCCAGCTGCGTATAAAGAGCGTTTTCCAGGGAGATATCCTGGAATACCGCTTCGATCAGGTCCTCTTCACCCAGTTCTACTTTACGCAGGTTGACAGAAAAAATCCGGTTTCCATATTCAGGCTTGGAATTAAACTTGTAATACTGGGATTCGACATTATCGGTCTCAGATAAGATCTCTTCAATATCTTCATCTTCAAAGTCAAAAAAGTCAGTGAGGTTACGTCCCTGTAATTGGGTGAGATTAGCCAGTCCCAATGAGAACATAAAATTATCATTTACGAAATAAATACGGGAATCTTTGTTGAGTATGGCCAGTCCTACGGGCAGCTTTTTGATCAGTTTGCGGTAGCGTTTTTCAGAGATCTCCAGCTTGCGGTAGAGGAGGTATTGAATCGACTCATCGATGATGATAAACACCCCACCGCTCACCTCTCCTTTATCAGAATAGACCGGAAAACCCTGAATTTTCAGAAATTTCTGGTTATAATTGAGATCTGTCTCAATAGCATTGCCCCGGAAGATCTCTGTCAATTGTTCAGAGGGGACGATTTCCTGTATATTCTGAATAGCAGGGGTAAAAAGCATGTTGAATTTACTGTTGGCTTTGGATAGGGCTCCTCCCGGGTCACATATCCCCATGGGCAGAGGCCCCCGGAAGAATACGTTATCCAGTAGTTCGTAATTTTCCCGGTAGCGCTGTGTGAAGTCTTTGTAATACAGTATCAGCTGTAACTGAAACTGAAAGGACTTGATATATTTGATACTGTCAGCGTTCCATTTTTTATTGCGGTAAAATACCAGGAGCATATAGCTCATCTGCAGGGGAATCACCGGAATAGAAAAAGCATGACAATGGATATCTCTTATGTTCTGTGAAGAATCAGGAAGAAGTCGGAAAATAGGGCTGCCCGGAGCTATATAGGAATTGTCCAGCTCCCTGTATGAAGTATGCTGATCCAGTACTTCCTGAATGTCTTTATCCTGTATGGCATTGAGATTGATGACATCTATTTTGGATTGGGGATCGATCTTAATGAGTCCTACAGAGTCTATAGCCGGATGTTTTGATATAGCATCCAGGAGCTGTTTGAGCAGATTGTCAGTATTTAAGATGTTGGAAAAAGTGGTTATTGTATCGTTACTGGTCCTGAAAAAATCTAAAAACTCACTGGATTTATCTTTAAGGAGCAATCTGCTCACTAACATACCCAATACAAAAGTGACAACACTGGCTGCGATACCGATAATCAAGTACACATTCATGGTTACATCCTTGTCAATATGAGGGAATGGAGTAAAAGAAAAAAGGCGGCTTTAAGCCGCCTTCTTAGCTTACTCTATTTCATCAATATTATCGTAGATAGGGAAGAACTCATTTAAGCGGAAAGTGATAAATAATTCTTTAATGTCTTTGTTAAGCCCGACAATAAAGATATTTCCACCAAGGTCATCCAGGCGCTTGTAAGCCAGCAATAATTTTCCTATACCGCTGCTTCCGATAAATGCCACTTCATAAAAATCGATGATGATATCTTTCTTGCCTTCATCGATCAAAGTAGTCAGTACTTCCTTAAATTCTCTGGCAGCAGGATCAGTCACCAGGTTTTCTTTTATTATAAGGAGGGCTTTTCCCTTGTAGTCTTTAATCTCGTATTTCATGTTTCCTCCACGCATTTTTCATCACCTTAATTTTAACATTTTTGCAGGATAAGTCAAGTGGAGGAAAAATAAATATTTTTTAGGAATATTAAGCATAACTGATTTGATTATTATAGGTGCATATTGAAGAAATTAAGATGAAATAATGCAACGATACCATGACAAGATTTAACAATATGAGGCGATTAAGGTAATATAAATAATTTAAGGAGTTAGGGATGACCAGATTGCTTTCAGCTTCCTATTTTGGGTTGGATACCCGTTTAGTGGAGATAGAAGTGGACATAGTGACCAAGGTAAAATCTTTTGAGATAGTAGGAATGGTGGGGGTAGCAGTAAAGGAGTCTGTGAAGAGGATTGAATCGGCTATAGTAAATTCAGGATACCATTTTCCCGGTAAAAAGATAGTAGTAAATCTGGCTCCTGCAGGGGTCAAAAAAGTAGGGACCCTCTTTGATCTGCCTATTGCCCTGGGTATTCTGGATGAAAAATTTCCTCTGCAATACCTGGAGGAGTCTGTCATCATAGGAGAATTGTCACTGGATGGAAAGCTAAGGCCTGTCTCAGGTGCCCTGCCTATTGCCCTGGAAGCTAAAAAACAGGGCCTGCTCAAGGTGTTGTGCCCCATTCAGAATTACAGGGAAATGTCTGTAGTAGAGGGTATAGAAGTGATCCCCCTGGATTCGCTGATAGAAGCTATGGAGTACCTGCAGGGTTACAATAGAGATGTGTGTTTGCCCCAGGATCCGGAGCCATTAAAGATCGAGCAGAGAGGGCGTGATATGAAAGATATTCGCGGTCAGGAGTCGGCTAAACGAGCCATCGAGATCGCAGCTGCGGGCGGCCATAATGCTCTCATGGTAGGCCCCCCGGGTACTGGTAAGACCATGCTTGCCCAGAGAATATCCGGAATATTACCTGAAATGAGTCTGGATGAATCCCTGGAGACCACCATGATCTATAGTGTGGCCGGAAAGACAGATGCCCGCCATCCCCTGGTGGTAGAAAGGCCCTTTCGTAATCCCCACCATACCGCCAGTGATGTATCTATCATCGGCGGGGGACGGATACCCCGCCCCGGTGAAGTGAGCCTGGCTCATAACGGAGTGCTTTTTCTGGATGAGTTTCAGGAATTCCGGTCCAATGTGCTTCAGGTCCTGAGGCAACCTATGGAGGACAGGAGGGTCACTATTTCCCGGGCAGAGGGGACTGTGGACTTCCCGGCCCGCTTTATGCTCATAGGAGCCATGAATCCCTCCCGTAAGAATGTAGAGCTGGAAAACTGGTCTCTGGAAGATATGCAGAAAGTCCTGGCCAAGCTGTCCGGCCCTCTACTGGACCGTATGGACATTCAGATACAGGTGTCACGCATGAGTTATGATGCCCTGAAGTCTCAGCCTCAGGGGGAGGACAGTGCTACCATACGATCCCGGGTGATCCGGTCCCGGGAGATACAGCAGGAACGTTTCCGTGATAGTGGTATATACAGCAACTCCGAGATGAGCCACCGCCAGGTGGAGGCATTCTGTAAGCTCGGCCCCAGTGGAGAGAGTCTGCTCAAGCTGGCTATGGATAAGTTTGTCCTGTCCATCCGGACCTATGACAAGATCCTCAAGATCGCCCGAACCATCGCAGACCTGGAGGGTGCAGAACATATCAGGGATGAACATATCTCGGAAGCCCTGCAGTACCGGGTCCTGGACCGTATCTTAAATTTCATCATGTAGCCGGATTTTCATTTCTTTACACATCTTCTCTGCTAATGTATGATAAATGCAGAGGGAGGGACCCATGTGTGGAAGATATTTTATCCCGGCTGAATTTGAGCGATTTTATTATGACTTTCAGACTATGCTGCCCCTGGAGGAGGGGCTCCTTAAGGGGATAGAGCCTAATTATGACCTTAGCCCCTCTCAGACGGCTCCGGTCATTGTACAGCAGGATGCTAATCTTGTGCTTATGAATGCCCACTGGGGACTGATCCCCTCTTGGGCCAAAGATCCGAAGATAGGGTTTAAGACCTTTAATGCCCGCGCAGAGACTCTGGCTCAGAAGCCCAGCTTTCGTTCAGCCTTTCAGAAAAGGCGCTGCCTGGTTCCGGCCGGAGGATTCTATGAGTGGCAGGGGGAAAAGGGGCATAAGACACGTTACTGTATACGGCCCCTTAAACACCCGCTTTTCTTATTTGCCGGCCTGTGGGAGCACTGGACCCAGGCAGACGGGCAGCAGCTCTATAGCTTTACTATAATCACGACCAGTGCCAATGAAGCCATGCACCAGATACATGAGCGTATGCCTGTCATACTGGAGCCTGATCAGGCCCGGGCCTGGCTGGACAGTAGCGCCAGGGCAGCAGATTTGACACCTCTGATGCGCCCCTGTGCAGCCGGGGCCCTGGAGCTGTATCCTGTACAGCCTCAGCCCCATGATTACCACGGGCCGGACCTTACTCTAAGGCTTGAGTGAGGACCAGGGGCAGGTCGTTCAGGTCGGTGATTCCGGCGGATAGGTGATCTCTTTTCATGGTCCACCCCTGTTGATCCCAGCCCTGGGATGCCAGGCGTATGGAGTGCTCCCCGTAGCGGGTCTTTATCTCATCCATGACTTTCATAAATCGCATCTCTTTATCCTGCTTGTGATATTCTGAAGGATCTACAAACAGTTTCATCTGGTAATCCGGCCCGCTGATGTCGCCCAGCTCTACATTGGCCCGCACGAAACGGTAACCCCGGGGCAGCTGAGCCTGCAGTTTCTGGGAGATGATGCTTTCCCGGGAACGCAGGTAGAGCTGGTCCAGCAGTTTGAGAGCCGTCTCGATGAGAAAGGGAGTGTAGGCGCTGGGCCGGGGAAAGCGGGTACTGTGGCAGACATTAAACTGGGGCTCGGAAGGGCTGAACTGGTTGGTCTGCAGGCATACCCCTATGGACCCGGCAAAGGAATTGAACTCACGGAGCTTGCGCACGGCGATGGTGGTATACTCCGCGATGGCCTGCTGCAGGTCAGGCAGATCGGTGACGCGCCGGTTAAAGGAGCGTCCGCTGATGACCTGCTGCCGGGGACTGGCCCGGTCTTCAAACTGTATACAGGGGATGCCCCGCAGCTCCAGGACGATACCCTGTCCCACCTTGCCCCCCAGTTTTTTACGGGCCCACTCCAGGTCGGCCTGTTTGAGGGCGTAGGCGGTATGTATACCGGCCCGCTGGCACTGGATGGCCTTGCGCCCCCCGATATTCCAGATATCTGCTATGGGAAAGTGGCGCAGTATATAGTCTATATGTTCCCCCTGGTGCATCACAAACACCCCCTGGAGCCGGGGGTGTTTCTTGGCTACCTCCATGGCGATCTTGGTGAGGGTCTTGGTGGGGGCTATACCTATGGACACGGGGAGGTGGGTGCGGCTCCAGATCTCGTGCTTCAGCTCCAGCCCGTAGGCCAGGGCCTTCTCAGGGTCCATGCCCTTGAGAAGAAGAAAGGCCTCATCGATAGAGTATTCCTCCACCCAGGGGCAGTAGTCCCGCAGGGTGTCCATCATACGGGTAGAGAGCTGGTCGTACAGGGTGTAGTTACTGGAAAATACCTCTACCCGGTGTTTAGTGATGATGTGCTGGTTCTTGTAGATAGGCGTACCCAGCACAAAGCCCAGGGCCTTCGCTTCGGGGCTGATGGCGATGGCACAGCCGTCATTATTGGACATCACGACCACAGGTACATCCCGGAGATGGGGGCGGAAGGCCCGCTCGCAGGATACGTAAAACTTATTGGCATCCACCAGGGCGTACAGGGTAGAGCTTTGGAGATGGTCCCACTGTATCACAGGACGCGCACCACCAGCTTGGCCATACCTTCTATAGAGACGCCCTTTTTGACGGGCAGCTCCTCGGTATCCTCCTGGTCATCGATGAGGATAGGGCGTCCCCCCGACCAGATGATGCGGCGCAGGAACAGGAACTGCTTGTACCCGGCTACTACTACGCTGCCGTTGGACGGGATCTCCCCGGGGTGGAGAAAGCGGTAGTACAGGATATCGTCATGGTGGATGTGAGACAGGTGCATACCCTCTCCGCTCACCCTCAGGGGGTAGAGGTAGGGGGACAGGGAACTCAGGAACTGCCAGGCGGAGCGGGGCCGGCTGAAGTGCCCGGCCTCAAAGAAATGTACCCCGGCCCGGGCCACGCCCAGGATGCGGATCTCGGCGCTGAGGGGGATATCCATACCCCGGGGGTACTCTTCCCGCAACACCGGGCGGCTGCTCTGCTCTACATAGCGGAACATGCGGGTATAGCCCGGCCCCTGGGCGATGACGAGGTCGCCGTCCTGGGGGTGGTAGGGCTGGTAGAAGATGACGTCATCCTCGGTAAAACCGCTGTCGATCATAAAATTATCCCGGATCATGAACTCCTCCAGGTGCAGCTCCAGGTCCCGGATGATACTCAGGGGATCCAGTGAGCGTTCCCGGTAGTCTTTAGCGGCACTGGGAAACTTTGATGCTACTACGCCTTGCCTCATTTCTTTTACTGCCATTTATTTCCTCCTTTTTTTGACAAAAAAATATAGCTATGCGATAATCATTTAAGGATAATCTGCCGACAAATATCGCATACATATAATTATTATAGCACAGCGATATTATGTCAAGTGTTTAGGAGGTTATTTTTATGTCTAATGTACAGATTGTGCCGGAGAAAAATAAGGGTGCTAAAGTCCTGTCACGGAAAAAAAGTAGGGGGCGGCGAAGAGCAATAGCTATCGTCCTGCTGGTATATGCCGAATTGTGTTTTTGCGGGGGCTATATCCTGGCCCATAGGCAGCAGCTGCAGGCACGAAAGAGCCGGCAGGCCATGATATATGCCCAGACTGATAATAGTGGAGCACAGTATTATAGTAAGCGTTAAGGGAGGGAAAATTGGAAAAAAAGACAGGGATAGGCGTTCGTTTGAGAGAATTACGTCAATATCTGGGTTACAAGACCCAGGATGAGTTTGCCAAAGCTATCGGGGTCAGCCTGCAGATGCTGTCCCATTACGAGCAGGAGCGTTACGAGATCAAGAATGAGATACTGAAGAATATTTTTGAGGTCACAGGCGTGAATCTGCACTGGCTGCTCCTGGGGACAGAGCCTATTTTTCAGGATGAGGCCAGCAGTGACCTGGTCAAGGTGCCTCTCTATGATACCCAGGCCTCAGCCGGACTGGGTCTGGAAAACGCACTGGGAGAGCCGGAGATACTGGAGACTATACCCGTCAGAAGAGAGGATCTGCGCTCTCATAAGGCAGAAGAGGTGCGGGGCATCCGTGTATCGGGAGATTCTATGGAGCCGGAGTACCGTAATGGGGATGTGGTGTTTTTTCAGATGGATGGCCAGCGGGCCGGGGACCGGGACTATATCCTGCGTATCAATGACAATGTCATGCTGAAGACCCTGCATTTTCTGCCCGACGGCAGCCTCAAGATCATCTCCCGTAACAAAAATTATGATCCTTTTGTGATAGGCCCTGATTCTCAGGAGTCTTTGACTATAATAGGCAAGACGATCGGCAAGCTGAAGATAGATTAGCTGTGCAGTTGTCGCGCTTCGTTGTCATGGATTAAAAGTTGACTAATATCTAGGATATGATAGAATGGTGTATATATACACCAGGAGGGAGCAGATGGTGCGTAAGCAGATCTATCTGGATGAAGAGATTATTGAATACCTGGAAAACGAAAGCAAACTGGAGCATAAAAGTGTATCCGATCTGATCCGGCAAAATATACGTAAAAATATGGAAAGTGGTGCTGATGGACTGATAAGAGTAATGAAAAAAGTGGCAGGCATACGCAAAGACCGGGAAGAAGATGTCTATAACACAGTAAGAAATTTGAGGAAAGACAGAAATGCTGATGCTTGATACGGACATTTTGATCTGGATTTTAAGGGGTAGACAGGATGAAATGCTTAAATTTGAAAAATATACCCGGGAACATGAAGGTATAATATGCATTACTCCTATACAGGTATCTGAAATCTATGCCGGAATGAAAGAGCAGGAAGAAATAGAGACCAGTCTTTTTTTACAAAGGTTTCACCTTGTAGATTTGGATTTTCATATCGGAGTGCTGGCTGGAAAATTTATGAATAAATACCAGAAAAGCCATTCTGTGACAATGAGTGATGCACTCATTGCTGCTGCCTGTAAAATGCTGGGAGTCAGTCTCTGGACCTATAATACCAAGCATTATCCAATGTTGTCAGGCGATGATTTAAAAGAATAAGAGGATGCATAAAACATGCAGGGAGTACTATATGCAGGATCAGGCCTGGGACACTGTCTACAAAGAGCAGGGAAAAGTACAGAAAGATGTCCTGCCCACCGTTGTGACAGCAGCGCAAAGATTAAAAGCAGCAGCTAAGAAGAAAATACTGGACCTGTGCTGCGGTACGGGCAGGCATACAGTTTACCTGGCCGGGCAGGGCTTTCAAGTTTCGGCCCTGGATATCTCTTCTGAAGGTGTGGATATTACCCGGAAAAATGCGGAAGAATTGGGTCTACGTAATATAGACTACTATGTGTCCGATCGGAAGAATACCCCATTTTCAGATAATTACTTTGAGGGGATAGTATGCCTATGGTCCAACGGACTGGGTATGAGGGCAGAAATGGTGGCCGATGTACAGGAAATGTACCGTATACTACAGCCGGGAGGTCTACTCATTACTGATTTTGTATCGGTACAGGACCGGACTTACGGCCGGGGACGGGAGCTGGAACATAACACCTACCTGGGCAGTTTTGACGGCTTGCCTGACCTGGTCAACCACTACTGCAACCGTGCCGAGCTGGAGGATGTGTTGAGTGACTTTTCCTCGGTACAAATAGAGCCTTTTGTCTATACCTATGATAATGGGGGCAAAGAGGATACACTACATAGTTTTGTAGTGGAAGCAGTGAAATAAGTATCAACTTGACTAAAAGGTAATTATTTTGTACAATTAAACGTACAAAAGGAGGTTTTTATAATGCTTACCATTCCTTTATCTGAATTCAGGCAGCATTCCAGGCAATATATTGATGCAGTTGAAGAGGGAGAATCTATCACTCTAATACGGCATTCCCGTCCTGTGGCGCAAGTGATACCTATACAGAATCCTTCAGACAGGATCCCTGCCTGGAAAAAACCGGGAATCCATATGGATAAATCTTTTTCGCTTTCTGATCAGATACTCAAAGAAAGAGAAGAGTAGATCTTGAAAATTTTTATGGACTCATCTTCTCTGGCTAAAAGATATCTTAAAGAAAAAGGAAGTGATCTAATTGATGAAATACTTCAGCAGGCTGATGAACTCTGCGTTAGTACTATAGCATATCCTGAAGTATTGAGTGCCCTGAACCGGACATTGAGGGAAAAAATTCTTAGCGATCAGGAATATCTGCAATTGAAAGAGTTATTGATATTGGAATTTTTGGATATGTCACTTATTGATGTGGACCAAAACATATCCTTGAATACTGAATCGATATTGGAATCCTCATATATCAGAGGTATGGATGCAATTCATGTTTCCTGCGCAAAATATGCTCAGGTAGATCTTTTTATCAGTTCGGATAAGAGACAATTGGAGGCAGCCCGCTTGTGTGGACTGGTAGTACGTCAGATATAGAGAATAAATAATTGTTTTGTAAGTGTATGGTCGGAACCCTACCGAGCAAAACTCACTCATGAAACAGTCAGAATCGACACATTTTCTGATCCAGGATACTCAAATCCGGTTAACCCGACTAAAAAAAGGAGTAAAGAAGGATTATAAAAAACATCTTCTCCTTCTCCAAAACGGCAACCAGAGGGGATGTTGAAGCCATAGGGGCCAGGCTCAAAGAATTCCCTCATCTTTTGCTCCATCTATGAAAATAATATATACTATCTGCTGAATAAAATCAGGAGCAGCACTATGTCTCAATTCGATAAAGTATCTGTCATAAAAGAAGCCAATGTATACTTCGAAGGTAAAGTGACCAGCCGTACCGTCCTCTTCGAAGATGGAAGCAAAAAGACCCTGGGCATCATGATGCCCGGAGATTATAATTTCAGTACCGCCGACAAGGAGATCATGGAGATCCTGGCCGGAGAGCTGGAGGTCAAACTGCCCGGATCAGATCAGTGGCAGACTATCAAAGGGGGACAGAGCTTTGAAGTAGCAGCCAATGCCTCGTTTGAACTGAAAGTCAAGACTGTGACCGATTATTGCTGTTCCTATGTCAGATAACAGACAGGAAAGAAACTTTTGAAGATATCTGTACAGAGCTTTCTTTTTAAACTGTATCATGACAATCTCGCGGACTATCTGCAGTTAAGACAGGAATATCCGGTGGGGGTGGAGATCGCAGATTTCACCAAGCCGGATGTGTGGAGCGACCCCGGAGTGTATCAGGCGCGGGTGGACTTATACAAAAAGCACATACTGGACCTGGAGATAACCCGCACCTTTCACGGCCCTTTCTGGGGCATGGACCCTCAAAGTGGTGACCCCGATATACGGCAGCTGTCCCGGGATAAGATACACCGCTCCATAGATACAGCTCAGGACCTGGGCTGCACCAGGATAGTGTTTCATACGGGGTACATCCCTATGATCAATATCGATCATCAGGTAGAGCATCTCCTGTCTGCCGGATGTGAATTCTGGGCACAGACTGTCCGGTCTCACTCTATAGAGATCTGCCTGGAAAATACCTGGGAATGGGATACTGCTTTTTTATCCGGGATTGTCCATACTAGCGACCATCCCCGACTGAATATCTGTATAGACACAGGGCATATCTTTGCTTTTAGTAAGATCAGCCCTGAGGAATGGTTCCATGCTTTTAATAAAAAGATCACCCATCTGCACTGGCATGATAATCACCTGGAGCAGGACGAACATCTGCCTCTGGGGCAGGGCAGTATTGACTGGCAGGCCATAGCGGGACTCATGCAGGAGTATTGTCCTCAGGCCAATATCGTACTGGAGCTGAAGCAGGCCCGGGATTTCCTGGCCAGTCTGGAATATTTAAGATCACAGTCCCTTATTTAAGGATCGCTTCTTTGGCTTCACCCAGGATAAAGGTATGCTTCCCGCTTTTCGCGATCTCGCGGACTGTCTCCAGCCATTGCAGGTAGCGCAGGTTTTCGTTCTCCTTCATCATGTCAGCCGCATTTTTGAGCGCCCGGGCGGAAGCCACCTGGCTGCGGGCATTTTCCAGGTCAGCCTGAGACCGGATCTGGGCCTGCAGGCGCTGGGCAAAGATGTCCTGTATGTTTTTAGGGAACTGTACATCGATAAGCCCGATTTCCTCTATTTTAATACCTAAAACATCTACCCGTTTCTGTAGTAATGACAAGGCAGTGTCAAAAATACCTTGTCTTTTTGCTGTGATATCTTCACTGTTTATAGTGGACAATACATCCCGTAACACGATCTGGGAATGAGTATGAAGCAATTCCTGTGACCCTGACTGGATGTTGTACAGATTTGATCCAAAATCGAAATTTGACAGGAACTTTTTTCCATTAATGATCTTATAGCTCACCATATAGGAAAAGCGCAGGGAGATATTGTCCTGGGTAAGGACTTCCTGACTCAGGACCCGCAGGAGCTGGGGAGAGAGGTCTACGGGAATGATCATGATCTCCTTTTTCCATCCTCCCAGGCGATAGACCCCGGGGTCCAGGACTCTGTCCAGCTGGTTATTTATATAGAGGTATCCCTGGGTATTGGGATAGACCTGGTATTCTTTTTTACTCCACTTCATGCTTTACTCCTTGATGCGGACTGGGGACTCCCCCTCATACGGGCCGGGCGATTGAGACAGGCCTGAGCCTGCCGGTATCCTCCCCGGCGCAGGATATTCGGGGGTGCAGCCCGCAAGCTGCTGTCCTTACTCCGCGCGAGATACCTGTAAGGGTATTCCTAACCACTAGGTGAGGGGAGTCGAACCCCCTGCCTTATCTTCTGCAAATTTATCGGATTCCGATAAGGCTTTTTCCGACATGGCAGTTGATTTATTATATATACTAAAATTATAAATGCAAGAATTTGTGAGGGGTATAATTTTTATATATAATGTTTCATGGAAAACAAAAAGATAAGTGATCAGGCTGTACTGGATGCCACAGGGAAGACTCCCCAGGACTGGTATAGCTCTATCCAAAACACTGCTTATGCCGGGGCTACCCACAAGGAAATAGCCCGTTATTTACACGAGGAAAATGGCCTGAGCTTCTGGTGGGCTCAGACTGTTACAGTGCTTTATGAGCAGTATATCGGACGCAGGGTGCTAGGACAGACTGCGGATCAGGGCTTTCAGGTGGGGGTAAGCAAGACCTTCTATAAACCCCTGGATCAACTATGGACTCTGTTATTTGAGGGCCCGGGTATCGATCTGTTTCTGCCGGGGGTCCAGCAGCTGGAGCCGGGCGATGCCGGGGAGGCGGAAGAGGGCATCGACTATGAGGTCAAAGTACTGGAACCACTATCGCATATACGCTTGCGCTGGAAGCTCTCTCTCTGGAGCCGACCTTCCACTTTGCAGATACGCCTGAGCCCAAAATCAGTGGACAGATGCACCGTGACCTTCCACCATGAGGGTTTAAGGGATGAAAAAGTACGGCAGCAAATGCGGGAACACTGGCGGGAAAAGCTGGAATCCCTGTCGAAACTATAATATCGAAATCATATTTCAGCGGCAAATATTCCGGATAGGATGCTGCCATTTCCCATTTGTAGATTATTGAAACAGGAGAGCACTATGTATACTGCTACCATGCATTATAGCTTTAAGGAAGAATACCTGGAAGAGGCCTGTGCATTATGGAAGAAACAGGTTCTGGATCTGGCCCTAAAACAGGCCGGCTTTATCCGTATGCAATTTCTGCTTTCCGGGACAGAGGCTCTGGCCATAGGCACCTGGGAAGAAAAACAATATGCTCAGGCATTTATGCAAAGCGGTGTGTTTAAACAGCTCATGGAGAAACTGGAGACAATGGTCACAGCTCCACCTCGACCCAGGATATGGGAATTAAAGTATTTCGAGGAAAAATAGTTTACATATTTTTTAAATTAATTTTTATAGGCTCTCACTGAAATCAGCTGCTTTCAGGTGCTGCATCAGCTTCACAAAGTGGCTGCGCGCATCCCGGAGAATATCTTCTATAAAGTCCTGTTCTTCATCTATGACCATGGTACGGATCTCCTGATAATACAGGATGTGATCCAGCTCTATCTCAATGGCCAGTTCAAAAATACCCTCGATGGTATTAATATGTTTTAATCTTTCTGACAGGGTGTCATGGGGCATATATTTTTCAAAGAAATAATGGCTTAGTTCATGAATGTGATTTTCCAGTCTCTGAGCTGCTACCACATTATTGATACGGGAAAGGTTTTGCCTGAGAAAGACCTCATGCTTTTCTTCATCTGCAGCCAGCTTAGCAAAAATTATTCTTTCCTTAGTGCTTTTTAATACATGCGACAGATTAATATAAAGCTGCTTAATAGAATTTTCCAGATCTATAGACGCTTCAAATACTTCGCGGGCAGTGAAAAATATCTTATTTTTTTCAATCATTTCTGCCCTCCTTGTTTATACAATATAATACATATCGGAATAAAATACCACTTAAATTTATAATAATGTCCGGCCTCTGGCTAATTTATAAATTATTGACACAAATCCCGATTCTTTCTATAGTTAGGAAGTAATTTCAGGAGTTAATATTGTCAGACATTATTCACCTGGTGTACGCCAGTGCAGCTAACACAGACATTAGCAGAAAGGTCATAGATGATATCATACTTAAATCGATTGAAAATAATTCCGGAAAAAATATTACCGGGATGTTGCTGTTTGCAGAAGGTTCTTTTTTACAGGTCCTGGAAGGGCCCCGGGAAGCAGTTGAAGATCTTTTTTTTGATATCAGGACTGATACACGACATACTGGAATAGTGAAGATCTATCAGGAAAAGACAGAGAAGCGCATTTTCGGGAAATGGAGCATGGGACTGGCCAGTATGAGTAATCAGGAACTGGCTCGTATCCCCGGGTGTGAGGATTTTTTTCAGAGTGGAAAGCATATTTCTGCTATTCAGGAAAGTACCGCCCGCAGGATACTGGAGGCTTTTACCAGAGGCAAATGGAGAAGAAAAATAAGCTAAAACAAGGAGTAAATAATGGCAGAATTGATACATCTGGTTTATGCCAGTGCAGCAGCGCAGGATCTGCAGGAAAAGGATATCAGGGATATACTTAAAATATCAGTGACAAACAACTATGCCTCAGACATCACCGGTATGCTGCTGTTTGCAGAAGGGTCCTTTCTTCAGGTACTGGAAGGGGAGAAAAATGCCGTTCAGGGCCTTTTTGAACAGATTAAAAAGGATAGCAGGCACTGGGATGTGATAAAGATATTTGAAGAAAGGATTGACAGCCGCTTTTTTGGAGACTGGAGTATGGGTATGGCCAGCCTGGAATATTCGGACCTGGCTCAGGTCCCGGGATGTAAGGATTTCTTTGAAAGTGGTGAAAAGCTTTCATTTTTAAAAGAAAGTGTTGCTAAAAAACTCCTTCAGGCCTTTAAAGAGGGAGAATTGCGCCAGCATCTAAAATAGATGGTCCCGCATTCTGCCTTACTCTGTAACAGTGAACCAGGAGAAAAATGTTGCCTATTAAAGACACAGAATCAAATAACCCAGATTTTTATTTTGAGCTTTTCCAGCAAAATCCTGCCCCCATACTCATGTATGACAGAGAATCAGGCCTTAGACTCATCAATGAAAGTTTTTCTAAGAATTTTATCTTTCTGGATAAAAGTAAATTTGAATCCTTAAAATTATATCAATGGTCTGTTATATCAGACCATTATTGTGAATTGATTGAGGCAGAACATTTTATCGATCTGAGATTTACGGTAGAACCTAAAAGTCTGGAAAAAATCTTTCTGAGGCTGGAAGATCCCAAACTTCATGTAGAAATATTTATTAAAGCAGTAAGGCCCAATAAGATAGCACCCATAGAGGCCTACCTGGTCTATCTCCAGATTTTTTCAGTATCGGAAAGACTGGTAAAATTGATGGATGAAAACATGACGCAATTACAGGCTATGGTGGAAAATTCGCCTATGGGGATGCATTTTTACCAATTAGATGAAAACAATGAACTCATATTTGTAGACTATAATCCGGCTGCAGACAGGCTTTTAGGAGTAAAGAACTCACAGTTTCTGGGCAAAAAGATTGTAGATGCATTTCCTTCATTAGCCGACACTGACATTCCGGAACGCTACAGACTGGCGGCATCAGAAGGAAAGATTTGGTCGACAGAGCAGATCAACTATAAAGATGAGCAGCTGCAGGGTGCATTTGAAGTCTGGGCATTTCAGACATCGCCGGGAAAGATGGTGGCATTATTTGAAGATATTACTGAACGAAAAAGAGCGGAACTGGCTCTGCAGCACAGTGAAGCGAAATACCGTATGCTCATAGAGACTACCCATGACTATGTCTGGGAAGTAGATAAAGATGCTGTGTTTACCTATGTCAGTCCACAGGTGGAACGTCTCCTGGGTTATAAACCAGAGGAATTGATAGGGACATCCGCTCTTGATCTGATTGCAGCGGAAGATGCCCCTAAGATTCAGTACGAATATAACAGGCTGGTAGATTCCGGTAGTGCCATGAACAGTATGATCAATGTAAATCTCCATAAAGATGGAACCCCGGTAGTCATGGAATCTACAGGACTGCCCTTTTATGATCATGAAGGCCGACTCCTGGGATATAGGGGAATGGACAGAGACATCACTGAGAGGCAACGCTTTTTTGAGAACATGCAGAAAAGTCAAAATCTGGAATCCATTGGAATCCTGGCGGGGGGAATTGCTCATGATTTCAATAACCTGCTCACCGGGATATATGGTTTTATAGACCTTACTCTGATGAATTCCAACGATCCAAAGGTACAAAGCAATCTTAATCAGGCACTTTCGTCAATCGATAGAGCCCGTGCCCTCACCCATCAGTTGTTGACTTTCTCACGGGGTGGTGATCCTATTTTACAGGTATGCTCCATGAAAGATTTCCTGAAGCAAAGTGTGGAGTTCATTTTAAGCGGAAAAGATACCAAGGTAAATTATCATATTGATCCTGAATTATGGGACTGTGAGGTGGACAGGTCGCAGATCGGTCAGGTAATAGATAACCTGGTAATCAATGCTCTGGATGCCATGGGCCCGGGAGGAATGCTGGAGATCGGTGCAGAAAATGTAGATCTTCAGGATGAAAAACTAAATATTCTGGATGCAGGTAAATACATTCATATAAGTGTAAAAGATACGGGCCCCGGCATTGATCCTGACATTCAGCATAAGATATTTGATCCATTCTTTACGACCAAAGCCAGCGGCACAGGTCTGGGCCTGGCCAGTAGTTATTCCATAGTCAAAAAACATAAAGGCAATATCGATATGGAATCCAGTTTGGGGCAGGGCTGTGTATTTCATATCTACCTGCCTTCACTGGGTTACACATCAGTCATGGAAACAGAAGAGCCCCTTATCCCCGAAAAATATCAGGGTAAGATCCTGGTCATGGATGATGAGGAAAGTCTGAGGATGATATTTTCTCAAATGCTGAGTTTACTGGGCTTCGAAGTCGAAGTATGCAATGATGGCCAGAAAGTAGTAGATCTTTTACAGAACAGACATTATGATGCGATAATCCTGGACCTGACAGTCCCTGGAGGACGAGGAGGTAAAGATATCATCCCTGAGATCCAGGGCCAGGTAGAAAAGATCTTTGTCACCAGCGGGTATTCTGAGGACCCGGTCATGTCTGATCCCAGAGCTTTTGGATTTACTGCCAGTATTCCTAAACCTTTTACAGTCGATGATATCACTCATATTCTCGGTCGTTTTTACTCTTAATTATTTCCTTACTGTCTTGAAAATGTGATAATACCGGGGTAGTATATATGCTCAGGAGTGTACCATGCAATACCAGATCATTTATCATGAAACAGATAATATTATAGAGATCCAGTGTAGCGGCGAGGCAGACCCACAGGGTTTTAAAGATTATACTCTGGCCCTGTCCCAATATGAACATCTGGGCCCTAAATCGCGCTTACTTTTTGATCACCGTGAGCTTAATGGTGATAGGCTGTCTTTAAGTGATATCAAGGAGATTACTCATTTTTTTAAATCTTTTTCCGGACAGATGAAGAAATTTAAACAGGCTATAGTGGTCTATCCTCATACTGACAGCAGCAAGGCTAAGTTTTTTCAGTTGTTGATCGATGACATGAAAGAAAAGGGGAAAATAGAGACCAGGATATTCACTGACTACGATCAGGCCTATAAGTGGCTCAATAGTCAGATGTATATTGAGCTCTAGTATCAGGGAAGCTCTGGGAAATACTTGTCAAAAAGCTTCAAAACGTCTATAATAACGAGGAAAAATATTTACATACATGTGACAAAGGAGGGGGGACATGACTGTCGCCGAGATACATGAAAAAGCCAGGGAAATAGTATCTTCACCGATACCCATGCCTAATAAGGCCCGGCTGGAAAAGGTATACAAAGAATATCAGGCTAAAACCAAAAAATCCGCTACCCTGAATATGAAAGCAGCTCAGGTTTTACCCCGGGGAAGTGAACACACTTTGCCCCCTACTGCTCCCTACCCATTGTTTATGGAAAAGGGAAAAGGTTCCAAGATCATAGATGTCGATGGAAATGAATATGTCGACTACATTCTTTCCGGGGGTGCCATATTCCTGGGCCATAATAATTCCGGGCTTAATCAGGGGATTGTAGAGCTTATCCAGAACAAGACAAACTTTCATGGGTTTTTTGATGAATTTGAACTGAAAGCTGCAGGTAAGATCATAGAGCATTATAAGTCCATCGACAAGGTGCGCTTCACTGCCAGCGGCTCAGAAGCCAACCTGGCCGCATTACGTATAGCCCGGGCATATACTGGCAAGAAAAAAGTGATCAAGTTCCGGGGTGGCTACCATGGCTGGGGTGATCCTTTTATGACCGATATGGAGATACCGGGGACTGAGCGCTACATTGCCAATGGTATTCCCGGCGAGATCCTGGACCTCACTGTCCTGGTATATGCCAATGACCTTCAGGCCCTGGAGCAGGCATTTAAAGATCATAAAGATGATGGCGGGATCGCGGCTGTGTATGTAGAGCCTCTGGGAGGAGAATCCGGACTGGTTCCCTTTGAAGAGGGTTTTCATCAGAAAGCTATGGAGATCGCCCATAAATATGGGGCACTCTATGTGTTCGACGAAGTGGTGACCGGCTTTCGTATGGGACTGGGCGGGGCTCAGGGAGCGATGGGTATAGAGCCTGACCTGACTACCCTGGGAAAATCCCTCATGAATGGTTATCCCGGATGTGGAGCAGTATGCGGAAAAGAAGATATCATGATGACTGCCTCCACCGGATTACCCGACGGAAAACATGCCTATGCATACGTAGCAGGGACTCTGTCCGGTAATGCTTTGTCATCAGCGGCTGCCTATTACAATATTCTGGAGCTCGAAAAACCGGGTGTCATCGAGAATTCCTTTAAAATGGCAGAAGATTATGTAAATAAGATGAACAAGATGTTTCAGGAACGTGGGGTAAAATTCTTTGCCTACAGCTTCGGTTCCATCATCAGGGTGGAGCTCACCGCACCTCATGCCGTACAGATCACCGGACAGGAATCCATGCAGGAGATCCTGCTGAGACGGGGTATCATTGGTGAATATGCGGTGGCAGTACACAATGCCGGTGTTATGAGCCGCATGGGCAGGGATATGATGAGCTGTGCTCATACCCCCGAGGATAATACAAAAGCAGTAGAAGCATTCTCTGCAATGATCGATATACTGGATTTCTAAGGAGAGATATAATGGATAGAGGACTGAAAACCGCTCTGATCACAGGAGCTTCCCGTGGTATTGGCAGAGCAATGGCAGAACGCCTGGTAGCAGAAGGCTATACCGTGCACGGGACATCCCGTGATCCTAAAAATATGAAAAAAGAAGACAGGGTGGAAGGTGTCACTTACCATGCCCTGGATGTGGGTGATCCCAAAAGCTGTTCTGTGCTGATCAGGACCATTAAAGATATTGATATACTCATTAACAACGCCGGTGTGAGCCAGATCGGGCCTCTGGAAGAGATCCCTATGGATAAAGTCTATGAATTATTTGAACTGAATATGTTCGGGGTGATCCGTCTGATCCAGGGATTTCTGCCTGGTATGAGGGAGCGCAAAAAAGGCTTTATTATCAACGTAAGCTCTATGGCAGGCAGACTGGCTGTCCCCTTTTCCAGCGCTTATGCCGCTACTAAACATGGACTGGAAGGCCTGACCTGGGCTCTTAAAAACGAAGTGGCCAGCTACGGAATAGAAGTCTGTACTATAGCCCCGGCTTATATCAAGACCAGCATCCCCCAGGTCAAGATGTACAGCGACGACAGCCCCTATATAGAAAACCTCAACCTGGTCAAGGCAAAAAGAGATGCTTCTATCTCTCACGGCCCTGAGGCCAGTGTAGTAGGGGACGCGGTCATAAAGATCCTCGCAGCCCGTAAAATTAGACCCAGCTACCCTGTAGGCGGGCCCGCCCGGCTGAATGCCTGGTTCAGAAAAGCTCTGCCCGACAATCTTATTTTGAAGATGATCCGCAATAACTTCAAGATGAAATAAATAGAGAAGCATCAAATCAAAAACTCCCGGAGAGATCCGGGAGTTTTTTTATTCATAAAGAATAGTGGTATATTAATATTATATCGAATGTGAATTCCGGGAAGTGAATTCAAATAAAGTGTTGACATAGAAGCAGTTAATCATTATCATGTAGTCGAAGCAAGGAGGCATTGAAATGAACAGCCTGAAATCAAGAACTGGGATTTTTATCCTGATAATATTGTCATTATTTATTATAGATAATGGATTTAGTCAGCCCGGACCCAACCAGGGGCCGCCTCCGGGATATGGGCAGACTGAAGAAATGGAGACTCTGGGCGGAGGAGGAGGCACGGGCTCTCTTATCCAGGTCAATGGTAAGATCATAGGCAACATCACCGGTAATTTTGACGGCCAGTTCAACAGTATGAATGTGGGAGATGTTTTCAAACTGATCGCCCAGCAGAAAAATCTGAATATTCTGGTCAGCCCCAAAGTAAACGCAACCCTGACTGCAAACTTTAAAAATGTATCCATCAAGGATGCCTTTTTGGCCATCCTGTCTGCCAATAATCTGTTTTACCTGGAGCAGGGGGAGATCATCAAGATACTCACCATGCCGGAATACAAGCAGGAGCTCTTAAAGAGTCATCTGGAGACCCGTTCTTACGATACTTCAGTCATAGACCTGAAAAACCTGGTCACCATAGTCAAGCCTTTTCTCACTCCTGGTATCGGATCCGTCAATGTGGATCAGCAGTCTTCCAAGATCCTCATAACTGATATAAAAGATAATTTTGACCGTATAGAAAACCTGATCAAAGAGATCTCCGCGCTTCCCAAGATGATAGAGATACAGGCCAAGATCATCGAAGTAGACCTTAATGATGATACTGCCCTGGGGGTCAACTGGAATGCCCTGCAGATCGGAAATGCAGTCAATATTAAGATGAACCCCACCCCGGCAGATGGGGTAGTGAATGAGTCCCTGAATGTGAATGCTACCCATACCTTTGCACCTTCAGCTGCCTCTCTGGACCTTATGATCTCCCTGATGCAGAGTGAGATGGATGCCAGGGTCATATCTCAGCCTACAGTCATGGCAATGAACCGGCAGGAAGCCAAGATCCTGATCGGGGGTAAAGTGCCCTATATCTCCAAGACATCCACCACTACTACCGCCAGTGTAACTGATTCTGCTATTGAGTTCGCTGAGGTGGGACTGAAGATACTGATCACTCCTATGGTCACACCAGACGGAAAGATCAAGATGAAGATATTTGTGTCACAGTCTACCAGTACTCTCATCAATGTCAGTACGGACCGCACAGCCCCGGATATCTCCACTTCAGAAGTAGAATGCGAAGCGGTCAGTAGTGATGGGACACCCATTGTGATAGGCGGTCTTATTAAGACTACCAAGACTAAGAATCAGCAGTCTATTCCCATATTGGGTAAGATTCCTGTATTAAAATATCTGTTTTCGTATACTTCAGACGCTGTAAAGAGAGAAGAACTGGTAATCATCTTGACTCCTACTATTGTCAAAACCGGCGAGAGTAATCTCAGGCCCGAAGAACATACTTCTGCAGTACAGGAAGAGTTAAAAGCAAAAATAAAATAATATGCTGAACAGACATAGCGGGAAAAAATATCGATCTTCTGTTACTATAACTGCCCTTGTCACCACTTCTGTCCTTATGATAATCGGGACGGCACTTATCAATCTGGTATATTTTTCTATGACCAGTTCTGAAAGAGAGTCAGAAAATCTGCGGGCACGCTGGTTTCTGGAGGGTAGGGTCCAGGAATATTTTGATGGTATGCTATCCGGAGAGATCCTGCCTCGCAGCGGTAAGTTCCGATATCAGGAAAAGATCGATAATCGTAATGAGATCTACAACCTGGATCTCCGCGAATCGCAGGGAAAGTTCTACCTGCATGCCTCAATGAGATGGAAGGGGCGTTATAATACAGAACAACTGGTAGAATTTACCCGGCTCAATCTTTTCGATTATACTTTATTTTTTAAAGGAAAAAATGAAGTCAAACTGGATCAAAATATGCTGGTCTATGGAAATATCGGAGTGATCGGAGAACTGAGGATAGATACCCTGTCTGATGCCGGGCTTTATATCTATGCTGACTCTAAATACACCCCCTATTTATCCTATGCCGGCCCTAAGCCCTCTATCAATCCAACTTTTTTTAATAATCCAATGGCTGATCTTCTGGAAAATGCCCTGATCAATCTGGATTTTTCCCAGCAAAGAGTGAGTGAGTCCAGCTTTTATCAGTCCCGGGCAGCCCTGAAAGATATACATTTCCCTACATTCGATGATATATGGAAGGCATTTGCCCCCTTCTATGATCAGAGCTGGTATATTACAGATCCTACTTTTTTCGATACTTTAGGTATAGTCAATTATGTCTCCAGTGAAAAAGAACTGGTAGGCCTGGGAACCGGATCAGCTACCCGGTTTGATGTGTTTGGCAAAAAATTCCATTATGTGTATGTAAAGAATAATATTCCTGACTGGGAACTCCAGAATATCAATGGCATAGAGTATGCCTATTTTTCGGGTTACCAGAACAGGACTCAGTTCTTCACTATTGAAAGAGGCCAGCTGGCCTTAAAAGCCAGTGAGACAGCCGTATCAATACTGCTCCCTGAAGATGCCTATCGCACTTATGGGGGATTCTATCTCAGTGGAGAAGGCTGGTCATTCATATCCAAGAGCGAGACCATCGATCAGCTTTATTTTAATACGGTACAACTTACTGCCAGATTGTTACCCGGTATCGACTTTTATTATCACCCTGCCGACCGTTTTATAGAGATCACCAGTGATTCCTATTTCAGGCAACATTCCCAGACCATAGGCATAGGCAGCGGGAATCAGAGCACATTCAGCTTTTATAATTATGGAGGCAGAGTCTATTTATATGAAGGCATGAACCGCACTTCTGAGTTTAACAGCGTCATGGGTAATCTGGTATTTAATAGTCCTCCTGCCCCTGGCGTGCCGATCCGGGCTATCATTAATCCGCCCATCATGTTTGTCAAAAAAGCCCCTCCCGCGGACGGTGCCGGTATTTTTGTGGATAAATCGGAGGAAGCCATTATTTTGGATCTGGATGAGATGCAGAATCCACCGGAAAACGGGGTGATCATGGCCAACTATCCTCTGGTCATCAGGGGAACAGCCAATGTACCCCTGGCTATCATTAATTCAGAAAATATCTATATTGAAAATCTCAATCCTGATGATAATGGGAAACCGGTTATGCTGGTATCCCGCCGGGGAGTATGGCTGTATCGGCAGTCCGATAAGTCAGATAACAAGATCAACACCTGTATTATTTACACTCCCCTGAATGGCCTCTACCTGGTATCGGAGACCGGGGACTTTCAGAACCCGCCTATAAATATACATGGATCAGTAATATTTAGCGGAGAATACTCACATGGTGCTATGGATGTAGAAATCTATTCCAAGAATTTTTTCTATGATCATAAGATACTGGATTATGTTAAATCCTATCCCTTATCACTGTTTCCCCTGCCTGTAGAAGTGATGTCTGTGCGAAGATGATCCAGATGGAAGCGTTTTTGGACCAATCTTCGTATGTAACATAAGCCTCGATAAGCGTCATCATAGAGTTCGGTCCAGCCCTGAATCAGGGCCTCATTTATCTCCCGGATCTCACTGAGCTCACTCATTTTTTCAATAGATGATTGCATACAGAGCTCCAGGAAATGAGCGGTCCTCACCCCGGTCTTCATAGAATCCAGTAATTTCCTGTCAAAGCGTGACATCTCCTCATATTGTGACTTCAGATTATTATGAGGCCGGGAATGGCATTGACGGGCAGCCTGGCAGGCCCTCCGTGCGTAAGGGATCAGTTCATCCAGACTCCGGCTTAACTCCAGCAGATACTGGTTAAAGGCTGAAGGATCCGTTTTTTGTTTTTCAAAGGAGATCGTTTTCGGGCTGATCAGAGGATAGGCTTCCATTATATCGTTCAGATCACAGTATTGAGCTCCTTTTATGAATGCCCCGTTCTTACTGGTATTGTAGACCGGTGTTTCATTGGATCTGATCTGCTTTTTAAACCATTCCAGGTAGGTCAGAAATTTTCTATCTGTGGATACCGTCTTTCCATTATTGCTATTGACCTGAATACGGTCAGACAGAACCAGCAGCTTAGTGTTATATTTCTCGTAACTCTCCAGCCTGTCGGTCTGAAAATAAAGAAAATCTTCCAGGACATTTCCCCGGGAATGTGTATGTGAATCCGTAAAGGCCAGGTCCTGGCCTGCCAGTATCACAGGGCTGCATTGTAACTGGGTAGCCAGGTCAAAGGCATTGGTAGATACGGATCCACCGGATAGTAGCTGGCCCTTTTTACCCCAAAATGGGGACAGGTTTTCATATACCGGAAAAAAGCTGTCATAGAAAACAATATCTCTCATAGTAGATTTACTGAAGCTGATAAAGGATCCGGTGGCATCCAGGATGAGACAAGTGTCCTTTTCCTGAGCATAAAGGAGAAACTGGGTGTTTTTATTCTGGGGATCCACAGATACCACAAAATCAGCTTTTATACCGGATGCACACAATATGGGGTATGCAGTGTCAGTAGCAATAATACAGGCTCTGTCCTGATGCTTAAGCAGGGCGGGGAGGTCTGACTGTAGAGATGGGCCTGCTCCTACTACTATAGCTGGTTTATTCTGGAAATCATGCCTCAGATCCGAAAGGCCGGGAAGATGAAAAAAAAGAGCTGAGTTTTTAATCAGGTTGCGCAGCCAGACATACTGGAACCTGCGAAGGGTGGCCTTGTTGATCTGTTTTTTGGACAGATAGGATATCAGTATTCCTTCCAGATTCTGATAGAGATCAGGAAATAAGGTAAGATAGGGCCGATGTATATAAAATGAAAGCTCCTTGACATTGTTCTCATCCATATATTCCAGCATGATATCAGGATCATGAAACAGGTGAATCCGTTTGGACTGGTAAAGGTCCTGGTTTTTTCTCAGTTCAAAGGAGTGTTCCAGGATGCTGCGATCATGTTCAAAAGCGATGATGTGATAGGCCGTCTTTTTTAGCAAAGTTTCTATAATATAACCCAGCCCACAGCCGGCAATCACTATCCATTTGAGATCCGGATTAAAATGCTGGATGATACGTTCTGCTTCAGCATAGGGTTGAATAGAATGGAGTGATATTTTTTTATTATCTCTGATGACCCTGCTGTTAGGACATCCTTCCCGGGTAGTAAAGTCTTCAAATGAGAGAACGCTCATTTATTGAGTAACCCCCCGGACATGATGACTTTGATCGCTTCTTCGATACTGATATCCAGGACTATGACATCCTTTTTAGCCACTATCATAAAAAAACCGGTGGTGGGATTAGGAGTGGAAGGCATAAATACCGTATAGTAATCATTTTTTTTCTCCGGACTTAGCTTAAGCGGGGCTTCACTGGTCAGAAAAGCAATAGCCCAAATATTGGGATGAGGATACTGGATCAGGACTGCTTTGGAGTACTGATTATCCTGATAGGACACAAAGGTCTTGAATAACTGCTTCAGGGCCCGGTACAGTGAATTGATAATGGGTAACCTGTTGATAATGGACTCTATAAAGCGACCGAAGGCCTTACCGATAAAGGTGGAAGTAAGCCAGCCCATAAAATAAATGAACAGGACAATGAGGATGATCACCGCGATTTCCAGCAGTATTTTAACCCAGAACACATCCTGAAACTGAGGGGGGAGCATATGCAGAGTAAATGCGAGGCGGGCTCTGGTCCAGCTGATCAGGAGATATATCACATAGATACTGAGACTAAGAGGCATCAGTACAACCAGGCCTTCCAGGAAAATATTTCTGGCTTTTCTGGTCTTGATCTGTCTGATCTTCTTTTTACTTTTAAGCGACTTTGGCCTCATATATTCTTCCTGTTAGTTATTAAAATAGGATGTTGAGATTATCATGCGACGGACAATATTGGCAAATACCGGGGCTGCTACGATACCTCCAGTGTGCTCAGCCGCACGGGGTTTATGTATAGCGATCACCATGACCAGGGAAGGCTGGTCTGCGGGAATATAGCCTGTAAATACGGCATTAAAAAGATCAGGATAGTAACCTCCTCCTCCGGAACGGGCTACCTGTCCCGTACCGGTCTTACCGGCAATGCTTATTCCTTCTACTTTTGCCTGAATAGCCGTTCCCTGCTCACTGACAACCGTCTTCATCATGCTGAGAAGCTGAGCAGAAGATTCCGGACTGATGACCTGTCTGGCTCCCAGGTTAGTAGAGGGGGTTTTATGTCCCTCCATATCTTTCCAGCCTTTTACTATATAGGGCTGATGTAAGGTCCCCCCGGAACCGATAACTGAAGTGGCAATAGCCAGCTGCAGGCTGGTGACCCCGATCTCCTGGCCTATAGATAACATATACTTGGATAAAAAAGACCAGCTGCTGGTCTTGTGTAATATCCCTTTTTCCAGCTCAGTCAAGGCTACTTCCGGCCTGTTTCCGAATCCCAGAGAGTAGAGGAATTTATAATACTCTTTTCGGTCAAAATCCCGGGCTACCTGCACCATGCCCACGTTACAGGACTTTTGTATGATCAGGGACAGGTCCATCCATCCATGTGCCCTGCCGTCACTAAAGCTGTGATCTCCCACCTCCTGAGTACCGCCGCACCAGTATCGGGGAGAATGAGCCTGAGCCAGGTTATTTTCCAGGGCAAAAGCCGCACTGAACTGTTTCATGACAGAGCCGGGTTCATAGATAGTAGAATTAAAAACAGGCCTGATGTTGTTGCTGTTCATGGAATCCAGATCATTGGGATCATAAAGAGGGTATCCTGCCATGGCCACTATTTCACCATTGCGCGGATTTATCATGACTACAGATCCGGATTCGGCCTTAAAATTATGAATAGACTTGATCAGTTCATCATTGGCTATCCGGGTGATCTCGGGATCCACAGTGGTATATATATCATAACCCTGACTTAACAGGGTATCAAACTGGTATTCCAGGCCCATGAGGCCTTTGGAATCTATACCCACCACACCTACGATGCCGGCCAGAAAAGGATAAGGGTAATACCTGGATTGCTCTTTGATTATACCTAATTCATCCTGACTGATATATTTATCATCTTTGAGTTTCCTGATCAGTTCCTGCAGATAATCCTGCTGCTTCAGGGTCAGCCGCCTCTTAATCCAGATAAAACCTTTCCTGGTGTCCAGACGGGCCAGATCCTGTGCCTCAAAGAAATTAAGCCGGGACAAGGTCTCCTTCAGGAAAGTCTTAAGGCGGGGGCTGAGCAGGCTGGTACGGGCATAAAAGGAATAGGTGTAACTGCCTACTGCCAGTTCTTCCCCATTCCGGCCCAGTATTTTACCCCGGGTGACATTCTCGGTATTTTGCTGGACCAGCTTGGGATCGGGCACCAGGCTCACAAAGATGATACGTATAATCAATATGATGAGAAAAATACTAAAGAAGAATATGATCAATCCCACACGGCTTTTTTTCATGAAATTCCCCTCTGGAAATTATAAGGAGAAAGCAAAGAAATCTCTAATTTCTAGACATTAGGTGAATCGTTTATGTAATCTGGATAACACTTCTTCCAGCACGGTACAGCTGGTAGCAAAATTCAGACGGATGTAGCCTTCACCCAGAGGGCCGAAATAGGTCCCGCTCTGTGTAATGATCTTCAGTTCATCCTGTAGTATCTGTTTGAGGGTATCGCTGCTGTAGCCCGTAGCCCGGATGTCAGGAAAGACAAAGGGAGTAGCCTGGACTGGATCACAGGAAAAGCCTGGTATCTCATTCAGGCCATTGACCAGCAGATCTCCGGCCTTGATCAGATGATCCCTTAATTCTATCAGCCATTGTTTACCATGAGTAAGAGTAGCCAGTAGAACCGACTGGGCCAGGCTGTCAGTATGTACTATCATAGTAGGAGAGAGTGCCTTAATGCGCCGCATCAGGCTCTTTCCGCCAGTGAGATAGGCCACCCGGTATCCCGGTACTCCAAATGCCTTGGATGCACCGAAGACTGTAACACTGGATTCTCTCACGAGGGGGGAGAGGGCACCCAGGCTAATAAATGAAGTGTCGTAACACATATCTTCATAGAGCTCGTCACTAAATAACATGATACCTCGTTTGAGGGCAAGTTCAGAAATACGGCCCAGAGAGTGTTTATCCAGGATTCGGCCGGTAGGATTGTGAGGATTACAGATCATGATGAGCCGGGTCCGGCTGGTGATCAGTTTTTCCAGACTTCTTATGTCGTGATCAGTATCTTCAAAAGACCAGGGACAGTGTAGGATGCGGGCCCCTGCTTTTTGGGCATTCAGATAGAGAGGGGCATATACCGGGGAAGGGCAGATGATGACTTCATCACCTTCGTTCAATAATGCCTGGCAAACAATATATATGGCAAACATGGTGCCCGGTACTATCATGATGTCTTCCAGTGAGGGACTGATGTGGTTACGGGCAATCAATTTTTCCTGAATAGCCTCCAATACTTCAGTTCTGCCATAATAGGGGCCATAAGGGCTGTAATCAGCATCTACTGCCTTATGGAGTTCAGAACGTATAAAATCAGGGGGGCGAAAATCAATATCAGCCAGTGACAGGGGAATCACTTCCGGATCAGGATTCTCCCATTTCATGACTGCCCGTGTAGTTAAAAAATCTCTGTCCAGATGATCAAAATCGTACATATAGATCCGCCTTATTGATGAATAATATCCTATGGTTCATTGACAAATAAGTCAAATCTCCTATAATATAGCACAGGAGACAGTAATGAATAGATTTGAATCCTTAGGGGTGGATGAAGGGAAAGTTCGCCTCACTAAATTTGATGATAAATGGATGCAGCTCTACAGGCTGGAAGCAGAACGGATCATAGAAGTATGCAAGGGTAAAATAGTTGATATCACGCATATCGGTTCTACAGCCATACCCGGCATTGTAGCAAAACCTATAATAGATATAATGATAGGGGTAGCTACCATGACAGATGGAGAGGCCTGCATCCCTCTTCTGGAATCCATCAATTATGTATATAAGGGAGAATATGGAATCCCGGGTAGATTGTTTTTTGTGGGCCTGGAACAGGAGATGAGCTGTTACCATCTGCATCTGGTAGTGAGGCAGACGGAATTCTGGGACACCCATGTGCTGTTTCGGGATTATCTCATTACTCATACTGATATTGCCCGGCAGTATGAAGATCTGAAAAAAGAGCTGAGCCTGAAATTTGCGGATAACCGGGATGAATATACCAAAGGAAAACATGATTTTATTCAGGCTGTTTTGCAACAGGCCCGTTCTGAAGAGAAGAAATAGATATCAGTGTTCCTGCCAGATGACAGCCTGGTTTTTTCCTTTTCTTTTAGCCAGATACAGGGCATCATCGGCTTCCCGGAGCAGGTCATTGAGGTTTTTCTTATCCCGGGTGGAAAACTCTGAGATCCCTATGGAACAGTTAAGCTTTCTGGAATCCGGGATCAAGTGACTCTTATCAATATACCGGCTTATAGCAGGTATAAAATGCTCTCGCTGTTTGATCCCGTTCTGTATCCGTCTGACCAGATTTAGTGCATCCCGGGGACCTGTCTCTGGAAGTATCACGATAAATTCATCCCCACCGAATCTTCCGGCAAAATCTATATCCCTTATCTGATCGGCCAGTAATTCCGCAAATTTTTTCAGCATGATGTCGCCCACCAGGTGGCCGAAGGAATCATTAAAGTACTTAAAATTATCCAGGTCGATAAATAGTATAGAAAATACATAATCTTCATTTTTATGGTATCTCAGAGCCCGCTTGATCTCATCTTTTATTTTATTCTCCATTTCCAGCCGGTTATTGAGCCCGGTGAGGGGATCGGTCGAGGCGGCTTTCTTGAGCTCACCATTCAGGGCTTCCAGTTCCGCAGTCCGGTTTTTTACCAGTGTCTCCAGTTCCAGATTGGTATTATCTATGATCTCATATCTCTTAAATTCATCTACCAGAAAAATAGTGAAGATCAGCAGAATAAAGAATAACATAAAAAACTCACCCATCATCATGTTGGAAATCAGATGATACATCACTGCATAATCATGTAGTCCTGCTATAATAATGGGAAGTGTTGAAAATACAAGGAGGATCTTTTTAGGCCAGGATATTCTGGTAAAGAGCCCTCCCACCAGTATTAATCCGGTCGACCCCAGGATCACTATTCCATGGACTTTATACATGATTCCGGGATGTCCCAGGCGGTACGTATACACTATCTGGCCCAGATTTCCCTGAATGAGTGTAATAGGATAGCTGAGGTAAATATCCATCATCAGGGTAGTCATGATCAGTACCGAAATAACAGCAATGATATGGGCCACTGATTTATTCTCGAAACACATCTCGAAGATCATATAGATCCAGAATATTACCCCCAGTCCCAGGCTGAGCATCTTGAGCCGATGGAATAATAATACGGACTCATCTAAGGGTGAGCTCCCTCCCAGTATCTGAAAGAGTATATATAAAAATGAAAACAGGCAGACCAGAAAGAAATAGAAATAGGTATCTATTTTGCGTACTACGAACAAAGATCGGGCGAAATGAAACAGAGACAGAGTGATAAATATGCCGGCTATAAAAGAAAGTAATATTTGAAATAAATTCATTGTTTTCC
>CAZIAD010000007.1:0-126080 GCA_964537555.1 uncultured Brevinematales bacterium
ATTTATACGCTCCACTAAAGTCCTGGAGATATGAGTACTGAGGGTGCCATTGGTCTCCATGAGCAATGATTTCGACTCCAGCCAGGGCAGGGCGGCTTCTATAAATGAGTGGTGCAGGAGAGGTTCCCCTCCTGTAAAGCTGAGTTCCCGGTAATCATACCGGGCCAGAATATCTCTGAATCGTTCCATGCTCAGGGGCTGGCCTTCGTATACGGGAGTGGTACTGCCCGCCGGATAGATACGAGCCCTGGGTACCACTTCCAGAGAGGTGGGAGTGTCACAATAATGGCAGCGCAGATTACATCCTGAAAAACGGACGAATAGGCTGGGTCTACCTACATCCGGCCCCTCTCCCTGTATGGAAGGAAAGATCTCATGGATCTGTGCCGTCATGAGGCCCTCAATGATTGAGCCAAAGGGCTTTATAATAGGCCAGGGTTTCTCTCAGGATGAAGCGGGACCGTGATTCCGCTTTTACCCCTTTGTGATCGGCTGCTACCAGAGCTGCATGCCTCAGGTTTTGGCGGCGGGCAAACAGGGCTATACGGGGGAGGTGATAGCGCTGACTGACAAAAGCGAGGCCGTTGGTCAGATGCTTTTCTTTTATATAACGGGAGATATTGTCTACCGTCTGATAGGTGTTGATGCCCTTGTCATCTATTATAATCACGTCTGCCTTGATTTCGTGGTTGAGCAGATATCTTTCCATAGCGATCACTTCATACTGGGTACCGCTTATATAGATCTTTTGAGCCATTCCGGCCTTATAGATCTCCAGGGCTTTGTCCAGCCGTTTCCGCAGAGCGGTACTGGGATTGCCGTCACGCGTCACTCCCGCACCCGGTACCACTATGAGATACCTGGCTTCTGCCAGGTGGCTGTCTTCATATCTAAAGTTCACTATGAGAAAAGAGAGGATAAGCGTGCCGAACAGGCTTATGAATATAATAGAGAGGGTTGTCTTAACGGGAATCCGATTGCTTTTCTTCTCTTTCATATCAGTGATCAGTCCTGTTTTTTTTGTTTGCCGGTACGGGGGTTAAAGCAATAATCACAGCCTTTGACAAAAGTCTTGTCTTCGGGCTGTCCCTTGTAGGTAATGGTATAGACAGGCTCATTTTCTCTAAGTTTAGCTCCACATACCGGGCATTTCCTGTAATGTATATCTTCGTACGATATACCATCGGATCTGTCCTGGTACTTTGAAGAGGAGTCTTTACGCCTGGTGAGAGGCAGGACGTACAGAAACAATGTCAGGCCTACTACTATCCCCCCAATGATAAAAACAGTTCCCCAGATGTCCATACAGTCTCCTTTATAAGATATACCGGGTGATATCCCGGTCTTTTATCATCTCTTTTAACTTAGTGCTCACATACTTTTCATCTATCTCTATACTTTTCTTTTTGAGGTCAGGCGCCTCAAAGGAGATATCCTCCATGAGGTACTCCAGGATGGTGTGCAGTCTTCTGGCCCCGATGTCCTCCATAGTATGATTGACCGAGTGGGCTGCATCTACGATAGTGTCATAGGCCTTTTCACTGAACTTGAGGCTGATGCCTTCGGTACGGAGCAGGGCCTGGTACTGGGTGACCAGAGAGTTTTTAGGCTCAGTGAGGATACGGCGCAGGTCTTTCTTAGTGAGACTGGACAGCTCTACCCGGATGGGAAAGCGGCCCTGTAGCTCCGGTATCATGTCGGAGGGTTTGGAGACATGGAAGGCGCCGGCGGCTATAAACAGCATATGGTCGGTCTTGACCACTCCGTACTTGGTATTTACAGTGCTGCCTTCGATGATAGGAAGGAGGTCGCGCTGTACCCCTTCCCGGGATACATCGGGTCCATTACCGCCCATTTTATCGGAGATCTTGTCTATCTCATCTATAAAGATGATGCCCATTTCCTGGCCCCATTTAAGTCCCAGTTCTATGGCACGGTCATTATCTATGTGCTCATCCATCTTTTTCTGAGTGATACGGTCCCGGGCTTCTTTGACCAGCACCCGTTTGTCTTCTTCAGCCTGCATGCCTCCGTCCCCGCCGAACAGGGACTGAAAGTTCGTCTCCATATCTTCCATACCGGGAAACATGTCCACCATAGGGAATATGGCCATGGACTTCTTAGCCAGTTTGACATTGATCTCCATGTTTTCATATTCACCGGCGGCCAGCTTACGGCTTATCTCGGCCTTGATCCTTTTTTTCTCAGCCTTTTCCAGTTCCTGCTGTACTATCTCCCCCTGGTCCAGCAGCTCATTCCATATCGCTTTTTCCAGGGTATCCTTTACATCTTTTTCTATATCCGTCCGGGCCTGTTCCCTCATGAGGGACTTGACCTGGTTGACGGCATGATTGATGAGGGAGCGTATCATGTGCTCTACATCCCGGCCTACATATCCCCGCTCGGAGAATTTAGTGGCCTCTACTTTTATAAAGGGGGCATTGACCATCTGAGCCATGCGACGGGCTATCTCGGTCTTTCCGACCCCGGTAGGCCCTATCATGAGGATGTTTTTAGGTGAGATCTCTTCCTGCAGCTCGGGTTCCACATGCTTACGGCGTATGCGGTTACGCAGGGCTATGGCTACCAGGCGTTTGGCCTGATCCTGGCCTATGATGTGCTGATCCAGGAGCTTTACTATCTCACTGGGTTTATACTTATCCAGCCCCGCATCTATATCTTCCAGAATATTGTCAAATCTGTTCACCGTTTACTCCTAGAGTTCTTCGATAGTGATATTGCTGTTGGTGTATATGCAGATACGGGAGGCAATATCCAGAGATTTCTGTACTACATCACGGGGGGCCAGCTTTTTATCGCTTTCCATAAAGGCCAGGGCAGCCGCTCTGGCATAAGGGGAGCCTGAGCCGATAGAGGCGATATGGTCCTCCGGTTCTAGGACATTGCCATTCCCGGAGATGATAAGAGTGTGCTCCTGATTGGCGGCGATGAGCATGGCTTCCAGCTGACGCAGCATCTTGTCTGTGCGCCATAACTTGGCCAGCTCTACACCGGCCCGCTGTATATCACCGGAGTACTGCTCCAGCTGCAGTTCAAACTTCTCCAGGAGGGCAAAGGCATCCGCGGCTGACCCGGCAAAACCGGCCAGGACCTGCCCGTGAAAGAGCCGCCTGATCTTGAGGGCATTGGACTTGATGATGGTATCACCCAGGCTGACCTGTCCGTCTCCTCCCATGGCCACTTTATCTGCTATACGTACACAGAGGATAGTGGTGGCCCTCCATTGATCATTTTGCATGATAGCCTCCTGAAAGATGAGATAGTATAACACTTTTATTCTCTTTCATCAAAGATAATGGCCGATGCCTACAATCCTGGTAAACAAACGCTATATTCTTTACTGGTCGATAAATAGTGCCGCCGGGGCCTGCTGCTATGTTGACTATTTTGCTTTCTCCCTTTATAATAGTGTAGAATGTTATAAAGGGGACTACATGTTTAGCAAGAATGAGAAAGTGTTTTACCCGCATCATGGTGCCGGCCAGATCAAAAGTATCGAAGATAAAGAGATTTTAGGTGAAAAAAGAAAGTACTTTGTCATACATTTTCCCCTTACAGAGACGACCATCATGGTTCCCTATGACAACACTGAAGAGCTGGGACTGAGATACCTGTGTGATTCCAAAGAGATCAAACGATGCCTGTCTATTATCTCCAAGGGAGAGAGTGAGACGGATGAGGACTGGAAAGTACGTTACAAAAAACATCAGGATATGCTGAAATCGGGTAAACTGGGTGAGATCGCAGAAGTGATCCGTAACCTTTATGACCGGAACAAAGTAAAAGAACTCTCCTCTACGGAAAAACGCCTCTACAATTCCGCCATCGATATGGTGGTCAGTGAGATAGCCCTTTCTATCTCCAAAGACAAGGAAAAAGTAAGAGAAGAGATCATGACAATGCTGGAAAAGAGAAAATAAGGCATACTGCAATTTAATATAAAACACTGCATCTCATGAGAAGTAATACTTGACAATGTTTTATCTTACTTTAATATGTATAAAGCTAAATGTGGGAGGGACTCCATGGTTTTACGGAAGAATATCAAGATTTCACGCGAAGAAGCGATCCATTATCTCTTTAATGAATCCTCTGGTATTGCCGGGATGTTTTCCAGTGCATTATCCAGTGTATTCAGTTTTGCGGTGAGTTATTACCTGCTCATCGCTTCCAAATTCATTCCTTATAATGTGATGGAGTTGTCCATTATAGGAGGGCTCTTTTTTGGGGTAGGAGTGGGCCTCTACTTTATTAAAAAACAGGAATTCACCCTATACGATAAGACCCATTCCAGTGTCTATCTGCATGGTTTACTGACCTATCCGATACTGGTACTGGTCTATGCCAGCATGTTTATCTACTTCCTGGTCCCTCAGTGGAATGAGATCGCCAACAGCACCGGTGGCGGTACCAGTCTCCTGTCTTCTATTATCACTGCTTTACTGGTAGCCCTTATCTTCTCCTTCCTGTTTAATGCCCTGTGGCAGATCGTGGATATGTTTGTGATGCAGATATTTGCCAAACATGACTGGGTCATTGTAGCCGAAAGAGACTATTTTATTGCCGGACTGGGCATGCGTTTTGAAGAAGCCCGCCGCTATGGCACCTCCTTATCCCTGGTCCATATTAAGATCGGTATCGATCCCCGAAAAAAGCGGCTCCTGAAGACTATCTACCGGAGGGTATCAGAAGCGGTACGTGAGATCGACTCTATTTCCCATTATGAAGACTGGAACAGCTTTGTGATCCTGGCTCCTATTACAGAAGGCGCATCCAAAGGCCTGATCGGACGTATTTCCAAGATCATCAAGGAAGAGATGTATAAAAACGGGATCCGCAGCAGCATAGATATTGTATCAGATATCTCATCTCTGAGCAGAGAGACCGAGAATGAATTTGATATGTTAAAGCCCCAGGAGACTGTGACCCAGACCCTGAGCTTTGATAATATCCCTAAGTAATACCTGAAAAATAACAAAAGCCACTCCTTTCAGGGAGTGGCTTTTTTCATGGTGTCTTATTGTTATTCACCCAGGATCTGTACTACCAGCTCCCGCTTACGGCCCCGGGTGTCACATTCCACGAAGACGATCTGCTGCCAGGTACCCAGGGTGAGCCGACCCTGTACCAGGGGCACGGTAAAAGAGGTCTTGAGCAGTGCGGACTGGAGGTGTCCGCTGCCGTTATCATCTCCCCAGGTCTGATGGTGAGCATAGGGGGCGGCGTAGGGTATGAGCTCTTCCAGGAAGCGGGGCAGGTCCTTTTGCAGGCCGGGCTCAAATTCCAGAGTAGTGAGGGCTCCGGTCGATCCGGGACAGAATACCGTCACTATCCCGTTTTTAACAGGGCAGGCTTGTATTTCACGGTTCAGGGCTCCGGTGATATCGATGATGTCGAGGTGTTGACGGCTGTTGATGGTGATGGCACGGGTATCGACCACAGAGGCCCTCCCTAGAGCTCGTCCAGCAGGGCTTCTTTCTGCTGTTGCCGGATAGTCTTATTGGTCCAGATAGTGGTATTATTGGATAGTTCAAAGTGCATCTTCATGAGGAGGTCCTGGTCATAGACCTTGACGGTAGTGGGATACTCCAGATTGAGCTTTATATTGTGCTTATCGCTTTCCCAGCGTACTACCTTTGAGGTCTTATGGCTGGGTGTGCCATACTTGTCCTCCAGCTTCTGAGTGAGCTGGAAAAAGTCAAAATAGCGCACATTGTACTGCAGGCTGATCACATAGGCCTGGTTTTTGTAGAACTCTACATAAATATGCCTGACAAAGGGGTAGATATAGGCTTTGAGGGTGTAGGGGTATTCATCATTGATCTTACCCAGGTAGCGGGTCTGGTCTATCTTGACGTCCCACTGACTGGACAGGGTATTAAATACCTCATCCTTGGTCATGCCCAGCTTCAGCCCCCGGAAATCGAATTCCTGGATCTGCTGCAGGCTGAATCCACTGTTAAGAGTGAGGAATAGGAAGAGGACGAGGAAAAGCTGTCTCATGCATACTCCTAGGTAAACTGTTCCAGGTCCTTGCGGATGATCTCGATCTTCTTGATGAATTTCTCGATCTCTTTCTTTTCTTTTTCTATGGTCTCGACGATCACTTTTTTCTGTTCCATTTTTCCCAGGGTGGTAATGGATTTTTCGAGCTGGTTGATACGCTCTTCGTAATCGGAGATGGTACGCAGGATCACTACTTTGGTCTCTTCAGACAGGGTACCTTCCTGTTTTTTATTGAGCATAGCATTATAGGCGATCTTGGCGGTCTCTTTAACATAAGGGGGTTCGCTCTCGTTTTCAGAGAGGATCTTAAAATAGTGGACCAGGCCTTCATTATGGTCTTCTTCTGTGATGATCCCGTTACGGAGCATGATATTGCCCAGTGGCTCGGCATAACCCACGGATTTTCTGTTGTATTCCTGTTCTTTTAAAGCTACATCCAGCTGATGCTGATTAATCATCTGCAATTGTAATAATACTTCTCCGAATAACATGGGATCCTCCATACTAAATCCTTCCACTTTATTTAACATATTGTGTATTCATTTATTAAATAAATCAACTCTTTTTTTATTATCGGACATAATGCCGAAAGAGTAAAGCTTTGACAGGAATCCGGGAAAATTCTATAATTTTAAAAAAAGGTGGCATATATGAAGACACAGACCTGGGATAGCTCGGGATACAAGGATAAACAGGATGATATCAGAGAGATAAAGATCGACCCGCCTCTGGATGTGGTCAAAAACATGTACCCCGACCGTGATTATACCGTGGTCCTGAATATGAATGAATTTACCTCGGTATGCCCCAAGACCGGACTTCCCGATTACGCCGATATCACTATCCGCTATACTCCCGGCGCGTTTCTGGTAGAGGAAAAAGCCCTCAAGCTCTATCTTACCTCCTATCGCAGCCTGGGTATATTCCAGGAACATGCCACCAATAAGATCCTGGATGATTTTGTAGCTGTGGTCCAGCCCCGCAAGGTCCGCATCACTGCCCTCTGGAATGCCCGGGGTGGCATAGGAGTGGAAGTAGTGGCCCAGTATAAGGAAAAATCCAAGAAAAAGGCATAATCTCAGCGGGGTGTGTCCCCCAAAATATTTCCTATTTTACCCCTATCTTCTGGCCTTCAACTGTTTCATTTTAGCTAGCCTCCCCAGGGAGATCCTGCCTCATGCCTGGATCAGGGGTGCAGTACTGCCCTGCACAGGGAGCGGGGAGGCCGCATTTCTTTTGAGGGATCAAAAGAAACGCTTGGCAAAGAAAAATCCTTTTCGGCTGGTGCGACCATGGTGCCTACCACCGCGGAATGTCTGCTGAAGTGTAGCAGGCATGGTGCCGGGCGGGCTGAATGGCCGGAGGCTGGGCGTAGGCTAGGGTAGGTCAGCCCTGGATAGTGTATTGTGGGGTGCACCATGCGGAGAGCAGCAGGCAGACTCCGTCGGTGAAGTAGATCCTGGTAGAGTTACAGATTTTCTGTCGGTTTGAGGATAAGGGCTCGGGCGTAAAAGTCAGTGCCTACTATTGACTATCGACTATTGACTCATCTAGCCCCCTTCGGCGGGGAAGTGGAGCCTGGTTTAGTTGAACATTTTCTGTCGGTTTGAGGGATAAGGGCTCGGACGTAAAAGACTGTGCCTACTATTGACTACCGACTATTGACTGTTATGTCACCCTGAGTCTCTACCCTACACTGTACCCTACTACCGAAGGGGCTTTCCCTGTCGGTGGGAGGCCGCATTTCTTTTGAGGGATCAAAAGAAACGCTTGGCAAAGAAAAATCCTTTTCGGCTGGTGCGACCATGGTGCCTACCACCGCGGAATGTCTGCTGAAGTGTAGCAGGCATGGTGCCGGGCGGGCTGAATGGCCGGAGGCTGGGCGTAGGCTAGGGTAGGTCAGCCCTGGGTAGTGTATTGTGGGGTGCACCATGCGGAGCGCAGCAGGCAGACTCCGTCGGTGAAGGGAAGCTTGGTGGAGTTACAGATTTTCTGTCGGTTTAAGGATAATGGCTCGGACGTAAAAGTCAGTGCCTACTATTGACTATCGACTATAGACTATTGACTATAGACTGTTATGTCACCCTGAGTCTCTACCCTACACTGTACCCTACTATCGAAGGGGCTCTCCCTGTCGGTGGGGAAGCCGAACCGGGGCAACCACAGGGTGCTGGGTCCAACGGACGCCGAGTATCTACCTGCGCAGTCTGGCAGCACTATCGAGGCGGTGGTATATCATGGAGTCTTTGGGTGGAGGGAAGGCCTTTGTATAGCAAGACTGTCCTGGAATGTTCATCGAGTTAACAATTTTACATATAATTTATTAATGTTTGTAAATTAAATCAATACAGGCTAGAGAATTAGCTTGACTTTATGGGAACGGGGTGTATAATGTTGTGGTTGGGATTTGTGGGTGGATGGGTTTTGTAGTAGTTATAGGAAATTGTACTTTAATGGAGAATTAATAAATGGAAGATTGTTTAATTTGTGAACGTATAAATTGGATTAAAAATCATAAGAATAAGTACCTTGTAAAAGAATTGGAAACTGGTTATGTTGTAATTGGAGATCATCAGTTCTTCAAAGGTTATACTTTATTTTTATACAAGGAACATATTACTGAACTTCACTATTTAGACATCGCTAAAAGAAAAATATTTCTTGAAGAAATGAGTATTGTCGGTGAAGCGGTATTTAATGCATTTAAAGCTGATAAAATGAATTACGAACTTTTAGGAAATGGAGATGCTCATTTGCATTGGCATATGTTTCCAAGATTCAATGGAGATACTGATTATAAAGGACCTGTCTGGTGGACAGACAAAGAGATTATGTTTTCTGATGATGTACTCTCAACAGATTCAGAACTTGAAATGTTAAAAAACAAGGTTTTGGTAGAACTTGAAAAATTAGTGTTACAACATTTAACTTCTGAAAACTAAGGCCAGTCGAAAGGCTACCGCCCGTCGCCGAGCCAAATTCGTTATGGGAAATAAGGATAAATATGAAAAACAAGAATTCAAAGATCAGATACTGTCTGTTACTTATCATAACAATTATTCTATTTCAAAGTTGTAGCAATTCGTCCAATTCTATAAATAAAATAATGAAGAAATATCAAGTACCAGCAATATCATATGCAGTTATCTATGAAGGTGAAATTGTAGAGGTTAAATCAAAAGGAGTTATGATTCACAGGTCGCTGATGTTTAACACTAAGAACCGTAGACTTCCTATAATGTCACTTACCAAATCATTTACATCAGCTTTGGCTGCTGTACTTGTCCAGGAAGGTGTCATTTCTTGGGATACAACATTGAATGAAGTATTTACTAATATTAATGTCCATGCAGGGTATAAAGAAGTGACATTGAAGCAGCTCCTTTCGCATACTGCAGGATTACCCCACGGGATATATTTCGGTATGCCCGCAATTCAATTAAGTAATATGAACAAAACACCTCTGGAAGCCAGAGAGTTTGTTGTTAAAGATTATATTACCCATGTTGCTCAGTTCACTGTGGGGAAATTTAAGTATTCAAATTCCGGTTATATAATAGCTGCTTCCATGATGGAAAATATAACTGGAATTCCATATGAAGAACTTCTTTATAAAAAAATTCTTGAACCTTTGGGTTTACAAAATACGATGTTTTATTCATATAATAAAAATAATATACCCCTAGGACATGATGAAAATATGCAGCCGGTATTTTACGATATGCCTTCAGCTTATAATTCAGCAGGGAAATTACTGGCATCTATTGAAGATCTTGCAAAGTGGGTTGTATTTCAAATTGAGGGCCATAATAATGGTCATGCAATTTTGAAAAAAGAGTATTTCCTGAACATGCATACCCCTATAGAATCCGACTATTGTCTGGGTTGGGGAACATATGAAGTTCCCTGGGCTGATGAAAAAGTGTATGAGCATTATGGATCCAATATGAAAAACCATTCAGCAATATGGTTTCTACCAAAGAAGAGATTTGGAATTGTTGTATATGTTAATGTAGAAAATCAAAAAGCATGTAATGAGGTTGGGACTTTTTTGATAGAGAAATATCTTGGGTATAAGAATGAGTAGTTACATTGATTAAAGCTTCCTATAACTAAGGCCAGTCGACAAGCTTACGCCCGGCCCCGAGCGCCGCTCGTTAAGTGACATTACACACACTTGTAAGAATGGAGAGGCAATGTACAGAAAATTCATTCTATTAGCATTTCTTTTGTTTTATTCATGTTCCTCAAATAGTAATATTAGTATCCATTTTACAATTGATAAAACTTATGACATTGAAACGATTGTCCAAAGATTTCGAACATATGATCCTGCTGGATTAGAATCTAGGTCCCAATCGATGGGTATTAATTACGAATATGCCAAAAAAATAAGTAAAATGGATAGCTTTGACGCAACAATGGAAGTTGGTAAACTAGTGAATTCAAAATATAAAGAGGATTTACCAAAAATACAAAATTCAGTTAATCAATACCAGAAATCATGGAATAAGATTATTAGATATTTTTCAAAAGAAGTTGTACATCTTACTCAACATCAATGGTTTTATAGGAAATATATCTGCGTTGTTTCTGCTTTTAGTCCCGGATTAACTAGTTCACATGGTAATAAAGTTGTTCGAGTTTATAATTTGAACCCTGATGAACAACGAAGGATAACCGCTCATGAAATTGTTTTATCTCATATATTGCATATACTAAGAGAAAACTATACTGCATCAGAAATTGACCCCTGGACATCCTGGGCATTAGGAGAAATCACTACTGTATTTATTCTGGATGAAGGTAGTATGATGCCCTTGTGGAAAAATTATTCAAAAGTAACAAATTATTTTTCAACATCAAATTATCCACAACTTACTGAGCTGGAAGATAAATTAAAAGTGATATATAATAGCAAAAAGGATTTTAAGGACTATTTGGACAAATCTATTTTGCTTTTAAAGAACGAGAAAACGTCACTTAACTAGGGCACAGCCGCCAGTCAAGACCCAGTGCCGAGCCCCATCCGTCAAAAAAGACAGCTAGATACTGAAAAGGAAATGAGATGCTAGGTCCTTATGCCGAAACCCGGAAGTATACTAGCGATAAGAAAGGAGAGCTAAATGAAAAAAGTGCTTTTATCATTGACTTTTATTCTGCTCATGAATCAGGCATATAGTTTTGAATGGGATGCTTATGAGCCATATTCACTCATGGATCTGGTTACAGCCATCTCCAATCAGATGTCCGGTATGGAGGAGCGTCAGGATGGTCAAAACCTGGTAGTTTTTTCTGATTCAGTCAGGATACCATTCATAATGGATAAATACCCCATAAAAATTCAGAAAAAATATGCTAAATATATAGACATATATGGTAAGATTCTTGGCTTTACCAAGAAGGGTGGTCCTCCATTGTCCAGGATGTTTGACCACCAGCTGGTATTCGAGTATCAGGGTAAAACGATTGTGATGGCTTTTCAGGGGGTGCTGATAGACCCGTTAAGAGAAGAAATCCCTTTGAATGGAGCTGTAGATCTCTATGCGGTATTTGGCCTTGGGATGGAAGAGGACAATGTGATAGTGATCCTGGTAAATGAATTTCAGGCCAGACTCTGACTTCGGCAAAACAGGCCTGATAGGGCATATATTTTTAAGAATAACATCCTGAGCTACGGCGAACTAGTCACATTCGATACCGGGCCAGGATTTCTTGTGCCTCATCTGGTTTTTACACCACTAAGCTATTTAGGAGACACAATGAATAACCCATACCTGGAAAGTAAGATCAATCTGCAGGGACGAACAGCCCTGGTCACGGGAGTAAGCCGTAAGATCGGTATCGGTTTTGGAATAGCCAGACAACTCCTGGAAGCAGGGGCTGATGTGTTTATCCAGTCCTGGACTAAACATGATGAGGCCCAGGCATGGGGATCTGATCCGGATGGAATACCCGGAATACTGGATGCTTTACAACTGATTGGCCCTGGAGTGGGGCATCTGGAAGTGGATTTATCAGAACCTGCTGCATCAGGCATGCTGATCGATAAAGTATATGAAAGATTCGGGGCTTTAGACTGCCTGGTCATCAATCATGCACATTCAAGCTCCCATAGCCTGGAAGACTTGACCCCTGAAATCATCGATCTCTCTATGGCAGTCAATCTGCGGGCCACCCTCCTGCTCACGAAAGAATTCTCCATCAGGCATGATGATACCAGGCCGGGGGGAAGAGTGATACTGTTCACCTCCGGCCAGCATCTTGACCCTATGCCCGGTGAATTGGACTATGTAGCCAGCAAAGGGGCTATCCATCAGATCACAGCCAGCCTGTCTGCGCATTTGATCAGTCGAGGGATAACGGTAAACACTATTAACCCAGGTGCGACAGATACCGGGTATGCAGATGAGGAGACTTACAGGATAGTGCAGGAGCATAACCCTCAAAAGCGATGGGGTACTCCAGATGATGTTGCCCGTCTGGTAAAATGGTTATGTTCTGATGAAGGGAGATGGATCACCGGGCAGGTCCTGAATTCCAATGGTGGCGGTTATTGATTTAACCTATACACTACAACCCAATCATGGGGGGTAGAGGCATAGCCATTAGGATAGATCGAGAATGACCGGGCCCAAATTCATAAATGTCTTCCCATCTCCATTGCCTGATCAGGGCTTATTCTGGAATCAATTTGAAAAGATTTTGATCCTGTTGCCCTGGTCGATATCAGTGATACCTACATAGATCTTATCAGTAGCTCCAGGCAGATGCCTGATCTTGACAGAAGAAGCGTTGATATCATTAATCATGGTACCCATGAGCCTGAATTCATCAGTCATTTCATTATAGCGGTAGACCTGGACATGCCCTTTTGGCATAGTACCTATCATGATAGGTTTTACTGTGGCTATATAGAGGACTTTTTCATCATGATTATAGGTAGTAGCTATATCAGTATAATTCCCATCAGAAAATACATGCAGGATGCGGTTATTAGTATCTACTGTATGGTATATGACTATAGTATCATTATTGGAAATAAGAGTAGTCAAGCCATGGATTGGGCCGAATGCGTCAGAGATCGCAAAAGCTGCATGGTCTAAAGCAGAGCTAGAGATAATTCCGTTAGCCATCTGGTATCCATTATAGGAACTGTCAAATCTGAAATTATTGATATTAAATGAATCAGATTTTGAGATCCCGTAGGAATCGGAATGAGGCTCGTAATCACATTCTAAAAACTGGATGTTCCCGGCAGATCCGATGGAGGTATTAGCTACTACCATATCACCATAACACAGCATACTTGCATTATCATAGGTAAAAAAGGTAGGGCCGTTTGGGGCGATGCTCTCTTTTTGAATAATATCGACATAGTTATTTCCAGCAATGGTTTTCAGTGCTGAAGGCCAGGGTCCAGAGCTTACATTATAGGCGAATATTTCTACTGTATTTCCGGAGTTGAAATAACCAAATCCACAATAGGGAATAAAATCAGAGCCATCATAAGAATAGGCTACACTGATATTAAAATAAGAATAGCCTATAGTGTTGTATATATAACTATTAGCTAACAGATTCCAGGAATTATTCTTATACTCGAAGACATAAGGATTATTATCGTTGGATGAGACTTCCGCCAGCAGTATATTATTATATGAGTTTACAGACATATCCCAGGTATTGAATATATCACCGTTTATATTTAGGTTTACTGGAAAGCCTACATTATAATCCTTGACAACATTCCAGCCTGTATTGACTCCCGCGATAACATTGGCCTGGCTCTGGAAAAAGCCGGGAAAAAAGGAACAGCCATCCAATAATACAAATAAAACTATCATAATAATAGATTGAATTTTCATAAAAAAACCTCCTGAGGATTAATAGTATTGTACTTACAATTATGAATAGTGTCAATACTGTATGCCTGACTATTAAGACTATATTTGCTTAAAGGATCTGACTTAGATAAAATCAGTGAGCATAGTTTTAAAGTAATAGAAAACTGCTTAAATAACCGATAACGAAAGTACCAGGGTTTCAAAATACCCGCTCAAGTATTCTGGAACCTTGTGGCATCATTTGATTGAACCCGGGTCTTCAAAAAGTGCTTTCCAGATGAAAACAGGGCATCTCTTAATAATTGTGCAGGGCTCTATACTTATCCACTTAATCAGCTTTCGCTCTATGCATATATTATCAACACAATAAGGTGTGTCATGGCCAAAGTAAAAACACTCCTGCTCATCCATCTGCCTCATACTCTTTTTCACCAGTCCCAGGGAAGGTACCTATGAGCACCGGCCTGGTCATCGGAAAGTTTCTGCCTCTGCACCGGGGCCATATGGCCCTCATCGACTATGCCCGGCAGCACTGTGACCACCTCATCATACTCCTGGGAGCCCGTCCAGGGGAGAGCATCCCCGGCCCCCTGCGTCTCGCATGGCTGGAGGAACTGTATGGCGGGATTGCAGATATAGACATAGCCTATACTGAGGACGACCTACCCACCGCTCCTCAGTCTGACCGGGCTGTATCCCGGGTATGGGCGGCTTATCTGCAGCGGAGATTCCCCCAGGCGGGGCTCATCGTGAGCTCGGAGCATTACGGGGACTACCTGGCGGAGTATATGGGCATACGCCATCTGCCCTATGATATACCCAGAGAGCAGCTACCGGTCTCAGGCAGCGTCATACGCCAGGCCCCTCTGTCACACTGGGAGTATCTGAGCCCTCCTGCCCGAAAATATTATCAGAAGCGGATCTGTATCTACGGCCCTGAGTCTACCGGCAAGACTACCCTGTGCCGGAACCTGGCCCGGCACTATGACTGTGACTGGGTCCCGGAGATGGCCCGTTCCTATCTGGGTGACAGGATGGTACAAGCGGCTGATTTCGGGCCTATTGCAGAGCTGCATGCCCGGGCTATCCAGGAGCAGGTGGGGCAGGGTGGCCCCTTCCTGTTTGTAGACACGGATCATCTGACTACCCGCATCTATGCCCGCCACTACTGTGATCTGGACCTGTTATGGGAGCCCTGGATTGATGAGGCCAATACCTATGATCATTATCTTTTCCTGGATACGGATGTACCCTGGGTACAGGACAACCAGAGGCATTCCCGGGACTATCGGCCTCAGCACCGTAAATACTTCCTGGAGGCCCTGGAAGAAAGAGGCCTGGATTATACTCTGATCCAGGGGAGCTGGGAGCAGCGCTGGATGCAGGCACTCCGTGTAATGGACCGTTTATTAGCTGATACACTTAAACATGACATAGCCTGATTTTTCATCTATAATAAAATTGACAAAGAAATCCTATTAGACTAGACTAACATGCTGGATTACAGCCTCATAAGGGGAAAAATATGAGTAATAAAAGTACATTTGCCATAGAAGTAGAAGACCTGACGGTGGCCTATCATGAAAAGCCGGTGATCTGGGACCTGGACCTCTCTGTCCCGCCCGGAGTATTGATGGCTATTATCGGGCCTAATGGCGCGGGCAAGACCACGCTCATCAAAAGTATACTGGGTCTGATCCGTATAGCCGCAGGTAAGGTCATGATACACGGCAAGCCCTATCAGCAGAACCGCCACATGGTGGGCTATGTCCCCCAGCGCTCTTCGGTAGACTGGGACTTTCCCACCAATGTCCTGGATGTGGTCATGATGGGGCTCTATGAAAAAGTAGGGTGGCTGCGCCGTCCCGGTAAAAAAGAGAAAGCCCTGTCTATGGAGGCCCTGGCTAAGGTAGGCATGACGGATTATGCCTCCCGGCAGATCAGTCAGCTCTCAGGAGGGCAGCAGCAGCGCGTGTTCCTGGCCCGGGCCCTGGTCCAGGATGCCGATGTGTACTTTATGGATGAGCCCTTTCAGGGAGTGGACGCAGCCACGGAAAAGGCTATCATCACGCTGCTCAAAGACCTGCGTTCAGCCGGTAAGACCGTCCTGGTAGTGCATCACGACCTCCAGACCGTAAAAGAATACTATGACTGGGTCCTGCTCATGAATGTGCGTAAGATCGTGAGCGGGCCGGTCAGCGAAGTGTTTACTTCAGAAAACCTCAAAGCCGCGTATGGCGGGCGTCTCTCCTTTATCGAGGCCGCCCAGGCCCGGGAGTAAGACATGACATTACAGAGCCTGATTTCGGATGTGATGTTTAACTCTACTATGCGTACAGTGACCCTGGGCTCCACCCTGCTGGGAATAGTGAGCGGGGCTATCGGCAGCTATGCCGTCCTGCGTAAGCAGAGCCTTCTGGGGGATACCATCTCCCACGCCGCCTTTCCGGGAGTGATACTGGCCTTTATGATCACAGGGAGCAGGGCCCCCCTCTATATCATCCTGGGTGCGGCTGTGGTAGGCTGGCTGGCCACGGTCATGATCATGGCCCTCATCAAAAACAGCAAAATAAAAAACGACTCTGCTCTGGGTATTGGCCTGTCCCTCTTCTTCGGGATGGGTATTGTACTTTTATCCTATGTACAGAATGCGGATTTTAAAAATAAAGCAGGCCTGGACAAGATCCTGTTCGGCCAGACTGCGGCCATTCAGGTGCAGGACGTCTGGATCACCCTGGTACTGGGGCTGCTCATCCTGCTCCTGATCAGCCTGTTCTGGAAGGAGTTTAAACTCCTGAGTTTTGACTCTGAATTTGCTAAGAGTATAGGCCTGCCTGTGCGCATCCTGGATGGAATACTGATGACTGCTCTGGTGCTGGCTATAGTCCTGGGACTGCAGACAGTAGGGGTGGTCCTCATGAGCGCCATGATCGTGGCACCCGCCGCTGCCGCCCGGCAGTGGACCGAAAAGCTGGGAGTGATGATCATACTCTCCTCGGTGATAGGGGCACTATCCGGAGCCCTGGGAGTAGCCATCTCCCGGGTGGCAGAGTTTCCCCCCGGACCTACTATAGTAGTAGTGGCCTCAGTATTTGTGATCATTTCCCTGTTTTTTGCGCCTAACCGGGGTATACTGTGGAAGGCTCTGCGGCAGATCAGCTTTAAAAAGCAGATCCAGCTGGATACCCTGCTCTATGACTTTTACGGCCTGGCTCTCCATCATGACAATCCGCATCATCCCCATACCCTGGGTACCCTGAAGATATTAAATGCCAATCCCATGTACCTGAGGCAGGCCCTCACCCGGCTGGAAGAGCTGGGTTATGTGCAGTACGGATATGCCCTCACTGAAAAAGGCCTGGCCAAGGCCCGTGAATTTGACCGGAAGGAGGACTAGATGCCCCTTTATTATACAGAAGTACTGATGGTAGCCGTAGTGGTGGCTATAGCCTGTGCCCTCCCCGGTGTGTTTCTGGTCCTGAGAAAGATGGCCCTGCTCTCCGATGCTATCAGCCATGCCATCCTGTTCGGGATAGTAGTGGCATTCCTCATGGTACGTAACCTGGAGTCCCCCCTTCTGATAGTAGGGGCAGCTGTGGTCGGAGTACTGGTAGTGGTTCTGGTGGAGCTACTTAACAAGACCCGCCTGGTCAAGGAAGATACTGCCATAGGCCTTGTCTTTCCGGCACTGTTTGCACTGGGAGTGATACTGGTAGCCAGTTATACCGGTGATGTCCATCTGGACATAGATTCTGTGCTGTTTGGACAGGTAGAATTTTCCTTCCTGCATCGTATGGAGTGGCGGGGGACGGACCTGGGACCCTATTCCCTCATTGTGATGGGGATCATATTATTCATTAATGCCCTGTATATATTGCTGTTCTACAAAGAACTGAAGCTCTCTACTTTTGATGTGGGCCTGGCTGCTTCACTGGGGTTTTTACCGGGCCTGCTCCATTATACCCTTATGACTCTGGTCAGTGTGACGGCTGTGGGAGCCTTTGATGCCGTGGGGCCCATCCTGGTAGTAGCTCTCATGATCATTCCTCCCGCCACCGCTCAGCTCCTGTCAAAACGCCTTTCTGCGATGATAGGGCTTACCGTTATTTTTGCCGTCTCTTCCGCGGTAGGGGGATTTTTTATTGCCCGCTGGCTCGATGTCTCTATGGCCGGGACCATGTCTGTGTTCTCCGGGATACAGTTTTTTCTGGTGTATACCTTTGCTCCCCGGACCGGACTGCTGGCTAACTCACTGCGGCGAAAAAGACAGAAAGGGGAGTTTAGGAGGATCATGCTCCTGGTGCATCTGTCCCATCATGAGAATACCGATGAGGAAGAGACGGAGTGCCGCATAGCTACCCTCCATGAGCACCTGCACTGGAAGAAAGAGCTGGCTGACCGCAGTGTAGAGGAGTCCCTGAGCCGGGGCCTGGTCAGTAATAATCAGGGAGTCTTACGGCTCACCGAGGCAGGAAAATCCCTGGCCAGTACCCAGAGTGGTAAGTAGGGCCCCAGGGAGTGCGGTACCGGTTACTGTGCCCTCAGTATGGTTTCAATTTTATTGCTTGTAGTTTTTAGGTATCTTAGGTGTAGTAGTCTTGTCTGCTCTGTAGCTTTCCAGTCACATATCTGCGTTAAGGTTTTGATTTCAAATTAATCATTCTTTCAGACTAAAAAATACGGCTGCCAGGCCGTCGTGGTCCCCGGTAGTGTAGCGCGAATTGTTCATCCAGTTGTTTAGGATTCTCCTGCCCGCGGGGGTATACTGCCGTGAGAGATACATAAGCCGGGTAAATTCATCCCGTGATTGAGAGAAAGATACATAAACATGATGAACGGGCGCGAACAGGTCCAGAGATTCCCGGCTGATGGTGCCGATGAAGAGATAGCTCCCCCGCCATGGAGCAGGACCGAATACCCGTAAATGATTGTTCATCCGCCAGGTGGGACGATCTGAAAAGGCACTCAGGTGTTCTGTGGGAAGCTGGGTATAGAGTACTCCTCCTATCCAGCCCAAATAACCTGTAGAATGGCCAAACCTTTTGGGGTAACCGGCTTCAGCGCATGCAGCTTCCAGTCTAAGCACAGCCTCCTGCGGGGTGGAGGAATTAGTATCGATAAATATCAGATTGATAGGTTCCAGAAGATACCTGTCTCTGAATTTCATGCCCAGCCAGTGAGCCGGAGTGCTGTCTGGCAGAAGCATCCAGGGCCCGATGCTAGGCAGGGGGACTTCCGCTCTCAGGATCAGAAAGATCAGGGGCATAATGAGTATGGGCAGTTTTTTCGACACCAGATATACTTCCGTATAAATTATTACCTAAAAGGAAACAATATTTTAACAGGAACCTATCGTAATGGCAAGCTGACAGAAGCTAATCCGGTGTGGATTAAGGCAGTCACATCCTAGCCGCAACAGCCTGTCATTTGACCCCCACTTGAAATATGCTTCATGTTTAAAAGCTTAAAAATATTTCCGATTATATGCTTAAATAAGATCTTCAGAATAACTTATAAGAAACAGGATATTGGACTTTTATTCTGGTGTTTTCTGGTATATATTATATAATTATAAAAAATATGCAGATGGAATGACTATGATAGCACCCGGATCCAAGAGTTTTTTTACCCGTCAGACCATAAAGATGATAACCAGCAAGGCTAAAGACACTACTTATCATTTCTCCGAAATTCCGGACTATTCCTTTAAGGGAAAATACGGGCTGTATATTCATGTACCCTTTTGCACTCAGATCTGCCGCTTCTGCCCCTATTATAAAGTGACCCTCACCGCAGGGCTCAGGCAGGAATTTATCCAGGCTCTGCTCCGTGAGATCTCCTACCGGGACATGTCGGGCAGTCCCCGCTGGATCTACATCGGGGGAGGCACCCCCAATGTACTGAGTATAGAGGAATGGAGGCAGATATTTACCGCACTCTCCCAGAAGATCAGTCTGCAAAACATCGGTATAGAGCTCTCTCCCCATATCCTGAGCCGGGAATATCTGACAGGCCTCAGCGAGCTGGGAGTGAAAAAGATCAGCATAGGTATAGAGAGTTTTAACCGGGAGATACTGGAAGACTACCAGAGGAATCATGTCAGCTCTGAAAATCTCTCTGAGCTCATTCAGCATGCCCTGAGCCTGGGAATGTGGGTCAATGCAGATATCATGCTGGGCTTTGAAAATCAGAAGATATATACTTTTAGAAAAGATATAGAGAGCTTCCTCAGTACCGGGGCCCAGCAGATCACTATCTATCCTCTCATGACCATCAGGGGCAGCCGGATCAATTATCAGACCATTGATGATGAGATACAGTTCCGGCTCATAGAAGAGGCAGCACGGACTTTAAAGGCTGCCGGCTATAGCAGGCGTACTCTCTGGACCTTTACCAGAGGGCAGGAGCTCTATGATTCCTCCTACGATGAGCTGGGTTCGGACTACCTGGGCCTGGGGGCCAGTGCTATCAGTTCCACCCGGGGCTGGGTATCGGTCAATCTGCCCCTGGAAGGATATAACAAAAGTTTTTCGGGCCCGGGCCAGCCCCGTGCCTTTGTCAACTCTCATGTAAAGCGTTCGGCCCATGAAGGCTGGCGCCGTTTTGGGATGATGCTCTATGAGCGCCGCCTTCACCCTTCTCTTCATTTTCCCTGGTATCTGGATATCTTTATTCTCATACTGATGATGAGCGGCTATAGCTTCTGGGGCAGACAGACCCGCAGAGGTATCAAGTACGCCCACTACCTGACCAAGTCTGTAGTAGAGACCAAGTCTTTTCCTATACAGCATCCCGGCTGTGTAGATAACCTGGATGAATATTACGAATCCATAAAAAGGAAGATCGTATGAAGATATTGCTCATCCTGGCCTCCGATATACATTACCGCTCACATGGCAGGCATGCCCGGCGGGTCATAGTAAATCTGGAGCCTGTAACCCTCACTACACTGGCTGCTCTGGTCCCCCCGGAGCTGGATGCCGAGGTACGTATTGTGGATGAAGGGATACAGCGGGGCCAATACCGGGGCCAGATGTATGATGTAGTGGGTATTTCCTGCTGTACTGCTTCTGCAGAACGGGCCTATGCCCTGGCCCGATACTGGAAGCTCAAGGGTGCCTTTGTGGTGCTGGGTGGGATACATCCCACTCTGAACCCGGAAGAAGCAGCCCGTCACTGTGATGCAGTGGTAGTGGGTGCGGGAGAGGACACCTGGCCTCAGCTCCTCAGGGATTTTGCGGCCGACCGGGCCCAAAAGTTATACACTCAGAGTGATTGTCCTCTGCACTCACCTATACCCAAGCGGGATATCATGGGCCGGGGCTATGTACGCATCCCCTCTGTGATCGCCAACCGGGGTTGTACCTTCGCATGCGATTTTTGTACTATACAGAGTATGTGGCGCAGCCGCCAGCACAAGCGGCCTATAGGCGAAGTGGTGGATGAGATCCGCTCCCTGGGCACCAAGTATATGGTCCTGCTCGATCCGGGCCCCTCCAGTGATATGCAGTATACCCTGGAGCTCTATGACGCCCTGCGCTCTCTTAAGGTATGGTGGGCCTGTCAGGCTACCGTGGATACTGCCTTTAATCCCGAGATGCTGGAGACTATGCGCCGGAGCGGCTGTGTGGCTGCCTTTGTCGGATTTGAGTCATTTTCGGAAGCGGGCCTGCAGAGCCATCATAAGACCTGGAATAAGGTAGATCGTTATAAAGAAGCCGTGTATAATTTTCATGAAAAAGGGATCTCCCTGGTGGGAGGCTTTATCATGGGCTTTGATACCGAGACCCGGGAGAGCCTGGCCGAATTTCCCCGCCTGGTGCGGGAGCTGGGGGTAGACCTGCCCCGCTGCGCTATACTTACTCCTTATCCTGGTACTCCTCTGTTTGACAGACTGGAGGGCGAGGGGCGTATCCATCACAAGCGCTGGCACCTCTATGACGGATTTCACTCCGTGTACCAGCCTAAAAACATGGAGTCCAGAGAGCTGGAACAGATCTTCCACAAAAACTGGCTGGAGCTCTACCGCATGGGTACTCTCCTGGACCGGGTAGCCAAGAACAAGACGATGTCCAAGTGGCTGGTCACGGCTATCAACCTGGGGATCAGGGCCTTTATCAAACGTATCATCCGGTTTTATCCCAGATCCTATGAGGCTGACCTCTATCTGAAGTACCTGTAAGCATAAAAAAAAGCGGCTGACACTCAGCCGCTTTGTTACTTTTTGTGAATAATCAGTTATTTCCTGTGGCCAGGGACATGATCTTTTCTTCGTCAGCATTTTTCCGGTCCAGGTCTGCCACCTTTCTGCCTTCATTCATGACCAGGATACGGTCGCACATGCCCAGTATCTCAGGGAGCTCACTGGATATCATGATGACACACACTCCCTGTTCCACCAGCTTATTCATAAGCTTGTAGATCTCTACCTTGGCACCTATATCTATGCCCCGGGTAGGGTCATCCAGTATCAGGACCCGGGGAGAAGTGGCCAGCCACTTAGCTATCACCACCTTTTGCTGATTTCCCCCGGACAGGGTGTTGACGGCATGCTCCAGAGAGGCTGTTTTAGTACCCAGTTCCTTATTATACTTTTCACTGATGGCCCTCTCCTGGTAGTGGTCCAGGATACCGGCTCGGGTGATGCTCTCCAGTGAGGCCAATGTAGTATTGAAAATAATATCCTGCTCCAGGATCAGTCCCTGCAGCTTACGGTCCTCTGTGACCAGGGCCAGGCCGGCCTTTATAGCATCATGGGGCTGCCTGATGTTCAGCTTGCGTCCATCCAGGTATACTTCACCCTGTACCCGCCCTGCAGCTGCACCAAAGATGCTCATCACGAGCTCTGTACGTCCCGACCCCATGAGGCCTGATATGCCCAGTATCTCTCCCTGGCAGGCTTCAAAGCTGACATTATCTACCAGTTTTCTGCCGGGCAGGACGGGGTGGTCCAGGCTGATCCCTCTCACTTCCAGGACTGTTTCCCCCTTTTTAGTCTTATGAGACGGGTACATGGTCGATATATCTCGGCCCACCATACGGGTGATGATGTCATTCAGTGTGATCTTATCGATGGGATAGGTATCATCTATGCTCTGGCCGTCTCTGAGTACCTGTACTTTGTCCGCGATCCGTTTTATCTCTTCCATCTTATGGGAGATGTAGATCATAGCCACTTTTTCTTTTTTCAGGCGTTCGATGATGCGGAATAATTCATCACACTCCCGGTCAGACAGGGCTGAGGTAGGTTCATCCAGGATCAGTATCTCCGCATTCTGGGAGAGTGCCTTGGCTATCTCTACCATCTGCTGCTGCCCTACGCTGAGTTCTCTTACCATGTCATCGGGCTGTATATTGTGGATATGCAGCTGCTTAAGCAGGACCGCCGCATTGGCATACATCTGATGCCAGTCTATAAGGCCCAGGGGGCCCCGGGGCTGACGGTCCAGGTAGATATTCTCTGCCACACTAAGGTCATAGATGAGGTTCAGCTCCTGGTAGATGATAGCAATCCCGATCTCTTCTGCATCATGAGTGTGTCGAAATCTGCAGATCTTGTTTTTCACTTTGAGTTTTCCACTGTATTCAGGGTAGGGCCATACTCCGGATAATACCTTCATGAGGGTAGACTTGCCCGCTCCATTTTCTCCGACCAGGGCCAGTACTTCTCCAGGATAAGCCTTGAGGCTGACCTTGTCCAGGGCTTTGACACCGGGGAAGCTCATACTTATATTCATCATCTCCAGTATGGGACTGTCTTTTTTCATATTTATTATCCTTAAGGGACTATTTCTGATAGACCTGCTCTTTGGTATAGAATCCCTCTTTAATAATGGTATCATCGAGGTTATCCTTAGTCACAGGAACTACCGGGGTCACAAAAGTCGGTACTTTCTGGTATTCATTATAGAGCATCAGTTCAGGCTTGATCAGCTCTTCTACGCTGTTACTGGGATTCTGTGCCAGGATCACAGCGATCTCAACAGCTTTTTCAGCCAGGGGTTTGATCTTTTTCCAGATCTCTACAGTCTGTTTACCCTGGGCTACATACTGGATGTTAGGCAGGTCAGCATCTGACCCGGCTACAAATACCTTTTCAGAATCAGCCATGCCTACGCCTTCCAGTCCGGAGATCACACCCCGGGCCATCCCTGAATTATTACAGATAAAGGCATCGATGTCCTTGTTGTACTTGGTCAGGGCATTTTCAGTGGTGGCCAGGGCTTTTTCAGGAGACCATCCTTCATGGGACTGGGCCAGTAAGAGCTGCAGGCCGGGGTTTTCTTTTATCACCTTGAGCACCCCGCTGGACATAGCCCTGGCATTATTGTCACCGGGCTGGCCCTGAATCAATACTATTTTACCTTCTATTTTACCTTTTTTCTTCTGGAGCCATTTGACCAGTTCTTCTGCCTGTATCTTACCTACGGCCCATGAGTCCTGCATAACCATGACATCCAGGGGGCCATTGACCAGCATAGAGTCATAGCCGACTACCTTTACCCCTTTTTGATGGGCCATTTCCACCATATTTCCGGCTGTACCGGTATTGACAGGCTGGAGGACGATCACTTTTACACCCTGGACCAGCATATTTTCAAATTTAGCCATCTGTGCCTGTTCGCTGTTATTAGCCGAGTCAAAAATGACCTCTACACCCAGGTCTGCAGCCTTGGCCAGGAAAGCAGCCTTGTCTTTCTTGTAGCGGGGCTCCTGGAATGTCTTAAGCAGGAAGCCGATCTTGATCTTGTCCCCTTTTCCGCTCAGGGGAGTACTGCTCCCTTTTTTGCCACAGGCGCCTAAAGACACCATACTCATTAAAACAATTAAGAAAATCGCTCTGATTTTTAAGTGACGCATCCTCTTATCCTCCCATTATATTTACTCTTATTTTATTAGATTAACTGATTTAGTCAAGTGTTTATGTGCATACTGGATTTCTGGATTTGCCTGTAAAAATCCTGTATAATACTATACCCGAGAGTAGGGGAGGAGTAAGGATTGAAGGCATTTTTTAAAAGTTTCCTGTATGCATTACGGGGCATTTTCCCCGCTATCAGGGGGCATCGTAATATCAAAGTCATGCTCCTGGCGGCGGTTCTGTCCCTGAGCCTGGCTATCCTGCTCAGGCTGGACCGGCCCTCTGTGGCTATCATACTGCTCACCTGTGGTGGGGTTTTGTCCCTGGAAATGGTCAATACTGCCCTGGAGACCCTCCTGGATAAGATACACCCTGAGGCTGATCCTGTCATAGGCCGGGTCAAAGACATCCTGGCGGGGGCGGTACTGGTATTATCCCTGTTTGCAGGGCTCATAGGGCTGATCCTGCTGGGGCCGGCTCTGTGGGACCTAATGAGTAAATGGAGTATAAAATGATAAAAGCGGTAATCTTTGACCTGGACGGCACTCTCCTCAATACTCTCACCGATATCAGCCTGGCCATGAACCGGGTCCTGGCCCGCAAGGGACTGCCACAGCATACCGAAAAAGACTACCGCTATTTTGTAGGGCAGGGTATCCGGCACCTCATTGAACAGTCCCTGCCCCAGTCTGACCGGCACAATGAAGCCCTCATCACAGAATGCCGGCAGGAACTCCGCCTGGAATACCAGGCCCATCAGGAGGAGCACACCCTGCCGTATTCCGGGATAAACGAGATGCTTACAGCCCTGCAGGAGCGGCATATCCGCCTGGCTATTTTGTCCAATAAACCTCATGAAAACACTGTAAATATAGTAGCATCACTCCTGGCAGGCCATGACTTTGAAATAGTACTGGGAGCGCGTAAAGATGTACCGGTAAAGCCTGAGCCGCATGGTATTTTCGAGATCATAGAGACGATGAAGCTACAGGCAGAAGATTTTCTCTATGTGGGGGATACCGACACCGACATGCAGACCGCCCGGGCCGGCGGTATCACTGCTGTGGGGGTAGAGTGGGGCTTCCGGGACCGGGAAGAGCTGCTCAGAGAAGGGGCTCGCTACATCATCACTCATCCCTCAGAATTACTGCATATCATAGACATCCACTGAGTCCAGCTAACCGGCAAACAAATATCCCAGTAATAAACTGGGAATTGTCATTTTAATCTCACAAAAAAATAAGCATCACCTTTAAATCTTTGGAATTTAAGTGTATAATTAGTTGTAATAATGGAGGTATGGAGTATGTCTAGAATATTGTCTATATTAAGTCTTTTTCTCATTTTAAATGTGTCTTTATATGCTCAGCAGAGCAGCCGGACCCGCATGCTGGTCCTGCCCCTGCAGCAAAAGTCGGGATCCGGGGACTACTCACGGTCCCAGGGGGACAGTGTCCGGGATCTGGTATTTCACAGCATCTATGACTTTGTGAGCCTGCTCCCTTTTGTAGATGCCCCTGATACCTATCGGGTCAATCTTAAGGCCCAGAGTACAGATGTATTGTCTGAAATGTCCCAGAAGTACCTGTCTGATATTATCGTATTCGGAACCTATGACCTGCAGGGATCTGTGGCTGACCCGGAAGCAGTAATATCCCTGAAGCTCTGGTCCCAGAAGCAAAAAGCCGTGATCTACCAGCAGTCCTATACTACTGCCCTGGACCTGGACATTTTTGATACCATGGACGCTATTCTCAAAGTGACCATAGAAAAGTCCCTGGGTATCAAGGCCCGCTTTGCCCAGATCTCTATACAGGACTTCCAGATCGGGGAGGAAAACTACCGGGTACTGGTCAATAACCGCCTGGTATCAGTAGTGTCCAACCGCAGCTTTAACCGGGATCTTAAAGTCCTGGCTGATGTGGAGTACCATGTCATAGTGGAGCGTGCTAAAGACCAGAAGATAGTGTTTGAAAAAAAGCAGAAGCTCAAAGAAGGGGACTCGATGCGGGTATCCTACCAGGCCCAGTCTGTCCTGTCTGTGGGTACTATCCGGTATAAAGAGCCGGGAAAGCAGTACAAGCTCAGTCTGAATGGGGAAGAAGTAGCCCCTGATACCGTTCTGTCTAACGTAGCCATAAAAATGGACCAGAACCTCCTGGTGATCAACCAGAACTCCGTCATAGAACAGCGCATCCCCCTCCTCCTCAAAGACGGTGAGACCTTTTATGTCAGCCCCATGCCTAACTGGGGAGGGGCGGCCCACATGCGGGTCTACACTATGGGCGGCGTAATGGCCGGGCTGGCCCTGGACTATTACCTGGCCCGTCCCCTGTGGATCGGCCTGTCCGGCGGATTCAGTATCATCCCCCGCCAGATCAATAACGAGAGCGTGCTGTTTGTACAGATACACCCCTCGGTGGAGCTGGGCTATCACTTCCTGGGGAATATGAAGAAAGACTTCCGCCTGGGCGCAGGAGTCAGTGCGGGGATCAACCTGATAGTCCCGGGGGATAAGTGGGACATTATATCACCTGCTTCCAATTTCGGCCTGGTCCCGGCTGCTTTTGTAGCCCTGGAGTGGAAGTTTGTCTATGCCCGCTGCCGGGTGGTGGCTGACTTCAATGCCGGCAGCACTTTCCAGGTCTATCCTGAGATCGGCCTGAAGTTTTAGGGGATGACTATGAAAAGATTATTATTACTGGCCGGGCTTTTTCTGCTCAGCGGCTGTGAATTTTTCTATCTACCCTCTACCTATCAATACGGTGTGGACGACCCCTTTGCTGAGATCGGTACAGTATTCCGGGAGACCGGGAATAATAGTTCCAATATTTCCGCATTAATGGGAGTATGCCAGTATCTGGAGGCAGGCCTGACCAATGCGGGAGATTCAAATAGCATAATTATTGTAGCTGACTTTACAGATTCTTCTCTAAGGCCCAGTGAATATCCTGAATATAAGCCATTTCTGCTGGGAGATACAGGGATATTCCGTAATATCACCGGAAGCTGGGATTATGATATGTGTAACTGGGAGTTTAATCCCTTGTCCACGACCCAGACTAATTATTTCAAAGTCTCATCCCTGGATCCTGATATCTATTACATCAAATTACGATACGTGGGAGGAGAGCCTTATCTGGTAGACCCTCTTATAGCTTCCAACACTTTTGTACATTTCTTAATAGCTAATTTCCTGGATACTGATAACGGAAAAATTGCCCTCTCTAGTAGTATAGGTCAGGGAAATTATTGGGACACCGTAGGCCGTCAGGATAAAAGCGGAGCTCAGTGGTATGCCCGGCTCCGATTTTCAGGTTCAGAACTCAACATTATGGAAAAGGGCTGGAAACCCTATCATGATACACTGTTCGTGCATATTCCCGAGGACAAAGGGGTATATGTTTCTCCTCAGGGAAAGGTCATGGGGGTAAAAGTCAATCAGTATCACCAGGACTGGAGCCTGCAGGGATCAGGAAGCTATGATATACCGTCAGGAACTCAGGTACGAATAATCTGGGAAAATATCAGTAGTACTCAATTACCTTATACCTATGACCTCTTCAGTCTCGAATATGTTATTTGGACAGACTGGCCTCAAAATCTGGCAATAGGCGGAAGTGTGTCCGCGCTCTATGACAACGGGATGACCTGGTCAGATGATAATAACCAGGATTTATCCTTAGCCCATGCCAGACCCGTATATATAGATCTAAGCCAGGGCAAGGCCTCTATTGATCTCACATTATCATCGAGTCATTCACCATCCTGGGTGTTTAAATTACTGAATTCCACCGGCTACAGGCAGGGAGAAGAACCCATAACACATCCTGCATTTTTACCCAATACGGAGGGAAAGCCAATCACAATTGTTGTAAACGCTGAATTTCAGACAACCAACTTGTAGAACGGAGAAAAACATGAAAAAAATACTATTTTATATTTTTATTATTTCAATCTTAAGCTCCTGCGAGCTGTTCTACCTGCCCTCCACCTACCAGTACGGAGTGGATGACCCCTTTGCTGAAATAGGCTCAGTATTCCGGGAGACCGGAAATGACTCTACAAATATCAGCTCTCTGATCGGGGTATGTCTGGCTTTGGAGAATGGTCTGACCAATGATGATGACACTAATACATTTATTATTGTGACTGATTTTAAAACTTCATCACTCAGGCCATCAGAATATGAGAATAATATACCTATTCTATTAGGAGAATTAGGTGAATGTAATAATAGGACAGGATCCTGGGATTATTCCATGTCCTGGTGGGCATTTGACCCTAACAGCCCTACCGATCATAATCAATTGCAGGTATCACCCTGGGATGATGATATCTATTATTTAAAAATGAGTGTAAATAATGGCAGTACGCTCCAATCACTATTAGCTCTGTCTAATGCTTATATCCATTTTCAAATAGCTAATTACTATGATAATGATGTGGCTAAGCAGTTTCTTTCTGATAATATTAGTAATGTAAACTATTGGTTCAGTATAGGTAGGATGGATAATGCCGGGGCTGATTGGTATGTATTACTTACTAATACTTTGAGTGGTATAAAAATTACTGAACATGGTCTAAAACTACTAGGCGAAACTACTCACTATCCGACTTATGTTAATCACTATCTAAGCCCCGGTAGAAAAGTATTAGGTATCAAGGTAAATCAATACTATCAAGACTGGAGTCTTCAGGGAGAAGGGAGACAAATAATTCCAGCTAATACTACAGTAAGATTTATATGGGAAGATATTCAAAGGAATGCCATTCCCTTTACTACTGGGCAATCTGTTTGGACGGATTGGCCCCAGGGTGCGAGGATTATTGGTAATAAGTTCTTTCTTACCACTACAAACACTAATTCTTTAAATAACCCGTGGGACTCTTTTAAAAAAGGTAGAGATGTGTTAGTAGATTTGAATCAAGGTAAAGCTGTAGTGACTATATCTCTGGAAGAAGATATTAATCCATCCTTAATTGTACAACTGGTAAATGAAGATGGATGGACAAATGGATCTGAGCCGAAAAAACATAGCATCCTTTTGCCCCCTCCTTTAAATGGAGCTATCACTGTTAAATTGAAGGCAAATTTTACTTATACAAATACACATTGATAAAAAATTATTGGGGCTGACTCATGAGTTATGAGACAGCCCCTGTTTCATTCTATTTGCAAATATTTAATCTTTATTCTACACTATGACTATGAATAAAAACATATTTTTATCCCTGATCCTGCTCCTCGCTGTGGCTCCCGCCTGGCCCGCCCTTTCCCACACCGTACAGCTCTCTACCGGCCTGGAGTCCAATATCAGCTTTCCCACCCGCATGGCCCTGAGCGGGCTGTACCGCCTGGGCTTGGAACATGAACAGGGAGTGCAGGCCGGATTTATGATAAAACCGGGCCCCTACCAGGTCACGGCCTGGCATATACAGTATGACTCTCCCCTGATCGTGAAGGATATGCTGCAGATACACGCCCGGGCTATGAATACCCGCTACCATGCCTTTAACCGGGCTGACAATGCCCTGTTGGGGTGGATGAGCCTGGATTACCGTTTTATCGAGGCTGACTTAGGGGTGATGGCCCGCTTTCTCAATATGGACCCCGGGCTGCAGTCCCTGGCCTTTTACTATCCCCTGGACCTGGTACAGTGGAACTGGCTGGTCCGGCTGGCCTTTTTCTACGACTGGCAGCGTATCCCCCTGCAGAGCCGGCTGGAGTTTCGTGACTTCGGGGACCACTATGCCGACAATTCCCTGGTCATCTCCTACCACCTGGTCCACAGGCTGGAGCTGGTACCGGGACAGGATCTCATACTGGATGCCGGCCTCCATCCCAGCGGACTGGCCGGACTCAGTATCATTTATAACAAGTTTACTCTGGACCTGAAATGGGAGCTGGGCCTATGAGACGTATAGCTGTAATTATCCTGATTTTCTTAAGTGTACTGAACTCCTGCTATCTAGACCCTCTGGGATTTTTCGGTACCATGACGGGAGTGCAGGACCGCTTCACACAGAGTACCAATATGCCGCCCCCCCCGGATACCCTGTTCGCCAATACCAATAACTACAGCTTTATCCATATTACCGATACTCATTACTACGAGGGGACCAATATCCACATGGGGGCTTTACAGGCCCGTATCCAGAGCAACGACGCTTTTATCATCAATACCGGGGACCTGTGCAACACCGGACGGGAGTCGGAGTACCAGGGCTACCTGTCTCACATGAGCAATATGGGACTGCCCTTTTATTCCGCTTTGGGCAATCATGACCTGTGGCACCAGGGATGGAATTACTTCCCGGTCTATCTGGGGCCCTCTGTGTACAGCTTCACAGCCGGGAATATACGCTTTATCTGCCTGGACTCGGCCAATGCCAGCCTGGGCTGGGAGCAGACCCAGTGGCTCATCTCACAGCTCCAGTCCCGCAGTGAAGACTTGTGTATGATCATGATGCACTTTAACCTGCTCACACCTTCCTTTCATGAAGCGGGGCAGTTCGCCGATATTGAAGAGGTATATTACCTGATGTATCTGTTTGAGACTTATGATGTAGACCTGGTACTGATGGGGCATACCCATATCTTTGATGACCGGACTATTAATGGTGTGCGCTATGTAGTGGGTGAGGAGCTGAAACAGGTATCTCCGGAATCGAAGCAGTTTAACCGTATCACCGTCTCCAATAACCAGGTCTCGGTCCAGCTGTTGAATATTTATTGAATCTTATGTTAAAGATCAAAGGCCTTTTTCTTTAAACAGACTCACATAGGCTTTATCGGACTTGGCGATATGGGTAAAGAGCCAGTCTTTAAGCAGGTGCATCATGTCGGCGGCAATGATCTCTTTACCTGCATCCATTTTCTGCTTAAAACCTAAAGCTTCTGCTACGAACTCATCATGTTTCTGCTTATGAGAGGCATAATCAGGGTAGTTGAATTCCTGCATGTATTTTTCTTCGGTATGAAAATGTTCGGCTGTATAGCTTATCATCTTTTCCAGAATCTCGCTGACTACTTCCTGGCCCTTACTCTCACTCATCGCATCATGCAGATCATTGATCATTTCCACCAGCTGATGATGCTGCTCGTCGATGATGCTGATACCCGTATCCAGGGCAGGCTGCCATTTAAAAAAAGACATTTACTACTCCTTATCTATCTTTTTTCCAGTTCTTCCAGAGACTTTTCATAAAAGTCTTCTATTGCCCACATCATGCGGTAATCGGGATAATTAAGCATCAGGTCTTCAGCGACCTTCTTAGCTTCTTTATAGTCTTCCAGCCAGTAATGAGCCATCAGCTCCTGGTAAATGACTTCGGGCAGGAAAGGGTCTTTTTTATACAATTTCTTTGCTTTCAGGGATATCTTGATGATTTCCTGGCGCATTACCTTTAAGGTATTGGTGTCCTCGAAGTATTCTTCGGACAGGTCTCCGATCTCTCCCAGGGTATTCTGAAGGTTCCAGTAAGCCTGTACCGGCGTATCCCCTTTCATATATGGGGTGGCCTTGAGCTGGAACTCGGCTTTTTCTTCTTCTGTCATGCCGGCCCAGTTTACTCCCATGAACAGCTCTCCATAGGTCCGGAAGGGTTTCTCCTTGAGGCGCTTTTGAATAGCAGCGGCTTCTTCATAGAGTTTCTTTATCTCTCTCTGATAGCGCAGCTTTTTAAAGTCTTTCAGGAATTTATAGCCTTCTTCCATGCTTTTCTGGGGGCGGAGATAAAGGGGGTCGATCTTGGAGGATTTTTTAAATTTTTCCATAGCCTGATCGATAGATCCCTTGTCCATGAGGTCCAGGCCTTCGTAATAGTTTTTGACAGCATCGAGCTGCAGGGATTCAGGCTCAGCCGCACCGGAGACAGGCTCCAGGACCAGGTGCAGGAAGAGCCGCCTGGAAAAGTCCTGCTGCAGGGCAAATATATCGGATGTCTTGCCTTCTACTTTCATGCTTTTTTCGATCTTACCGCTCTCCACATCTGTTATCTTGGCATCGATGCGGATCTGGTCACCCTGTATGACAAAGGAACCGTAGATGAGGGTCTTGGCCTGGAGCAGTTCTCCCAGCTCTACAGCATCCTTATCACTGACTACTCCGGCCAGCTGGAGCTGTTGTTCTTTTATTACTTTTTCCAGGTTTTCTCTTTCTACTACTTTTATCTTAGATGATTGAGACAGGTCGGTGATGACCATATCGGCCAGGCCTTTTTTAAACCATTCATAGTCGGCGTTTTTGGTGGTGTTATCAAAATACATCACTGAGACTGTTCGGGACTCCGAAAACAGATTCTGTGATAACAGGATCAGGGAGAATAACAATATTATTTTTTTCATATAAGCCTCGTGATTATAAAATATGGTAGGCCATGGCAGCCCCTACTATACCGGCTTCATTTCTGAGGCTGGCGGGATGTATCTCGGCCTTGGTCTCCAGGTATGCGGCAAATTTATCAAACTTTTTACTGACACCTCCCCCCAGGATGATGAGGCGGGGCCATAATAGTCTTTCCATAATAGCCAGGTATTCATTAAAGCGTTTGGCCCAGCCTTTCCAGCTCAGCTCTTTTTCTTTTCGTACACCATCGGAGGCATATTTTTCGGCAGCATCACCGTACATCTCGATATGGCCGAACTCTGTATTGGGAAAGAGCTTACCGTCCCGGAACAGGGCTGAGCCCAGGCCGGTACCTACGGTGATGAACAGTACATTGCCCATCTTGCCCTTACCCAATCCGTGGGTCATCTCTGCAATACCGGCAGCATCGGCGTCATTCACGGCTACGGTCTTGCAGTGGGTGTATTTTTCTACCAGGCTGGGGATATGCACCTTGATCCAGGAGCTGTCGATATTCGCCGCAGTGAGGGCCACCCCGTCCCGTATAGCAGCCGGGAATCCGCAGCCGATAGGGCCGGTCCACTGGAAATGCTCTACGATCTGGGCTATGACCTCGGCCACCTGCTCCGGCTTGGCTCCCTCGGGAGTAGGTATCCGATAACGCTCACTGAGGAGCAGGCCTTCTTTAGTATCTACGGGTGCACCTTTGATACCGGAACCACCGATATCGATGCCCAGGACCTGTTTGTTTATCATATTATCCCCAAAAATGATTTGTAATACTATACTCCCCTAAAAAGGAAAAGTCAAGATGAGAAAAAGTTCATTGTAGTTCATGAGATAATGCTCAAATGAAGGCTGCTCATTATCCATGAAGCGAAAATCAGTGTAAGGGAAGTGCAGGCTGCGCTTACTTCTGGTTCTGATGAAAGGAATTGAATTCTGTGGGGAATTCCGCTTTTTTGACTTCATCGATGTAGCGCTTGACGGCCTGGCTGATGATGTCATTGAGGTCCACGAATTTCTTGGAGTGGCGGTAGCTGGACTTTTTATCCATGCCCAGCATATCGGGAGTGACCAGGACCTGGCCGTCGGTATGAATACCCGCACCTATGCCTATAGTGGGAATCTTAAGCTCCAGGGTGATCTGCCGGGCTCCTTCTACAGTAGTACCTTCCAGGACTATGGCAAATACCCCGGCAGTCTCCAGGGCTTTGGCGGCACTGAGCAGGGACTGAATTTCTTTTTTAGTACGCCCGGCCACGGCATAGCCCTTACGCAGCACCGACTGAGGCTGCAGTCCTATATGCCCCATAACAGGGATACCTATCTCTACCATGGCCTGTATATGCCCCGCAAACTGTTCTCCCCCCTCCAGCTTGACCGCATCAGCCTGGCCCTCCTGAATGAGCCGGCCCGCATGGTACACACTGTCAGGGATGGATATTCCGTAAGTGAGAAAGGGCATGTCAGCAATGATCAGTGCTTCAGGGGCACCTTGTCTGACCGCCCTGGTATGGCGTATAATATCTTCTATGGTGACTTCCAGAGTGTTTTTGTGTCCATAGACTACTGTACCCAGAGAGTCTCCTACCAGGAGAGCGTCAATGCCTGAATTATACAGTATAGAGGCGGTGGGTGCATCGTATGCTGTGAGCATAGTGATCTTTTCTTTACCCTTAAGTGCCTGGAATTTCTGGATAGTCATGTCTGGTCCTTTTATTTACTTTTCTGGGAGATGATCTTCCATTTTCCGTCGTAATTCTTAAGCAGATAATCCACATAGACCACAGAATAGGGCTTGACAGAGGGGTCCTCGATGATCTTCATACCCTTGGCAGATTCTATAGTGCGTTTGATGTGCCAGCGGGTATATACTACAGCCACCCCTTTTTCCTCGAAGATGTCCTGTCCCAGTACCATGAACTTTTCGATCTTATGGGCTTCTTCTTTGAGGTCTTTTAACAGGCTGGTATCCTCTTTTATGGAATCTATGGTCTTTTGGGTCTTTTTCTTTTCACCGCTTTCTGTGATCTCCAGCATGCTGTAATAATCCACCTTGAACAGAAGGTCTTTGGCCGCAGTGACTACAGAAACAGGGTCAGCATAATCGACCTCGACACCGGACTTAAAAGTGGTCTTTTCTACATACCCGAATGCGGGCATGGCAAAGATTATAAGAAGGAAGGACCAGGTTCGTATTGTTTTCATAAATTACTCCTATACATACAATATATTATATATATTATCGAAAAAAAACAAAAAAACTTGATTTTTGGGAGCTAAGAATATAAATTATATGGAGTTTTAAAAAAGGAGCACTTGAATGTCTAGTGAAAAGAAAAATCTATGGATCATCCTGATCATAGCTGCTTTTATTGTAGGAATCGGCGGCGGGATCCTTCTCGGGTCTTTATTAAAAGGTAATTCCGGAAGTGGAAAAGGTATGATCAGCCTCTATCCTCCTGCAGGCGCACAGGCTAAAGGTAAATGGCTGGCCAAGATCGATAATTATGTAATCACTCAGAGTGAATTTGACGCAATATTAGCCCAAATCCCTGAAGAGCAGATGGCCATGTATGGTGACCCTGCTATGGTCAAGAAGATGCTGTTTAACCAGCTCATCGACCAGTATGTCATCCTGATCGAAGCTAAAAAAAGCAATGTGCTCGAAGATGAAAAGACCAAGTCTACTCTGTCAGCTGCCCTGAGACAGGCAGTATACCAGATCTACATGGAAAAACAGGTAAAGGATCCTTCCAAGTTTACCATTTCCAAAGTAGAAGAAGAGCAGCTCTATAAGCAGTATGGGCCCACTCTGAGAGAGCGTGGACTTAATGCCACTCAGATCAGAGAGTACCTGCAGCAGGAAGGACAAAAGAAGAAGTTCCAGGACTGGATGCAGCAGGTCGTAAATGAAGCCAGAGACCAGTATAAGATTCAGAAAAACACAGAGCTTCTTAATAAACAGGGCCTGGGTGATGCACCTCAGGGATTCGGAATGCCCCAGGGCGGACCTCAGGGCGGAATGCTGGCTCCTCAGGAGTAAATCACTATTTTGCAGACTATACAGGCTGTCCTCCGGGACAGCCTTTTTTATAGGTGAGAGATCCAGGAGTTAAGTCGGCTATTGATGATAGCCCAGTGCAGCCGGAATAGTGCTCTGTTTGGCTTTACTTTTGTAAGATGAGTATATCCTAGCAGCATCTTAGGGCTTATTAGTGTTACTGTCGGGAGCCGTGTTTTTCTGTCATCATGCTATTTCGACAATACAATGAAAGGAGCGCAATAAATGAAATTGAAGAATGCTTTTATATTTTTGTTATTCGGAATGCTAATACTACCAGGCTTATGTTTTCCAGGATATTATCCGGGAGGTGTGGAAAAAATCCAGAGTATAAGCAATATTGGCGTCATGATCAGTTCAGAGGGAGATTGGATAAGTTATTTAAATGAAATGGGTGTGAAAAATAAAATCAATAGTAGCAATGAACTCCAGACCTTAGTGATAACTATTGTTGACATTATCAGTAACCAGTTAAATTCAATTTCACAGGAAATGAAAGATAAAAAACATGGATTTTCATTTAAAAAAATTATACCTATTGTTTCCCACTCTGGTGCGACCTTTTTTAATCATACTTTTTCTATTCAAGGGCTTATTAATTCTTCTGATATGATCATGTCTGATTTCATGCAGCAAGAGATTGATGCTGTACTGGAAATAAGGTTTTTAGATAGCCCGTTTGTCATTCAGGGTGAACATAATACATGGATTGAAAATAAATTAAGAATGTACATGGTATTAAAGAATATAGAATTAGATTCTCAAAATCAGCCAGTCTTTAATACCATATGGGCAGACATGAGATTGATCACAGTGGATAAATTTACACCCCATATTCTTAATAGCACAAAGCCTCAAAATAGTCTCAGTAAATATAATGAAAAATACGCAAAAAAAATGTTTAAAGATCAAATGGAGCAAGCAATAAATTCTCATTTAGATGAACTAAAAGTCAGTACTCCTGGGAAAATAGAATTCGGAATAGATTATACGCTTTTAATGGTTCCCTCTTTGTCAGGAATAGCTGAGGCTCATAATGTTTTAAGAAATCAATATTTTGGCAAGGATATAACAACAGATTATCCGCATCTGTCGCATGGATTTGAAGCCTATATTGATTATAAACTACCTTATTCCAGGCTTTCTATGGGAATAAATGCCCATTTTAGCTTTGATAATCAATCGGAACATATTTTAAATAGTAGTTTCAATTATGTGGACAGAATGCTGAATATTCAGAGGCAGTTTTATGGAATTGCCTTGAAAATAAAACAAAAATCAGGGTTTATAGATGTCTTATCTGTACAACCGGCTTTTTTTGTTGCGAATATTGATCATAGCTTCCAAATTTGGGATGGGCTTACTAACGATTTCAATGAATTATCTGCCAGGGGTTTAGGCTTTGCTGTCTTTATTAATTTGTCATCAAAATCATTTGGCAGTTCAAATCTGTTTGTAAGTACAAAATTTGGTATAAGTAAAGTAGCTAGTTTTAAAAATGATATTGGTATGATACTATATCAAAAACAAGAAAACAATCATTCAGTATTTTATTTTGCTGATGAAAACAGCTCATTGGAACCGGTGATTATGGCGGATATTTATGTGGGTGTATCTTTGGGCATGAAATTATGACATGAGCCGGATCTGGTGATGGCCAGTTTACTTTCCGCCTATAAGTACATCATTGATGAGCACATGAGGGCTGCCCGTAGAGACTGGGAGTCCGCTCTGGCCGTTTTTGCCGCAGCCGCCCAGGCCGCCGTGGTGCTCCAGGTCATTGCCTATCATGGCTACATTCTGCAGGGTGTTGAACACATTGCCCGACAGGACTACGTCCCGCAGCAGCTCTTTGACCTGACCGTTTTTGACACGGTAGGCATAGCCCGCCGAAAAGGTAAACATCTCCAGATTGGTCATCCCGCCCAGCATATCTACGGCGTAAATACCGTCCTCTATACGGGACAGCATCTCTTCCAGGGTGGAAGTACCCTGGTCTATAAAGGTATTGGTCATACGGACAATCGGTGCATAGCCGGCACTGAGAGCACGGGCATTACCGCTCAGAGGCTCGGACATACGGCCTGCTGTCTCCCGGCTGTGCAGCCGTCCATTCAGCCTGCCCTCTCTGATCAGGTAGGAACGGGAGGCCGGGACCCCTTCATCATCGTAGGGGGTGTAACCTGCCAGGCCCTCCAGAGAGCCGTCATCTATGATATTTAGGATAGAAGGGCCGAACTCGCGTCCCAGGACCATCACATCCTGCATCCGGGGGTTTTCAGACAGAAAGTCAGCCTCGGAGAGGTGCCCGAAGGCCTCATGGGCAAATACACCGGCCAGCTGAGGATCGAGGAGGACAGAGTAAGTGCCGGCCTCACAGGTGGGTGCATCGAGGAGGCGGAGGGCTCGCTCTTTGACCGCTTCGGCCCGGGCGTCCAGTCCCTGCACCAGCTCTAATCCCCCATACTGTCCCACAGACTCATAGGCCTGCTGGACATTATTGCCATCCCGGGCGGTAGCAGAAATGGCAATACCGGTAAAAGTCTTTTGCTGGCGGATGGAAGAACCATTGGAATTGACCAGATGCCTGGTCACGGTATAATCGGAATAGATAACGCGGGTCGAGGCGATACGTTCGTGTTTTATGAGGCTGTTATAATGACGGGCCAGGTCCAGCTTTTGCTCCAGGGTCCAGGAATCAGGGTCCTGAGTAAAGGCCGTCCTGATGTCTGCCTGGTAGGCCGGGGTGGAGGGTAGCTCCAGACTGTCACGCTGGATCAGCCGAGCATTTTCCAGAGAGAGGGCCAGGGGGGTATCAAAATCCTCGTGGTTGAAGGTAGCCAGGCCCCAGCCTCCCCGGTACAGGGAACGGGCATTGCCTGAGGCGGTACGGGCGCTGCCTATAGACTCGATCTGGTCATTGGATAGTACTACCCGGGATGATGAAATGGTATCATAATGGATCTCGCAGTAATCGGCCTGGCTGCTCTGTATCTTCCGGCTGAGCATATCTAACATGGGAATCTCCTGTGATAAAAAAAAAGCGCCCTGAAAGGGCGCCTGATCAGGATTTACTTAGTGCGTTTATAGATCTCGTCTATCTCTTTTTCCAGCTTCTTTACAATATCTTCTATCACGTTTATCTTACTGGATACGCTATGAAAACCTTCTAATATCTCTTTATTAATTTTTTTCATATCTGTTTCTATAGTCTCAACATGAGTGCGGGTGTTGATGACACGGTATTCTACCACATCCATTTCTTCTTTGATCGTTTTGATTTTGCTCATGACTTCGTCTAAATTTTGCACCATTTCAGCCTCCACCTTTTATTAATAATATTATAACTTGAGCAATACGAAAGAGCAAGATTTATTTTGATGTCTGATCAGGTCAGCAAATCTTTGACACTGCCTTTATGCAGTTCCTGTATGGTCCGGAGACTGATGGGATGTATGATAGTGATTTCCGGGTGTGCAGATAGATCGATCTCAGCCGGTTCTATGGCCTTCATAGCCTGATCAAAAACCTGTAATACCCTGGGGAGATCGAGCTTGTGGTGGTTTACCTCGGATACCACCGCGATATTTCCATTGGACAGCTTCAGCCAGCTACCCACCGGAAACAGCGAGGCGGCCCTGAGATAGGCGTATACCACATCACCATCAAATTTGCTGCGCTGGTGGCTCAGCAGGTCTACAATAGCCTTACGGGGTAGCAGGCACTGTTCCACAAAGGGATTTTCCGTAGTCACTTCCACATAGTATTCGGCGAACATGATCAGGGGTGTGTATTTGGTAAAGAGGCGGGGAGGAGCTCCATTGGGATACCCTGACTCATCGAATCGTTCGTGATGCTGGAATATCGATCTCTGTATATCAAAATCCAGGTTCAGCATCTTGGCCAGGTGAAAGCCGTTACTGGGATGGAGGTCTATACGGGCTTCCTCCCTGAGGCTGAATTTGTGGTTACTCTGCAGGTCAGGAAATTGTTTTATGATATCTATATCATGTAAGAGGGCAGCTACCCCCAGGTTTATAAGATGTTCCAGGGTATAGGACTTTTTAGATATAGCCAGAAAGGTGTTTATATCCTCTTCGGTAAGGGACATGGTCTTTTCATTGATGATATTAGTGAGCTCGATAGCAGTGACCAGGGAGGTGATGAGTACCATCAGGGTATGGGATACCATAAAACTATACTTGGCCTCTGCCTGAAGGGCCAGGGCAAAGAGCCCCCGGCTGAGGTTGTAGCCTATGTCTTCCAGCATATCCAGCACTATACTTTCTACATAAGTAGTATAGACTTTTTTCTCGGTCAATACTGCTTTTTGAAAGAGGTCTACGTACAGGGCATACTTATCAAATACCTGTATCATTTCCTGCTGATTAAGCCCTTCCAGGCTCTTTATCCGTTCAAAATCTGTCTTGGTACGGGCATAATGCTCTATAGCCAGCAGGGAAGCCTGCCGGGTCTGAGACTGCACATACTTTAATTCCTGGGAAAACTTATCGAGGTTTTTTTGGCGGTATTTCTCTACTTCATTCTCATAATCCACACCCCGGATATGGGTCTTACGTTTTTCGAGGTTCTCGACCAGCTTTTGATTCATGCTGGGGTCATACAGTGATCTGCCTCTGTCGGTATCACTCATCCTTTCCGGACGGGACTTAGGGATGCTTCCCGATGAGGCTGAGCCGGATGGCCTTTCAGGTGGGGCGTCCGGATTTTTATTGATGATGAACACAGATATCTCTTCGATATGGCTGGCAGACTTGAGCTGTTCCACATCATCAGGAGTCAATACTCTGCCCGGTTTCAGGCCCGGTATAGAGGGTATCTCCTGGTTTAAGACATAGCCTGCTTTCAATTTATCCGTAGTTAAAGTAGATTCGATATGTTGTGCCATTTAATTATTAACAACCTATTTTATAATCGTATTATTTTAATTGAAAAACAGGCTTTATTCAAGTAGAATGTGATTTAATTATACCCTGAATATCTGAGGATGGGCGCTGGTCATGAGCCGGTGGATGATGGAGCTTTTTACCGTCTCTTTGATCTTTCGCCCGTCTTTGCGAAGATCGATATTGTAAGGTATGATTGCCTGGAGCTGCTGATCGTAGAGTATTCGTACTACCGGAGACTCCAGGGCATCCTGGTTTACATCAAAAACCAGCCCGATACTGTTATCCGAGAGATGGACCCAGGTACCTACCGGGAAGAGAGAGGCAGAACGCAAAAATGCCATCAGTATATCACCGTCAAACTGGTGGCGCAGCTGAGTGAGCAGCTGAACTACTGTTTTCCGGGGGCTCAGAGACAGGGAGTTAAAGGGATTGGTGGTGGTGACTTCGATATAATATTCCGCAAACATAAGCACAGGTGTATAACGGGAGAATCGATGGGCCTTGAGGTTATGAGGATAACCGCTGCCATCGAAACGCTCATGGTGCTGGTATATGGCATTCTGGACTTCAAAATCCAGATTCAATGACTTGGCCAGATTGTAGCCGTTACTGGGGTGGAGGTCGATGATGGAGTAATGCTTGGCATCGAAATGATAGTGCTCATGTATTTCCGGGATCTTAAGCAGGTAATCAATGTCATGCAACATGGATGCAATTCCCAGCTGTATGATGTCATTGAGGGTATATATTTTTTTGGAAATACGGATAAATGCTTTTATATCATTTTCCAGGAGCATCTCTATCTTTTCATGCATGAGCCGGGTGGACTCTATAGCCAGGACGATGGACAACAGGGTGACCTGGAATGAATGATGTACAAAGAAATGGTTCTTCCGGTAGTTTTCCGTAAACAATGCCAGGAGGCTCCGGGAGGGTATCTGGGAAAAATCCATGGCTATTTCCAGCATCACTGATTCGAGGACATGGGTATAGCGTACTTTATCCTCTGCCAGGGCATGAAAGAACATATCAAATACCTGTTCATACATCTCCACTTTCTTCTGCATCTTATCCAGCTTCAGGGGATTCAGGGTATGCAGGATGCTGATATCTCTGTGGGACTGTATGAAGGTGCGGAGGGCTTTTTCTGATTCCTGCTTGGAAAGATTGAAATCACGGTTATTTTTAAGATCCATCTTTTGATGATAGAATTCAAATTTTTCTTCTACATAGGCTTCATAATCCTGGCCCCGGATCTCATCGATATAACCTTTATTAAAGGCCTGCAGTTCCTGATTATGGGCACTGTCTGTCATATAGGATAAAAAATTGTCAGCTTTTATATGAGGTTTTTTATGCTTGGTCTCTACTTTTTTAAAGTACTCGAAGGGTGTGTCTTCATGTCTGGAGGAAAGTACCTGAATCACACTGAGAGATGCATTTTCTATGATCTTACTGATATCCTGCTCACTGAGGACATGGCCCGTAGACAAGCCCGGTATGGCCGCAATGTCTTCATTGAGAATATAGCCGGGTTTTAGAGCATCTTTTTTGAGGTGGAGTTTTACATATTTATCCATTTTCTTATCCCCGTTTTTATCACCCCACAAATAAAATTATAACTATTAAATAAAAAATAGCAAGAGTAAATGTGTTTTATTTGAAAAAATCACTTTGACAGGAGGTGCACAATAAGATAAAATATTGCTTTGAAGGAAGGTGTATGAGTCACATTGATATACAGGATTACAGTCATCTGGAAAATCTGAGGCAGCAGGGATACATCTTATTATACTTTTATCACCCCCTCTGCACCGCCTGTGTGGATGCTGCACCTGCCCTGGAAGCATTAATGCAGAACCATCCCTGGATGCCCTGGTCCAAAGTCCTGCTGGAGAAACATCCGGATATTGCCGCTCAAAACATGGTCTTCATCGTACCTGCTCTTATAATAGTACATCAGGAATCAGAGGTCTACAGGCAGTCCCGCTTTATAGACATCAGGGAGCTGGAGAATACACTGTCTACTCTTAAAATACAAAGGGAGCCCGGCAGTCATGAATGAGCGTAATATTCACCTGCATATCAGTTATGACGGCAGCCGTTTTCATGGATGGCAAAAACAGGCGACTGAGCCCTCTATACAGGGAGAGATGGAAAAATGCCTGGAGACAGTATTTAAGCATAAAGTGAGCTGCCAGGGAGCGGGGCGTACCGATGCGGGAGCCCATGCCCTGGATTATTCGGCTCACTTCAGGACCAGCAATCACTCCCTGCCTCTGGAAAAAATGCCCCTGGCCCTGAATCGCTATCTGCCCCCGTCTATACGGGTTCTGCGAGCCCGGGAGGCATCGCCTGATTTTCATTCGCGATTTTCTGCTACAGCCCGGGAATACATCTATCATATACAGGCACCAGGCACTGTTTCCCCCTTTTGGAGTCCTTTTACTTATTACTATCCTTTTGACCTGGATATCCAGCGTCTCCGAGAGATATTACCGGTCTTTACAGGGGAGCATGACTTTCATAGCTTTTGTTATGGCTATGGCAGTGAAGAAAAAAACACCATCAGGCAGATCTATTATCTGCGTCTTTCAGTTATCAGAGGACACTTCGTTTTTACAATTAAGGGGAATGGATTTCTGCAGGGTATGATCCGGTCCGTCATTTCGGTGTGTCTCAATTATATGCAGGGCAGGCTGAGCCGGGAAGAGATACAGAGTGCGCTGGACAGAGGAGAGGCAATAGAACCCAGGTTCAGAGTCCCGGTCCCCGCGCAGGGTTTATTTTTTAAGCGAGCTTACTATCCCATAAAATAAGAGATTCTTTTAGTCATTTTCCAAAAACTCTGGTGGGGCGGGAAGATCCAGGCCTGTCTTTTTCCGTAACCATTCTATACGCCCTAAGATATGGGGATGGGTAGATACCAGGCTGCGCCCTTTTTTCCAGGCCGGGGCACTGTGATTCAGGGCAGACAGCTTAAACAGTGCCCGTGAAAATGCTGTGGGATCAGAGCAATGGGTGAGGGCAAACAGGTCCGCCTGGTGTTCCTGATAACGGTATAAAAAGGCCGGGAGGAAAAAGGTACACACCAGTATAATGAGCTGGCTGACTATGAAAATGACTAATGTGTCCAGATCTGCAAAACGGGTGAGGAAGGTCTGGATCAAAAACAGAGACAAGGTCAGGGTAGCTACCGTGATGAGCACGCGGATCAGGGTATGGTGGAGGCGGATATGGCCTAATTCATGGTAGATCACAATCTCTCTTTCCGCTTCATCCATATTCTCGTAGAGATAGTCATAGAGGGTGATCATAGGTTTCAGGCCTCCCCAGGCCCAGGCATTTGCAATCTTACTATCAGTGGTGCTGAGATAGACTACGCGGTGCAGTCTGATGCCTGCTTTATGGGCCATAACCTGCACCAGGGGAAAGAGGACTTTTTCCTGCTCCAGGTTCCTGTCTTTTCGGGGGATCATCAGACTCCGTAGCATGCGCTGTACCGCTATCAGTACCAGCCATACCCACACAGCCAGTAGCGGGTACAGGATCCAGGGTTCTGGGAATAGGGCCTGCAGCAATGTATAGCCCAGCCATAGCAGGATCCAGGTCAGGAGCTGTAATACCATAATCAGGGCTTTACGGCTGATGTCAGGAAAGGCTTTCTGGCTAGTGTTTCTTAATTTTCTGTGTAAAAAGAAGCGGGGCAGGCTCAGGGTCAGAGTATTGATAAGCACAATTTCAGCAATAAACACGATGAAATAGAGTATTAATGCTCCCCATGATTCAGAGACATATTCCAGTACGAGATGGCTGATACTGAGAGTCTCTCTGAGACTGAACCAGATGATGATACTCATGATAAATGAAACAAAAGTCAGTATATTGATATTCCGGATCTTTTTTTCCAGAGAGCGCCCGGACCGGCTCACCAGGAGTCCGCTCATATAGGGCAGGAAAAAACAGAGGGGAAAAAAGATAAGGTTGAAGATAATTACAGGGGTATACTCAGGCATATCACTTCCTTTTTGGTGTAAATAGTCTTTTTATTCCAACTGTGTTTATGAAATTTATAAAAAAAGCCTTCCCGGGGGAAGGCTGAGTATCATTTTTTGTCGTAGAATGAGGACAGTATATCTTCCACTTCTTTTTTTACTTTCTTTCTTCTCTTGAGCAGATCAGATATCTTCTGACTGGATCGCATCACGGTGGTATGAGCTTTCCCCCCGAAGAGGTGGCCTATCTCGGTAAGAGAGAGTGACGTGTATTCCTTGGCCAGGAACATGGCGATCTGGCGGGGATAGGATATGGACTCCTGTCTCTTCTCACTCTTGAGATCAGATGTGGAAATCCCGAAATATTTGGATACCGTTTTTTGGATATCGGTTACCGTGATATCTTTAGGCATCTCGATCTTGATCTTATCTCTGAGGATCTCCTTGGCCAGCTCCAGGCTTACATCCTTCTTTTTCAGGTTAGAGTAGGCAATGATCTTGATAAGGGAACCTTCCAGCATCCGGATATCGTTCTCAATATTTTTGGCAATATAATCGATCACATTTTCAGGTATCTCTATTTTTTCATTGGCGGCCCGGTTCATAAGGATGGCTTTTCTGGTCTCATAGTTAGGAGCCTTTATCTCCACAGTGAGTCCGGAGTCAAAACGGGTACGCAGCCGGTCTTCGATAGAGGACAGGCTCTTGGGTGGACGGTCACAGGCAAAGATCATCTGTTTACGGTCCTGGCTCAATTTATTGAAAGTGTGGAACAGCTCTTCCAGAGTAGAGTCTTTTTCCTGAAAAAACTGAATGTCATCGATGATCAGTACATCTATACTTCTGAATTTTTTTCTGAATTTATCAGTCTCCTTTTTCATAATGGACTCGATAAACTCATTGGTGAATTTTTCACTGGTAAGGTACATGACCTTCTGATCCTGCTTTTCTTCCAGGATATTATGGGCTATGGCCTGCAGAAGGTGCGTCTTTCCCAGGGCGACATTACCGTAAATAAATAAGGGGTTGTAGGTCTGGCCGGGATGCTGGGCCACATTCATGGCTGCCGCATAGGCAAAATCATTGGAGGGGCCTACTACGAAATTTTTAAAGTGATAACGGGAATCCAGTTTAACCGAACTGGGATTGAGCTTAGATGATACCGGGGCTTTTTCTTCTGCTACCTTGGTGTAGGTCTTGGGGGTGGCGGCCACATCCACCTGAAATTTGTAGCGTTTATCAAAGAGGTCTCGGCTGGCAGCTTTGGCCAGTTGCAGGAAGTTCTCATTGAACCATCCTGCTGTAAGCTGATCAGGTGCCAGTAATACAATGGTGTCATTGTTCAGGATCTCTTTAAACTTAATCTTATCCAGGATGGCGGAGTTAAGCTGTGAGTCATACGCTTTGATCAGTTCATTGTAGATCTTTGACCAGGTCTCCATAGATTTCCCCTTTATCATTTGATACCCTTTTTCCAGCCCAGATTCAGACTGGACTATTATTATAATGCAGGCCTTAGTAAAAAATCAAATTCAGAAAAGTGCATATCCTATAAGGAATTATCACCGGGTGATTTACGCACATTCTAAAAGCTCCAAACATTGTGCAAAATTAATTGCCACACTCTTCGTAATTGTTTATAATGTATAGGCTTGCGTTAACAGGGGTATCCCCCTTTTTACGCACAGTTGTGCACAGGCTGTGCTTTATTATTTTCGGTATATTTAAGGAATATTTTATGTTCAGTGATAAATATTTTCAGGAAGCTGTAATACTGGCCCGCTCGGCCAAAGGAAGCACTTCTCCCAACCCGGCAGTAGGTACAGTCATAGTAAAAAACGGTGTCATAGTCGGCACCGGAGCCACTCAATCCGCGGGACAGTCTCATGCTGAGATCATGGCTTTGACACAGGCCGGGATTCAGGCCCGGGATGCCAGCATGTACGTTACCCTGGAGCCTTGTGTGGATTATCCGGGAAAACGTACGCCTTCCTGTACCCAGGCTATCATCAATGCCGGAGTCAGAGAGATCTATATTGCTATGCCGGACCCCAATCCTCAGGTCAGAGGCCTGGGTATATCCCGGCTCAGACAGGCCGGGCTGGAGGTCCATGTAATGGAGGAGCCGGATCCTGCCCTGTTGGAACTGAACGAGGATTACTTTAAATATATACAGACTGCCATGCCTTTTGTATATGGAAAATATGCCATGACCCTGGATGGAAACATCGCGAATTCTTCCGGGGATAGTCAGTGGGTCAGCGGCCCCGGCAGCCTGGCATGGGTCCACGAATTAAGGAATAAAGTGGATGCCATCCTGGTAGGGATTGGCACTGTCCTCAAAGATAACCCCACCCTGAATGTGAGGCTGGTGCCCCGTATCAAGGACCCCTACCGCATCATCATTGATCCCCGGGGAGAGACTCCTCCCCATTTTACGGTCATGGCGGATGAGCTGCGTACATTATTTGTGACTGCTGAAGATGTGGATCCTGGCTTTATCCGTCTGTGTGACAAACAAAAAAAAGATCATATCAGCATGAAGGCTCCCTTTTCCTACAGGGATCTGTTCTCCCGGCTGGCCCGTGAGAAACAGATAGAATCCATCCTGGTGGAGGGAGGGGGAAGAGTGTTCCACCGCTGTTTTGAAGAAGAAGTGATCGATAAACTGATAGTCTGTGTAGCCCCCAAAATACTGGGAGGGACTGGTATACAGCCTTTTAACGGACCCACTGATAGAATTATGGACAAAGCCCTAAAACTAAAGCACATTTCCGTCGAAAATATAGATGGAGATCTATTAATACAGGGTTATTTAAATGCAGATAAATATCAATCCAAAGAGACTCTTTGAAAATGCCAAAAGGTTTATCCAGTCCATGGACTGGGGAGAGGCTATCCATGCTCTGCGCCTTTCGTTAAAAAAGGACTTTCAGGAAAATACCCTCTCTTATCTCATGTACTGCTATTTACAGAAGAATGACTTTAAAACGCTCGACAAACTCATAAAGCAATACCATCCCCGTTCAGGGTTTTCCCTCTATACTCTCTACTGGTATTATTATCTAAAAGGGGATCTGGATGAGATACCGGTAATACTGGATGAGATGCTGGCCAGTGAGCACTATTTTTTGCGATGCTTTGCCCTCAAGGAGTTACACTCCAGAGGAAAGATCATCGATGCGGATAAATCTATCTCCAGGTATGTACATTTTACAGGGCTGACCTATGATATTCAGCTGGAAGAATATCGTTCATCCATCTACATTGATATGATACAGGGACATTATCACCTGGCCCTGGCCCAGATCAAACTCAGTCTGCAGGATTACCCTGATTTTGTAGATCTGCATATAGACTTTCTGGAGCTGGTAGTGGCTATGAATAAAGAAAGCCTTATCCTGGAAGTCCTGTCTGATGCTGTACTGGGCCGATATGCCGAAAAAGACTATCGTATGATGTGGGCTGCAGCCCGGGCCTGGTATAAGATCGGACGCTACGAACAGGCAGAAGTGCTGCTGTTACGGCTCAGGAAACAATTTCCCAATAATCCTCTTCTGTACTATCATCTGGCCAATATCTGGTCCCGTTCCGGCCAGATCGTGAATGCGATACGGGCCTATAAAGAGGCTATTTCACTGGCACCTTTGTTCGAAAGGGCCTGGTACAACCTGGGTACACTCTATATCCACCACGGCTACATGAATGACGCATCCCGGTGCCTGGAGGAAGCCATACGCATCAAAAAACGGCCCCAGTCTCTCCACAATCTCACTTATTGCCTTATTGAGACCAAGCGTCTGGAAGAGGCTTATATTTATCTGGATCAGCTCCCTTATATACCGGGTGGGTTTAAACAGGAAGTAAAAGAGATCAAGCAGAAGATCAGAGAAGCCGTAGTATCATTTTCCTAGCAGGCTACATCAATCATTCCCGGATTCACTCAGTCAAATCTCTGTCCTACAAGTGACTCACTCATTTCTAAGCTCAAAATCTAAAAAAAACTTGCATTCATAAATTTGTCATGAGTGAAGAACTGTTTTATGATAAAAACAATTAAAAAAGGAGTGAAGAATGAAAAAAATACTGTTGTTACTGTGTATCCTACTGCCTCATGCCATCCATGCAGCCCCCTTGCCTCAGTTTAATTATTATGATCTGGATCTGTTCAGTGTTAGTATTGCTGAGGAATTTGATTTTCATTCCGGACTGAGTTTTGATCATTTTAATGGCAGTACCTTATTTCATCTGGCCTTTATGGGAGGCTATGGTGACCTGAAGTATATCTCCGGGGAGCTGGGCCTGGGATTCAGCCTGCCCGGTAGCCGTTTTTTAAAAGATCAGTTGGCCTCACGAATCCTCAATGTGGAGCGTACTCCTACTTATTATGGGGAACAGGTCAAATATACCTATCAAAGACTGCGCACGGATATAGCCCGACTCAGACTGCTGGAAATAGGGGTGTTTAGCCTGTTGTGGTCGGAATATGCGGAAAGCTACCCTCCCAATGATCCGCTCATTTATGGTACTATGTACTATAACATTGATGCTATTGATTACCACGCCAATGATCTTATTCTCTATCTGGGCTATCGTATGATGAAAGTACCCCGCCAAAACTTCACTACCAGTGAGTTTAGCTGGTATATCAGGGGCCTGCTGGGATATACTATCAGGCAGGCTGATGTATGGGATAATTCCTATAACACCTTCAGCCTGAGCCGTGATCCGGAACCAGCCCTGGGGGCTGAGATAGGGCTGAAGTTTTATATTACTCAGATCAGGGCAGGGATATATGGTGGATTTCCCTATTTTTCTATAGGATTCAGAGCTTCCTGGAGTAGAAAATTTCATTCTCAGCAAAGTGTCCGATCAAATACTGAACGATATCCCTGATTCACATACTCCTGATAAATAAAAAAATCCCCCTGAAGAACAGGGGGATAGTTATTATGATTAGGTTCTATAATTCGTCTTCCGAGAGTACTACCAGGAAGTCATCTTCAGTAATAGTAAATCTTTCTGTCTTGGGTGGATCGAGGGTCACACCAAAGTTGGCTTCCGGATCATGGGCCAATTCATTTACTCTGACTCCCAGACAGATCTCATCACGTTTGGAGGCTGCTTTCATGATATCCATAAAGTTAACTTCTACCGGCAGAGAGCTGAAGTAGTAGGAGGCTGGTTTGAGATATATCTCAGAGCCATCTTCCTGGAACAGGTCATCATAAAATGCCTTGATCTCAGGCTGCTCGGACAGCTGGGCGATGATCATAGTGATCAGCTTGTTACTGATAAGAAAATCATCGACATTGGTCTGGGTGATCAGCTCTGCATTTTCCGAATTCAGTACCTGAGTGATGATCTTGGTCTTCTTATCAGAGGGCTCGATCTTTTCCATGATCTGCCTCAGGAGCAGCAGGATGACCAGTGTATCAGAGTCCACTCTTTCCGGATCATAATCATCCTCGTTCTGGTTCAGGATGATCACATTATTGTAGGAAGCGGGATTGATGGCAGACAGGTGCTCCCGGGACATAGGGTCACCCGGGATCAGGTTGATATTGAGAAAGTGATACTCTTTTTTAAATGCTTCTATAGACTGGACGACCTCATCTGAAGGATTATTGATCATGATGTCTATCAGTGAGCCTTCTTTGAGGTAGTCGGAATACTCCCGGATCAGGATATGAGCTACGCTATGCCAACCCAGGATAAGCTGGTGCTCGATCTGCTTTTCTTTTCTTTTTTCCTGATAAGGCAGGTCCTGGGCGCTGAACAATGGCTTCTTACTGAACCTAACCGAAGAGTCATCCTGGGCCAGGATGATGATCTCATCACCTTCTTTCATTAGGGTGCCCTGAGGGGGACGTACTTCCAGGCTGCCGTCTTCATGCCGGATACCCAGGGGTACCCCGTCTACAAAGTGGTAGGCCAGCTCATAGAAGGGAGTGTTATTCCATTTCGCCCCATAGAAATAGACTTCACAGCCGTCAAAGGACAGCATCTCATTATAGACCATTTCCAGGCCGCTGGTAAGAGAAGTCTGTACCAGGATCTTTCCTAATATATCCCAGCTGTCCAGGGCAATGATCTGATCGGATTCAAAACCATCGATGAGCTCTCTCTTGGTAGCACTGAATATCTCCCCGATTATAGGCAGTTCACCATTCAGAGCCTGTAGAGCCAGAATACTCTTGATAGTACGGGAATCGGAGGTAGACTGATCCACAGGGTCAGCTCCATCAGAGCAGGAGGCCAGGACAATAGCGGAACGGGCTTCTCCTGCATTGACCCTTTTAAGATCAGACAGCGAGCTGGGGGAGCCGGTGCGGGTTATGATACGGCTGGTCTTGGTGTCGGGAAAGGCATTATTGATCTCGTCATCCATTTCTTCCTTGTCGACATCAGACATGATCACTATGGCAGCATCTTTTTCACTTTCGTTGGCCAGGATCAGTTCATGGACTATATCATTGACCCTTTCATTCCATCCCAGGATCAGTGAGTGTCCCGACTCTATGACTTTGCTTTTACCCTTTCTTAATTTATACAGCATTTCCTCGAGCTGTGTGGTGATAAATGCCACCAGCATGGAAAAGATGATCAATCCCAGGAACATAGTGATTGTCCCGGACAGCTTGAACCACATATTGGCACCGGTCTCTTCGGCCACTGCCCCGGGGTCTGTGATCTGCAGGAAGGTGACCCAGAGCTGCTCCAGGTAGCTCACAGCAGTTTCTGCTTCGGGATCCAGGAGCATAATAATGCCCCTGATCAGAAGGGAGACAGCAAAGCTGACTATAAATAAAAGAAACAGGCTGATAAAGACAGATTTCCCACCCTTGGCCATAAAGTTTTCAAATTTGTATTTGTTTCTGCTCCCCCAGGTACTATTCACTTTGACACTCCTTTTCTCGTCTTTTTTCGCGTGATCTGAGTTTTGAGATTCTTTTTGCATATTCTTTTTTAGCTTGTCGCGGATTAAACGTTTCATTTTACCTCCTCAAGTTTGTCATTATAACTATAAAAAGTTCATTTTTCAATACTTTTTTTAATAAAAGAGAAACCGGGTAAGCATAGTGCTGTACCCGGTTTCTTCAGAAAAAGAGAGTTTGTAGTTTACTGCATAAATACCAGTGCGGAAGATCCGTTAAAGTTGATAGTATCCCACTGGGTATAGGTCTGTGTACTGCCCTCACCGATGAAAGTAGTAGGGCTGGCCACCAGCTTCCAGGTACCGGATCCCAGGGAGTTCAGACTGAAGCTACTCTTGTCACCGCCATAGTTCAGGAAGATCACAAAGGTATTGTCCCCGGACTTGGCGAATCTGTAACCTACACAGTTGTTGTTTTCACCGTATACCAGATCGGCATTAGCGCTGAAGTTTCTCAGGGCTGGATGGTTCTTTCTCAGGGTGAGCATACCACTATAATAATTATAAATAGCGGACTGATTGGCGGTATAGGTAGACCAGTTGAGAGGGCGCAGATCGGTACGTCCGGCTTGACCTTCGTTAGGGGTGTCACGGTCATTTCCAAATTCCTGGCCGCCATAGAACATGGGGAATCCTTTGGCTGCTACCAGGGTAGCGATAGCCAGACGGCTCTTCCATTGTACTGCGGTGGCACTGTCGCCGTGATTGTACAGGTAGGCTGCCAGAGATTTTTCATCATGGGAGTCAAAATAGTTGACCACATGCCAGGGGCTGGAGGAATAAGTCACAGTAGAGCCGGTGATACCTGCATTGAGGTTATCCATGAAGCTCTGATTATAGTTATTATAATTGGGTGATGCTACTCCTAAACCGCCAGTCATGACCTGCTCTCCGTTTTTAGAGAAGATAAAGGACCACTGAGGGCCTTTGGAATTATGCAGAGACTGTACAGGCACAGATTCCACAATAGTCATTACGTTAGGATATTTAGGTTCCAGATAGCTCTTGATAGACCGGATAAAGGAGTCAGCTACATAATCAGTGTAAGAGGCATCATATCTGAATCCATCGACATGGTATTCAGTGATCCAGTATTCCAGTACTTCTTTAGCATAGTTTTCGACCTGGCTTCTCCAGTTACAGAAGTGGTTACCCCAGGGTGAGTTATCAGGCTGTCCGGGGTTAGCCTGGACTACGCCATCGTTATTCCAGTCAAAATATAGGGTCTTGTCCATGAACCAGAAGGGGTTGGATCCTCCGGTGTGGTTAAATACCATATCCAGGACCACGGCTATACCCTTCTTGTGAGCTTCATTGACCAGAGCTTTAAATTCATTGATAGTCTCATATCCGATAAAGGGCTGGGTTCCGTAGGAGGATTCAGGAGAAGTAAAGATCGCTGGATTGTATCCCCATCCGGCAGCGTCTCCGCCAAATTCGGTCACAGGCATGAGCTCGATACAGGTGATACCCAGGTCAGCCAGGTACTGCATCTTTTCAGCCATTCCCAGGTAGGTCCCTCTTTTGGAAGCAGGGAGGCTGGTGTCACCCGCTGAAAATTCGTTAACATTGATCTCATAGATTGAGTAATAGTCCCATCCCGGACGGGTCCAGGATGTGTCTTCCCAGTTAAACTCGGAATGATCTACTACGATACTGTTACCCAGGTCACCATGTGTATAGGCGCCATAGATGTCCTGGACCCAGTTGGTCACAATTCCCTTGACGCCGACCATTTTGTAATTAGCGCCAGCCGTAACGCCCGGAACAAAGCCCACCCACACGCTGTTTCCAATATTGGTCAGGGGTTTGAGCTTCCATCCGGAAAAGTCACCGGCTACATAGACTTTGTCGGCTCCGGCTGAAGTCCAGAAGGTAGAAAATTCTACACCGTCGGAATAGAGCCAGGCTCCCTTTCTGCCGGAATAGGTACCAGGATAAGGATTGCTTCCCCCTTCACGGCGGATCACACGTACAGTGTTGGTCTCTGAGTAATCGCCTCCGTTGCCTACAGCATAGGCCCGGATAGTATTAGTACCCACAACCAATGTAGCCCCGTAGCTCCAGCTGCTGGTACCACTGGCCTGTACAAATGAACCGTTGTTCAGGCTTACATAGACTGCGGTGAGGCTACTTACGGCATAGGCGGAACCACTGATAGTGATATTAGTCAGGGTAGTCTTTGAATTATTGGCAGGAGTAATGATGGAGCAGCTCAGATCTACGGGAGTCTCAGGATTTTCACTGTACCACTTGCTGTTGGTCCAGTAATAGTTTTCAGTAGTGTTAGTGACCAGCATCCCGGGAGACTGGGCGGGTGGTAACTGATAGGTCCCGTCTTTAAAGATGATACGGGCTTTTTCCAGAGATAGACTGATCTTATACCATCCATTTCCGGCATTGGTCATAGCAGGAGCTGTAGCCCAGGTAGTAGTCACATTAGTGGGGATGGACTGATAGAAATAAAGGGAGGGGGTAGACCATCCGGCAGGCAGCTTAAAATATACAGTCAGTGCACTGGTGTTGTTCAGGGATACGCTATAGCTATTGGTGGCACTCTTATGCCCGGCATTATCCACTGCACAGATCTTTATAGTATTCGCTCCGTTTTGTAATGTCAGGCTTTTGGTCCAGGTAGTAGTACCAGTGGCCGCCTGATAGGAGGCATTGTTCAATGAGACATAGACAGCCGCTACCCCTGTGCTCTGGTCCTGGGCAGTACCGCTCACAGTCAGACTGGGGTTATTTACTGTAGTAGGGATAGTATCCACAGATAACTGAGGTGCAATAGTGTCTACCACGATATTTACCGAGCTCACTCCGCTGTTATTTCCGGCGGCATCTACTGAATAGACATAGAGAGTGTTAGATCCCTGGAGTACGGCCGGGCTGGAAGTCCAGGTACCGGTTCCGCTGGCTGAGATGTAGTTGACATCATCCAGGGATACCCGCACGTTGGAGACCCAGGTAGTGGTATCAGAAGCAGTACCGTTAAAACTGAGGGGTAGGCTGGTAATGAGTGCATTGTTTACAGGAGCGCTGATAGTCACATTAGGGCCTACACTGTCTAAAATGACTTTAGAACTGATCACATTGGTGACCTGAGTGGAGGATATAGCTCTGATAAAGATTATATTGGTGCCCTGGGTGCCTAATGCTGCCCCATTCAGGCTCCAGCTGGAGGTTCCGCTGGCATTCACATAGCTGCCGCCATTGATCTTGACCTGTACTAAGCTGATAGTCCCGGAGGATACTGTTGCTGTACCGGAGATGTTGATACTGCTGTTTTTAACGATCTTATTGTTGGCAGGGCTGCTCAGCAGGATGCTGGGCAGACTGGCCAGATAGTTTACTACTATACTATTAGTCAGGGATATATTGTTGGATCTGTCACTGGCAAAGGTGGAAATGGTATGATCCCCTTCCAGACTCAAATTGATATTGGTCTGCCATAGCCCTGCAGTCTGAGAGACTACCTGGAATCCGGCGCCATCCACGTCCAGCCATACCAGCTTGATGCCTGACTTGTCATCACTGGCATTTCCGCTTACGGAGAAGCTGGAGCTGACGATGGAATTATTGGTGGGTGAGAGTATGACACTGACAGGAGGGGTAAAATCATAATTGTTAGTGTCAGGTACACTGCCCTTGGAATCGATCAGGATATGCTGACTGGTAGTGATCTGATTATTCTGATTGACAGCTACTGCCCAGATATAGCAAAACCCTTCTATGGCATTAGACATCTGTGCTGAAAACGGATGCAGCACTGAGCCACTGACCTGGGCACTCACTACATTGGTCACACCACCGTAGACCGGGGTGCAGTAGATCTTGATACTACTCACATTGAGCGCATCATAATAGCTTCCTTCTACCATGATCGGGTTATAGACCTTCTGATTATTGGTAGGTGAGCTGATTGCCAAAGCTGTCTCATTTTCCTCTGTGGAAGGAACCTGTTGCCCCAGGTTACAGCCTGTTGCCAGCAGACTGATAAAAATGAGTGCTGAGAAAACCACATTTTTCATTTTCCAAACCATTTTTCAAACTCCTGTATTGATTTTTATTCCAAAGCTGCACAGTGCCTGTAATAGCACTGTAACCGCTTACAATTAGTATTATATCACTTAAATATATGATTTTCAATTATTTAGTAAGAAAATTTCTTAGTATTGGGCGTTGTGCGATGTGTAATGTGCAAATAAGTGCAAAAATATGCCTGGAGAATAAATAGTGTGCAAATGTTCTTATTTGTATAAAATGAGGTAGTCTACAATGATATCTATAGCCGCTTCTCTCATGTCCGGATCCAGGGATTTATCCCCCAGAACGTCGGCACAGGCCTGCCATACCTGATTCCATTGTCGCTGATCCTGCATATAATGCTGGGCGTAGCCGATGGCATGAATGATCCCAACGGTCAGGGAATCCGGCATCAATTCCCGGGCCTTATCCAGCCAGGGTAGGGCTCTGGCCTCATTGAAATAATCATCCATAAGCATGAGATAGCCGATTACCAGGTAATCGTGGGGCTGCCATTCACTATGGAACAGATCGTCATAGATATCCCGGGAGTCAGCAATAGTATTCAGGTAAACTTCTGTGTTATTTTTTCCATCGATATCCCAGGACAGGGCATTGATCATGGCCATTTTTACATCCAGGGGAAATGCCGGGTCTCCCAGGATATTGGCCAGGGCTTCAGTAAGGAGGCCGGTATTAGTGCAGGCCGCCACTTCGGGAAGATCCAGGTAGGCAGTACTGAAAGGGGTGGAAGTTACCGGGCTGTCAGCAAAAGACCTTCCCGCCAGCAGGCTGGCCAGGCTCAGAATTATCCATAGCTTTTTCATAGTAGCCTCCTTTTACTTTAGCATAATATATCACTATAAAGCCTAAAACGCAAAAAAGGCCGCCCCAGGGCAGCCTCATTGCAATATTAGTCAGCTTATTTTATGGTAAAGCTGTCAAACACTTTACCCTTGTCATCGATGGCATTGAAGATCACCTTATCTTCATAGACGCTGGCTTTCATATAGTGAAAGGTCTTTTTTTCGAAGGCGCTCCAGCTTTGCAGCTCATCCAGGTCATAGAGAGGGGCGCCTCCCCCGGCTGTGACCACATAGATCACACCTCCGCTTTTGACTACTTTTCCACCGATGATGGGATGACTGCGCTCGTAACCATGGTCATCACCGTTAAACACTACATTGACTCCGTATTTTTCAAACAGGGGTGCCAGATACTTTATACCAGAGTCAGAATTTCCTTTGGAGCGGCTGGTATACACCGGTACATGAAAGCTGACGAATTTAAATTTCATATCCTGATATTTCTTCAGGGTCTGTTCCAGCCATATATACTGGGCTGACTGGTCATGATGAGGTGAGTTGTTATTGATACTGATAAACAAAGAATTACCCCAGGTATAATGATACCACCAGGGTTTACCCATCACAGGAGTGTAGAGGGGGGTCTCTTCTTCATGATTACCCACAGCCGGCTGATACAGGAAGTTCTCGATAATAGGGCGGAAGATACTGAAGAAAGAATGCCAGTCCACTGCATTCAGGCCGGAAAACACGATGTCCCCCGTGTCAATGACAAAGGAGATGTCTTTTTCCTTGCCGATCAATCGGGGTATCTTTGATCCGGCAGAGATCCGGATGTCTCCTACCACCAGAAAGTTAAAAGGATAAGACATGAGGGGAATATCCATGGTATTGGTCTTTTTAAAGGGAGAAAAACTGAACTCCAGTTTCTTACCCTGTTCAAATGGAATGAGAAACCGGGAAAATTGGGTATTCTCCGTCTTCATAGTGGTAAATGCATCCTCATTATACCGCCATGCCAGCACTGCTTCACTTTCATCCTTGTGGGTGTAAGAGATATTCAGCTTGTCCGGATCACCCTGATAGCCGATCACATAACCGGTAGCGCTTATTTTACCTTTCAGTTTACCGAAGTTATCAATAGTCACATTGATGACCTGGTTGGGTTTAGTGATCTTGATGTTGGGACGGATCACATTTTCTTTTTCATCCCGGCCCTTGAGGGCCCAGCTGCCCAGGGTCGTCTCAAAAGTGACCCGGTTGTTCAGCCCCATAATGAAGTTGACTTCATACAGGTCTTTCCCGATCTGCCTGAATTTAGCACCCGTAGGGTTAAAGTCCCCTGAAGGTTTAGACAGGACGGTGGGGCTTCCTGCAATATAGATCTCTCTTCCCTCAGGGAGGGGTGTGTTGAGCTTGGCTCGTACGATCACATTGACATTGGAGACGATCAGTTCTTTTTTGAAATGGTGTTTGTTCCCTTTTTCATCTGTAGCCAGGATCTCCAGTACAGAGAGGCCATTTGGTTCAAAGGTGAAGTCATGTTTGATCCAATGAGGCTTCTCATTTGCGGCATAGATCTCTTTACCGTTAAACAGGTATTGTATAGTAGATATTTCGATTTTAGTCTTGGTCTTTTTGCCATCCTGGTACAGATATACCCGGGGTAGTATGGTTTCTCTTCCCCCGATGATAGTGGCATCTTCCAGGGGATGGACTTCCATTCGGTATTCCTCTCCGGCATAGACCAGGACAGGCAGGCTGAACAGGATCAGGAGTAATACTTTTTTCATTTTGTATTCCTTATATAATTAATAGTATTGTAGGCACATCAGTGTAGGACTGATGCACAGAAGAGTCAAGTACCTGCCTCACAAAAAGATCTGGCTAGAAAAAACTCTCGCTTATAGGCTCCAGGTCCCGGGTAGTGATCCCGGCGAAGAGCTCAGACAGGCTGATCTCCTCCAGGAGGTATTTTCTGTACAGAGAGGCGGGGATCTCATAACTCTCCCCTCCATAGGGATGCCGGGCGATAATGACTAGCAGCCTGTCAATATCCAGGGCATGACGATGGCTGACCGCAAAGGACTGGAGCAGGAGGTCCACCCATTCTACCGATTCAGGTACACAATCGGCAGCCAGGATGTATACACGGATACTATTGTCTCCCCGGGGGTGGATCTCAAGACGGTATTCTATACGGGGTAGAATCCTTCCCTTAGTGGTATAGCTCTGCCGGCAATGGGATAGAGTTATTATAGAAGAGAGTGTTAAAATAAAATATATAGTTCTACGCATGATACCTGCTTACTGGCTGCTCAGTATCACCATATTATCGATATGTATTACTGCATCATAACGATTGGGATAACCTAACAGCGTCTCAAAATCTTTACTCTTTTTGCCGGCTATCTTAAGCAGCTCCCGGGAAGAGTAGTTGCACAGCCCCCTGGCGATTTCCTTCAGTTCTTCATCCAATATGCTTACATTGGCCCCGGCCTCAAATTTACCTTCTGTGCCGGCTATACCGCTGGCCAGGAGGCTCTTGTGACGTATCACTGCCTGGGCAGCCCCACTGTCCACTATGATCTTACCCTGGATACGCTTCCCGGTGATCCAGCGTTTTTTAGCGGAGAGATTCAGTTTATTGGATACAAAAATAGTACCCTGGGCCAGATTATCCAGTATCTGGTGCAGGATGTTATCTTTAAATCCATTGGCGATGACCATAGGGATACCGGACAGGGTGGTCATACGGGCTGCTTCCAGCTTGGTAAACATACCCCCCGTAGCATAGCTGTTCTCGGCCTCTCCGGCATGAGCCAGTATCTTCTTGTCTGTGTCCATGTTTACTTCACGGACCAGCTGTGCCTGGGCTGTGCCATAATCTGTGAAGAATCCGTCTATATCTGACAGTATGATGTAGAGGTCGGCATCTATGAGCAGGGATACCAGGGCCCCCAGGCGGTCATTGTCCCCCAGTTTTATCTCTTCTACAGCTACGGAGTCGTTTTCATTGATGACCGGGATAATACCCATGTCTATCATGGTGTTCAGGGTATTGCGTGCGTTGAGATAGGCTCCCCGGTGGTCAAATATTGTATGAGTGAGCAGGACCTGTCCCACATGGAGTCCATGCTGGGAAAAGGCGTGATCCAGCTCATGCATGAGCTTTACCTGTCCTACTCCGGCAAAAGCCTGTTTCTGGGGGATGGACAGGCTCTCATCAGCCTGGTGGCCGAAACTGAAACGCCCCATGCCCACCGCTCCGCTTACCGTGAGGATGATCTCAATACCCTGTCGGCGCAGGTTTATGATCTCATTGACCAGTTTTTCTATATTGTGCTTGTTTATCTGCTTTAGGTCCGTGATCTGCCGGGTACCCAGCTTGACCACTATGCGGCGCGGTTCTAAGGTGTCTTGTTTAAGCTGGATCTTCATCCTGGTCTTCCTCTCGGGATTTCTTCTCTGCCTCCAGATAATGCTGGTAGATCTTTACTTTGAGATCAGCCAGGCCTTCTCCGGTCAGGGCAGATATGCTTAGTATTTCGGCATCTATGCCTTTAAAGTGTTCCAGTATCTCCTGCTGCAGGCCTGCATCATCCAGCATGTCGGTCTTATTAAGGGCGATGATATAGTCCCGGTCGTACAGCTTCTGAGAATAGTTTTTCAGCTCTTCTCTTAAGGTATCAAATACCTTTCGAGGGTCTTCAGTGATATCCAGCATAAACAGCAGGAGCCGGGTCCGCTCGATATGTTTCAGGAATCTAATCCCCAGTCCTTTGCCGTGGTGAGCCCCTTCTATCAGTCCGGGGATATCGGCTATGAGCACCTGGGTGGAGGCATCATCCAGCTTCATCACACCCAGGTTAGGAGCCAGGGTGGTAAAGGGATAGTCGGCGATCTTGGGCTTGGCTTCGGTAATGCGGGAGATGAGGGTAGACTTACCGGCATTGGGGAATCCCACCAGGCCCACATGGGCTATCAGTTTCAGCTCCAGTTTTATCTTCATCTCTACGCCGGGCTTGCCGTCTTCGGCATACTGAGGGGCCTGTTTTACAGAGGACTTGAAGTGGACATTACCCCGGCCTCCCCGGCCTCCCCTGGCGATCACTACTTCATGGCCGGCGTCTACCAGGTCAGTGAGGATCTCACCCGTATCGGCATTGGATATGACAGTGCCGGGCGGTACCTCTATAGTGATGCTCTGGCCCATCTTGCCGAATTTATTACTGCCCAGTCCCTGTTCGCCATGTTTGGCCCGGAACCACTGCAGGCGCCGGAAGTGGGACAGGGTGCGCATCTGGGGATTTGCCCGGAATATTACATCTCCTCCCCGGCCGCCGTCTCCTCCGTCAGGCCCTCCGAAAGGGATAAATTTGGCCCGGTGAAAGCTGGCTGATCCATTGCCCCCGGTGCCGGATTGTATCTGGATGATGACTTCGTCTTTAAATAACATAAATGGGGGATTTCCTTATTTTTTCACACCGGTGGAACCGAATCCGCCGCTGCCCCTGTCCGTATCAGACAGATCGTCGTTAAAATGAAATACAGCCTGTACCGTAGGCGCGATCACCATCTGGGCAATGCGGTCATGATGGCTGATGCTGAAGTCCTGGCCTGAGAGATTAATGAGGATCACCTTGACCTCACCCCGGTAATCGGCATCAATAGTTCCGGGGGCATTGGGGACAGATATGCCCTTGGCACCCAATCCGCTGCGGGGCCGTACCTGGGCCTCGTATCCCTCGGGTATCTCCATGGCAAATCCGGTAGGGATGAGCTTTATTTCCATAGGGGCCAGGGTCACTGTTTCATCCAGGCAGGCGTAGAGGTCGGCGCCGGCACTGTGCAGAGTCTGGTACTGGGGCAGCTGGGCCTCAGGGTGCAGTTTTTTGATCTTTATTTCCATATTATTATCCTTATTTGAGAATGAGCATACATTTTATTATGGATATGCGCTAAAGTCAAAAGCTGGAAGAGCATTCAGCTATCCCCGGCTATCTTTCCCCTATCGACTAATATTGCCCGGTGCATCGGTGTATGGGAGGGGGGCATTGGCATGATGGAACTGGCCCTTTATGAGGAGAGCTCAGTACTGGTATCAGAGTTGACAGGGGACTGGGCATTCTTACGCCTGTATCCGCTGATCAATAAGACAGGAATGATAAACAGGGCAATACTTTTTATTTTTTGTGTCTCTAGGGATTTTTTTAATCTTAAAATGGTTGTAGATTTGTGTCAACACATAATACAGGAAACATAATACAGGAAATGTAGTTCCGACATGGTGATAACGGGATTTATTCATAAGGAAATGTTTAAAGAGCTAACATACTAATCTCAAATCCCTCTTGCAAAAAATCATTTTTCTTTTATAGTATACGTACTGCACTAAATCCGAGAGTATGGATTTATAGGTTTTTTTCAGTGAAATATCGCTTATTAGCAAAAGAGGGGATTATGAGAACAATTTTAATCCTGCTGATTCTGATAGGATATTCCAATTTACATGCATTTAACCAGGTCATCAAAGTAGGGTCAGAACCAGACTATCCCCCATTCTGTATGGTTAATGATAATGGTGAGGCAGAAGGCTTTTCAGTTGACCTTTTTAAAGCGGCAGCAAATGTCATGGGCCTGGCAGTAGAATTCAAAGTAGGGCCCTGGCATATCATTAAACAGGAACTGGCTGAAGGTAAGATCAATGCCCTTCCCCTGGTGGGACGTTCCCCCGAAAGGGAAAAAGTCTATGATTTCACTTTTCCCTATCATACTCTGCATGGGGTGATCTTTGTGAGAAAAGGGGAAAAAGGTATACAGAATCTGGAAGATCTTCGCACGAAATCCGTTCTGGTAATGAAAGGTGATAATTCGGAGGAATATGTCATAAGAACTAAAATTGCCGGAAAGGTCATCACTACAGAGACTTATACTGAGGCATTCAGATTCCTTAATTCGGGCCGTTATGATGCGGTCATAGTGCAGAAATTACTGGGACTACAGCTCCTGGATGCCCTGCATTATGACAGGATCACTGCACTGGACATAGATCTTCCTGGTTTTGCCCAGGACTTTAGCTTTGCCGTACGCGAGGGAGATAAAGAGCTTTTGTCCCGATTGAATGAAGGCCTGGCTATTGTGATTGCCAACGGTACTTATGACAAACTGTACAAACAGTGGTTTTCACCTCAGATGCGTCCAGGACTGAGTAGAAAGGAGATCGTCAGTATAGTCTTGAGCATTACTATCCCTCTGGCTTTACTGCTCTTTGCGATTGCTGTGATCTATCTGCGGGTCGAGATACGCCGTAAGACTCTGCATCTGACTCAGGAGATCAATGAGCGCAAAGCAGCGGAACTGGAACGGGGAAGACTTATTACCGCCATTGAACAATCAGCCGAGATAATTATTATTACAGATATTGCGGGTATCATAATTTATGTCAACCCTTCGTTCGCAGATATTAGTGGTTATGAGAGGGATGAGGCATTAGGTAAAAGCCCTGCTATACTAAAAAGTGGTATTCAGGACAGGGATTTTTACAAAGACTTGTGGAAGCATCTCACTCAGGGGAAAGTGTGGAAAGGAAGAATAATAAACAGAGCCAAAGATTCCACATTATTTACTGTACAGACTACCATTTCACCTGTGCTAAATGACAAAGGCGAGATCGTTAATTATCTGGCTGTAATGAGAGATATCACTAAAGAGCTGTCCATGGAACAGCAGATGTTTCAGACACAAAAGATGGAGTCTATTGGAAGGCTGGCTGGGGGTGTAGCCCATGATTTTAATAACATGCTTAGTGTTATCCTGGGATATTCTGAACTGATACTGTCGGGCATGAATCCTTCAGATAGTATCTATAATGACATACAGGAGATTTACCAGGCCGGTATCCGTTCCGCTGAATTAACAGCCCAGTTGCTGGCTTTTTCCAGAAAGCAGAATATGACCCCGCGGGTAATGAATGTTAATTCCGCCATAGAGAATATGATCAAGATGATTAAAAGACTCATTGGAGAAAATGTATACCTGGATTGGGTACCCCGGATTGATATCCCTAATGTATTTATAGATCCCTCTCAGTTTGACCAGATTATACTTAATCTTTGTGTAAATGCACGGGACGCTGTAAATGATGGGGGACGTATTACGATATCTACCGCGCTCGAAACTATTGATAATATATCTGGCCTGTCAGAACACAATTCTATGGAGCCCGGGGATTATTGCGTGATCACAGTCAGAGATAATGGTAGCGGTATGGATCCGGATACGCTCTCACATATCTTTGAACCTTTCTTTTCTACAAAATCACAGACTCAGGGTACAGGCCTGGGCCTGGCAACCATCTACGGTATAGTCAAACAAAATCACGGTTATATCCACGTGAGCAGTGAAATCAATCAAGGCAGTGAGTTTCAGATCTTTTTACCTGTCTATGATGAGACAGGAGAGGCTGAGATTAAAAATGAAACCAGTGGATTTCCCCAGGGACAGGGAGAACTGATAGTCCTCGTAGAAGATGAACCGGCTATCCTAAAAATGGCAGAGATCATGATTAGCAGCCTGGGATATGAGGTCTGGGCCACCCGCTCTGCATCGGATGTGATTGAAAGCTTCGAAAAGAATAAAAGGAAAGTCGATCTGCTACTCACTGATATAGTGATGCCTGAGATGAATGGTAAAGAATTAGGGGAAAAGATCCGTGCCATAAATCCGGCTGTCAAAATCCTTTTTATGTCGGGTTATACTTCAAATATCATTGGAGAACATGGGCTTATTGAAGAAAGTATAAACTTCATATCAAAACCTTTTACTAAAAATGAAATAGCACATAAGATATATGAAGTGCTTCACTCTGGTATCCAGGTCCATTAGATGAAGCCAATACCATATTAACTGAAACTTTTACCCTATATTTCCGGGTAATCATTTCACTTAGAAAATACGGGTAGATCTTGAATAATAAAAAAATGCATAAACTAAGAAGGTGGTATAACTTTCTCGGTTTATGCATTTCTGTATATGGCCTGATCAGTCTATTATGATCTTCCATTTATTATCTGTTTTTTTGAGTTCCAGTCTGCCTTCTTCGACATTCCCGTCTGCAAAGTCTGCACTATACTGTAAGCTGACCCGGTTCTCCTGTATATTGGAAGACTGGGTGATTTTAAAGCTCCTGGTTCCACCCTGGTGGGTCATTTCATTCCACAGCATGGACAGTTCTTCGGTTTTATTACTCACTTCAGCAGCTTCGGTAAAGATGAAGTAATCATCCAGGTTTCCCAGGCTGGCAGCATTTTGCGCTTTGTATACCCTGATGGCGGATTTTTCAGGGCTGCCTCCCTGTACTGCGCAGGCAGCCACACTGAGTCCGGATATAATTGATAATAAGATGAGTTTTTTCATGATTCCTCCTGGATTGGTAATCTTTTAAGCTTCTCTGTTTTTTTCAGATAGTATTTTTTAATAGTATTCAGAGGCTCCTTTTGCAGGATCTCCCTGGTAAAAATCTTTGCCTCTAATTCTTCTACATCCAGTAATTCCTGTGCAGAGGGATAGGAGATGCCCGTGATAGATTCTCCCTTCAGTTCTCTTATTATAGCAGAATTTGAGATTTTGGGAAGCCCTGACAGGATTGACAGGTCATATATTTTTTTTAATCCCTGGAATTCCACTCCACCATTTAAGTATAAACAATCCTCAAAGAAATGTTCTGCTACGGATTTGATCATCAGGAAATGGGACTGAGTCATATACTCTGGTTCTATGACCAGGTCTTTCCGGCCCATATAGGCGCTGGCAGTACTGTCACTGGTTCGGAGCCGGGATTGGCGGTACCGTGCCCTGTGACTAAAGGCATAGCCCGGGCTGTGATCCAATCCGCTGAGGGGATAACTCAGGTCCAGCCCGCAGAAGATGAGGGGGCCCCCGGAGATACTTTTCGCGGTCAGGCCCGCGTCGATGGATACTGAGGGCTGATCCAGGCTAAACCGGGGCTGTTCCAGTTCCTGAGGCGCATTGTAAAATAAGACTGGATTGGGAATGCGGGAGAGAAGGGCAGAGGAGGCATAGATATGAGCCAGGACCGGGACGGCAGGATCCAGCCCCTCCCCATGCAGTATGTTGCTCACTCCGGCATCACTGATCAGTACGGCATCAGGAGTGAGTCCCATTGACTGGAGACTGCCGGCCGCGGACAGCACTGATAGCAGAAAAAATTTGTCTCTGTGAGCTTTCAGGGTTTGTATATGGCGGTGCAGGGAGGGCCCGGCTGCACAGACTACGATGGGAAATGTGTGTGTGCCTGCAGTATTTCCTTTTAGAAGAGTGCCTTGTTTCTGCTCAGCCACAGCCAGGTTACGGCAGTAATTCAGGAACCAGACTTTTGAAAAATAGGAGCTTACCTTGAGATTTTCCAGAGCGGCCTTGAAGGACCGGGTGTAATGATCCATAAAAGCCTGGTATTCCTCCGGCCATGCCTTCATAAAAGAAGGCAGAGCCAGTACTTCAGGCCGCAGGCCTTTCAGTAGTATGCCTTCCAGAAAGCTCTCCAGACTGTGGGGAGGGCTTACAGGGTAGCCCAGGGCTCTTAGATCGGCAGGCTCGTGGATGAAGATGTCAGAAGATGATACTCCCTGTTTTTCCAGGAGGGGGTGCAGGCCAGACAGGATATCAGAGAACAGGACATAGGCTTTTCCACTACAGTCTGGGGGGATGAGCCTTTCTATATCCCTGAGGGGCTGATATCGGGACAGGAGATATTTTTCATCCTTTATGAGAGTGCTTATACCCTCTTTCACTGTTTCTATACGCAACAATGTATATGTATCCTTATTTCATAATATATATTTTCGACTAACTGTCTTTAAACATAAGTGAAAATCGGGGCGTTTCAAATGCAGTGGCTAGCCAGGCCTTATCCGGGGGTATGGACACGGCCTCACCCGGATCTATGTTAGAGAATAAAGGGTACCGGAGCCTGGCAGTTCTGGCAGGTGCAGCTCTCTCCCTGTCGCACCAGAGCGGCAATACTGGTATGGTAGAGCTTTCTCTCTACCAGAGTGCTGCCGCAGGAGGGGCAGCGGCTATCCTGGTCTCCACTGATATTTCCGGGATAGATATAATGCAGATATGACCGTCCCAGGGTGGTCATCTCCTCCATGAGACGGGGATCTGTAGCCGGAGCCGTAGAGCGGAAGCTGGGGAAATAGCGGGACAAGTGCAGGGGAATATTTTTATCCAGATCGGCTATCCAGCTAAACAGCTCTTCCAGTTCCGGCCTCTTGTCATTAAACCCTGTCACTACCAGAGTGGTCAGTTCCAGATGAGTCCCTGATTCATATATACGGCGAATGTTTTCTTTTATCACTTCCAGGCTACCTCCCAGTGCCCGGTAGTGTTCCTCACTGAATGCTTTCAAATCAATATTTGCAGCATCAATGAAAGGTAACAGGTCCCTAAGCGGGCCGGGATTGATAAAGCCATTGCTCACCAGTACATTTTTCAGCTCCATGGAATGAGCTATTCGGCCTGTGTCTATTATATATTCATACCAGACTACCGGCTCTGAATAGGTATAGGCAATGCCCAGGGATTCCTGTCTGATGGCCTCATCTACCAGCTCCCGGGGGGTCATTTCCTGGAGGGACAGTTCCTGATTTTGTCTGTAGTACTGGGAGATATGGTAATTCTGACAGAATCGGCAGTGGAGGTTGCAACCCAGGGTACCTGCTGAGAGAATCTGTTTTCCCGGATAATAGTGGTACAGGGGCTTCTTTTCGATGGGATCCATGGATAAGCCTGAGATCTGCCCATAATTTATTGCATAGAGCTTATTATCCAGATTTCGCCTGGTACCGCATAGACCGGATTTATCCCTGGCGATGATACAGGCCTGGGGACAGAGATTACAGGCAATACGGCCATCATCCATAGTTTGGGAAAAGTGGGCTTTATGCATTGTTCCTCCTGTCTATTTAGTATAGAAAGTTTCTCCGGCTTTTTCAAGTATGCTGCCCTCTTATTTCACAGGAAACAAATCTAAGCGATAAGTTGACAATAAAGTGCTGACTGGGTATAATTACTCCTGCGAATATTTCTATAAGATAGATGAGGAAGAACATGAAAACATACTCTTTAAAATCTAAAGATGTAAGCCGGACCTGGTATATTATCGACGCAGAGGGAAAACCTCTGGGTAGAGTGGCGTCCAAGGCTGCATTTGTATTAATGGGAAAAAATAAAGCTGATTATACAGCTCACATTGATAATGGTGATTTTGTTGTGATCATCAATGCTGATAAGATCATTCTTACCGGCAGAAAGCCCAATACCAAGGTATACTACCATCACAGTGGATATCCCGGCGGCCTCAAAGAGACTTCCTTCAAATCCATGATGGAAAAGAAGCCTCTTTTTCCTATGGAAAAAGCGATAAAGGGTATGCTTCCCAAAAACAAACTGGCTAATAAGATGATCAAGAAGTTGTTCCTTTTTCAGGGTGCAGAGCACTCATTAAAAGGTGTCAACCTGAAAGAACTGGAAATATAAGGGAGTTTGAATAATGGCTGAAAAAGTTTATGCCACAGGCAGAAGAAAGACCAGTATTGCACGTGTATTTTTGACCCCTGGCGGATCTGGAAAGATCACCATCAATAAAAGAGAATTTACTGATTATTTTCCTGAATATTTCCAGGCAGCGGTACTTCGTCCCTTAAAAGAGACAGACCTCCTGGGTAAAGTGGATATCTATGCTACCGTAAAGGGTGGCGGCCTTACCGGACAGTCTCAGGCCCTGAGACATGGTATTGCCCGTGCGGTCGATAAGTCCAATACCGAGACCTATCACAAGATCCTCAAGTTGGCCGGCCTTCTTACCAGAGACCCCAGAATGGTGGAAAGAAAGAAATTTGGTCTTCGCAAAGCCCGCAAAAGAGAGCAGTATTCAAAACGTTAATCACCCTATTCAGGACCGGCCTTTTTGGCCGGTCTTTTTTTTCACGTAATTCTATTCATATCAATTCAATACGAATATAAAAATATGTTTTATTTATTGATACACGCTGAGCTTTGTGATATAATCAGGCTGAGAGGTGCAATATGAAAAAAATCATGTTATTTCTTTGTACAGTCATTTTTACGGTAAGTACGGCATACTCCAAGACCTTTAATCAAAAAGTAGGGGTATCTATCGATACCAGGAAAAGATCAGTGATAGAAGAGATGGTTTTAAAGGCCCTGGTCTCAGATTCACAAAAACCCAATGGGGTTTATATTCTATGGAATGATGCCCGGGATCTTAGAGAAAAGGGAATCACGAAGCTCAATGCGGAAGTATTACTGGAAATACTTCTCACTAATAATGACTATCTGATTTCATTAGCTGAGGTAAAAGACGGGAAGAGTGCACCTATTGGCACGCCCCTCAAATACTCTCAGACTGCATTTATAGATAAACTGGATAATATTGTTATATCGATTACAAAAATCCTGCAGCTCCAATACCCACCTAAGGAAAAACAGCAGATGAATGAGATAGAGGTCGTGACAAAATCTCTGTCCCAGTTTGAACCGGCTGTACCGAAATGGGTTCCGGGGCTGAACCTGGATTATGTACATAATGCTATTAACTACGACGTAGATATCCTGACTAATGGCAGTGGTCTTACAAATATCAATTATGAGCGTATAAACTCCTCATATCCCACCCTTAATCTATCTCCCATGATAGAATATTATTATCGTAATACCTATATGAAATTCATGCTCTCGGCAGACACCGGAATGGGCCAACTCACCAGTAAGTTTATCTGGGGTAAAGGGATCTTTGGTTCCGTCATAATGGTGGGGCTGGATCTCACCGGCCATTACAGCTGGGGCTTTCTACCTTTTAACACTATTCTGGACCTGGATGGCCGTCAGGTAGTACTGGATCAACCAGAAGTGCAATACTGGTATTTTTCTCCGGGTATATTTCTTAAGTTGAATATAACCAGAAAATACAGTATACAACTCTCTACCGGATCAGTACCCTTTGGAAATCTCAGTATGAATTATTCCGCCACTAATTTATCCACTCTGGGAGTGGTAGTAGAGTCAGAAGGCCCGGCATATATTGACCTGAATCTTAATTTCAGAGTAAATTCCCGGCTCAGTTTTGCTTTTAATTATTACTTTTTTGGGGCCAGGTTGAGTTATGATAGAGGTGATCAGATGAATAAGCCGGTGATACAAGAAATAGATGGGCAGACCTGGGTGGAACTAAATGAGTTAAAGATCAGCAGCACCTATTTTGGGCTGGGGGTGAGATATGAGTTATAGAAGAGTATTGTTGTCTATTTTGTTTCTGACAGGTTCTTTCTCTCCTTTATTTTCAGTAGAAAAATGGCGGATCGCAGTGGCTGACCTGAATCTGATTTCCCAGAAAGATGATTATAATATCAGTGAAATATTAAAAAAGTCTGTCAGTACCCAGCTCAAAGAAGTGAAAGATTTTGAGATCCTGGACCTGGAAAAAGGGTTTAAAAAGATCAATGACCGTGCCGATGCACTGCAGCAGGGCCGTCTGGCCGAAGCCGATGTAATCATCTACGGAAGCTACTATGTACAAAAAGACCAGATGATATTTTTTATCGAGATCCTGGATGTCCTGCATGACCAGATCAAGTTCAGGGATTATTATACCGGGGATCTGTCTCTTGATCTGTTCGATACTATAGATGAGCTTACTCTGAAAATCGTGGCTTCAGTACGTGCCGCTTTACCGGAATTTAGTGTTGAATCAGAAGTCGAGATAAAAAAAATACGTCAGACTGTATATGAAAGCCAGGAGTTGAAGCTGAAACGTATGTTCTACACGCACCTGGGCCTGGTTCAGGAGATGGGGGAAAAACACATATCTTATACCAATGCGGATTCCATGACCAATATTTATGACTATTCTGGGCAGTTTCCCAGCACTCAGCTGGAACTAGGCCTTACTGTACGTTTTGGTAATATACGTTTGGATGGGTCTTTTACCGGGCTGTTTGGCGTACCGGGATACTACTCTTTTTTAACGGAAAATAAACTTCGTTCTTTACCCAGTCCCGGATTCGGCAGATTTTCTGTGACCTGGTATCCTCAGTTTTTAAACGATAAATATGCCCTGGGTGTCGGGTTAAACAGCTTCACTCCCTTTATAGGGACAAATGAGCATGATAGTGGCCTGGAGATGGACAAGCTGAGGAATACCCCGACAGCCCTTACCCTGTTCTTTTTCACGCATGCCATCAAGAACCTGGAGCTGGAAGCGTCTATACGGATCCCCTTTGACAGACATGATCCTGAGACCATCAGTACCAATGATTATCCTAATCAGACCTGGAGGGAATGGCAGGAGGTCACTACCTTTTGGCCGGCCACAACTCTGTCAGTGACCTGGTTTCCCCGGGGAAATTTTGGTATTAAGGCCCGCTTTTATTATGAAAAAGGCTCTTATTACAGTGGTGAATATGACATGGAAAATCCGGTCAATGGTATCATCAATCGCAAAGAATGGAATAAAAGTGGTGGGCCTATGATAGAGACTCTGTCACTCTACCTGGGACTGGTGTATAAGGCTGACTTTCTCTAGCTTAAGAATGGCCGGATCCGGGTCGATAATCAACTATGCCGTTACAAAACCTGGTGAAGGATTTTCTGGAATACCTGCAGTATGAACGGGCCTGTTCTGCCCATACCTTAAAGGCATACGAGGATGATCTTAGTAACTTTTTTGTCTTTATCACTAATCTGGGTTTTCAGGATTGGAATAGTATCCGTTACACAGATCTTAATCATTATATCATGAAATTAGGCAGCGCAGATTATAAAAGCTCCACTATGGAGAGAAAGATAGCCTCCCTGAAGTCCTTTTTTCACTGGCTGCAACATAAGGCCGTAATCAACCATAATCCTGCCGACCTCCTGCGGAGTCCCAAAAAGGCAAAACATTTACCCGAAGTAATAGGACAGGCCGAGATCATGCAGATCATAGATACCATGCCTGAGACTAGCATCCTGGATATCAGAAATAAATGCCTGCTTATTTTTCTCTATGCCACAGGCCTGCGGGTATCGGAGCTGGTAGGACTGGACCTGGATCATGTGGATATCAGGCAGAACCAGCTCAGGGTAATCGGAAAAGGGAATAAAGAACGGCAGGTGCCCCTCGGTAGAAGAGCTATCGGTGTATTAAAGCAATATCTCATAGCCAGAAAAGAGATAGATTTTGAACAAAAACAGGCGCTCTTTCTGACCCGTAATGGAAAACGCCTGTCCGACCGTATGGTCCGAAACATACTGGATCGTATTCTCCTGGAGCTGGGCCAGAGCCGGCATATCCACCCCCATATGTTGCGGCACTCCTTTGCCACCCATCTCCTGGAGAACGGGGCTCATATCCGGGTCATACAGGAGATGCTGGGCCATGCCAGCCTGTCCACCACCCAGGTCTATACCCACCTCTCAGTGGAAAAGCTAAAAGAGAACTATAAGAAGTTTCACCCGCATGCTTAATTAAGTCGATAGTCAATAGTCAATAGTCAATAGTCGATAGCGGTTCAATGAGAGTCAAAATGATTAATGCTGTTTACATCACAGGAATAGTAATTTTACAGGTGTTCAGCTTTTCTCTTAATAGCGACAATCTGCTCTTCCCAGGCCCGAAGGATGTCGTGTTTATGTAATTCCACGTCACATTCCAGAACGAACTCATCATTAGTCTGTACCAGGGGGACTTCGGCTCCCTTTTTGATTATTTTAAAATCGTTGAGTTTATGATTGGCCCCCGAGGGAGTGATGACCTCCAGGTCCCATTCGGCCCGCACCTGATTGGCCGCACGTATAAGTGGGCGCTTCGGGTCGCTGTCGTCTATGACATAGCCCAGGAACTTACAGGGCCGGATATATTTATTGTCATGAGTTGTAGACAGGCTCTCCAGACGGTTGTGCTCGAAGTAAAAGCCCGTAGTGTAGGGCCGGTGACTGACCGCGTTGAGCTCTTCCAAAAGCTCTTCCGGGGGTAGGCTGTCCTCGAGGCTTAGGTCCATAGCCTGGCGGTAGACCCGGGTGATATTGGCCACATAGTACAGGCTCTTGACCCTGCCCTCGATCTTAAAGGAGGAGATGCCGGCCTCACGGAGCTCTTTTATGTAGCGGGCCATGTTGAGGTCCCGGGAGCTCATGATGTAGGTGCCCGTGGTATCCTCACCTATAGTCATCACTTCATCGGGCCGCTGCCTTTCAATGAGGTCATATTCCCAGCGGCAACTCTGGGAGCAGTCTCCCTGATTGGCATCCCGGGTGCCCTTGCGTTTCTGCACTCCCTGGAGCTCGTCTTCAGCGTAGGGAGCGGCATTGGTAAAGTAATTGGACAGCAGGCATCGCCCCGAATAGGCGATACACATGGCCCCGTGTACAAAGGCCTCCAGCTCGATATCGGTCTGATCATGGATGGCCCGGATCTCCCTCAGGCTGAGCTCCCGGGCCAGTACTACCCGGCTCACCCCCATCTTTTCGTAAAACTTCACTGTCCGGGCATTGGTCGTATTGGCCTGGGTAGAGATGTGTATGTCTTTGTGAGGGTACCTCTCCCGGACGGTGGCTACCGCGCCCAGATCGGCGATGATGTAGGCATCCAGGGGGATAGGGTCCAGGAGACGGAGGTACTCTTCAAAGTCCTGCCACTGGTCGGTATGCAGAAAGGAGTTTAATGTCAGATAGATCTTCCTGCCCCGTTTATGGGCATAGTCTACTGCCTCTGCCAGCTGCTCCGGGTCAAAGTTACGGGCGCCCTGGCGCAGGGAAAAGGCCTGTCCTCCGATGTATACGGCATCTGCCCCGTATTCGATGGCAAACTGCAGCTTGGTGATATCTCCTGCGGGGCTTAAGAGCTCCATGATGACTCCTGTGTTTTTCTCATTCATATTATAACAGGGGGATTTAATTGGGGCAATTTTAAGGACTTAGAGGTATTTTTGAAAAGGCTATGATTTTTTAGTATATTTCCACATTTTCAGTATAAAACCACATTCCTGATTGACGGTTTTAAGAAAAGATGGGGAATATGCATATTGATGTGTGGTGTATGTCTTATGTTCTTCCAGGTATTTTTTCATGTAAGGACGGGCTTTATCCCATTCACTTATGCCCAGTTCCCGGTATACTGTTTCCATGGTCTTAAGGGGTGCTCTGATCATATCCTCATACCTTATTGTGATCATCTGATTCCGGGGCAGCTCTTGAATATTCTGATCCCAGTTCCTATATAGTTCAGTATAGCTGTACAGCATTTTATCCAGAGTCTGTGCGGGGTCCCATTTCTGCAGGCTGAATATCCGGGTAGTCTCGTCATAAAAGCGTACACTGCTGGCCATGAGTGAATAAGGTTCCCTCACCAGATGGATAAATCTGGCCCGGGGGTACATCTTTATGAGGTGTTTTATACGCCAGGTATTAGCCGGGTTTTTCAGCACCAGCTGTTTGCCCTGGTTTTTAAGAGATATTTTTTTGATAAAGGTGGTATAGCGCTGCTGCCAGCGGGCCAGGTCCCGGTCACTGACTCCATTAAACGACTCATAAGCGGCATAACTGTGCCAGTTCCGGGGAAAGATCATGGAGTGAAAGTAGCCGTATTTATCAATAGCTCCCAGGGAGTGCTCTTCCTCACCGGGCAGGCCGGCATTAATCTGGACCTGGTCCATAGGCCGGGTGGGGGGGAGAGATATCCCTACCAGAAAGCGGGCCAGCCGGGGAAAGGCCAGGCAAAAATGCGGGGCATAGACCTCTACGTTGCTGACCATGCCTTTAGACTGATCACAGTCAAACAGGTAGTGCATAAGCGTAGTACCACTGCGCCAGTGCCCTATGATAAAGATGGGGTCCTGGGGAAGTACATGCTTTTTGACTCTTCGGCTGGTAAATATCCATTCCATGATCCGTAGAGGCCAGGTGATCAATAACATGAGCAGGCTGTAGAGTAGCCGGGGAACATACTTAATATGTATCCTGAATCGGTTTTGCCACAGAAGACGGAAGAGATTAGTAAAGGAGGAGCCGCTCAGGGGGCATCGGTTCACTATCCAGTGGTCTTTCATATAGGGCCTCTTAGACGATATTGTTATTGATCAGGTATTCCATGATCTTTTTTGTACTTTGCTCAATACTTTCGCGGTCGGTAAAGCAGGTAATGGAGGGATTAACGGGAGCTTCATAGTCCTGAGTGATACCGGTAAAGTCGGGTATCTCCCCGGCCCGGGCTTTTTTATAAAGGCCTTTGGGGTCCCGTTTTTCACATTCCTCCAGCGAGGCATTGACATAGACTTCGATAAAGCGGGCTCCGGATTGCTGCACCAGGCCGGCGGCCTCTTCCCTCATCTGTGCCAGGGGAGAGATAAATGAGACTATAACTTTGATGCCGTGACCGGCCAGAAGCTGGGTGACCCAGCTCACTCTGCGGATATTCTCCCGGCGGTCTTCCGTACTAAAAGAAAGGTCTTTGCACAGGGTAGACCGGACAGTATCTCCATCCAGGGCCTGTACCGGCAGGTGCAATCGATGCATGATGGCTTCGACCTCGTGTGCCAGGGTAGTCTTTCCTGCCCCGGACAGACCGGTGAGCCATAATACAAAACCGGGTTTCTGCTTCATTTGAGTTCCTTTTATGTATGTCCTGTATTGTAGCTTCCCGAGCAGTAAGTGGCAAGAATTCTTTCAATTATCTATTGACAATTGGACTACTCAGTCTATAATCTTGTCATGCCAAAAGGAAGGCCCCGAAATTTCGACTTCGAGAATACTCTTGATTCAGCCATGCGTCTATTCTGGAAAAAAGGTTATGAGGCGAGCTCTATGCAGGACCTCATGCAGGTCATGAAGCTGTCCAAGTCCAGCCTCTATCAATGCTACGGCTCCAAAGAGGAGCTGTTTATGCTGTGCCTGCAGCGCTATCTGGATAAGGTGTTTCAGGAGCTGGAGCAGGATCTGTCCCGCAATAGCTCCGGCAAACAGTTCATCCAGCGCTATTTTCAGTCTATCATCGCTGAAGCGGAGCAGGGTACCGGGGTGCGGGGTTGTTACCTGGTCAATGCGGCAGTGGAATTTGAAAAGTCTCACACCACTATTTCACCTATGATCACCAGGGGCCTGGAACGATTCCGGGAACTGTTTCACACTGCTCTGGAAATGGCCCGGAAGAATAAAGAACTGTCTCAGGACTATGACCCTCATGTAATATCCCACTATCTGGTCTCTTCTATGGGAGGGCTGCGTACTATGGTAAAAGGGGGGATGCGCTATCATGATCTCCAGGAAGTAGTAGCTGTGACCCTGCGATGTATGAATTAGTCGATAGTCAATAGTCAATAGTCAATAGTTAATAGTTAATAGTCGGTAGTCCAGGATAGAATGGTATCAGGAATTCATTATGAACACTATCACTTATAAAAGCATCCAGGATTTGAATCAGGGTTTTGATCTAGATCTGATGGGTGTGGTCTCAGCGGACTGGAGTGCCGTCTCGGATGCTCTGGATCAGGTATATGATCAGTGGCTAGAGGATGAGAGACAAGGAACAATGGCCTTCATGGATCAGCACCGTAAGCTCAAGTACCATCCCGAATCCCTGGTGCCGGGAGCCCGTTCTGTCATCGTGGCAGGTATGAACTACTACCAGATAGCCCCCTGGAAAAAGGGTTTACTGCTGGATGAGGGGGCCAGTTCCCTGGCTCGCGTGACCCGCTATGCCTGGGGCAGGGACTACCACAAGACCCTGAAGCAGAAGCTGAAACAGCTGGACACTCGTATCAGAGAGCAGCACCCCACTATGCAGAGCCGCATATTCACTGACTCCGGCCCCCTGCATGAGCGCCTGGCCGCGGACGGAGCCGGGATCGCCTTTACCGGAAAACATACCCTTTCCATCAACAAAAAGCTGGGGTCCTGGTTCTTTCTGGGATTGATCATCACTGACCTGGACATAGAGCCCAGTGGTATTCTGCGTAATCCGCTACAGGACACGGTACACCCTCAGGGCAGTTGTCCTTCAGGATGTACCCGCTGCCTGGATATTTGTCCCACCGGGGCTCTCACCGCAGCTATGTACATCGATGCCCGCCGCTGTATCTCCTATCTCACTATTGAACATAAAGGATCTGTTCCGGAAGAGCTTCGCCCTCTGATGGGAGACTGGATCTTCGGCTGTGACCTGTGCCAGGAGGCCTGCCCCTTTAACCTCAGGGCGGAGCAGACTGGCGTTCAGGACTTTCTCGTTCACCGGGCCGGTTCAAGGCTAGGCCTGACGGACATCCTGTCACTAGCGGATGACTCTGCCTTTACAGCCCGTTTCGCAGGTTCTCCTCTTATGCGGGCAGGACGGGAGAGCCTGCTCCGCAATGCCTGTATTGCCGCAGCGAATAGGGGAGACAGAAGCCTGTTAACAGTACTACAGGATCTGGCCTGCCACGATGTCTCGGAAGTAGTGCGAGAACACGCCCGCTGGGCTGTGAGCCGTTTAGAGAAAACCTAATCTAATCTGGCAGGGCCTTTTTCAGAGTACTATTTCAGAGAACCATTCTTTTTTAAAAACTGAACCCTAAAACAGAAATTGACCCTCTTTCACTTTTCTCTTATAATACTTAGAATTAAGCAAGTACAGAGGAGAGTGTAGTATGTCAGCAGTATTAATCCTACTGGGAGTATTAAGCATTTATGTTCTACTTTACTTTACCTATGGGCGATGGGTGGCCCGCAGTATTGTAAAGGTAGATGATAATCGTCCTACTCCGGCTGTGGAGTTTGAAGACGGAAAAGACTTTGTGCCTACCAATAAATTCGTAGTATTCGGCCATCATTTTGCCTCTATTGCCGGAGCATCACCCATAGTGGGGCCTATACTGGCTCTGGCCTGGGGCTGGGCACCGGCTTTGTTGTGGATACTTATAGGGAATATTTTTGTAGGGGCTATACATGATTACCTGTCTCTGATGGCGTCGGTACGCCACCAGGGAAAGTCCATCCAGTATATCGCGTCTCAGGTCATCAAAGCCCGGACCGGAAAAGTCTTTGCCTGGTTTATTCTTTTTGTTTTAATTCTGGTAGTGGCGGCCTTTTCTGTGGTAGTAGGCAAGACATTTGTGAAGAATCCCCAGGTAGCCACTGCTTCCTCTCTGTTTATGCTGGTGGCTCTTATCATGGGAGTCATGATGTATAAGCTGAAGTGGCATATCGTGCTATCTACCACGATCGGAATCGCCCTCATGGCAGTCTCGATTTGGTTCGCTCTCAGTCATCCCCTGGTATTGAGTTACGAAGCATGGCTGGCCATATTCTTTGTCTACATTATTGTAGCCGCTTCGCTACCGGTCAAGGTGCTGCTCCAGCCCCGGGATTATCTCAATGCCTGGCTCCTGTATTTCGGCCTGGCCGTGGCGGCTATCACTCTTATCATAGCCAATAAGGGCATGGTTTTGCCTGCCTTTACCGCTTTTTCCGCGCCGACCCTGCAGGGTAGTGACAAGCTGGTACCCTTCTGGCCGGTCATCCCTCTGGTCATCTCCTGCGGGTCCCTCAGTGGGTTTCACTCATTGGTGTCTTCCGGTACCTCTTCCAAGCAGATCCGCAAGGAAAGCGACGGCCTGTTTATAGGATTTGGAGGTATGCTTACCGAAGGGGTACTCTCCACCCTGGTCATCCTGATCGTGGGTTCTTTCTTTTATATAGCTTTTAAAGACCAGGCTGCAGCGGTGCAGGCCAATTTTTTGGGCATTTACCCCAGGGTGATTACAGACCCCATTGGAGTCTTTTCCCTGTCCCTGGATGCCCAGGCTAGTACTGCCTTTAAGACCCTGGGGGCGGGGGTAGTAGGTACCTTTGCCGCATTGTGGGTATCTTCCTTTGCTCTCACCACCCTGGACTCTACCAATCGTATCGCCCGCTATGTGGTGACCGAGCTGGCAGAGCCTCTGGAACAGAAAAATAAAAAATTATACAAAGTATTTTCCAATTCCTGGCTGGCCGCCTTCATCCCTGCTGCGGCCGGCGTGGGACTGGCCTGGTCGGGCAGCTGGACTATGATATGGCCCGCCTTCGGGGGAGCCAACCAGATGCTGGCCTCCATCGCCCTCATCTCGGTAGCCGCCTGGGTCCTGGAGCAGAACAAGGGCAAAGGCTTTATCGCCCTCTTTCCGGCCATTCTTCTGTGGATTACCGTGACCGGGGCCCTGATCTGGTACCTGGTAGTGATGCTGCTGCCCCAGCTGGCTGACCTAAAAGCCAATACACTGCCCCTTATCATCATGGTCAGTGTGATGCTGATCCTGAATTTTATCCTTATCTATGACTTCTTCGATGTCATGATCCGGAAGGGGCGGGAAGTGTAACTAAAGGATGTAGTACAGGTAGTGGATTAAAAAACTTAAAAAAAAGCCCCGCATAAGCCGGGGCTTACTTTAAAGATATATGAGTTCGTTTTCTTTGAGAATATCCGCGTCATGGGGATCCATGCTCTCCAGAAAATCCCAGGCCTGCTGTTTTTCACGGCGGATAAGATGCAGCCTAAACAGGTCCTTCTTCATCTGAGTGACATCCCGGCCTGATTGCATGTAATGCTCTTTAGTCATAGCAGATCCGGTAAGGAGGGTCAATTCGTAAGGAGTGACTTTATGGTCAAAAATAGTTTTCATAAAAATCTCCTGTTGTTTACTACCAGAAAAGTACCATTATACTTCTCATTTTTCAAGCAAAACTAAAGAAATTTATGAAAAACTTCCAGTGAAGTGCCTTTCCATCCCTGTTTTCTGTAAAAGGCTGATGCTGGTGGGTTAAGCTTGTCTGCACAGAGCTGCAGGCGCAGAACCTGTTGTCCTCTGCACCAGGACTCCAGGGAGGCCAGCAGCTCACTGCCATAGCCTTGCGATCTGTATTCATGGTGAATGACCATATCTTCTATCCAGGCTGCCCTGCCTCCGGCTGCAGTGGAAATGGTGATCTGGGCACTGACCATGCCAATGATTGTGCCCGACAGCTCCATTACTTTAATACAAGACCTGCTTGTGTCATCCAGTAATAATCCCAGTCCGGCTTTCTGTTTTTCAAAATCGAAGCTGAAGTCCATTTCTATAGAAAATAATTGCTGTAAAAGAGATATCAATGCTGGTATATCATCCCTTATGGCATCTCTTATCTCAGGAGAGTACAGCATCGGCCTCCATGGTAGAATTCAGGGTAGCAATCAGAGAGTCAGTGGCTGCCATAAATGTTTCGATTTCTTCCCAGCTCATCTCTTTTCGGGAATAGGTCTCAGTAGAGCATATTTCCTGAAAGCGGTCCATATTCTTAATAGTCCTGGCCACTTCAGGGTCAATATCCAGATCAGCCATCAGAAAGAGAAGAAGCTCGCCCAGGGTATGGTTTTCCGGTAGCTTTCCCTGCTTCATCATATATCCCATGATATATTTTTCAATGCACATACTGATGATATTGTATACGATAACAGGGGTAAACTTGGCCCTTTTTTTCATGCTACCTTTTGCAGTGAAATAGAACTGTTTGCCTTCTACCAGATAAGTCTCCCACTCGGAAATACTGTCTAACATAGAAACCTCACAATGATTAAAATTAAATCAGCAAGAATAGTATAATGCACAATAATAAAACAGTCAAGTAGATTAAAATATATGCATAATTTGCATAAATCATTTATTTGCAGTATATTATATGCGGATGAAAATGGTGGTAAATCTGGTATGATAGTTGCTATAAAGAGATGAAAGAGGCATTATGAGAGATATATTTTTTCTGGATACCACCCTCAGAGATGGAGAGCAGGCTCCTGGAGTCGACTTTCTGGCTCGTGAAAAACTGGAGCTGGCCCGCGAATTATGCTACGCCGGTATTTACGGGATAGAAACAGGTACTCCAGCTATGGGTCAGCCTGAGATAGACGCCATTAAACTCATCGTGGATGAGGGTTTAAGCTGTGAATTGTTTACCTGGAACCGCATGAGTTGTGAAGATGTGGATGCTTCACTGTCCACCGGAGTTAAAAAAGTACATCTTTCAGCCCCCGTGTCTGATATTCTTCTGGAAAAGAAGCTTAAGCAGGATAGGCTTTGGCTGAATTACCGTCTCCAGGAAGTGGTCCGTTACGCCCATAAACAGGGTCTGGAAGTCACTATAGGAGCGGAGGATGCATCACGATGTGATCCGGAGCAGGTCCTGGATTATTTTAAAAATGCCCGTGACCTGGGAGCGACTCGTTTACGTTATTCAGATACTTTAGGTATTCAGACACCGGATGATGTGACCCGGATCATGAAGTTATTGAGTACTGAACTGGATGTACCTCTGGAGTATCATGCTCATAACGACTTTGGACTGGCTGTGGCCAATAGCCTGGCAGCGGCCGATGCAGGTGTTCGCTATCTCTCTACGTCCGTTAATGGCCTGGGGGAGAGGGCGGGCAATACCTCCCTGGAACAGATCACTGCTCTGATGCATTATCAGCGCAGACGCGACACGGGCATGGACATATCCCGCCTCTACGGGCTGTCCCGTAGGGTGGAAGGTATGAGTGGATATTGGTTGGCTAAAAACATGCCCTGGGTGGGCCAGAGTGTGTTTTCCCATGAGTCAGGTATCCATGTGGATGGACTGTTAAAGGATGAGTCGACTTATGAGACGGTCTCTCCCCTGGATTGGGGCCGGGAAAGGGAAATAATAATCGGAAAACATAGTGGGGTGTCTGCCCTCCAGTATCGCAGTGCAGCCCTGGGGGTACAGCTGGACAAGGACCAGGCCCGCGAAATGGTAAAGATGATGAGGGAATACTATTCCCGGGTAAAGGGAGTGGACGGAGAAGTGTATCTGCGTCATCTTCTGGAATCCCTGGATCTAATACATAAGGATAGCACTCATGAGACAGGATGAATATTTTCACACATATTGCAGGGCCAAGCTCCTGCCCTTATTATTCAAAGTCAGCCATGCTATGGATAGTAAACAGGATCTGCATACTGTACTGGAGATAGTCATGCAGATACTGGGTGAACATATGGGGGTAAAGCGGGCTATGCTCTCCATCCTTAATCGCAGTAATGAAGAGATCTTTATCGAGAGCTCTCTGGGCCTGGATGAGGCCGCTCAGGCCAGGGGAGTGTACCGTGTAGGTGAGGGTATCATCGGAACAGTAGTAGCTACCGGTAAGCCGGTCATGATACAGAGGGTTTCCCAGAGTAAGGAATTTCTTAACAAGACGGGCTCCCGGGACCTCAAAAATGAAGAAGATATCTCCTTCATCTGTGTACCTATACGACTGGGACGGGAGGTGATTGGGACCCTCAGCATAGACCGTGAAGTGGAGGGAGAGTTTTCACTGGAACATGATATGGAAGTACTGGCCATTATCTCTACCATGATCGCCCAGGCGGTACAGCTGCATCAGCTGGAACATGAGGAGAATGACCGACTCCGTGAAGAAAACCTGCGCCTCAAGGGAGAGCTCAAGGAACGATTCCGGCCTTCTAATATAATCGGGAACTCCAAACCCATGCAGAAAGTGTATGACCTCATAGAAAAGATCTCCACTACCGCCAGTACAGTACTCATACTGGGACAGAGCGGCTCCGGTAAAGAGCTGGTAGCACAGGCCATCCATTACAATAGTCCCCGTAACGGCGGGCCCTTTATTAAGTTTAACTGTGCCGCTCTGGCGGAAAACATAATCGAGAGTGAACTGTTCGGCCATGAAAAGGGGGCTTTTACCGGAGCGGTCGAATCCCGGAGGGGGAGATTCGAAGACGCCCACGGGGGCACACTGTTTATGGACGAGGTGGGGGAGCTATCCATGCCTATGCAGACCAAGCTTCTCCGGGTACTGCAGGAAAGAGAGTTTGAACGGGTGGGGGGTAATAAGACCATAAAGGTAGATATCCGCATTATAGCCGCCACCAATGTCGACCTGGAACAGTCCATAAAAGAAGCAAAGTTCCGGGAGGATCTGTACTATCGACTTAATGTCTTTCCCATACATATCCCTTCACTTCATGAAAGAGGCAGTGATATCCTGCTTCTGGCGGATTTCTTTGTACAGAAGTATTCTGAGATGCATGGCCGAAGAGTGCGGCGTATTTCCACACCGGCTATCGATATGCTCATGAGTTATCACTGGCCCGGCAATGTACGGGAGCTGGAGAATGTCATAGAACGGGCTGTCATCCTTAGTGATGATGATGTGATTCATGCCTATCATCTGCCCCCCTCCCTGCAGACCTCTACTACCAGCGGTACCCAGTATAGAGGCACCCTCCAGGCCAAGCTGGATATGGTGGAGAAGGAGACCCTCATCGAGGCCCTCAAAAACTGTCATGGCAATATGGCTCAGGCCGCCAAGACCCTGGGCCTGACCGAAAGGGTCATGGGGCTCAGGGTCAAGAAATATGAAGTGGACTTCAGGGTATTTCGACAGGAGTAGGTACGGGGCTTCCCGGATGCGACAGCAGACGGGAGTAGCCCGGTGGTGCCATCCTGGCGGCAGGTGCCGGTGCCTGGGCTGCCACGACCTGCCTGGGCCAGCGAGAGCTGGCGGGCCTTCCGCTTTCTTTTCAGGAAGAAAAGAAAGCTTGGCAAAGAAAATTCCTTTTTTGGTCTGTACGACTTTTGGGCCTCACCCCTCGAAATGTCTGCTGGAGATTAGCAGGCATGGTGCCGGGCGGGCTTAGTGGCCTGCGGCTGGGTACAGTATAGGGTAAGTAAGCCCTGCTGGGGTGTATGGTGGGGTGCACCATGCAGAGAAGAGCAAGCAGCCTTCGGAGGGGAAGTGGGGCTTGGTGGGGTTGCAGGTGGTCTGTCTGGTTGAGGGTTAAGGCTCGGACTTTAGAGACAGTACCTGCTATCGACTATCGACTAATGACTATTGACTAATTCGGCAGCCTTCGGAGGGGAAGTGGGGATTGGTGGGGTTGCAGATTGTCCGTCTGGTTGAGGGTTAAGGCTCGGACTTTAGAGACAGTGCCTACTATCGACTTTAGACTATTCTCATCTCTACCACTCTTTCAACAATCCCACCAGTCTGGTATTTACATAATACACCGTTTTTCCCGCCCTTCGTCCTTCCAGCAGGCCCAGATCTTCCAGTTTTTGCAGATGACGGGAGGCGGTCTTGCGTTCTACACCGGTCTTCTCTACGATATTTGAGATGCGGGTATAGGGGTATTCGAATAGGGTCTCTATCAGCTCCCGGGAGTAAAAAGGCTGAGGGCGGATCTGGGTGATGAAGTCCTCCATCAACAGTTTGATCTGCTCTATTTTACGGATAGCGGAGCGGGAGCTTTCCTCCACACCCTGAAGAATGAAGCTGACCCATTCCTCCCATCTCTGATGAAAGGTAACACCGTGGAGCAGGTCGTAGTACTCGGATTTGTGCTGTGAGATGTAGCGGCTCAGGTATAGTATTGGACTGTCCAGCAGCCCCTTGAGTACCAGGTACAGGCTCATCAATATGCGCCCCGTGCGTCCGTTCCCGTCGTAGAAGGGGTGGATAGATTCGAACTGGTAGTGCATTACCGCCAGATTCACCAGGGAAGCTTCTTCTTCATTGATGAAACGGGCCAGGTCATCCATCAGGGCCAGGAGTTTTTGTTTATTCTGAGGAGGAGTGTAGACCGCTTCTCCCGTCTTGTCATTCAGTAATCGGGTGCCGGGGTTGCTCCTGATTCCTGCGTCGTTTTTCAGTATTGTTTTCTGTATTTCAATGATATCGCTGCTCCTGAGGATATCGTTCTCGCGGATCAGGTACAGCCCCAGGAACAGGGCTTCCCGGTAGGACAGCACCTCTTTACTGTCCCGGTCCACCGGTTTGGATTGGGACAAAGAGAGGAAGAGCTTATCATGAGTTGTGATTATATTCTCGATTTCGGAGCTGTCCTTGGCTTCCAGCAGGGCCACGATGTTGAGGAGGATCTCTTTATGAGGTATGATATGACATATCCCCTTCAATTCTCCCAGTGCTGTCCGTGCAGCAGCCTCCTGTTTCAATAGAGCCGGTATTTGTATCAGTCCCGGATCAGGGGGGAGAAAAGGCAATTCTTCATAAGGAATATCCGGATTTACATCCATTATGACCTCCTAATATGTCCTATATTAGCACATAATATCCCATTAAGCAACAATATGTACCAAAAAAACAAAAAATGGTACATATATTTCTCATATGTCCCATCCCGGTACTTACCCCTCTGTCCTTACTCCGCATGGTGGCAGCTCATGCTCAGACTCCCACCGCCAGGGAGGCAACCCCGGGCTACCCCTGACTGTTACCGCATTCAGAGAGCCCTGGACTCCCGGTCGACACCTACTCACACATTCTGATCTTGCCCCCTCTCCCACCACCAGGTAACCCTCCTTGCCCTCCTTTGCGATCTTCGCGCCTTTGCGAGAGGCTCTCCAAAACCCCCCGATCCGCTACGCCCCCTGTGGTTCAAGTCCTACCAAAATGTAGGATCCCAATCCCCTTCCTACCCCCACGTAGGAACTCTTCATTACTAAAATCCGATTCCAAAAAAACTTAAAAACTTTTTATCTCCTGTCTCACCAATTACTTAAGACCTCATCCTTCCCCCTCATCTCTCCTCCAAAAACCACCTGGCACTCCCTTTGCAATAGAGAGGGTGTTGGGGATAGCCCCAGGCGGAGCATTTTTGAAAAAATATAAAGGAGGATAAAATGCGCAAAGTAGCTATTTATGGAAAGGGCGGAATCGGGAAGTCCACTACCACTCAGAATACAGTGGCCGGATTGGCTGAAATGGGCAAAAAGGTAATGGTAGTAGGATGTGATCCCAAAGCAGATTCCACAAGGTTATTACTGGGCGGGCTGTCCCAGAATACCGTGCTGGACACCCTCAGAGAAGAAGGTGAGGATGTAGAACTGGAGGATATCCGCAAAGACGGATTTTCCGGAACCGTGTGTGTAGAGTCAGGCGGACCTGAGCCTGGAGTAGGCTGTGCCGGACGGGGTATCATCACTTCTATCAACATGCTGGAACAGCTGGGTGCCTATGCTGAGAGTGAGGCCCTGGACTATGTGTTCTATGATGTACTGGGAGACGTGGTATGTGGTGGATTCGCTATGCCTATCCGTGAGGGTAAAGCTGAGGAAATCTACATCGTGGTGTCCGGAGAGATGATGGCCATGTATGCCGCCAATAATATCTGTAAGGGTATCAAGAAATTCGCGGAAGCGGGATCTGTAAGACTGGGTGGACTGATCTGTAACAGCCGTAAGGTAGACAATGAGTCTGAGATGATAGGGGAACTGGCCCGTCAGCTCGGTACTCAGATGATACATTTTGTCCCCCGTGACAATATGGTACAGAAGGCTGAAATCAACCGTAAGACTGTGATCGAGTTTGACCCTACCCATGTTCAGGCCGGTGAGTACCGTTCTCTGGCATCCAAGATCAACGACAATGAGATGTTTGTAGTTCCCAAACCACTGGAGATCGACCAGCTCGAAAAGCTGCTCATCGACTTTGGTATCGCGAACTAATGAATAAAAGAAATATATTAGGAGGAATGAAACATGATAATGATAAGATCAATCGTAAGACCGGATAAAGTAGACGGAGTCATGGCTGCCCTTATGGAAGCAGGATTTCCTGCAGTGACACGTATCGGGGTAGTAGGCCGGGGTAAGCAGCGCGGCATCAAGATAGGGGAGGTCACCTATGACGAGATCCCTAAAGAGCTCCTGCTCACTGTGATCAAGGATAAAGATAAAGACCTGGTCATAAAGACCATCATGAAAGCTGCCCGCACCGGTGACAAAGGCTCTTTTGGAGACGGTAAGATATTTGTATCGCCTGTGGAAGAAGTCTATACCGTATCCTCCGGTATGCTGGAAGCTACTGATGCTGAAGAAATGGTGGAGGTGGCAGTATGAAGGAAGTAATGGCTATAGTCCGGATGAATATGATCAACCAGACTAAGAGAGCCCTGGCTGATGCCGGAATCACTTCCTTTACCGCTAAAGAAGCGCTGGGCCGGGGAAAAGGAATAGTAGACTTCGGTGTCCTCAAAGGTGCTGAGAAAGGCTATGAAGAAGCCATCTCACAGCTGGGACAGAGTCAGCGCCTCATCCCTAAGAGGGTCATCACTGTGATAGTGCCCGATGACCTGGTCAGCACTGTAGTGGAGACCGTCATCGAGACAAACCAGACTGGTAAGTCGGGAGATGGGAAGATCTTTGTTCTGCCTGTCATGGAGTCCTGGCGTATCCGTACCGGTGAAGAAGGCGACAGCGTATTAGACGAGGCAAGTTAAGGAGACCAAAATGGCAAGAAAAACCAAGAACCTCACCGCGGAAGCCGTAAAAGAGGAGATGCTCAAGGCTTACCCGGCTAAGGTAGCCCGTAAAAGAGATAAGTCCATCATGATAAATAAGGTGGATGAGGGGGGAGTAGTACCGGAGATCCAGGCTAATGTCAGGACCATCCCCGGGATCATAACCCAGAGAGGCTGTAGTTATGCTGGTTGTAAAGGTGTGGTGGTAGGGCCTACCCGGGACATACTGCAGATCACACATGGCCCTATCGGTTGCGGATTTTACAGCTGGCTTACCCGGCGTAATCAGACCAAACCCGTGGATGAAGGTGACAGAAACTTTATGACCTATTCCATGAGTACAGATATGCAGGAAAACGACATAGTATTTGGTGGAGAAAAGAAACTGGAACAGGCTATACGGGAAGCAGTGGAAATATTCCACCCCAAGGCTATCTCCATATTCGCTACCTGTCCGGTAGGACTGATCGGAGATGACATTCATGCCGTTTCCCGTAAGATGGAAGAAGAGCTGGGCATCACAATCTTCGGTATGTCCTGCGAAGGCTACAAGGGCGTATCCCAGTCAGCCGGACACCATATCGCCAATAACGCGGTATTCAAGAATATCGTGGGTAAAGATATGAAGCCTGTAGAGGGTAAGTATAAGCTCAATATGCTGGGTGAATACAACATCGGGGGAGACGCTTTTGAGCTGGAGCGGCTGTTTGAAGAAGCAGGCATCACACTGGTGTCTACCTTCAGCGGCAACTCTACCTTCGGCTCCATGGCTAATGCACCCCAGGCCGATCTCAATGTGGTACAGTGTCACCGTTCCATCAACTACACAGCTGAGATGATGGAAAAGAAATACGGTATCCCCTGGATGAAAGTCAATGTGATCGGGGCTAATGCTACTGCCAAAAGCTTCCGCCGCATGGCCGAGTACTGGGGAGACAAAGAACTCAAAGATAAAGTAGAGGCTATGATAGCCAAAGAAATGCCCCAGGTGGAAGCAGCTCTGGCTAAATACAGACCCCGCCTGGAAGGCAAGACGGTACTCATGTATGTGGGCGGCAGCCGGGCGCATCATTACCAGGAGCTGTTTAAAGAGCTGGGTATGAAGGTCGTATCAGCCGGTTACGAGTTCGCTCACCGGGATGATTACGAGGGGCGTAAGGTCCTGTCTACTATTAAAGTGGATGCCGACAGCCGTAATATTGAAGAGCTGGAAGTAGAGCCTGACCCTAAGTTTTTCAGTCCCCGTCTCACCGAGGCAGAAGTGAAGAAGCTGGATAAGGTACTGAAGTTCACTGATTATGAGGGCATGATGCCTGAGATGGATAATAACTCCCTGGTCATTGATGACATCAGCCATCATGAAGCCGAAAAGCTGCTGGAGCTGGTCAAGCCTGACCTGTTCTGCGCCGGAATAAAGGAAAAGTATGTTATCCAGAAGAGCGGTGTGCCTCTCAAACAGCTGCACAGCTACGATATTGGTGGGCCCTACGCCGGGTTTAAAGGTGCGGTCAATTTCTATGAAGAGATCGATCGCCTGGTAAATGGTAGTTTCTTCCATTTAGTGAAGGCTCCCTGGCAGAAAAGTCCTGAACTCTCAGCCAGCTATGCCTGCGATTAGGAGGATAAGATGTTATTAAAAGAAACACCTAAAGAGATCAAAGACAGGAGTGCCCTGGTAGTCAATCCGGCCAAGACCTGCCAGCCCATTGGAGCTATGTATGCTTCACTGGGAGTACATGGATGTTTTCCCCATAGTCATGGCTCACAGGGCTGCTGTGCGTATCACCGTTCATCCCTGACCAGGCATTATAAAGACCCGATTATGGCCGGTACCAGCTCTTTCACCGAAGGGGCCAGTGTATTCGGGGGACAGGCTAACCTGCTCCAGGCAATAAATAATATTTTTACGGTCTACAACCCGGACCTGATTGCCGTACACACCACCTGTCTGTCTGAGACCATCGGGGATGACATTCCCCAGATAGTAGGAAAGGCAGAAGCAGAGGGTAAGATCCCCGCCGGGAAAATGGTCATTCATACCAATACTCCCAGTTATGTAGGATCCCATGTGACCGGATTTGCCAATATGACTAAAAGCCTGGTGAGTTACTTAGCCGAGAATACCGGGTACAAGACCAAGAACATAAACATATTACCCGGATGGGTAGAGCCTTCCGATATGCGGGAGATCAAGAGACTGACTGCGGCAATGAATATACCCACTATCATGTTTCCTGATACCTCAGATGTAGTGGACACTCCTCTCACCGGTAAGTTTGAGATGTACCCTAAGGGTGGTACGACCCTGCCCGAACTGCGGAGTTCAGGGGATTCCAAGCATACTATAGCACTGGGTAGATTTACCTCTGGCCCTGCCGCCAAATTGCTGGATACAAAGTGTAAGGTACCCTGTGACATCATGGATCTGCCTATAGGCCTGGCTGCTACTGATAGATTTATCGACAAGCTGCGCCAGGTAGCGGGAGTAAATGTGCCTGATTCGATCACTGATGAAAGAGGACGTCTCATCGATGTGATCGCGGATATGCATCAGTATCTCTATGGAAAGAGAGTAGCCCTGGCTGGAGATCCGGATCAGCTCCTGGCTCTGACTGAGTTTCTGATCACCATGGATATGAAGCCTGTGTATGTAGTGACAGGTACTCCCGGTAAGGCCTTTATGAGAAGAATGGCTGAAATCACGGACGGCCTGGACTATAAAGTCAGGATCAAACAGCCTGGTGATATGCTCACCCTGCATCAGTGGATAAAAGAAGAGTCAGTAGACCTGATCATAGGTAATACCTATGCCAAATACATTGCTAAAGATGAAGATGTCCCTTTTGTCCGGGTAGGCTTCCCTATCTACGACAGAATAGGACATAGCTATTTTCCCACTGTGGGATATACCGGAGCCCTCAGACTGGTAGAAAAGATCCTGGGTGTCATCATGGATCGGATCGAACGCGACGCGCCGGATGAGAGTTTTGAACTGGTGATGTAAGTCACCGGGTGGAGAGAGAGTCATGCATATATTGGATGATAGAAAGAAACAGATATTCCATAAAGGAGAAGGCACTTTCGACATGGCATGTGAAAAGCATACTGTGGCGGGGTCGGTCAGCCAGCGTGCCTGTGTATTCTGCGGGAGCCGGGTAGTACTCTACCCGGTGGCAGATGCACTGCATGTGGTACACGGCCCCATCGGATGCGCCGCATATACCTGGGACATCAGGGGGGCCCTCAGCTCGGGCCCCCAGCTCCACCGCCTCTCTTTTTCTACCGACCTCAAGGAGAACGACGTGATCTTCGGGGGAGAGAAAAAGCTGGCCGGTGCAGTAGCCGAACTTATAGACCATTATGAGCCTAAAGCAGCCTTTATATACTCCACTTGTATCATCGGGATCATCGGTGATGATGTAAGCGCAGTATGTAAAAAACTGACATTGGAAAAAGGGATACCCGTGATACCCGTTCACAGTGAAGGGTTCAAGGGAACAAAAAAAGACGGGTACGCCGCTGCCTGCGAAGCCCTGTTTAAGATCGTAGGCACCGGTGATACATCCGGTATTAAGAAACATAGTATCAATATATTAGGTGAATTTAACCTGGCTGGTGAGGCATGGATCATCAGGGAGTATTACGAAAAGATGGGAATACAGGTAGTATCTACCATGACCGGAGATGGCCGTATTGATGATATAGCCCGCTCTCACGGGGCCTCTCTCAATGTGGTGCAGTGTTCGGGATCCATGACCTATCTGGCTAAGCTCATGGAGGAGAAATATGGAATACCCTTTATCCGGGTATCCTATTTCGGTATAGAGGACATGAGTGAGTCTCTCTACGATGTAGCCCGCCACTTTTCTGATCATCCAGAGATCATGCACTGGGCCCGGGAGATCGTAAAGGATGAAGTGGCCTCTATAATGCCTCAGATCCAGAAGTACAGAAAAGACCTGAATGGCAAGAAAGCTGCTATATATGTGGGAGGAGCCTTTAAGGCATTTTCCCTGGTCAAGGCCCTGCGCCTCCTCGGTATGGAGGTAGTTGTAGTGGGGTCTCAGACCGGTAACAGGGAGGACTATGCTCAGCTCCGTGATATGTGTAATGAAGGCACGATCATCGTAGACGATTCCAATCCTGTGGAATTGTCCCGCTTCATTCTGGAAAAGGAAGCTGACCTCTTTATCGGCGGGGTAAAGGAACGTCCCATGGCCTACAAGTTAGGTGTAGCCTTCTGTGACCACAATCATGAACGTAAAAAACCTCTGGCCGGTTTTATCGGAATGAAGATATTCGCTGAAGAGGTATACTCCTCAGTGATGAGCCCGGTGTGGAAATGGGCTCCCCGTAAGAAAGGAGGCTTCCGTGAATCCTGAACGCTTTATAGCCACCCGTAATGCCTGTAAACTCTGTACCCCCCTGGGTGCGAGCTGGGCCTTTAAAGGCATCAAAAACTGTGTGACCATCCTGCATGGATCACAGGGATGTTCCACCTATATACGCCGTTATATGATCAGTCATTTTAAGGAACCCCTGGATATAGCTTCCTCCAATTTTTCGGAAGATACTGCCATATTCGGCGGAGGAGATAATCTCAAGACCGCCATGCGCAATGTGATACGCCAGTATGACCCGGAGATCCTGGGTATAGCCACAACCTGTCTCTCCGAGACTATCGGAGATGATGTACCCGCCATGATCAGAGCCTTTCTTAAAGAGGAAGATACATCTGCCAGGATAGTGCATGTGTCTACCCCCAGTTATAAAGGGACCCATGCTGAAGGTTTTTATCACACCACACGGGCCCTGGTGGAACAGCTGGCCAGGGGCGGTGAAAAGGAAGCACATATAAACTGCCTGGCCGGTATGCTCAGTCCGGCCGACCTCAGACTGGTCCGGGAAGTGCACACCGCATTTGGACTGGATACCGTACTCTGTCCTGATTATTCAGATACACTGGATGGTGGGATGTGGGAGGATTATCAGACCATTCCTGAGGGGGGTACTTCCTGGGAAGAATTGGAGTCTATGGGCAGGGCCCGGGCTACCCTGGAATTCGGTCATGTCTCCCTGCTGTCTGAAACAGGTGGTGATGTACTGGAAAAGAATTTTGGGGTAGCAAATCACCAGATGGGTATACCTATAGGTATAGAAGCCACAGATAAGTGGATGCATACCCTGGCTGCCATCAGTGGCCATCAGCTCCCTGCGGTTTATGCAGGGGAACGAGCCCGGCTCATCGACGCTTACGCAGATGGGCATAAATACGTCTTTGGCCTCAAAGCCGCCATTTATGGAGAAGAAGACCTGATAGTAGCCCTGGCTCTTTTTCTGGCAGAGATCGGGATAATCCCGGTGGTAGCAGCCAGTGGAGCCAGCAGTAAAAGACTCAAGGAAGAACTGGATCGCAGTCTGCCTCCCCATATCCGGGAACAGATGAAGGTCCAGGAAGATGAGGATTTTATCGGTATAGAACAGACAGCCCGGGAGGAGTCGGTGGATATTGTGATCGGAAATTCCAAGGGCTACAAGATGGCCGATGCCCTGGGAGTACCCCTGATCAGGGTGGGTTTTCCGGTACATGACCGTTTCGGCGGACAGAGAATAAAACATATAGGTTATGAAGGCAGTCAGGAGCTGTTTGACAGGATAGTCAATGCAGTGCTGGCTAAAAGCCAGGGTGACAGTCCCTGGGGCTATTTTTATTTATAAGGAGAAGACCATGAGTGTAGATATAAGCAATCATCCCTGTTTTAATGACAAGGTCAGGCATAAGACCGCCCGCATTCATCTGCCGGTGGCCCCCCGTTGTAATGTGCAGTGCAACTTCTGCGACCGCAGTTTTGACTGTGTCAATGAGAGCCGGCCCGGAGTAACCAGCTCAGTGCTTAGTCCGGAGCAGGCCCTGGCCTATTTGAAAAAACGGATGGACTTTACTCCCAATATAGCCGTGGTGGGTATAGCCGGGCCTGGAGATCCTTTTGCCAATCCTGTCGAGACTATGGAGACTCTGCGACTGGTACGGGCAGAATATCCCGATATGCTTCTCTGTGTGGCCACTAATGGTCTTAATCTTATGCCATATATAGAAGAACTGGCCCGTCTCAGGACTAGCCATGTCACTATCACAATAAATGCGGTAGATCCGGAGATCGGAGAAAAAGTCTACTCCTGGTATCGCTATGATAAACGGACTCACAATGGTGCCGAGGGAGCATTGGAATTGCTGACCAATCAGATGAAAGCCATCACAGCACTCAAGGAACATGGCATCCTGGTCAAGATCAATACTATCATTATTCCTGGTATTAATGATGATCACATCCCTATGATAGCTAAAAAAGTCAGTGAACTGGGTGCGGATATTCTGAACTGTATCCCTATGTATCAGAATCCCCAGACAGCCTTTGGGAGTATTGAACCTCCGACACCGGCATCGGTACATGCTATCCGGACCGCCGCCCAGAAATATATGCCCCAAATGCATCACTGCACCCGCTGCCGGGCTGATGCTGTCGGACTCCTGGGAGAAGAGGTCAGCACCGAGGTCATGGATGAGATAAAAGAATTTTCCAAAATGGAAGTGAAATCCGGGCCAGATGCCCAGTATACCAACCGGCCCTATGTAGCCGTAGCCAGCATGGAAGGCTATCTGGTCAATCAGCATCTGGGTGAAGCAGATCAGCTTCATATTTTTGCCTATAAGGAGGGACTGGTCCAGCCTGTGGAGACCCGCAATACTCCGGATACCGGGGCGGGATTACAGCGCTGGGTACAGATGGGGGAGATGCTCATGGACTGTCATACTATTCTGGTGAGTGGAGTAGGTAATAATCCCCGGGAAGTCCTGGAAGGCATGGATGTCCGGGTCCTGGAAGTAGAGGGGCTCATCCATGAGATATTACCTCAGGTATTTGCCGGAAGGGATCTCAGCCACCTTAAAAAGCGCAATCCTACTAAATGTGGAGTAGGCTGCAGCGGAGGGGGCGGAGGATGTGGATAGATTTGATAAATATGGAGATATAAAGGAGTAGATTATGGAAAAACCTCAGCATCATATTTTTGTATGTGCCAGTTTTAGATTTAGTGGTGAGCCTCAGGGTGTCTGCCACAAGAAAGGTGCCACAGCTCTGCTGCCCTATATGGAAGAAGAGCTGGCTGACCGAGGAATGACCGATGTGGTCGTGTCCAGTACAGGTTGTCTCAAGGTCTGTGACAGGGGGCCCGCTATGATCGTCTATCCCCAGAATACCTGGTATGGGGGTATACAATCTGAAGAAGATGTGGATGCTATCCTGGATGCCCTGGAAGAGAGTGGGGTAGCCGAAGACTATGTATTAAGTTAATTCCGTCTCTCTCATGCAGTCCCGGAGCGGATCTTCTCTTGACACCGGAAGGTTCGTCCGGACTGCAATATTATAAAAGAGCGGGAGTGATGGGAGTACTGCTATGAAAAAGATCTCTGTTTTTTTATTTTTGATTCTCCTCTCAGGTTGCGCTCAGGATAAAGTAAGCCTGGCAGTAGCCGCCAATCTCAGTCCCCTTATGCCCTCCCTGATAGAAGCCTTTCATAAAGAATATCCTGATATTTCTGTGCAGTATACCCTCAGCAGCTCCGGAAAGCTGGCAGTACAGATCCTCAACGGTGCGGATTTTGATATTTATTTATCGGCTGACTCCACCCGTCCCATGGAATTATATGCACAGGGTTGGGGAAAGGTACCTCCACGGGTCTATGCTCTGGGCCGTCTGATATACATCCATCCTGCTCCTCTGGAAGGCCGTGACCTCCCCGCACTGCTTCGGGATCAGCGCCTGCACTATATATCTATTGCCAATCCCCTCACAGCCCCTTATGGCACTGCCGCCCTGGAGGTATTAAAAAACCTGGCTGTGGCAGAGATAAGCAATAAAGCTGTCTATGCCCAGAATGTGGCACAGGCTGTGCAGTATGTGATAACTGCGGCAGTAGGAGGCTTTATCCCCCTGTCTGCCCTGTATCAGCCTGCTTTGAGTAATGTAGTAGCACAGGGGGGATATATCGAGATAGACCGGAGACTCTACACTCCTATCCGCCAGTCAGCTTTATTGCTCAAAAACTCGGGCAAGGATGCCCGCTTATTTTACGAGTTCTTATTTTCGGATCAGGCCCGGGATGTACTGGTGCAGGGAGGATATTACTATGAATAGATTTCATGCTATAGTGGAAAATATTAGCAGCAAGGATAATCTGCACTATCTGACTGTAAGGAGTAAAGGCCATACTATACATATCTCCACCCTGGAGTTACCGGACTTTGTAGAGCTGGAAGCCTCTCTGGACCTGCTCTTTAAGGAGACAGAAGTCTTCCTGGTCAGGGGAGTACATGAGGCGGTATCCGTGGATAACCGGATGCCTGTCCAGGTAGGCCTGATCACCCGGGGAGAACTGCTTTCTCAGGTAGAGCTTAGTTCTGCTTGTGGTAGATTATCTGCTTTATTATCTACCTCCAGTCTGGATAGAATGGGGATACAGACCGGTTCCAATCTAGATGCTTTGGTCCCCTCTTATGCCATTGCCCTGGCGCGCAGTCATGCTCATTAACTGGAATCCACTTTTCCTCTCTCTGGAGCTGGCCCTGTCTACGACTCTGGTCCTGCTGCTGGTGTGTCTGCCTCTGGCTTTGAGTATACATCACAGAGGAGTAACATGGGGTCCTCTGGGTGAGACCCTGGTCTCTCTGCCCCTGGTGCTGCCTCCTACAGTACTGGGTTTTTATATCCTGGTGCTGTTGTCACCCCAGTGGGGGCCCGGTGCCTGGCTGTCCCGGACATGGGGTATTCAGCTATTGTTCAGCTTTCCGGGTATGCTCATAGCCTCCTGTCTGTATACCTTTCCCTTTATGCTCAATCCTCTCCGAAACGGACTGGAAAAGATACCCCGTAATCTGCTGGAGGCGTCTGCTACTCTGGGCCGGACCCGTTCCCAGACTACCCGGGAGATCACCCTGCCATTGTTAAGGTCTCATATCGTGACTGCTATGGTCACTACCTTTGCCCATACCATGGGGGAGTTCGGAGTCATCCTGCTGGTAGGAGGAAGCATTCCGGGGCGTACCAAAGTAGCCTCCATTTACATTTTTGAACTGGTGGAAAACCTGGATTTTTCCGGGGCTCACCGCTATTCTCTTATACTGCTCATTATCAGCTTCAGCCTCCTCTTCCTGGTACAGCTCCTTCAGCCCGGGAGGAAAAAATCATGATCAATATACACCTAAATCGCAGACTCCCCGGGGGGAATTTTAGCCTGAAGCTGCATGCGGAGATACCGGAATGGGGAATAGTCTGTATACAGGGGCCCTCAGGTAGTGGCAAGACCAGTCTGCTCAGGCTTTTGGCAGGGCTGGACACTGCTGACCGGGGCAGCCTGAGTGTGGGCCCCCAGATCTGGTATGATTCCAGTATTGAGGAAAATATTCCCTGCAGAGAGCGGGACATAGGAATGGTGTTCCAGGATTATGCCCTCTTTCCTCACATGACGGTATTGCAGAACCTGGATTATACCCACCCCACGGAGACCCATCGTCAGCGGCTCATTGAAATACTGGAATTGGGACCATTGTTGCGCCGTTTTCCTGATGAGCTTTCCGGGGGGCAGCAGCAGAGGGTAGCCCTGGGCCGTTCTCTGGCCCGACAGCCCCGGCTCCTGCTTCTGGATGAGCCCTTTTCCTCTCTGGATGGAGAGCTCAGGATTAAGCTCTATGAAGAGCTGAAATTGCTGCATGGAGAATTTCCTATGACCATTATCCTGGTCAGTCATGATATTCCCGAGATCTTCCATCTGGCCACTCATGTAGTCCGCCTGGAAAAGGGCCAGGTCCGGTCACAGGGCACTCCCCGGGAGGTCTTCCTGGACCGGGACATCTCTGCCAAGCTGGTCCTGACCGGACGGGTGCTGGACATCCGTCCCATGGACATCCTGTTTAGCGTGACCCTGGCTGTCAATAATGATATCCTGGAAGTCGCCCTCACTGGGGATGAAGCCGCCGGACTCCATCCCGGAGATTCCGTTCAGATATCAGACAAAGCTTTTCACCCCTTTGTTCAGAAACTGGAACTCTGAGCTTTATTAATGCTATAATGAGTTAAAACTCAGAGAGTCCGCTATGAAAGAATACATAAAGACCATTACGGTAAATGATCATCATATCGATACCAATAATCATGTCAATAACATTACGTATTTTCAGTGGATGCAGGATGTAGCTATTGAGCACAGTGCCCAGGCTTATGATCTGTATCAATTTCTGGATAAGTATAACGGAATGTGGGTAGTACGGTCTCATGAGATAGAATACTTGAGAGCCGCTCTGCTGGGAGATCAGATCCAGATACGGTCCTGGATAGACAAGGTAGAGCGTATCCGGTCCTGGCGTTTGTATGAGTTTAGCGACATTACAACCGGAAAGCTCGTGGTAAGGGCTAAAACTCAATGGATCTATCTGGATAAAGATACGCTAAAGCCTAAAACTATACCTGAAGAGATGAAGAAGGCCTATGGGCTTTAGTCGATAGTCAATAGGGGCAGAAGCCCATTGAAAAATAGAGAGAATGATAAAAACAATGATAAGGGAATACGCTTATGGGATTATCATTTATACCCGGTCTGGAATTGAACCAGGCCTTTTTTCTGGAAATCATACAGCCTCTGATGCAGCAGCATTTTCCACAGCTGCAATATTCAGCCGGCCTCTTGGGTTATGGCTCCGATGTTCTGGGTATGGATACTGCTACTTCTATGGATCATAACTGGGGCCCCCGATGCCTGCTCTTTCTTTCTGAAACCGATTTTGATTTGAGAGATCAGATTAGTGAATGTATGTCCCGGCATCTTCCATTTTCTTTTAAAGGCTTTCCCACTCATTACTCCGATCCCCGTTATGATGGGACTCAGGCCATGCAGGAGACACATACTTATCCCATCAGACATTTTATCGAGATTTACTCGGTGGAAGACTACTTTCAGACTCAGTTGAATATCCGGGATATTAACCGGATTACTATTCAGGAATGGATGACATTTTCTGATCAGGTACTCTTGGAGCTTAACAGTGGGTCAGTGTTTCATGATGGCCTCAATAAGCTTAACAATATAAGAAAAAGTCTGGAATTTTATCCTCCGGATATTCAGAAATTGCGCCTGGCTGCACTCTGGGATCTTGTATGCAATGAAGAAGCTTTTATTGGCCGATGCCGGGAAACAGGGGATAAAATGGGTTTGAAGATCATTTCCAACCGTATTGTGAATACTTTGATTAAGATACTGTATTATATCTTTGAAAGATATATTCCATACAGTAAATGGATGACGAAGATGTTTGAGAGCTTTTGTCCGGATGGCGATTTACTGCAGCACATCATGGATACTTTGTATGAAAAGGATGCCACACAGATAGAAAATAAACTATCCGGACTATATACCCGTATCATTGATATTCATAATCAACATCCCGCACTGCCTCATCTGGATAATATAGTAAGAGATTATTTTGGCAGGCTTTATAGGGTCATATTCGCTGAGACCATAGTCTCACAATTTCTGGACAGCATTCCGGACCCGGAGATAAGACAACAGAAGCTATCCCATATTGCACTTGATATCAAATTGGACGGGATTGATGCTACCGCGTGAATTTTTCAATTAACAGAAGCTTCGGGATAGCAACCTGTTTTAAACCAGAATACAGCAATTACGTATTTATTCCAAAAGTATTTTAAGTACAATTTCTTTCCCAGGAGTGGCAGATCGAATCATTTTCAAATAAGTATGCATAATAAAATTTGACAATGCATATTCAATATTGTATATTTATGCATAAGGAGATTATGATGAGGACGACTTTAGATTTACCTGAAGACCTGATCAGGGAAGCCATGGATTTGACGCACATCAAAACTAAGACAGAATTGATAAGACAGGCTGTTAAGAGCCTAATACAGAGAGAAAAACTACAGGGTATTAAAAAGTATTTCGGGAAAGTAGATCTTGATATTGATCTGGACAGCCTGAGGAAGAGATGAAACCTGTATTAGTGGATAGCTCCGTGTGGATAGATTATTTTTCCGGAAAGTCACAGGCACTGGTATTAAATGAACTTATAGATATGAATGTAGTACACATAAATGACCTGATACTGACTGAACTTTTACCTTTTCTGGAAAATAGAAACAAACATGAATTGATAGAACTTTTACTCACGCTCAGCACTCTAAAATTAGCTATCGATTGGGAAAGGATAAGAGGCATGCAGAAAACCAATCTGAAAAAAGGCCTCAACCGGATCGGGATACCGGATCTCGTGATCCTGCAAAATGCCATTCAACATAATGTCCAGATCTTTAGTTTTGACAAACATTTTAAACTACTACAGAAATATCATGGATTCACTTTACTTGAGATTTGAACATCTTTTCCCTGGAATCTAAAACATCCGTTTAACCCAGAGCTTCGGGTCATCTGGAAAAATCATAAAAATGATTCACCGGCCCTTTACCTTTCCCCAGCAGGTACCTGGCTCCGGAGCGGATGGCATGGCTGATATAATCCTTGGCCTGCCGGACTGCCTGGGGGATGCTATTTCCCTGAGCCAGAAAAGCCGCCATAGCTGAGGAGAGGGTACATCCACTGCCGTGGGTATTGGGGGTGTCGATGTGTTCAGACACCAGCCATTCTACAGAAATACTGCCCGATCCATCCCTTAAACACAGACAGTCAGCTCCTGTCTCTATACCATGCCCGCCCTTGATACACACAGACTGCATACCCAGTTCCATAAGATTGCGGCCCGCGCTTTCCATATCGGCCCGGCTCTGTATTTTCCTTCCGCTCAATACTTCTGCTTCGGGCACATTCGGAGTAATAATAGTGGCCAGGGGGAGGAGTTCATCCCGCAGTACCGCAATAGCATCATCCTGCAGGAGCTTGTCCCCGCTCTTGGCATACATGACCGGGTCGATCACCAGTGGGCTGACCCGGTATTTTTGCATTGACGCGGCCACAGTACGTATCACTCCCGGTGACTGGAGCATACCGATCTTGACGGCGTTAGCTCCTATATCACTGAGCACAGCCTCCAGCTGGGCCTCCACAAAGGCATGGGGTACTTCCTGTATAGCGGTGACTCCTACGGTGTTCTGTGCAGTGAGCGCTGTGATGACCGACATGCCGTAGCAGCCCAGGGCACTGAAGGTCTTGAGGTCGGCCTGTATGCCGGCTCCCCCTCCACTGTCGGAACCTGCTATGGTGAGGGTGCGGATATAGTGAGATTTATCTTTCATGCTGTTCTCCCTGACTTCCGGCTTCATCGATGAGGCCCCTGATTTCCCGGGCCGCAGATTCCGGGTCAGTGGCACCCATGATAGCGGAGACCAGGGCTATGCCATGAGCTCCGTTTTTTATAACATCAGCTACATTGCCTGCATTGAGTCCGCCTATCGCTATAAGAGGATGTCGGGAATAGCTGCGGATTTTATGTAAGCCTTCCAGTCCCCATGCTGGAGCGGTGTCGGTCTTAGTCGGGGTGTCAAATACCGGGCTTACCCCCAGATAGTCCACATCCCACGCGTCTGCCTGGGCTACCTGCTCCATGTTTTCTACTGACAGGCCGATGATAGCATCCGGGCCCATGATCCTGCGGGCATCGGGGTAGGGCATATCACTCTGGCCTATATGTACCCCGTCACAGCCGGCAGCCAGGGCCACATCCACCCGGTCATTGATAATGAGGGGGATCCCCCGGGGCCTCAGGATAAGCATCAGTTCCCGGGCCAGCTCAATGAACTCCCGGGTGGAACAATCCTTTTCCCGGACCTGTACTATGGAAACTCCTCCCTGAATAGCTGCTGTGACTATCTCGATGAGAGAACGGTTTCCTATGATTTGACGGTCTGTGACCAGGTAAAGGCTATAATCAATATTCTTGTGCATATTTACTCTCTTTTTAATCGGTATTGACTTCCATCTTAAGCCTGGAGTCCAGATCATGTTCGCTAAGATTGTAGAGGGCATCCAGAAAATGGAGCTGGAGGGTGCCCGGTCCGGGTGCAGTCAGTCCGGCCAGCTCTCCTGCTACTCCCATGACAGCCATGGCATGAGCGGCAGCGGCCAGGGGGTCGGGATTGACAGCCAGAAAGGCTCCGGTCAGGGCAGTGGCGGTACAACCCAGTCCGGTCACTTTGGGCATGAGGCTATGGCCGTTACTGATGTGGATGCGTTTATTTCCCTGCAGTATGAGGTCTTTGACCCCGCTGATACTGACCACGCAGCCGTAGTCCCGGCTTAGGGCCAGGGCTGCTTCCTGGGCATCATCCGCGCTGTGGGAACTGTCTACCCCCTTAGTGCGGGAGTCGGCATGATGCAGGGCCCGGATCTCGCTGCCGTTTCCCCGGATCACGCTGGGATGGACCTCATCCAGGAGGCGGCGGGCAGTCTCAGTACGGAGGGTGGATGCGCCTGCTCCTACCGGGTCCAGGACTATGGGCTTTTTCAGGGCCCGGGCGGCCTTACCAGCCAGGAGCATGGACTCTATCCAGGGGCCGTCCAGGGTGCCGATATTGATGACCAGAGCTCCCGAGATCTTTACGATCTCTTCGACTTCTTCCCTGGCATGAGCCATCACAGGTGACGCACCCAGAGCCAGCAGTGCATTGGCGCTAGTATTCATCACTACGTAATTCGTGATATTATGCACCAATACCCCGGTCTCTCTGATTTTTTCTATATCTTTCCATACGCTCTTGCTATCCATTATTGACTCCTATTTTCACTATGGGATTATTTAAGTTATAATATATATTCTATTGGATGATTCATCAACAAAATCATGGATTTAATTCCGGTGCAAGAGGATCAGAATTATAATAGTCTTTCATATAGCAGGAATAAAAAATCCTGGAAACAAGACCTCTGTCTCATTTCCAGGATTATGGTAATTTTTACATAAAGTCTGATCCCCTGCTGAATGCAGGGCCTGCTTTTTTATCTTAGGATATCATCCATGATATAACAGGCTTCCTGAATGTATTTATCGGTCTTGATCTTGGTATACCACTCGTTGAGTTTATCCTGCTGATCCTTACTCAGTTTTTCCAGGCCTTTAGTCTCTATAGTGATATCTTTATTATTAAGCTGTGTGTTTTTCTGGATCTCATCATTTTTCTTCTTAAGCAGTTCTTCCTTTTGCAGCATTTCCGAGAGGAGAAGAGGTTCAGTCTTGATCTTTTGCTGTTCCTGCATAAACCGGGAGTTTTGGTCGATGAGCTGCAGTGTCTGATTCGATATCACCCGGGCTGCACTTAGTCTTTTCAGCTCATCCAGATCGTAATCAGATGCGGTCCATGGCTGGAAATTTTGTTTCTTTATTCTATCATAACCGATGGAATAGTCCTGGTTTTTTTCTCCGATCTCCATATACTGGTAAAGATCAGGAAGAATAATATCCGGGATAACCCCTTTGTATTGAGTGGTATCACCATTTACCCGGTAAAATTTCTGCAGGGTGATCTTTATAGCGCCCAGAGGTTTGTAATCCTCATGACTGGGGGGAATATAACGGTCTATATTGACATAGGATTGTACCGTTCCTTTTCCATAGGTACTGTCACTACCCACTATGATAGCCCGTTTATAATCCTGGAGCGCGGCACTTACGATCTCGGAGGCAGAAGCACTTAATTTATTGACCAGGATGATCAGAGGGCCCTCATAAGATATATCAGGATCATCATCATTCAGGACTTCTATCTGTCCCTCCTGGTTCTTTACCTGCAGTACCGGCCCTGTCTTAAAGAATAGTCCGCTCATCCGTATGGCATCCTCCAGGGCACCTCCGCCATTATTACGCAGGTCCAGTATCATCCCCTGGATGTTTTGGGCTTTCAGTTTCCTGATTTCTTTGAGCACATCACCGGAAGAGGAGCGGCTTCCTTCATCTTTAAAATCATGATAGAATACAGGCAGATCTATATAGCCGATCCGGGTCCCGGTCTGTGGATTTTCCAGGACAGTGGATTTGGCATAGGTCTCTTCTATTACTACTGCATCCCGGATGATGGGGATCACGATGATTCGGCCATCCGTTTTTTTAACGGTGAGCCGTACCTGGGTGCCTTTAGGGCCACGGATGAGCTGTACTGCCTCATCCAGAGGCATCTCTACAATATCTACCGGCTCTTCTTTACCCTGGCCTACTTTGAGTATTATATCCTCTGCTTCCAGTTCTTTTTGTCTCCAGGACGCAGAACCGGGTATGATACGGACCACTTTTATAAAGCCGTCATCTTCATTAAGCAGTGCTCCTATACCCTCCAGTTTTCCTGTCATACCGATAGTAAAGTCTTCATCCTGTTTGGGTGCAAAATAGCTGGTGTGGGGGTCAAATACATTGGCTATGGCATTAAAATAGAGCTCCAGGCTATCGGTGGGATCCTGGGTCTTCATGCGTTCCAGCATCCGGTTTATCTGTTTGGCCACTTTTTCCCGGGCCTGTTTTTCCAGGGTAGGATAATACACAGACTGGTCTTTTTCCGCGCTTAATTCGATATAACGTCTCAAAGTTTCGTATTTAAGGATCTTTCTCCATTTTTCATGCATCTCAGCTGCATCTTTGGGATAAGGCATATTATCATAATCAAAGTTTAATGACTCATTGATGGTAAAATCAAAGGGCTGGGTCAGAATATCGCTGATATTTGATTGTACATCATCGATACGGATACCCAGGATACTTTGGGCTTTTTCATAGAATTCCAGGTCATGGTCTAATAGCTCATTATCGATTATGAGCTTAAATTTGTCCAGTTCATCTATATCAGACTGATAGAAAAACTTTTTCTGTACATCCAGCCTTTTCAGATACAGGGAATAGACATCTTCACTGAATTCATTATTGATTTTTTTTCCGGTAAAATGGGACTGACTCAGGGTCTTGACCAGGATATCGGTAAGAAGCTCCTGCTTGGAGAATTCCCGTCGGGAAGCACAGGCCGTAGAAAATAAAAATAGAAATAGCAGGGTTAATAGATTCTTCATAACAGCTCCCGGGTTGATTGATTTTACAGCAGTGACGACTACTGTATAGAAAGATTATAGAGAATAATCTGTTTTATTGCCATTTAAACTATAGTTTTTTTGTTGTAAAAATAGGGACAGTCCCGCAAGACTGCCCCTGTATCATTAAAAATATGAGCATCAGTCCATCAGGATGAGTTCCAGAAAATCAATTGCTGCAAAGTTGACTTTGATGTTCATATTCTGATCCATCTCATCATACCTGAGACTAAAGGAGTGATTTCCTGATTCCAGATCTGCATAGAGTATATTACTATAACCCCATCCCCAGTTGCCCCGTTGGGGCATCACAAAGGTACCTGCATCCTGACCATCCAGAAACAGGCTACGGATAGCCCCTTTGTTGTCTGTATTGATGGGCCCTTTACCATTTGCGTATTTGACCCTGATCAGGTATTTTCCGCCCGTTTTTATCTTTGTATTAAAGGTGATGCCTTGTTCATCTTTTTTATCAAATTTCACATAGCCTTTTCCACTGAAAGATTTGTATTTATCATCGATCTGTTCGTTATCACAATCAGCTTTTTCTGCTTCCAGTATTATGAGATTGGCAGGAGGTATAGCCAGGGCAGGCTGGCTGATCTCGGAGGGTATTCCTTTTTTATCGACGGCCTGTATTGTATAGACCGTGACCTTGCTGACCTGATCTGTAAGCTCGTGTTCTTCCTGTTCTTTGTATTCCTGCCATAATTTCCCGTCTTTGTAGATCAGATATTTCACGACATTTTTTGATTTCTTCCAGGTGAGTGTCACATTTCCTTTTCTGTCAATGTCTACCTTAGGCCGGACTTCCCGGGGAGCGATAGCCCGGATGTCTCCCATATTCATTACAGATGGGCTGTTATCCGATGTAAGTGTCATAGTTATAGTGTGCCTGCCTTTCAGGTCAGGTGGAAGGATATAGGAGGCGCCTTTTTCCTGTCCGTCTAGTTTGAGGCTCTGGATCACATTGCCTTTGCCCTGAATGCTAAGGTCCAGTACAGCTTTATTGTAGTTTAACCCGCTCAGCTTCAATGACCCTTCTAAAAATTGAGGGACATGCGGCTGAAAGCGTATACCATCAGGCTCCAGGTTCAGCCCAAACAGCACATGATACACTGAGCCCAGGTAGCCTGCCACTGACCATAACTGGCGGTCAGAATTAATGGCGGTACCCGAAGAATGGCCGGTGTCATACACAAAGTTTTCTTTATGGGTCAAAAAAAGCGCAGCCGGCCGTATAATGGATTGCAGCACATGAGACACCACTTTTTCATTGCCTACCCGGGCTCCGGCCCAAAGGAAATAGGCTTCTACAAATGGCCATATCCCTTTATTATGATAAGGGCCGGCATGAGGGTGCTGAGGGTAGATGCAGGGTACACCGAAGGGTACCATGGGGCTGTGAGAGATGACCTGGGCAGCCCTTTTCTGGTCTGCTATCCCGAATAGTACCATGAGAGCCTCTCCCAGGCTTTCTGCCTTATCAGAGACCGGGTTACCCATGATATCAGGATAGATCAGGGCCCCATAGTACTGTTTATCTTCTCTCCAGAAATTCTTATCAGTGGATTCTTTTAAGGTCCGGGCAATAGTGCTCCATTGTTGTGATTCAGATGGGTCTTTTTCCAGGGTTTTAGCCATGGAAGACAGTATATTATACACCTGATAGTGCAGGGCGGAAGTACCCAGGGCACGGGTCTCGTAAATATCTACCGGCTGCATCCATAGAGGATAAGTCTGCTCTCTCCAATCCAGAAAGGAGCTCTCTCCATAATATAGCCTGTGCTTTTTATCATAGGCTATGTGCATGTCACGCTGTACTGTGTTTTTCAGGACCGTGTAGGCATACCTCAGCCATTCCAGATCTCCATGGGCCAGGTAGATCTCCCAGGCAGCGATCGACCATACTATACGGTCTGTAGAAATGGGCCAGGAACCTCCGGTACCGGTATCCTGAATGACCATATCATCCTTGCTTACCTTGGCTTTAAGACTCTTGATAGAATTTTCCGGCAGGATCATTCCCAGGGAGAGGTGAATAGAATAGGATATGTCACGGGTCCACACCCCGGTCCACTTTTCTCCGGCCATAAAGGCCTGGTCTCCCTCCCGGATATCGAGCAGAGCCTCTTCCAGGGCCATATTGTAGAGGGCTTCCAGAAGGGGATAGCCGGGGGCAGACAGCTGGGGTAATGCCGATATGTCTTTTTTTAGCTCCCAGCTGCGTGGGGTATAGCTGTCATAGACAGAAGTGATCTTTTTAACCGAGATGACCTCCGCTTTTTTATCACCCTGAGTCACTCCCTGAGGGGAGATGGTGTAGGCTTCATTTTTGGGGTATTTCATTTTTTGAGTTTTCGTGGTCTCAGCATGGACACTGAGTGTTCCTGCCAGTAGTATGAGAACCATTACGAGTTGTTTTGACTTCATGGTTTTTCCTTTCTTGCTTATTCAGACTCATATCTTAACTGAACCGTTATTTTTGGCAAGTACAAATGTCATAATTAATTGATAGTCAATAGTCAATAGTCAATAGTCAATAGTCAATAGTCGATGGTTGATGGTCGATGGTTGATAGTCTGTATGTCTGAGAGTAATATATATTTGTAATAATGTGAGATTATACTTTTAGAAAAAGTTCTTCTATAATAAATATACGGGGGCTCTCATGATGTATTTTGAAACGGAACGATTGGTGTTCAGGGACTGGGAGGACAGGGACTTTGAACCTTTTGCAGTCATGAATGCAGATCCGGATGTGATGCGATATTTTCCGGCTCCCCTCAACATGGAACAGAGTCAGGACTTTCTGAGACTGATCCAGGCCGAGATCAGGGATAAGGGCTATGGATTATGGCCAGTGGAGCTGAAACAGGGAGGGGTGTTTATCGGCTATATTGGACTTCACGATTCTACCTTTGAGTCTTCTTTTACTCCCTGTATAGAGATAGGATGGCGTCTGCTGAAAGAACACTGGCACCTGGGATTTGCTACTGAGGGAGCCAGGGGAGTACTGGATTATGCCAAGCGGACCCTGGGCTTTAAGGAAATCTATTCATTCACCACATTGAATAATCATTCTTCAGAGAGTGTCATGCAAAAGATCGGGATGGGGAAAGTAGGGGAGTTCATTCATCCTCGCCTGCCGGAGGGACATGAGCTGGCTCCGCATGTACTGTACCGGATCATGTTCTGAATAAAATCAATAAATTTCTTTTCCAGTTGCACTGATATCAGGTTAGAGTCCAACACGCTGACAACATCGTTTAAAACCCTCAATGTGATTTAACATCTTAAAACACTATCAGAATTATAATTACACTATCCCACCAGTAACAAAATCTTAGTTGTCATACAAATTATTAAAAAATCTGTACCCCAAAAAATTAAAAAAACTATTGACAAAAATTTGAACTGGCTTAAAATATTGGTAATTAAAACATATATTTAGAATATTTGATTAAGCATGTGAAATGAGTCACTAGTTAGTGAATTGTTTTACATAGACTGTGGGTCATCCCCGGTTTTATTATTTCGTAGCCCTGATATCCTTATAATGATATGGAAGGAGACCACCTTTGAAAAAACTCGTGAACATCCTGTCCCTGTTTCTGATGGGACTGATACTATTCCTGATCATCTCCGCTAATACCGACCTTCAGAATCTCCTGGTCGGAGCTTCTGTCAGCCTGATAGTAGCGGTGATTGCATCCTTTTATGTGGCACCGGGCCTGCACTGGCTCAACCCGGTACGCTGGTTCTGGTTCCTGGTCTATGTTCCGGTGTTTATCTGGGAGATGATCCGGGCAAACATCCAGATCGCCCGGGTAGTGGTGATGCCCTCCTTGCCCATACAGCCCGGTATACTCCAGTACAAGACTTCTCTTAAGAGTGATATCAGCCGGATGCTGCTCACTTCATCCATCACTCTGACCCCTGGTACTCTCAGTGTAGATTTTAACGGAGATGTACTGGATATTCACTGTGTGAACCTTGACCGGGTCACCCCACAGGATATTCAAAAGTTTGAAAAATACATAAAAAGGATAAGCGAGTGAGTACAATTATGATTATTGTATTAAGTTTAATCGGTGTGGCAGTCCTGCTTTCCTTTATTGCGCTCATAAAACCGGGACAGGCTGTAGAAAAGATGGTGGCGGTAGATGTGTTCACCACTATCACCACCGCAGTACTGGTCCTGCTTTCTATTATAATGAAACAGCGCTTTATTCTGGATATCGCCATAGTCTATGCCCTGCTCTCATTTGGAGCAGTCATGGTGGTGGCCCGTTTCACAGAGAGGGGGGTGTAGTATGACTGTATTACAGCTCATCGGAGTTATCTTCCTGTTTGTGGGCGCATTGTTTCTCATCTTGGGATCACTGGGGCTGGTACGTATGCCTGATGTATACAATAAGCTGCAGGCCGGGACTAAAGCCACCACTTTGGGCTTTCTGTCTGTAGCCCTGGGAGCTCTCTTTTTTGAACCGGGATGGTCCCTGCGCCTGGTACTTATCATGCTTCTGGTAGTATTGACCAATCCTATCGGATCACATGCCCTGGCCCGTGCCTCCCGCAATGCCGGGATCAGGATGGCACAGGAAAAGGAACAGGAGGATTCTAAATGAAGATCGCCATAATAATACTATCTCTGCTTATGATCTCCGGATCAATAGTAGTCCTGTTTATAAAGTCTTTAAAAAAAGCAGCCATCATCATGGGTATAGTCAGCCTGGTCGCTGCCATATTCCTGGTCATGATGCAGGCCTATGATGTGGCCATTACTGAGGCCAGTATAGGTGCGGTACTGACTACTGCTATTTACTTCTTCGCGATCAAACAGCTGGAAGAAAAAGGCTTAGGAGATGACAATGCAGATCAATAACCGGGCACAATCCATGATAAATATCATGGCATTGATACTTATAGTGACTCTGGCTGTACTTTGTGTCAGGGTATTCACTGCTAAAGAAGCCGGACTCAAAGCTGGAGACTCCCTCGTCACGGAGCGTGCCTCTTATGCCTATATGACCAAATCAGCTCAGACTGACGGGACCAACCGGACTCTGAACACAGAATATAGTATGGGACAGGAAGGCCTGGAAGAAGGTTCTGCTAACATGATCTCTTCCATTGTAGCGAATTACCGGGGTTTTGATACCCTGGGTGAGATTCTGGTCCTGTTTGCAGCTGCATCCGGAGTAGGACTGCTTATGGGAATGCGTAAACGTAAGAAATACACCGGTGCTTCCACGATAGCTAAGACCGCAGTACCCCTCATCTCCCTGGTGGTCATGATCGCCGGGGGAGTGATGATACTGTATGGACACCTCACTCCCGGAGGAGGATTCCCCGGCGGAGCGATCGTGGCATCAGGCCTCATACTCATGATGCTGGTGTCTGAAAAAGTCACATCCGGCCCTGTACTGCTGGTACTGGAGTCTGTTGCCGGCTTGGGTATTCTGACGGTCGGATTATCGGGCCTGTTTATAAAAGGTGCCTTTCTGGCTAATGTGTTTGGCGCGGGCCAGCTGGGCGGGGTCATCTCCGGGGGAATGGTCCTCGTGATGAACATACTTATTGGTATAAAGGTGGGTTCAGAGATCACCACTATCAGTAGATACTTCGTCTACGGCGCAAAGGAGTAAGGCATGGCAAATATAACCCTGACACAGCTGTTTATGATCAGTGCGGCTGCTCTTATGTTCACCGGGATATTCGGTATCATCACTCGTAACAATATGATGAAGATCTTACTTTCCATCAATATAATGCAGACAGGGGTCAATCTCCTGCTCACTGCGGTAGGTTATGTAGAAGAGGGTGGAGCTGCTATCCTCTCCGCAGGCCATACCCAAGTCCTGAACATGGTAGACCCCCTGCCTCAGGCCCTGGTCCTGACCTCTATTGTTATAGGATTCGGTACTACTGCTCTGGCTCTGGCACTCATTATCCGTCACTATGCCCAGAATAAGTCTCTGAGTTTTTATAAAAAGACCCCACTAAATCTTAAGGAAACAGATAAATGATGATAAAAGAAAGCTTCTTTTTATTAATTCCCCTGCTCATTCCTCTGCTGGTTCCTGCCCTGAGCCTGGTGAATAAAAGATTTGGCAAATATATTTCTATCGCATTTTATGCGGCCGGGGTAGTCCTGGGTGTCATCCTGTTTCCCCAGATTGCCGCGCAGACCGCCCGGCTCAATATGGGCGGATGGGCCGGAAGATTTGCCATTAACCTGGTTTTGAATCCTCTGTCTCTCTCAGCTGGTATCCTGATTTACCTGGTCAGCCTGTTTATTCAGGCATCCACCTGGAAGGAAGAAAAACCGGCTGCCTACAGCCTGCTCATTAACCTCTTCATCTTCGCCTCTCTGGGCATGGTCATGACTACCGACCTGTTTAACCTCTTTGTCATGATGGAGCTGGCTTCGATTTCTTCACTAGCCCTGATCGCTCTATCTAAGAAGTCTACCGCTTCCCGTTCCGCTTTTTTCTATATGGTGATGTCTTCTCTCACAGCCCTGCTGATGCTGGGAGGTATAGCCCTGCTGTATTCAGCTACCGGGCAGCTCAATATGGCTGTATTAGCCGGGATGCCTTCACTGGCTCCTGCTTTTGCCCTGCTGGTAGGCCTGCTTCTGGTGGGAGTGGTTTTCCTGCATGCTGAGATCCTTCCTTTCGGGATCTGGGCTCCCCCGGTATACGATGATGCTCCGGTATCATTCACGGCTACTTTAGCCGGAGTAGGGGCTCTGGCCGGAGGCGTAGTGCTGATCAATGTCTTCACCAATCTTTTCAGCACACCCTTGTTTGAAAATACCATAGTGACGCTCAAGAACTTACTGTTTATTTTAGCAGTCATCTCAGTCCTGTTTGGGGAGCTGGCAGCTCTCCGGGAAAAGAGCCTCAAAAAGGTCCTGGCTTTTTCCTCTATCGGCCAGATGGGACTGATGGGTGTAGCCCTGTCCCTGGGTAATGAGATAGCATTACAGTCTGCCCTGCTCATCCTGCTCAGCCATACTATGGTCAAGCCGGTCATGCTGCTCATTGCCGGACATTTTAGTAGCCTGAGCGACAGCCCCCACTGGGAGGATATGAAGGGAGTAGGCCGTACTCACCCCTTATTGGCGGTACTGTTTATCATAAGCGGACTCAGCCTAATGGGTATCCCCCTTTTCCTGGGTTTCTGGGGAAAATTCGGACTATTAATCAAGCTATTTGAAAATGTCAGTACCGGTATCAATGTGATGACCATAGTAGGGATAGTGATCCTGCTGTTTGCCTTTATCATAGAAGGGACTTATCTCATGAAGATCTCCCATACTTTCTTTGAAAAGGCTGATGCTCCTGTCAGGAAATCTGTGAACCTGCCCCTGATGCTGTCGGCGCTATTAACATCTGTAGCAGTAGTACTGCTCGGGGTATGGCCCGGCCTCATTAGTGGAAAGATACAGAACATGAGCCTGGAGCTCATCAATATTAATCAGTTTATACAAAACATCCTCTCAGGGGGCGCGTTATGATGGATCACATGATCTTATGGACCGTACTGATCGCAGTGGGGGCCGGAGTAGTATCCATGGTCCTTACTATGATAAATAAGCGTATCTCCTGGGCCATTTTCCTGCTCAATGCATTATGGCAGGCTTATGTGGCAGTAAAGTTATTCACAGTAAAAGCCTATAGCGAGCTTATACTTATCCCCTTCAATATGTTCGGGATGGAGAATATCTCCATAAATGTACAGTTTACCGAACTGGGCCGTCTGTTTTTCCTGGCCTCGGTAGTGATCACTCTGCTCTTTGCCATATTTTCTTTTTCCTATAACGATAAAAAACACGCTACCCATACCGCACCCCTCTGGACTATGCTCATGGGTGCCAATGCCGGGATCTTCCTGGCCGGGAACTGGATCTTCTTTATCCTGTCCTGGGAGCTTATGGGCTGGACCTCCTACTTTATCATCTCTCACGGAAAGGAAAAATCAGCCAAAGCAGGCTTATATTATTTTGTACTATCACTGATCGGAACCTCTGCTTTACTGGCAGTGATGATGATCCTCTACAAGATCAGTGGTACTTTTATGATAGGGGAGAGCCTGCAGGTACTGGGAAGCTTATGGTCTACCCAGGCTGGCCTGGTCAGACTGGTAGCTATCCTGCTGTTCCTGACATTCTTTAGTAAATCAGCTATTTTCCCCTTTTATATGTGGCCTGCCAAGGCTCATGCGGAAGCCCCTGATGATTTTTCCGCCTTTTTATCGGGTGTGATGATCAAGTATGGTGTGTTCGGTATGATAGCTTTTGTGCTGCCCCTGTTCAGGCCTGAGGTATTTCAGGGCATTTTGATAAGCAATAAATTAGCCGGTGGTGCCGGTCATCCTCTTTTCCTCATCATCATAGGCTGGATCGGAGCCATTTCTGCGGTAGTGGGGACACTTTATGCCATAGGCCAGGATGATATGAAGAAACTCATGGCTTATTCCACAGTGGGCAACATTGGTTATATTACCGTAGCCCTGGCTACCAATTCTCCTCTGGGAGTGGCAGCGGCTATCTTCCATGCCCTCAACCATATGGTTTTCAAAGGTTCGATATTCCTGTCTCTGGCCTCTGTGAAGTTCCGCACCGGGGAGAGGGAGATGCATAAGCTGGGTGGCATGGCTTATAAAATGCCCCTCACTTTTTTCACTTTTCTACTGGGTATCATAGCAGCTGCCGGTATTCCCCCTCTGAATGGCTTTGGGTCCAAGTGGCTCATCTTCCAGTCTATTTTTGATAGAAAACTACTACTGATGGGTATCCCTCTGTTCTTTGCTTCTACCGCATCCTTTATGTATCTGTTCCGGGGATTGCATACAATATTCCTGGGCCAGCTTTCACCCCGTTTTGAAAAGATCAAAGAAGCCCCTCCACTTCAGTCTGGTGTTATGACTATACTGATGCTTATCATGCTGGCCATAGGTTTCCTGCCCGGACTGGTATTTTCTCAGGTCAATATCGTCCTGCAGAGTATGGGCTTTACCCCGGTGGCATCTGACCTCAGTTCTATTAACGGATATACCTCCAGTATCAATTTCACTGTGGCGGGCTTTGTGTTCATGGGTACTTTTGCGCTGGTACTGATATTCTGGCTCCTGGGGAATAAACGTAAACGCATCACCGACCCCCTGGACCGCTATACTTCAGCCGAGATCCCTGCGGAATGGGGCCTCACTCCGGAACGCTATCACTTTGGTACTAAGTTTTATGATTACTTTGAAGACATGATCAATCCGGTGCTGGACAAGACCTCTATGGACAGCCTGTTTAAAAAGATAGCCTATGAGATAGGCCGTCTGGGTGAGCTCATAAAATTCAGCTTTTTAAGATCCGGCTGGGGAATAATGGGGCTGATCTTCTTTAATGCCCTGGTATTACTGTTGGGAGGTATCCTCTTATGATTGGAACAGCTATAATCAGAGTACTGGGATACTCCATGCTCACAATGGTCATAGGACTCTTCTTTATGGGGATGAGCCGTATCATGACCGCACGCATACAACGCCGTATCGGCCCTCCTTTCTGGCAGGCCTATATAGATGTGATCAAGGCTTTCAGCAGAAAATCGGTCTCCTATAATTTTGTCATGGACTTCGGATCCTGGATGGGACTGGCCGGACTACTGGCGGCAGCCATGTTTATTCCCCTGGGGCATTATCTGCCCTTTGAATCGCAGGGCCCACTGGTACTGATACTCTATCTGATGCCCATCGGTTACCTGGGAATGGCCATGGAAGTGGCTGCTTCGGGAAACCCTCTGGCTACCATCGGAATTGGCCGTGCTCTGGCTCTCATGCTGGGTTATGAGGTCCCCTTTGTGATCATAGCTTTGTCTATGATCGCCCGTTTCAATTCTACCAGCCTGGTGTACCTCCAACAGATACAACAGAACGGCGGATTTATGAACTGGAACATGATGACCATGCCTATCGGCTTTATCGCGGCACTGATAGCTTTCCAGGCCATGCTGGCCAAGAAGCCCTTTGATACCATGATCGCTCCCTCAGAGATCGCATCGGGGCCTATGGTAGAGCTGTCCGGAAAGTTCCTGGGCCTGGCTTTTTTACAGTATTCCGTAGCCGTATATGTAGAGACTGCCCTGATCACTATCCTCTTCCTGGGAGGAGGGCATAATGCCTTTGAATTTATTGCCAAACAGTTTGTACTCTATATGCTGGCTACTCTGGTCAGTGATATGTGGGGCCGTTTTAAGATAGAACAGGCTATTAAGTTTTTATGGGTCGTGGCCGGGGGACTGGCCCTGGTCCAGTTGTTGATAAATATGTATCTGTAGGATAAGGATAAAGCTATGTTAAAATTAAGTGCAGAAGAGATGCGGGACGGTAACTTTGAAAGGGTGCTGAACTGGTTCCGGAGCCGCAGTCTTTGGATGTTATATTATTGTACCGGATGCGGAGCCATCGAGCTACCTCCCTCCATGACCAGCCGTTATGACATGGAGCGTTTCGGGATAGGGCCCATGGCCACTCCCCGTCAGGCCGATATATTACTCGTGACAGGATATGTCTCAGTCAAGACCCTGGCCCGTATCGTACGGACCTATGACCAGATGCCCGAGCCCAAGTATATACTGTCTTTCGGCTCCTGCCCCAATAACGGCGGGACCTATTGGAACTCCTATGCTACTATTAATCATCTGGATCGTTATGTTCCGGTAGACATGAGTATTGCCGGCTGTATGCCCCGGCCCCAGGCTGTCCTGGATGGCCTTAACAAGCTCATGGACATGATCAATAAAGGCGAAGCGGTAGCTTATAAGAAATACAGTATGAACTATGACTATTACAAAAAGAATCAGGATGCAGTGCTGAAACAGAAAACAGCATTGCTCAAGTAAAAGAGGAATATGCAATATGACAAATAAAGAAATGGCTCAGGCTCTGGCCAAAGAGCTTAACCAGGCTGAAGTACAGGCAAAATTCCAAAACCAGATCGAGATCATCTCATCACCGGATACCTTTGTGAATAACCTGATATCTCTGCAGGCCAAAGGCTTTGATCACATGGTAAACATGCTGGCTGTAGACTGGATCGCCGATAAAAAGTTTCAGGTCACCTATAATCTGTGGTCCTATCAATTGAAGCTGCATATCTATGTGAAAGTATTTGTAGACCGGGATAACGCCAAGCTTCCCACTATACAGGATCTGTGGCCTTCAGCCCAGGTATATGAGAGGGAGATACATGAGATGTTCGGGATATTTTTCGACGGTAACACAGATCTCCGGCCCTTGTTCCTGCATAACTGGATGGAGATTCCCCCTTTACGCAAAGATTTTGATACTAATGAATACTCCCGTCAGATGTTCTCTTATAAAGGATCTGAAAAAGCAATAATTGAGGGAGGCAAAGAATGACCAACAGCAGTTTTGTAGAACTCACTAAACTTCATGAGACAGATGAATACGCTTCCTTTGAGCTGTTTTTCGGGCCCAATTTTCCCGGAATGCATGGTAATTTCTCTTATGTCCTGAATGTGATTGGCTCTAAGATCATAGATGTACAGACTTCAGCAGGCCTGTTGCACCGGGGTTTTGAAAAGCTCATGGAGACCAAGAGCTGGCATAAGAACCTCAGCCTTATCCCCCGTATCTGTGTAGTAGATCCTGACCCCAATGAAGTAGCTTACTGTACCGCGGTAGAAAGGCTGCTGGGAGTAGAGATCCCTGAACGGGCTAAATATATCCGTACTATTACCCTGGAGATGAGCCGACTGGCTTCGTTCCTGATGGGAATGGGTGCGGTGGGTGCCATGATAGGACTCTATTCCGGTATGTACCGGATGATGCAGGACCGTGATTATATCCTGGACCTCTTTGAATGGCTCACCGGAGCCCGTGTCTACCACATTTACAATATGCCAGGGGGAGTACGCAAGGATATGCCCCAGGGATTTGAAGAAAAGCTGCTTAACACATTAGAAGAACTGGAAAATAATATGAAAGAATGGGATCAGCTCATCTACGAAAACCCCGTGATCGTGAAGCGTCTTACCGGAATTGGCCATGTGACCACTGATGAAGCCATCAAGTGGGGCCTGGTAGGGCCCAACCTCCGTGCTACCGGCTATCTGGCTGATGTACGCCTGGATGACCCTTATGCGGCCTATCCCTACCTGGACCTGAGCGGCCTGCCTACCACTGAGGGCGGTGATGCCCTGGCCCGGGCTGTACAGATACGAAAGGAATACGAATGGTCTATTAATCTCATCCGCCAGGCCCTGGCTAAGATGCCTAAAAAAGGCGAAGTAAACCTGGACCTGGGTAATCCCTTAAAGTTTACCGTACCAGCCGGAGATACCTATGCCCGGGTAGAGTCTTCCAAGGGAGAATATGGTTATTATGTCGTTTCCGACGGGGGTTTAAAACCCTATCGGGTGTCTGTCCGGGGACCTTCCCTTCCTGCCGGCCTGGCCCTGTGCCACAAGCATTTTCCGGGAATGGATATTTCGGATGTCGCTATCTGGATGGCCAGCTTAGCAGTGTGTCCTCCTGACTTTGACAGATAATATATATAGAGAGGAAATCTCATGGCTATAGGTAAAAAAAGTTTCTTTTCACCTTTCAGCTTCGCCCGCAACCTGTTTAAGAAGCCCACTACAATACAGTATCCCAAAGAGGATCTGGATGTATTTGAAGTAAAAGGCAACTCTCCCCAGTACAGAGGCCTGCATAGCAATGATATAACAAAGTGTATCGGCTGTGGTACCTGTGCAGAGATCTGTACCACTGCTGCTATCACTATGGTAGAAGGGGAGAATGTAGGGGAAGGCAAGCTGGGCCAGCGCCCGGTCATAGACTACGGACGTTGCTGTTACTGCGCATTTTGTGTGGATATGTGCCCCACCGGGTCATTGCAGATGAGCCGGGATTACATCCATACCGTAGCCAGCCCCATAGACAAGTTTGGTGACGATGAGATGTTTCATATACAAAAAGGCTTTGTCATAAAACCGGGAGACAGGCACAGTGACAATCCCGGATGGATAGCGGATAATAATAACACCTGGCTGGACCTGAAGCGCTCCCAGATGGCTGAACTCAGCCCCAAAAAACGCTGGGACAGCTTTATCGAGATAGTACAGGGATACTCTAAAGAACAGGCTATAAAAGAAGCCTCCCGTTGTGTGGAATGCGGTATCTGTAAAGAGACCTGTCCCGCCAATATGCAGATCCCTGAGTATATCCATGCTATCTGGGCTGATGACCTGGAAGAGTCGGTCCGTCAGATCTACCTTGATAATCCTCTGCCCCAGGTGTGCGGCCGTGTCTGTACCCACAAGTGTGAGACAGTGTGTGCCATCGGGCATAGGGGTGATGCAGTGGCTATCCGCTGGCTCAAGCGCTATGCGGTGGACAATCTCCCCATAGAAGAGATCAAGAAGATCAGCCATGCTATCGTCAAGCCTTCCAAAAAGAAAAAGGTCTCTATTATTGGAGCAGGGCCTGCCGGCCTGTCCGCGGCCTACTACCTGGCTCTTCTGGGTTATGAGATCACTATATACGAGAAAGACGGCAAAGCCGGCGGTACCATGCGTTATGGTATCCCTAATTACCGACTGCCTCTGGATAGACTGGATGCTGATATAGAGGTCATCACCTCACTGGGAGTAAAGATCGAGACCGGAAAAGAGATCGGGAAGACTATTAAAATAGACGACCTCAAGAAGAAGTCCGATGCCGTCATCATGGCCACCGGATTCCCGGAAGGGGCTTCGACCCACCTGGCCAACATAGATAAAAAAGGCTACCGGGCTATGGACCTTCTCTCAAAGATCATGGATGGAAAGAAAGTCCCTGTGGAAAAGTCCGTGGTAGTGATCGGGGGCGGAAACGTCGCCTTTGATATCGCCCGCTCTATGGCCCGCCTGCAGAGAGAACAGTTCGGCACGGTCAACACCACAGTCACCTGTCTGGAAAAGGAAAATGAGATGCTGTGCGACAAGGAAGAGATCGTAGAAGGACTGGAAGAAGGGCTCACTATCATGCCTGCCCGCAGCCCCCGGGAGCTCCTGCTGGATAAGTCCGGAAAGGTGACCGGGCTTAAGACGGTAGGATGCACCGCAGTATTTGACGAAAGAGGAAAATTTAATCCTACAGTGGATGAGTCTGATGTAAAAGACCTGAAGGCTGATATGGTCATAGAAGCTATCGGACAGCGTCCTGACTACAGTTATCTGGACAAGTATCAGGACCAGCTGGAGTATATTCGGGGCCGAGTGGTCACCGATGAGCTGGGCGGGACCGAGATACCCTGGCTGTTTGTAGCGGGTGATATCCTGCACGGGCCGGATATCATACACGGTATCGCTGACGGCCACCGGGCAGCCATGGCTATCGATGATGCCTTGACAAAGAAAAAGTAAGGGAGAGTATTATGAGTACCGTTGATGTATTTAAGCTGGCCCACCAGATGGAAGTAAACGGCATGGATTTTTATAAACAGCAGAAAGACCTGGTCAAAGACCCTGCCCTGAAGACCCTGTTTAATGAGCTCCAGGACATGGAAAAAGATCATGCCACTTACCTTAAGAAACAGATAGACAATATCGAAAAAGGGGTATCTCTGGATGACCTGCCGGTCGCACATGAAACCCAGTTTCACGACCGCCTGGCTCAGCAGAAGATCGATACCAAAGCCCTGGCCTCCGACCTGGGGGACTTTTCCATCATCCGCATGGCCTATCTCATAGAAAAGGACTTCAAGGAATACTATGCCAAAGCCGCAAAAAAGAGCTCCGGCAAGGAAAAAGATATACTCCACATGCTCTCCGCCTGGGAAAGCAACCACGCCCACGTAATGAAAGTCCGACTGGAAGCCATCATAGACAGAAACTCCATGGAACTGGGGTTCTATCCTTTCGACTAAAGAAGGGTGTCTCTCGCAAAGGCGCAAAGCTCGCAAAGTTATTTGATTAAGTTGTGCTACGCACAAATTATTATAGGAGTTCCCGAAGAGAACTCCTATTTTTATTTTTTTACCTTTGCGAGCTTTGCGCCTTTGCGAGAGCTCATTTCTTCTTCTCTTCGAATTCTATCTCACCGAAATGTTTACCGAAGAAGCGCTCTGCTTCCCTGGCCATCTCGTCTACGCTGCCGTAGATGATCCGGGCGGGGGGGAGGCTGTTGAGAAAGATCTGGCCGTATTTTTTGGTCTTGATGCGGTTATCCATGAGAGCGATGATGCCTTTGTCGGTTTTGGAGCGGATGAGGCGTCCCAGGCCCTGCTTCAGTCTCAGTACCGCCCGGGGCAGGGAGTAGCCCATAAAGGCATTGATACCCTTGGTCTCCAGGAGGGTGACCTTGGCCTGGTACAGGGGGTCTGAGGGATTGTCAAAGGGCAGCTTTTCGATGATGACACAGCGCAAATTATCCCCCTGTATGTCTATGCCCTCCCAGAAGCTGGAGGTGGCGAACAGTACCGCGTAGGGCCGGCTCTTCATGATGCGCAGGAGCTCGTCCCGCGACTTCTCGCCCTGCCGCATGGGGTAGAGGCCCTGCTCCATAAGCTCTTCGGAGATCTCGTCATACATCTCCTTGAGGCGGACATAGGAGGTAAACAGGACCAGCACACCTCCGCCCGAGATAATGGACAGACGACGTACCAGTTCGGTCTTTTCCGCGGCCAGGCTGGTATGGGACAGCTGCTCGTTTAGTATATGTATCTCGGCCTGGGTGCTGTAGTCAAAGGGGGAGGGCAGGGCGATCTGCTTCTGCACCTTTTCCAGGGCCATGGGCAGTCCCAACGACATGCGGAAGTAGTCGAATTTATTATTGATCATGAGGGTAGCCGAGGCAAAGATGGAAAAGTCTTTTTTTCCGAACAGGGCATTGACCAGGAAGTCGCCTACCTCCAGGGGAGAAAAGGCGAACTTGATATTCTTACGGGATACTTCTATCCATCTCACATAGGCCGGGTCCAGCTCCCCGCTGAAGATGAGCTCGTGATTAGCCACTGCATCCCCCAGTGAGGCCACCCGGTAGGACACCGACTTCATGATATCGATGATGGCCGGGTCGGAGGCATAGTCCTTGAGCTCTTCCACAAAGTTCTCATAGTTGGAGATAAAACGTCTCAGCTTGCCCATGAACTGATACAGGGTCTGGGCGGTAAACTCGTATTCCTCAGACTCCAGGAATTTCTCATCGAATCCTATGGTAGCAGACTCGTAGGGCTGGAGCCGGCTAAGCTGTTCCCGGATCTCAGTATGGTGGTCATAGCTCAGGCTGATCAGACGTTCGGCATCCTCGATGAGGGCCATGTAGGCTTCTCTCAGCTCGGGGACCGCTTCGAAGTGGCCTCTGCGTCGTAATAGTACCAGGAGGCCTTTTTCCTTACCCTTACGCTTCTGATACAGCTTGTAGAGGTGGTAGAGCAGAGACTGGAAGGAAAACTCTTTGGAAAGGGCCTTGAGGGAGGCATCCTCCACATGATGGGCCTCGTCGAATATCACCCCCGAGAAGTGGGGCAGGCTGGAGGACAGGCTGTTCTCGTCTATGGTGGCAAATACCAGGGCATGATTGGCGATGATGATATGGGCTTTTTCGGCCTGGAGCCGGGCCGCGTAGTAGAAACAGTTCCCGTAATGAGGGCACTTGCGGTGGGTACAGGTGGAGGAATCGGCACAGATCTCATCCCAAACATCGTCCCGGATGTATTCCCCGAATTCACCCCGGGTCCCTTCCTGGGCCTTAGTGGACCACTTTTCTACATCATAGATGATGTCATAGTCAGTAGCCTCTTCAAACAGGGAGCTCTGCCGGTCATGGTCCTTGATGAGCCCGTAGAGGTTGCGCTTGCATACATAGTTGCGCTTACCCACCAGCACGGCGTATTCCAGGGGCTGGTGCAGGTATTCCTCCACGATGCGGGACACGATCACCATGTCTTTCTGAAAGATCTGTTGCTGGAGGTTGATGGTATGGGTGGATACCAGGACCCGCTTTTTATTGAGCACAGCCCACAGGGCGGCGGGCAGGAGGTAGGACAGGGACTTTCCCGTGCCGGTACCGGCCTCACAGCTCAGGATCTGGCTGTTATTAATGGCATGGATGATGGCCTCCACCATGCGGCACTGTTCCTCCCGGCTCTCAAACTGGGAGATAGCCCGGGACAGGAGTCCGGCCGGCTGGAAAATGGCCAGTACTTCGGGCTCGTCCAGATAGATGCGGGGTTCGGGCTTCAGTATGACATTGGCATAATCGCAGGTGTTGTCGATGATGTAGAATCCGATACGCTTATTGGACAGGAGACTGGATACCTGAATGTCGGCCGTAGAGGCCTGGAGTCCGCCGCTGGGGTGGTTATGGATGAGCACATCCCCCCGCAGGGCATCCATGATGTTGACCGCGCTGGATTCTTCATTACCGTAAGCCAGCACTTCCACTTCATAGACCTTGCCTTCGCGGTCCACGTTGCCGGAAAAGGTCACTTCCTGGCCTTCATTGGCCGCTATCTCTTCGACGAGGGTCTGGATCACTTCATGGGTAAAGACTTCACCGGCCAGGATCTTCATGCAGAGAGGCTTCCTTATTCAGAAAAGAATGTCTGTATCTTGTCTTTGAGCTCAGGGGCTTGGTCCAGCATCTTGAGAAAGGTGTCGGGCTGTATCATGATGCCTTTCTTGGTAGGCAGGAGCTCACCTTCATCATTAAAGAAGTACTCCCGGATGTTGATGTACTGTTTGCCGTCTTTGGTCTCCAGGGCCGAGACTTTCTTGAGCTTGGATATGCTGAACAGTTCCTGTTCTTTAGTGACTTCAAATGCCATGTATATTTCCTTTTTTCTTACTTTCTTCTATAAATAATGCACCAGGTCTTCCTGGCGGATCAGTACTTCCCGGGGTTTGGAGTTATTGGTGGCGGGGCCCAGTATGCCCAGCTGGTCCATGCCTTCCACCAGGCGGGAGGCCCGGTTGTAGCCCACCCGGAACTTTCTCTGCAGGTAGGAAGCTGAGATCTCTCCATTGGCCACGGCTGTCTTGAGGGCATCCCCGAACATAGGGTCGTCCTTGGCATCTACCGTGAGGTTAGGGTTATCATCACCGAACAGGCTCTCTTCCATCTGCTGTTCAAAGTCGATCTGATAGTCGGCGGTACCGTTACGCTTGAGGTCATTGACCACACTCTCCACATCGATATTGGACACAAAAGGCGCCTGTATGCGGTTGATGTCATTGGAGGTGGGGGTCATGAAAAGCATGTCTCCCCGTCCCAGCAGGCTCTCCGCCCCGTTCTTGTCCATGATGGTGCGGGAGTCGGTACGGCTGGACACCCTAAAGGCGATACGGCTGGGGAAGTTGGCCTTGATGATACCCGTCACCACATCTACCGAGGGCCGCTGAGTGGCGATGACCAGGTGCATACCCACCGCGCGGGCCATAGCTGCCAGGCGGGAGATACTCTTCTCGGTCTCTTTGGGGCTGCGCAACATCAGGTTGGCAAACTCGTCTATCACGATGATGATGTAGGGCATCACCTCCATCTCTTCCACATTATCCTTACGGCGCTGTACATTGATCTCTTTGGCTACGTCATTGTAGTCGAATATGGAGCGTACCCCGTTATCAGACAGTACCGAGTAACGCCGGTCCATCTCCTTTACCGCCCATTCCAGGGCAGCCAGGGCCTCTTCGGGCTGAGTGATGACCGGGGCCAGGAGGTGGGGGATACCGTTGTACAGCTCCAGCTCCACCATCTTGGGGTCTATCATGATAAACTTGAGCTCGTCCTCACGCAGGCGGAACAGCAGGCCTGCTATGAGGGAGTTGACATACACCGACTTACCGCTACCGGTTGTGCCGGCGATGAGGAGGTGAGGCATCTCGGACAGGTCCTCGATGAGGATCTTACCGCTGATGCTCTTACCCAGGATGAGGGGGAGGTGGGCATCACTTTCCATGAATTCCTTACGTTCCACGATATCCCGCAGTACCACCGACTGACGGTGTTTATTGGGCACTTCCACACCGACCAGGTTCTGGTTATTGATGGGGGCTACGATACGGATACTCTTGGTACCCAGGTTGAGGGCCAGGTCATCCTGCAGGTTGTAGATGCTCTTGACCTTGAGGCCCACCGGAGGGACCAGTTCATAGCGGGTGATTGCCGGGCCCCGGGAGTAGCCCGTGACCTTGATACTGATCTTAAAGTTCTCAAAAGTGGTCTCTATGATATTGGATATAGAGTCTATCTCCGCCTGTATCTCCTCTTTGGAGTGGCGCTGCAGGCTCTGTTCCAGGATATTGGAGTCGGGGAAGTAATACTTGATCTTTCCCTTGCCCTTAGTCTTTTTTGAGCTATCCTGAGGGGGCCCTGCTTCCGTTTTTTCTTCCATGACAGGCTCGACTTTTGCCGGTTCTGCTTTGATATCATCGGCCAGGCCCTGACGGATGGCTTCCATTTCCTCTTCATCTTCCTGATTGCGGTTGATGAGGGTGCGGGGTGCATCGGGGGCTTTATCATAGATCAGGGGGTGAAAAGTGTCGCTGATATTCTGCAGTATGGCTGCCCGGTCACCGGGAGCACTGAGCCAGTCCGGCTCGGCCAGGTCGCTATACAGAGGAGAGGCATGGGCCGGCCCTTCTTCTCCCTCTTCCAGCTCAGGAGTCCCGCTACCCCGCAGGAAGTCCGGCTCGGGCCGGTGAGCGTTAAAGGGGCTGGGGGTAGAGACAGTCTCAGCCTGACGGGCATGCATCACTGTGGACTCTTCATTCCGGGCACTGGAGCGGGGGTCAAATTCCGTATCCAGCTCGGGCACGTGTTCTTCATCCTGGTCTTTATGGATCAGGCCCAGGAGGCGGAAGGGCGCCATCACTATCTGGCCGAAGGTGCGGGCCAGTACCACTGTGATCTTACGGAATATCTTCATGGAGGCGGACAGGGTGAGCAGGAAGAGCAGGCCGAATATCCCAATCACCACGCCCCGGGGCATCACTTCCTCCAGAGAGGAGTCCATCATCATACCCAGCATACCCGCATTTACATAGGTACTGCCCGGTTTGAGGGCCGACACCAGTACAGACAGGGCTATCGAGGAGATAAAGAACAGTGAAGCCTTGATAAGGATGCGGCCCGGTTTGGCCTTGATGAGGATATTGATCCCCACGATGAGCATGCCGAAGGACAGCAGATAGGACCCGTAGCGCCCGTAGATCAGTATCATATAGGTAGCAATCGTACTGCCCAGGCCCCCCACGATATTCTCAGGGGGAAAGGCCGGCATGGATACCAGCAGGGCCGCGTCCATAGGACTAAAGCTGGCCACGGATAGAAAGCTGACGACGGAAAACGCGATGAAGAAATATCCCAGGATTATCTGCATATACTATTATCTATCCTTTATTTAAATAACTCCAGTCAGACGAAGGACTATTGTAGCGGCTCCCAGCAGGAAACAATAGAGGGAGAAGTAATGGAACTTACCCCCCTGTATGAGCTTGAGCAGGAGCTTCAGGGCCAGCCAGCCCACACCAAAGGACACCACAAAGGCCAGTCCCAGGGGCAGCAGATCTCCGCTGATACCTACTGATTTATACTCTTTGACCAGGTCCAGTATCCCGGCAGCCGCGATGGCAGGCAGGGAGATCAGAAAAGAGATCCGTCCCGCAAACTTACGGTCCGCTCCCAGCATAAGGGAGGTGGAGATAGTAGTACCGCTGCGGGAGATACCCGGCATTATGGCGAATCCCTGAGCGGTTCCCAGTATAAGGGCTCTCCACCACTTAAAATCCTTCTCGGTACGCGCGCCCTGGGGCAGGTACTTCGTCACGAGCAGTATGCCCCCTGTGATGATGAGCATGATACCCACCAGGACCAGGTTTGAGGTAAAGGCCTCGAAATGGTCAGCCAGGAGTACACCCATGACCCCCGTAGGGATGGATGCTACGATGATGAGGCCTATCATCTTAAGATCGGGCCCCGCTTTTTTTTCTTTTATCGCCGTGGGGATAGTCCCCAGAGACAGCACCATGGCCCAGATCTCCTTGATAAACACGATCAGGGTAGCCAGCATCGTCCCGAAGTGGGTGATGATGATATAGCTCTGGAGACTGGTAGTCCCCTCTTTAAACAACGCGTCCGCGATAGCCAGGTGGCCTGAGCTGGACACAGGCAGAAACTCAGTCAGGGCCTGTACAATGGCTAACACAGCCGCTTTTATGACTTCCATGGGTGCTCCTTGATGGTTAAAAATACAGACTATATTTTAGCCCAAAAGCCCATTTATTTCAATGATTAGTTAGTCGGATAGTCGATAGTCAATAGTCGATAGTCCGGTGTTTTACAGTGTTTGGTAGATAGACAGAGGGAATGGTTGATAATGGCGGATTCTAGATAAAAAGGAGTCAGTTTGGGGTGAATTCAAAGGGAATCCTATGCCCAGACATGCCCTTTCCCCTCAAAGAAATTGCCATCAGAGATGCAGATCTCCGGGTCTTTCGGTGGGACTTTGCCCTGGTCCCTGCTCTTTCGACTTTCAGACTTTTGACTTTCGACTTCAGTGCCTCCTGCTGCCCACGGGGAGGGGTGGGGTATATGAGAGGCGATTTATTTTATAGTCTACGCGGTATGGTAATAGCGGGTTGAGCTGGATTTTTGGGGAATATCCTGGATACTTGATATCTTTTTACCTCCCGTTATAATTGTGTATTGATAATAATAGCCATACTTAATATTAAAAATGGAATCACTATAGAGGTGAAGTATGAAGGGTAAGTCAGAATATATT
>CAZIAD010000008.1:0-96986 GCA_964537555.1 uncultured Brevinematales bacterium
CAGCACGCATTCTCCGGTGTCATAGTTTTTTTTTTTTTTATTTTTTTTTTTTTTTGAAAAAACCAACCAAACCAAAAGCACCAAATCAAATTAATTAAAATAATTAAAATACTATAAAAGAGTCTCCTCATATTTTTACTCCTGAATACCTACAGTAATATGTTTGTGATAAGTACCTTTTAAAAAGACTACAATATATCATTTCTTATTCAAAATTATCTACAAGTCCCAGCCAATTTAATTCTGTACTGTCTGTTTTCCCCTCACACCCAATTCTCTACTTTTAATCCGTGAATCCTTTCAAACTCTTTAGTATTGTTGGTCACTAAAATAAGATCCCTGCTCAAAGCCTGAGCAGCTATTTGCATATCGTATGGTCCGATGATCTGCCCTTTCTTCTCCAGTCCTGCACGAATGACTCCATAGTATTCCGCATCACTATCTCCGAATTCAAGTATATCAAAGGCCGAAACAAAGTCCACCAAGGCAGTACGATTCTTCTCCCGATTCCTGCTTTTAGAGACACCATATTCCAGTTCTGCTAATGATATCGCTGATAGTTTAATCTGATGTGGCTTCAAAGTTTTCACATGGTGTATTACCTGTTCAGGTTGCTTGTTGATAATATATATACAGATATTGGTATCTAAGAGATACATTAGAGCTCTTCTCTCTGCTGTATCTCCGGCTGTTGTCGCCCCTCAGACATAAAATCATCGGTAAATTCGGATAGACTTCTTTCAAATGTCTGCCAGGGATCCTTTTTGGGGAAAAGGAGTATAGTACTGCCAACCTTTTGTATATACATCTCTGTTTCGTCTACCTGATATTCTTTTGGTAATCGAATAGCCTGACTATTGCCACTATTAAAAACTTTTGAACTGAGCATAGGAAACCTCCTTCCAATTAAAGTATATACACATGTATATACTTTGTCAAATGATTGAATCATGATACTGAGTTAAAATATCCAATCAACACCCCTCTCTTTTCGCTCATAATGAGGATTATGGACGAAGATAAGGGTCCTATTATATCTGCGATTACCTAACTTACCTAGTCTTTAATAAATATTTTTTGGACCCGGAATCCACATAATTAGACCTTACTTTTCAAATGAACGTCGAAAAATTACCAAAGCACTCCCCATTACCCCCCTTATATGCCAAGAGAAAAAAAAAGACTGCGGCATTTACAGTAGGTGATAAAAGGGATTGGGATCAAGGCATATCAAGTTCTTTACAGAAATCACTGAAAGGAATCACTTTACCGTCGGTCTCTTCATTTCCATAGGTGTTGGCCCCCATGTGCACCTGATAGAACCTGGGGATGTCTGTTCTTTCTTTGTAATATTGTATCCAGGGAGAGCGTTTTTTATCTCCTGTTTTACATTCAACTGCAAACAAAGGTTTTTCTTTTTTTAAAACTACAAAATCGATCTCCCTCTTATCAGTATCGCGTATGAAACGTAATTCCATCCTTTCACCATTGTAGTCTTCCTGGAAATGACAGTATTTAAGCAACTGCGAGGCCACCATATTTTCAAACCTGATACCCTTATCTTCTATGACTGACCAGTCCCACAGATACAACTTATTTTCTTTCTTTACAGCCCTGATTCTGGGCGCACCGTAAGGAGCAATGCGAAAAGAGTAGTAGAGGCTGTCCAGAATAGTGATCCATTTTACGACTGTCTGGTGGGACACCTGGAGATCTTCTTTGAGTGATTCATAAGACAAAGGTGACCCCACTTTCTTAGGCAACTCTCTGGCCAGCAATTCTATCATGGAAATGTCTTTTACTGTACTCAGGTCCCTCACATCATCACTGATGATCCTGACAACACGTTCATTTTGCCATCTTTTTAACTCTCTTTTATCTTTCATTATCAAAGGTTCAGGAAAGCCTCCAAATTCCAGCAGATCATCTAAAGTGCTTGGTTCCTTAATAAACTGAAGCTCATTATAGCTGAAGGGGTGTAAACGGTAATAATGATATCTCCCCAGTAGCGAATCACCTCCTTTTCTGAAATGGTCTAATCTGGCTGATCCGGTGACCAGAAACTTATTGTATTCCTTATGCACATCGTAGTATCCCTTGATGAGAGAACGCCAGTTTTTGTATTTATGAATCTCATCAAAGATAAGTAGTTCTTTATCCAGATTGATCTGATGGGAAAGGATCTTCTGCCTGTCTTCCGGATAATCCCAGTTCAAATAGTTCATATTTTTTTCGAAAAGGGATTTTGAAAGGGTAGTCTTTCCTACCTGTCTGGGGCCGCCGATTATCACCATTTTCTTATCCAGGTCTTCTTTTATAAAATCCGATAATCGCCTCTTGTAGATCATGAACAGCTCCTTTTAAGTGATTTTACTACAGGTTAAGAATACTCATGAGTATATTTAATTATAGTTAAGATTACTCATACTGTCAATATTGCAAGGTCAGATCTGGTTCTGTAGGGTGTATACTTTGTAGTGAGTTTGAAGTGTCCGTTCTATGAATATAGTTCAACCCTCCCCCCCCTTGACTTGCCCCTCTATTATGACTAATATTATGTATAGCATTTTATAAACGGAGAAACAGGGCATGAGTGATACAGACCGGAGTAATCAAAGCGAGCTCCTGGAAGACACACGGGAAAAGCTCAGGCATCCCCGGCGTTATACGGTAGTACTGCATAATGATGACTATACCACCCAGGAATTCGTGGTCTATGTGCTCACCGAAGTATTCCACCTTTCCAGCACCGAGGCCTTTGAGATCATGATGCATGTCCATAAAAAAGGCGCAGGCCGGGTGGGTGACTACTCCTATGATGTGGCCCGTACTAAGGCAGCCCGGGTCAGAGACCTGGCCCGCCAGCACGAATACCCCCTGCAGTGCAGTGTCGAACCCCTTACAGGAGATGAACAGTGAAGATATCGCCCGAAGTACAGGACATTTTAAACCAGGCTTTTCAGGAAGCTAAAAAACAAAAGCATGAGCTGCTCACCGCGGAACACCTTCTCTACACCGCTCTGCGTTTTGACGAGACCCGGGAGATATTCCATGCCCTGGATATTGACGAAGAATCGGTATCCGCTCAGCTGGAGACCTACTTTGCCACGGATATAGATACCATCTCAGAGGGTGAGCCGGCCCAGTCCCTGGGATTTCAATCCGTACTGGAGCGGGCTATTGTGCACACCATGTCCGCCTCCAAGGAATACGTGGAAATAAGCGACCTGCTGGTATCCATACTGGATGAGCCGGAATGCTACGGCGCATTCGTACTGGAAAGCGCGGGCATATCCCGCCTGGCCCTCCTGGAGTATATCTCCCATGGCCGGGAACAGGACAGCCCTGAACCGGATGATACGTCTGCGGGAGAGTCCCCTGCTCAGCCTAAAAAAAGCAGCGCCTTAGAAAAATACACTAGCAATCTCACCCAAAAAGCCCGGCAGGGACTGCTGGAGCCCCTCATCGGACGGGATAATGTGATAGACCGTACCCTGCAGATCCTGTGCCGCAAGCTCAAGAACAACCCCATCCATGTGGGGGAGCCCGGCGTGGGCAAGACCGCCCTCACCGAAGGACTGGCCCTGCGTATAGTCCAGGGCAGGGTCCCCGGCCTGCTCAAGGGCTACGAGATCTTCTCTCTGGACCTGGGCACTCTCCTGGCCGGCACCAAGTTCCGGGGCGAGTTTGAAGAACGTATGAAGAATGTACTCAAAGAGCTGGAACAGAAAAAAGAGGTCATACTGTTTATAGACGAGATACATACTATAGTAGGAGCGGGTGCGGTTTCCGGAGGCAGTGTAGATGCGTCCAGCCTCCTCAAGCCGGCCCTCACCTCAGGCAGGCTGCGCTGTATCGGGAATTCCACCTACGATGAGTACAAGAAGCATTTTGAAAAAGACCCGGCCCTGGTCCGCCGATTCCAGAAGATAGACGTGGCTGAACCTACCATAAAAGAGGCCAAAGACATCCTGTTCGGACTGCAGAAGCGCTATGAAGAATACCATGATGTCAAGTACACCAAAGAAGCCATAGAACAGGCAGTGGAACTGAGCGCCCAGTTTATCGGAGAACGCCACCTCCCTGACAAGGCCATCGACCTCATCGATGAAGCGGGAGCCTGGATGCGGCTGTTTGCCGCTCAGGACAAGGCCAAACGGGTAGTCGACCTCAAAGTCATAGAAAAAGTATTGTCCAGCATCGCCCGGATACCGGAGAGGACCGTCTCTACCGGGGAGACCGACAAGCTGGCCGACCTGGATCAGCGCCTCAAGAAGGTGGTGTTCGGACAGGATAGCGCCATACAGATACTGGTCGATTCTATCAAGCGTTCCCGGGCCGGCTTCCGCAAAGGGACCCGTCCGGTGGGTAACTTCCTGTTTGTAGGGCCTACCGGTGTGGGTAAGACCGAGCTGGCCAACCGCCTGGCTGACGAGCTGGGGCTGAAGCTGCATCGTTTCGATATGTCGGAATACCAGGAGAAGCATACCGTGAGCCGCCTGGTAGGATCACCCCCCGGATTTGTGGGTTATGAAGAGGGCGGGCTTCTCACCGATGCCATCCGCAAGCATCCCCACTCCGTCCTCCTCCTGGACGAAATAGAAAAAGCGCACCAGGATGTATTTAATGTACTCCTCCAGGTCATGGATTATGCCACCCTCACGGACAACCAGGGACGCAGTGCGGACTTTCGCAATGTCATCATCATCATGACCAGTAATGCCGGAGCCCGTCTCATAGGCAAGAGCCTCATCGGATTCGGGGATGCCAAGATCACCGAAAGTGCCATCAATGAAGCGGTCAATAAAGCATTTTCCCCTGAGTTCCGCAACCGCCTGGATAAGATCGTTCCTTTTGGCAATCTTAATGACAAGATGATGCTGAAAATAGTAGATAAAGAGATCAAAGAATTCTCAGAACAGCTGTCTCTAAAATCAGTGAAAATAAAAGTGAGCGCCAAAGCCAAAGCCTGGCTGGCTCAAAAAGGCTTTTCGGAAGAATTCGGAGCCCGTAATACGGCCCGGGTCATCGATGATGAGCTCAAGAGCTGGTTTGTGGACGCAGTGCTGTTTGGAGAACTGTCCCAAGGGGGCAAGGCTACGGTAGACCTCAAAGACGACCAGCTGGTGTTCAGCATTGTCTGACCCTGACTTTCCTTACCTGGGCCCCGATCAGCGTATCACTTTCCCCGATGCCTCCATGGCTACAGAAGAGGGTATACTATGCCAGGGGGCCAATCTCAGCCCCGGCGTCCTGCTCTCCGCCTATGAGCAGGGACTCTTCCCCTGGTACAATCCCGGGGAGCCTATACTGTGGTGGACTCCCGATCCCCGTTTTGTGATGCTCCCGGAAAAACTGCATATCTCCCGCTCTATGAAAAGACTGTTCCAGAAACAGGCCTTTGAGGTGACTTTTGACCGGGACTTTCAGTCTGTGCTGTACGGCTGCCGGGATGTACCCCGGCCCGGACAGGACGGTACCTGGGTCAGTGAAGAGATCGAAGAGGGCTATACAGCCCTCCATAAGCTGGGCCTGGTCCATTCGGTGGAAGTGTGGCAGGAGGGAGAGCTGGCCGGGGGGCTGTACGGCGTATCCCTGGGCCATATCTTCTTCGGTGAGTCCATGTTTGCCCGCCGCCCCAATGCCTCCAAGTACGGCTTCCTCACCCTGGCAAGCAGCCTGTTTGCCCTGGGTTTCCCGCTCATAGACTGCCAGTACCACAGCGCCCACCTGGAGTCCCTGGGAGCCACCCACATTCCCCGGACTGAGTTTTTACAGACCCTCAGGGAGACCGTCAGGCGTCCCCACTACCAGGGAGACTGGGAAATACTGATCCCTAAAGTCACTCCCGGCATCTGAATCGGCTTTTAAGACCTGGTGAAAATAAATAAAAATAAATATGAAAAAAGACTTGACAAACTATTCAGAAGTATTAAATTATAACTGTACTAAGCAAGAAAAACAGGAGGTTACTATTTTATGAATATTTACTCCTCCGAGGATCCGCCTTCCTATTCAGGCCTTTAGAAAAATTGCCAAGGGCCGTTTGGAGATACAAGGCTAAGTACCCTGACCAAAAGGGAAACGAAGACCGCACATTAAGTGCATAGGGCAAGCCCGAGAGGGAATCCGAATAGAGTCAACGTCCTTTACCCCCAAACTCTCTTTTTTCTGTTTTTTTCTAAAGGCATAGAAGGAACAAGATACAGCCTGCCTCTTTTTATAGAGGCAGGCTTTTATTTTGAGCCGGACTTTCAGGATACTTGCTCCATCATCCGATATTTACTATAATAAGGCTGTGAATTTTTTGAGGGGAGTGTATACTATAATCCACTTTTTTTTAGCCACTCTAGCACTGAGTATGAGCATCACTTCCAACACCAGTACCCTTCACCCTAAGACCCAATTAAGCTATCCCCGCCCTCCCTGGCAGAATATACAGCCCGGAAAAAGTAATCCGGGACATATTAGCAGGGGAAATAAAGACCAGCCAGGTTACTGGGAGATGCGTTCTCTTAAAGAAGCCTATCCCCGGGTCATCAAACAGATGGAATACCGCAGAGGAGACTGGGCTGTGCTGCTCAAGGATCAATGGTTCTACTGGGCCGGAGGCCGACTCCTCCCCTATAAGTATCTCAAGGATAAGGATAAATATGACATTCACCTGTTTTACCTTTATCAGAAAGGAGCCTTACCGGGGAGACTGATAACTCAGTCCGGCCTGGATAGAATAAAAGCAGACGCCATAAAAGAACAGACTTCTCCCCTCAACCGGCTTCCCGATCTATACAATAAACTATGGGACTCCTATTCTAAGAAGGGTACTTATCAGCTTATTAAGCGAATCAGATTCCTGGGTTATAAAGTGAACGTGCATAAATATCTGGTACCTATCCTGGCCTCCCTGGAAAAAGAAATAATAAACCTGTCCTTACGGGACGCTGAAGTAAAAGATTTTCTGAGTGGCCTGGAGACAGTATCCGGCTGGTATTACCGTGTCATCAAAGGGACCCATACCCGTAGCTATCACTCTTATGGACTGGCCCTAGACCTGATCCCTCTCAAAGCAGGGGACCTCCAGATGTACTGGCGCTGGACCCGGGAAAAGACCCCGGAGTGGTGGACTACAGATTATTCACAGATGTGGCTGCCCCCCCTCTCAGTCATAGAACTCTTTGAAAAATACGGCTTCAGCTGGGGGGGAAAATGGTTGTTTTATGATACTATCCATTTTGAATACCGTCCCGAAATACATATATTTAATACCCTGACCCCTCCCGCTCTGCTTACCAACACCCTCATGATCAAATAGTATTATCAGGTATCTTGCATGATAACTGTGCACCCTACACTATTATAATGCATTTATATATCAGGTATAGAATTAACAAAAATATTTTCTTTCTTTTTCTTGAAAATAGAGACGGATGAGATTATAATAATATCAATGTAAGCGGTTACAGCCCATTTACAGTATATGAAAACAGGAGTCCTCCATGTTAAAAAAATCCCTGATGATTTTAAGTATTCTTTCAGTATTAGCAGCCTGCAACCTGGGAAACCAGATCACGGATCAGAATAATACCCCTGACCCTTTTGTAGTAATACTATCCAGCCCCACTAATCATAGTGTTGTGAGCTCCGGGTTGAGTATAAGCGGCTCTTCTTTTAATGAGGCCGGACTTCAATCCGCTACTGTGTACTACACTCTTACAAACTCCGGCTCAGCCACAAATCAGATTTCAGCCACAGTGGCAGGCAATCCTCTGGCTATGATATCGGCAAGCCTCAATATACTAAACAGCGGATATTACTATATATGGATAAAGGCCACGGATGCGCACAGCCACACTGCATTCAGTGCCAGGACCCTGATAAAAGTTGAGATCGCTGATCCCGATGTGACTCCTCCTGCTTTATCTATTAACTCTCATACTAATAATCAGGTAGTAGGATCATCCCTGTCCCTGCAGGGTACCGTCTCAGATGACACTGCCGTAGCTGACATCCTGTTCAGTCTGAACCAGCAGGCATGGTTCTCCATCCAGACCGTAGCACCCAACTGGCAGCAGTCTTTCATACTCACCAATACCGGGATAAATGACCTGGCCGTCTACGCCATCGACACTTCAGGCAATTCCTCTCTGACCCAGATCATCAGTCTGAATTATGACTCCAGCGTTCCCACTGTATCTATCAATAAACCTGTACATGGCATCAGTACCAATAAATCACTCATCAATGTCTCCGGAACTGCCAGTGTTCAGAACGACACCATACAGTCCGTCTCTCTCAAAGTGAATAACGGCAGCTTTGCGGATGTGGGAAATACCACCTGGTCCAGATCAGGAGTCAGCCTCATACAGGGTACCAATACCCTCACAGCAAAAGCCCTGAGTGCAGGCGGAAAGACCGCTGAAGCCACTGTCTCACTCTATGTAGACAGCATAGCTCCTGCTTTAAATATAAGCAGCCCCTCTGATGGATACACTGTGAACGGCACTTCGGCTAACATCACCGTAGCCGGTACTGTCACTGAGGCCGGATCCGGACTACAGGGGGTCTATATGTCCACCGGAGGAGATTTTGTAAAGATCAGCTCCACACTCAACTGGTCTACTGTAATCAACCTGCCCGCTGATGAATACACCCTGGCTCTCTACAGTAAAGACCTGGTAGGCAACTGCTCTGCCACCCAGACTATACATATATCGATAACTAATACCCCTTCAGTGGGACTGACAGTACATTTTAAAAACACAGCCAACTGGCCTGTAGTCAAGCTGCACTACTGGGATGTCATCCCGGCTCAGGCCCAGACTACCTGGCCCGGCAAGACTATGACCGACTTAGGTAACGGCTGGTGGGTCTACACTATCACCAATGCCACTTCTGCTAATGTGATCTTTAACAATGGCAGCGGTACCCAGACCGGAAACCTGAGCCGTGACGCAGAAGGCTGGTATGTCTGGTCCGAAAAAATCTTTTATGACCAGGACCCGGATGACACTGTACCTCCTACCGTGAGCCTCACTGCCCCTACCAGCGGAGCCCTTCTCCAGGGTACTGTCACTCTTTCTGCCGCTGCTTCCGATGACCAGGGGGTAGTAAAGGTAGAGTTCTATTATGACTCAGTCCTGATCAGCACGGTTTCCAATGCACCCTACACCTACCAGTGGAACAGTGCCTACTGTCCCAGTGGTGCCCATACCATCACCGCCAAAGCCTATGACCTGGCCAACTCAGCCAGCTCTGCACCGGTGAGTGTGACTACTTCGAACCCTAATCTCCCTCCTGTGGCTCATGCAGGCAAGGATATCACTATCCTGCCCGATGATACTGCGAAATTCAACGGAAGCGCCTCCTATGACCCTAACGGCACCGTGGTGTCCTGGCAGTGGTCCAATGGACTGAGTGGAGTATCCCCTGAAAAGGTATACAACAGCCTGGGCACTAATGTTGTGACCCTGACTGTGACGGACAACCAGGGAGCCACCGCTACCGATACCGTGACCGTCTATGTGGTAGCCAAAATACCCCATAATGACTTCAGGGAAGAGACCGTCTACTTCATCATGACAGACCGTTTCGCCGATGGCAACTCTGCCAATAATGAGATCTGGGGGGGAGAATCCACCACAGATATCTATAATATCTATGACCAGTCCAAGACCGGTGTCCTGTCCTATTACCATGGAGGAGACTTCCAGGGTATCATCGACAACCTGGATTACATCCAGGGCATGGGATTCACCGCTATCTGGATCACCCCGGTAGTAAAGCAGCCCGAAGGCCGACACTGGAATGGAGGAGACTATTCCGCATCTCCCTTCCATGGATACTGGGGTTATGACTTTGACCAGATCGATCCCCACCTCCATAATGGCGGTAAAAATAAAGACGGCTGGGATGACTTTGATGCCCTGGTGGATGCCCTGCATGACCGCGGCATGAAGCTCATGCTGGACATCGTAGTAAACCATGGCCACCCCACAGTGGTAGGACCTACTTCATCCACCTATGCTACCCGTAACACTGTTATCATGGATGGACAGACCTGGACTATGGAGACAGGAGACCCTTACTTTAATGAGGCAGCACCAGCCGATGGATTCTTTTCCTATCAGAATGGTACCTGGCTCATCGACCTGATCGACTTTAATGAGAATGGTGTCAACAATGCCAGACCTCACCTGAAAAATGTGTATAAGAAATTTATCGACCATGGTGTAGATGCCTTCCGTATCGATACTGTAGCCTATATGACAGCTGGATTCTGGGAAGACTTCACAGAAGAGATGAAATCCTATGCCTCCAATAAGGGTAATGACCACTTCTACATGTGTGGAGAGGCCTGGACAGGAGACCGTACGGCTGCTGTAGGCCTGATCTACAATGGCGGCGAAAATAAAGCCTTTAATATGCTGGATCTTCATGGTTCATCTATGGACTTCCCGGGATGGATGGGAAATGCCTTCAAAGGCGATACCGGATTTAACAACGGCAACGGCTGGCTCCGCATCTCCGGAGAACATGGCGATGCTTCCGGGAAGTATGATCCCACTTTCCTGGCTACCTTCGTGGACAACCATGACGTGACCCGGGCCAATGGTATACTGAACCAGAGCCAGTACATGAACAATCTCAGTTATATCTACCTGTTCAGAGGAATACCTGTCGTCTATTACGGTACAGAGATCATGTACTCCAGCTGGCCTAACTATATCACCACTACTGATAAAAATGACGTAGTAGCCCGCTGGATGCTGGGATCGTCTGGCATCAATTATGTGAAAAACAACCAGCCTGCTCTGTACAAGCATATCAAGATGCTCAATGCCCTGCGTAAATCATCTACAGCCCTTCAGAAAGGCCAGCAGGTGGATATACAGGTGGGAGTGGACAGTATCGTATTTAAGCGTGATGCCGGAGTCAATAAAGCATTCGTAGCCTTTACCAAGGGAGCAGGATTCAGCTACACCCTGAGCGGTATCCCTAATGGAACTTACAGACTGATCACACCTAATTCTGCCAGTGCTACCTATAATGAAACTACGGTGAACATCACCGGGGGATCCTACACCTTTACTGTCCCGGCTAATTCCTTCGTGATGCTGGATAAATAAGTCCAACAACAAACCTCCATAAAAAGAAAAGGGATACCTGGACCGGGTATCCCTTTTTTAATGTGCAGCATTCTAATAAATACTTGTTTTTATCCCACTCTGTTTTACAATCTATGCATATACGGAGGTCAATATGCGTAGATTTTACCTGTATTTATCCTGTCTTATTTTACTGGCTGCATTTTCCCCTGCCTATAACCTCACCCGGCCCGATAATATAGCGGTAGACAAGACCGCTCAGTACTACCGGGCTCAGGGTATAGATCCTGCCCTGGAGAGGCTGCCCTCAGCAGTCCAAAAAGGCATCAGCTCTGACCCTGACAAATATCTCCCCCTCCTGGTCGATTATTTCCGGAAAAATGCTAAAGATGACTATCATCTGGTAAAGATGTTTCATGACTGGATCACACTAAATATTGCCTATGATACAGATAAATTCTACGGCTGGGGCAAGGGCAGCAATAAACCCTATGAACTGCTCACCCTGGGGCGCACCACCTGCGGAGGCTTTGCCTCACTGTTTGTGGAAATGTGCCGCCTCAGTGGGATAGAGGCTCTCTATATCTCAGGGAAATCCAGAAATTATGTAAATTCTTCCGATGAGGTTTCGGGCCATGCTTGGTCGGCGGTCCGGCTTAATAATACCTGGTACATAGTAGACGTTACTTCTGACAACCGATTCGGCTATAAAAACCGGAAATTCTCTGAAAAATCTGATTATAATACCCGTTCCCTCTTTATTACTCCACGGGCCAAGCTCATAGATAATTATGCTGATAATCCTGAATATATACTGGTGGATGACCCGGGTACCCTGGAGGACTTTCTGGCCCGGCCCCTGTTTCACATGAATATCCTGGATTACCCTGGTATCACTTTCACTAATCTGGAGAAATACCGGATCAAGTATTCCTACAATGAAACGGGAGCAGGTGTGACCCGCAATTTCGATGCTATACAGACAGATAAGGGAGTGGTCCGCCTGGAGCTGGACTGCCCCTCTAATATACTGGTGTCCACAGCCCTGTACGACGAAGCGGGGAAAAGATATGACTATAACAGCATCAGCTACTCCGCAGGGGGGCGTACCTATTGCGAGTTCACCGCCCCCGCCCCCGGTGTCTACAATGCCTCCATACGGGCCCAGTACCTGGACCGGGACGATAGTGTGCACGGCATCTACAGCTTTAAGGTAGTCTCCCGAAAAGGCTCAGGGCCGCCATTACCCCGCGAGAAAACCATCACCCTTAATAATCGTTTTAACTTTCACGGCCTCAAGATACTGGATCATAATCTGGACACAATGGACAAAGACGGCTATCTGATGCTCACCGTGCATCACCCCCGCGATATCTCCCTCTATGTGACCCTCTATGACCTCCAGGGAAATGATCACCGAAAGGATTTCACCATAGACACCGGCCCGGATTTTCGTACTTACTACATCTGCCTGCCCGATACCAGGACCTATCAGTTTAAGATGTACAGCCGTCCCCTGGCCCTCACTAATGAATCACACCAGGCCGCAGGATACCTTAATATTCGCAGTAAATCCCCCCAGGCAGCCACTCCTCCCCCCCTGACTCTGATCCGCTACTCCGCCTTTCATGAAAACCATATCCAGCTCCTGGGAAGCGACCTGACTAACACCCAATCCAGGATGTGGACCATCACCCTTTCCTCCCCTCACAGAGGCATGCTGAGCTGCGCTTTAAAGGACAAAGACAATCAGAGCATGACCGGATACTTTATTTATAACAGAGAAAAGGATCAATACTCTTTTTCATTTTCAACACCCCCTAAAAAAGGGATGTACACAGCTAGGATCTATTATATAGATGAACAGGGTAAATACAGCAGCCTGTGCTATTTTATGATCAATAGTGATGGCACCCCCGGGCCAGTCCTCCCGCTGGACGCTACACTATATACCCAGAATGACAGCTTTATTTATAACACCCGGCTCCTGACCCACAACATCCCCTTAGCAGCTCAGACGGGCTATTTCAGCTTTGAATTGCCTGTACAAAAAGATGTGAGCTATTACCTGGGTCTCTACGACCTCCAGGGGAATAAATTCAACGACCGGGTCTCCACTTCCTATGAAACCCACAAGGTACGATTTACCATCAATCCCCCGGATAGTAAATACTACTATGCTAAACTATACATGAAGTATATTTCCACAGATAAGAATTATAATAAACTCCTGTACCTGATGGGTATTGATGGATTTAACTCAAAATATCAATCCCCTGTCCCGCCCTACCAGCTGGTAAAGCGCCAAAACTTCAATGAATATGGCCTCAGCATACTGGAAGAAAATATAAGCTCTATGCCTCAGAAGGGTAAGGCCATCATTAAAATTCAGTCTCCTGAAAACGTAGAGCTGACCATCAATCTGAAAGATGAAGCGAAAAACAATCTGAAGGACTTTGCTATAAAGAGTGTAGACAAAAATATCTGGACATTGGAATTTAAAAAACCCCCGCGGGGAGTCCACACAGCCTATGTATTTGCCCGGTTTAAGGGTGAGAAGAGCTATCAGTCAGTGATGTATTTTATGATAGAATAATCAGGAGTGGGCGGTCTTCTGTATAGCCTGATTGAGTTTTTTTATAAAATCCTCCAGGTCTTCCTTATGGACCCAGGCTGCGGTACGGACATTGATAAAACGGGTAATGATTCGGCGCAGGGAATACTTCCCCACCGGCTTTACTCCCAGAACGCTCATGACTGGGGCAATATCCCCATAATGGTTTAGTATATCCGATACTCTGGTCTTTTCTGTGATCCGCATGGCTTACTCCCGGGAACGTATTCCTACTGATTGTATCAGATATAAGTAATAAAGGCTAGCAATCCACTTCAATATTTATACCTCATTCGAAACAGGAATGTGCTTTACAGCAAAACTGTATCACCCATGCTGCAATAGCCAGTCCGAATAGCGGAGGTATGACCAGGCTCAGGGGATAGGGCGCTCCCTGTAACAGGATCATGACATAGACCTGTACCGAACCATAGATATAGACACCGGCAGCGGCCAGTGCCAGGAACATGCCCCAGCGCTTTCCCCGTCTTAATCCCACACCCGCGATCAGGGAGAGGGGGGCTGCCACCAGCAGATCTCCCCATAGGATAGGGCTTTCCATACCAGGCTTCATGGTAAATATCAGACCCTTACCCCAGGCATAAAGTGCACCCATCAGGGCAAATACCCCGGTCAGCATCAGCATCCAGGATAGAAGGGTAGTCTGTGTCAGACTGTTTTTTTTGATAGCAGTATTTTATGCCATTATCACTTTGGCTTGAGTATTCTCCATGTAATATCCTCCAGAGTAATGTAACACTTCATGGTTATTCTTATGTCACTATTATATTCTTTTTTTCCGGTAACCAATGGTACAGACAACATCATAGATCATATATATACTATATTTATATGATTAAAAGGAGGCGCACTATGCCGGTAACTATCGACAAAGAGACATGTATAGGCTGTGGAATCTGCGAGGGGCTCTACCCCGAACTGTTTATCATGAATGATGAAGGAAAAGCCGAAGTCACAGACCTGAAAGACTATGACCCGGATAATGCTGCTCAGGCTATTGAACAATGTCCGGTGAGTGCTATAAGCGGGGAGTAGATCAGAATCTGATCGTTTCATTTTCCTACAGACTCAGCATATAATCCCCCATGAATGAGTCGCGCAGAAAGAAAATCATTGCTTATATTTTGACTAAAATAAACTCTTGTTTTAAATTGAGCTGTTTTGAATTTATCAGAAAAGAGCTCAATTTAGCATCTTGCGCAAGAGAGGTGAAATATGAAAAATATGTTGAGTATTTTATTATTTGTACTTATTCCCTTTACCTACCTTCAGGCCGGAACGCTGGATATAGATCTAACGGCCTGGACTGCACTGGATAGTGAATACGGCGAGTATCCCGGCCCCACCGCTCCTGAGCCGGACTATATCTGGGGAAATTTTCCTACGACCTATTTTAGCCTGGACACCCAGATAACTGTCTGGAACCGCTTTATCCTCAGGCTAAGCGGCACCTACGGGATCATGCATCCCAGCACCATGTACCTGGATTCTTATACCAACAGCCTGCCCATTTCAGGATCTCTTTGGGGATTTCATCCCGATATCGTGTACCGCCTTCTGGATGAAAAAGACAGTTATCTGGACATTTATATAGGATTTAGTTATACCTCTGCAGTAAAACACCTGGGATCCATAGGTGAATACAGCATTGTTTTATTTGGGGCCCAGGCTGGAATAAAAGGCGAAGCTAGCTTATCCGATCACCTGGGTATATTCGGAGAGATTTACGGCTTTCCCCTTTTTGAAAACAGCAGCACTGTCTCTGGTGTGGCCCCCCAGCTTATTGAAGAAAGTGCCAAAGGCTATCGTTATGGATTTGACACTGCTTTGTGCTGGACATTCTTCTGGTTTCAGCTAAAGACAGGGCTCAGGTACCAACGTATATACTACAAGAGCGGGGAGTTTGCCACTCATGACCTGGGTATTCGTTATGCCGGGCCTTATATAAGCCTGGGATTTCATTTAGACTGATCTCAGGTTCCGGCCTGCCTTTCCTGCCAGGATCAGAAGATATTCAACATCGAAAAGTACTCACTCTGCATAGAAGCATGCTTAAAAGCAGCGCCCCTCCCTGTCCTTCCTGCAATTATCATCGCACTGGTAACACACTTCATTGACCAGGGCCTTATCACTGAAGTAATCCCTGATGTTAGTTAAAGTCGTGTCTGCGATATTATGCAGGGCCTCTTCCGTAAAGAAAGCCTGGTGGGAAGTAATAAGAACATTATTGAACGTCATAAGGCGGGCCAGCACGTCATCATCTATCACTTCCTGGCTGAAGTCCTCGAAAAAGTATTCATTTTCCTCCTCATAGACATCCAGGCCAGCCGAACCGATACGCCGGGTCTTCAGTCCTTCGATAAGGGCTTTGGTATCTATGAGGGGACCTCGCCCTGTGTTGATGATCATGACCGTTTCTTTCATTTTGGAGATACTGTCTTTATTGATCATGTGGTAGGTCTCCGTATTGAGGGGACAATTCAGTGAGATAATATCTGACTGCCTGTATAGATCATCCAGGCTTACATAAGTCATCTTTCCGCTTTGGGCCAGCTCTTCATTGGGAAATTTATCATAAGCCAGCACCTTCATTCCGAAGCCATTGAGTATATCTATAAGAATGCGCCCTATCTTTCCGGTTCCAATCACCCCGGCGGTCTTGCCATGCATATCAAAACCCAGAAAACCATTGATGGTGAAATTATTATCCCGGATACGCTGGTAGGCCTTATGGGTCTTACGGTTCAGGGTCAGCATAAGAGCTACCGTGTGTTCGGCTACTGCATAGGGAGAATAGGCCGGGACCCGGGTCACATGCACGTGCTTATAGGCTGACTCCAGGTCCACATTATTGTAGCCGGCACAACGCATGGCTATCAATCCGATTTTATAAGTGGCCAGAGCCTCTATTACTTCGCGGGACAGGTCATCATTGACAAAGGCACACACCACATCATAACCCTGAGCCAGTGAGACCGTATCAGGATTCAGGTGGTTTTTAAAAAACTTTATATCAAACCCAAAACCTTCATTGACTACTTCAAAGGATTTTTTATCATAAGGCTTGGTATCGAAAAAGGCTATTTTAATATTCTTCATGATTACCTCCAGGATCTATTTTGACATCTTCATTTAATTTACGCAAGTAATACCACTACGTCAATAGGATTATAAATCCTTCATTCAGATATTTTGCAAATTCATGCCAGGGAAGATAAGATTATCAAGAGGTGATTCATGGATCCTAAAAAACCCAATATAATAATCAGTGCCTGTATAGGCCACGAAGCCTGCCGCTGGAACGGGGCTATGATACAGAGTGATATCGTGGAGCAGTTTAAGCCCTGGTTTAACTATATAACTGTCTGCCCGGAGCGGGATATCGGACTGGGAGTGCCCCGGCTCTCTCTGCGCCTGGTGCAATCCGGGGAGAATCTCCGCCTCGTACAAAATGAGACAGATCTGGATCTTACAGATAAGCTCAGTTCCTATTGTGATGATTTTCTGGGCCGGCAGACATCAATTGACGGCTTTATCCTCAAGGACCGTTCTCCTTCCTGTGGATTCCGGGATGTCAAGGTATATCCCCGCACCGGTAAAGTGGCTGCCCTGAGCGGCAGCGGCACCGGGATCTTCGGCAGTGTGATACATGAGCGTTACCGGCATGTGGCCCATGAGACGGAAGGCCGTATCCGTAATTTTACTATCCGGGAGCATTTCCTGACACATGTCTTTATCAGCCATACTTTCCGCACCCAGGTCATCCCAGGAAGTATGAAAGACCTGGTGGCATTTCACTCCCGGGCCAAGTACCTTCTCATGGCCTACAATCAGTCTGCCCTCAAAAAGATGGGCTCCCTGGTAGCCAATCATGCCGGCCTCCCCTTTCAGGAAGTGGTTTTCTCATATAAAGAACTCCTGGATCAGGCCCTGGACAGCCCGGCCCGTATTCCTTCCATCATCAATGTACTGATGCATGCCCTGGGTTATTTTTCTGAAGTCCTCAATGCAGAAGAAAAGGCCTGGTTCCTGGATAATCTGGACGCATACCGTAAAGGCGCCATCCCCCTGAGCGTATGTAATGCCATACTGAATAGCTGGATCATACGCTATAAGGAAAAATATCTGGCACAGCAGTTTTTCTTTCAGCCCTATCCTCAGGAGCTGGTCCATATCACTGATTCCGGGAAAGGACGGGATTATTAAGCTTACTGTGAATATTTTCACAGATATAAGAAAAATAAAGCCTTCAAATCCCTTGACAAAGTCGCTTAAACAAGCTATTATGTGTGAAATATTTCACAGGTAAAAAGATGGATATACCCCTGAAGAGCATCAGCCGCCTCACTGCATTGTACCAGACTCTGCTCAACCTGCAAAACCGGGGCCAGGACCGTGTCTCTTCATCGGAGCTGGAGGAGATCACCGGGATCTCAGCCGCCACTATCCGCAAAGATCTGCAGTATTTAGGCAGCCCGGGACAAAATGGGGCCGGTTATGACAGTGACACAGTTGCCCGTGCCATCTGCACCAGGTTCGGACTGGACAAGGAGACCCGGGCCTGTATCGTAGGCCTGGGAAATCTGGGACAGGCTATACTGCAATACGAGCAGTTTAACCATAGCGGTTACAGCATCATCGCCGGATTTGATGCCAATACCAATAAAGTAGAGACCATGCCCTCCCCGGTCAGGCTCTACCCCACTTATGAGATGGAAGACGTGATCCGGCGTTATGAGATAGAAATGGGTATTATAGCAGTACCGGCATCAGCCGCCCGGGATGTAGCCCGTACTCTGATAGATGCAGGGATACGCTCCCTCATTAATTTTGCCCCGGTGATAATAAATGTAAAAAAAGCGAATGTGATAATCCGGAACATAGACATCATGCAGGAGTTTCGCATAGTTTCGGCCATACGAAATCTACAAAAATAAGTGCTATCTATCAAGGAGGTTAGCAATGAACAGAGTGTATAATTTTTCCGCTGGTCCATCCATGCTATTCGAGGATGTACTGAAGCAGGCACAGTCAGAGATGATGAATTACAAAGACTCAGGAATGTCTGTCATGGAAATGTCCCATAGATCCAAGACTTATCAGGCCATCATTGATGAAGCCGAAGCTGATCTGCGCGAGATCATGGCCATTCCCGCGAACTACAAGGTACTGTTCCTCCAGGGAGGAGCTTCCACCCAGTTTGCCATGATCCCCCTGAACCTGTTCAACGGCTCTAAAAAGGCCGACTTTGTCAATACCGGAGCCTGGTCCAAGAAAGCAATCGCAGAAGCCAAGCGTTACGGTACAGCTAATGTGATCGCGTCTTCTGAAGACAAGACCTTCAGCTATATACCCAAGGTGACTAAAGATATGCTGGATCCTCAGGCAGACTATGTTCACATCACCAGTAACAATACCATCTATGGCACTGTATTTACCGAGCTGCCCGACACCGGCAAGGTGCCCCTGGTAGCCGATATGTCCTCCAATATACTGAGCCAGGTCTATGATGTGAGCAAATTCGGCCTCATCTATGCCGGCGCTCAAAAGAACATCGGCCCGGCCGGTGTGACAGTGGTCATCATCCGGGAAGACCTGATCGGTAAAGCCATGGACATCTGCCCCACTATGCTGAATTACCAGACCCATGCTGAAGAGGGCTCTATGTTTAACACCCCTCCCACTTTTGCCATTTACGTCGCCGGACTGACCTTTAAGTACCTCAAGAAGAATGGCGGTATTGCGGCTATGGAAAAGATCAACCGGGCCAAGGCTGCCCGCCTCTACAAGGCCATTGATGACTCCAGCCTGTTCAGCTGCCCCACTAATGTAAAAGACCGCTCTATCATGAATGTGCCGTTCGTGACGGGGAATGACGACCTGGATGCGAAGTTCATCAAGGAAGCTACAGCCCAGGGCCTCACTACCCTCAAAGGCCACCGCTCTGTAGGCGGTATGCGGGCCAGCATCTACAATGCCATGCCCGAAGCCGGTGTAGACAAGTTGATCAGCTTTATGCAGCAATTTGAAAAAGAAAATAAATAAAAGGAAAAAGCTATGTTTAAAATACAGACTCTCAACAAGATCGATACCACCGGACTCAATCTCTTTCCCCGGGATGATTATGAAGTAGCCTCAGAGATCAGCCATCCTGACGGCATCCTGGTGCGCAGTGCCAAGATGCATGATATGGAGATCCCTCCTACCCTGAAGGCTATCGCCCGGGCCGGAGCCGGGGTCAACAATATCCCCATAGAAAAATGTTCGGAAAAAGGGATCGTGGTATTCAATACTCCCGGTGCCAATGCCAACGGGGTAAAGGAGCTGGTCCTGACTTCTATGTTATTGTCCGCCCGTAAGGTAGTAGAAGGTATCAACTGGGTCAAGACCCTCAAAGGTACTGAAGAAGATGTCTCCAAGCTGGTAGAAAGCAATAAGTCTAATTTTGCCGGAAACGAGATACAGGGCAAGACCCTGTGTGTGATCGGACTGGGAGCCATCGGTGTAATGGTGGCCAATGCCGCTATCGCCCTGGGAATGCGGGTCATCGGATATGACCCCTTTATCTCTGTGGAATCGGCCTGGGGCCTGTCCCGGGACGTAGAACGGGCTACCGGTATAGAAGCAGCTATCACAGAAGCTAACTACATCACCGTACACGTACCTCTCAATGATAAGACCAGGGGCATGTTTAATGCTGAAAGATTCGCCCTTCTTAAGAACAATGTCACTCTGCTGAACTTCAGCCGTAACGGCCTCATCAGCAATGATGACCTGCGCAAAGCCATCAATGACGGTAAGATAGCCAACTATGTGACTGACTTCCCGGATGCAGAGCTGATCGAGATGGAACACGTGACCTGTATACCCCACCTGGGCGCTTCTACCGAGGAGTCAGAGGTCAACTGTGCAGTCATGGCAGTAAACCAGATGAAGGACTTCCTGGCCTATGGCAACATCAAGAACTCCGTTAATTTCCCTGAATGTGAGATGCCATTCACCGGTAAGACCCGCCTCCTCATTGCCAATAAAAACATCCCCAATATGCTGGGGCAGTTTACCAGTATCCTGGCTGAGAGCAAGGTCAATATCGCCGATATGCTCAACAAGCACAAAGAGGACTATGCTTACACTATCATTGACACCGATAGCGACATCAGCGAGTCTTTGCTGAGCAAGATAAAAGGCATTGAAGGTGTTACTATGGTACGCCTGATCGAAAAATAGGATCACATAAGATTTAATCATAAAGAGGGGGGCCTGACACGCCCCCCTCTTTCTTTTTATAAACCGGCTTATCTATTCAGATTCTTTCTTCAGATATCTGAGGGCTATTTGTTCGATTTCTTTTCTACTAAAAGGTTTATTAATACTGGCAGTAAAGCCGTATTGGGTGGGATTAGCCATGATCTCATCGGAAGCATAGCCGGAACAGACAAATACCGGTATATCCGGGTCTTTTTTTCTCAGTAGAGTAACCGCCTCCCTCCCCCCCATCCCACCGGGTATAGTCAGGTCAAAAAACAGAGCACTATAGCCTTCTTTGTTTTGTAGTGACTGCTCAAACTTCTCCAAAGCTTCCTGCCCGTTACAGGCGGTATCTACTTCATATCCCATACTGGCAAAGAGTCGGGATAGTATCTCCCTGATCATTTTCTCGTCATCCATGATGAGGACACGCCCTGACCCCTCATGCTTTTCTTCATACTCTATTCCTCCGGCAGGCTCCTGTCCCTCAGAGGCGGGAATGAGGAGGGTAAAGGTCGTGCCTTTCCCCTGTACAGACTCCACCTCTATGGAGCCGCCATGCCTTCTCAGAATAGAATGACACAGAGACAGCCCCAGGCCGTGGCCCTGGGTCTTGGTAGTAAAAAACGGGTCAAATATTGAAGTGAGTATGTCAGGAGGAATACCTATACCTTCGTCTGTTATACTTAATGTGACATACTTATCTGATTCCAGATTTATTTTTCTCACTTCTTCTTCTGTGCTATTTCGGGCAGTTATTCTGAGTGTCCCTCTGCCCGACATAGCCTGTACCGCATTCAGCACCAGATTATTTATGACCTGACCTAATTGATCCGGGTCGAACTGGCTGACCCAGAGGTCTGATGAGATAGTGAAAACCGGGTTTACCGAAGAACCGCTCAGGGCAAATCTTACATTTTTTTCCAGAAAAGGCCTGAGCTCTATGTCTTTCTTAACGGGAGCTCCCCCTTTGGCAAAAGTGAGCAGCTGATGAGTGAGGCCCCGGGCCCGGTCCATAGCGTCCAGGGCTTCATCGATATAATTCAGAGCCTCAGACTGACCCGAAATCTCGCCCCGGGCCAGGTCTATAAAACCAAAGATCCCTCCCAGGAGATTATTAAAATCATGGGCTATCCCTCCGGCCAATACTCCCAGAGACTCCAGCTTCTGGTTGGTGGCTGCCGCTTCCATCAGTTTCTGCTTTTCCGTGACATCATTAAATACCACCACCAAGCCTATGGTCTCACTTTGAGGATTTTTAATGGGAGCCAGACTATCTTCGATCAGCTTTTTTTCTCCGTGTTTATCAGTCAGTAGGGTATGAGAGGGTAATTCCTGTATTTCCCCACTAGTCATCACTTTGTGGATTAATTCCTCTATACTGGTCCTGTGATGATGATTTTCCAGTTTCAATATGCTGACCAGGTCCCGGCCCAGAGCTTCATCCTGAGACCAGCCACAGATCTTCTCAGCCATACGGTTCATGGAGCTTATTTTCCCGGACAGGTCAGTAGTGATCACACCATCACCGATACTCCGCAGTGTCACTGCCAGCCTTTCTTTTTCTGCTCTGATCCTGGATTCAAATTCTTTCTGATCAGTGATGTCTCTGATCAGCCCTACAAAGTGGCACAGGCCATCCTGTTGTCCGATAAGACGAAACTGTGCCATCAGGATCCTGTCTTCACCTAAGCGATTTTGTATAGTCCATTCACCCTGGATATTTCCATCCCGGATCAGCCTTACCATGGACAGGATTGCCTGTTCTCTGCTCTCCTGCTCCGGAAACAGTGCATCAGCCCAGCCTATATCGCCAATTTCTTGAAGTGTATAGCCCGTCACTTTCTCCATAGCATGATTCCAGACAGAAAAACTCACAGGCAGAGATCCTCTACTCTCCTGCATCACACATATCCCCATATCCGCGTTATCAATGATCTGCTTGTTTAAAAAAGTCTCCCGGTGCAATGACTGTTCCATAGCCTTCTGAATATGGACATCCTGGGCTACGCCAATAATAGCAGCACTGCTTTCGGCAGTATCACGCAGATAAAATGACCAGTGAGTCCATCGGTACTCATCCCCGGTCTTTATCCTCAGGTCCAGAGAGCATTCCTGCCTGTCCCGGCTTAGGTTTCGGATAGCTTCCTCCAGGCTCTGCGCATCATCAGGAGCCAGGATCTGCTTAAAAGGCTTGTTATTCAGTTCCTCTTCATTATAAGCATATTTAAGCCTGATTTGGGGTGTGATATACTTGATTTGAGCTTTATGGTCCAGGATCACCATCAGCCCCGGCATATATTCCAGCATCATCCTGTATCTTTCCATATAATGCACATTGCTGAGTGCCAGTGAAAAATGGCTGGCCATACCGATCAGCAGTTCCCTTCTCTTTTCGACGTCACAGCTTTTTTTCAGACCCAGCACGATCAGCCCATACAGCCTGTTTTCCAGCAAGAGGGGCAGTATTGCGATGGAGTTTAATCCATCTTGCTTACATTCCTCTTTGCTACATCTCCCGTCATTATTCAGGTCTCTCGAAAAAACCAAACTGAGGGTACGTACAGCTTCACCACACAGACAGGACTCCCTGTCATGAGTTTCAAATACCGCATCCCCCTGTACTTCAGGAAAACTCCAGCTGAGCCTTAATACCGGGCCCACAGACCTATAGAACAACATCCGGTCCGGATCCAATAAGTCTTTTATCATCTTTAGGCCGGCATTCTGAAGGTCAGTGGTATTGAGAAAGGTGGAGATGTATTCGGAAAACCGATTCAAAGCCTGCAGGTCCTGAACTATATCCCAGTCATCCTGTCGCAGAGCTACCGTATTGGATAGCATACTCACCTCCGGAAACTCAATTTATTGAATTTAAATGAGTTAAGTTAATTATTGTTATATTTAGGCATTTCCAGTGCTTTTTACAACTCATATTAAAACACTATTTCAAAATATTGTCAACAGGATTTAGCAATTTAATCGATTTTAAATGTAAATATAACATGGGCATGGTGATTTACTGATTGGATAGTCAGATTGATGTGATATGGAATAGATTCAGGCATTTTGGGGTTTATACAGTCAACTGATCAGCTCTTCCTTTAGTCTCCACATCTGAAATTCATCTCCGTTTTTACCTATAGTAAAAAATGAATCTCCGTCCGACAGGATGTCTGTATTGGCATCATTGAGTTTTTGATCGAGCTGCAGATATTCCGGTACGGAAATAGGCTGAGGAATTCCCTGCAGCAGCTTTTCTAGCTCAGAAAAGCTCAGCCTTCTTGATTTATAGGCACTGAGTTGCTGTATATCCATTTTGGCCTCCCCATTACTCTTGATATACCTATATCATCGGGAAAAGCTTAGGAATCTTTATATTTGTTTCTGAATCAGTTTTTTACCCCGGGCCCCTACAACAAAAAACAGCCCTCAAAATGAGAGCTGCTTTTCTATAAAAAATCATGATTTGGAGCGCGATTAGCGGACTGTCTCACTTCCGGTGATGATATAGTTATCACCCAGATTGTTGTCCCAGTCGTTATTGGCAGGGGTGCTGTAGTTTACAGCGAATTCTACATTAGCAGCTGCATAAGGCAGTACCACTGAGAACCACCATACTTCCCCATCCAGCCCTTCTTCGGACTGGTAGTGGCCTTTCAGTTCTATCACGTCGACCCAGTTATTGGTGGTATACTTGATGGTCAGGTCTTTTTCATAGAACAGGTCTTTTACATAGACATATCCGGTAAACTGGGGAGGATAGGGGTTGTAGCTGGGCCCTACTGTGTAGTAAGCATAGTCCAGTTCCACATTGTCCTTTCCAAAAGCGATCATATCGTCAAAGCTCAGCCAGTAGTCATAACCACCGTTGTTGTCCCAGTATTCTGTGCCATTAGCGATATACTTGACCGCAAAGCGGGCATAACCGTCAGGGTCTACTGATTCGTTCATTCCTTCGATCACAAAAGCCCAGATCTCTTTGTCGCCGCTGTCTTTTACATAGACCGCATTGACATCATACCAGTTCTCATTTCCATTGACACCGGGGGCTACATAATGGACTACTACCTGGGGTGCAGATCCCTTCTGTACTTCTACATTACCCTTGATGTCATAGGTCTGGAACCCGGTAGGTATCACTTTAGCAGACAGGAGCTTTACCTGTGTGCCTTCACCGAATCCGGCGATCCCGGATATTTTTCCACCCAGAGTGGGTTTTTCATTCACACCGGCCACACTACAAGCAGACAGTGCTATCACAGTCACCATAACCAGAATTGCTACTATCTTCTTCATGTTAGTACCTCTTTCTTAAATTTCTGCAAATATTATACACGATATTTAAGCATTAGTCAACTTATTTAGTGCATATTGCACTTTTATGTGACATCTGATTTACCAGCTATAGATAAGCCTACTCTTTACAAAAAAATAATTACTGGATGGAAACAGTTCCTGAATCCACCCGGATACTGATGATTAGCGTTTCCAGCCGGCCTACTCTTCTATCTTACTCATGGTCACGATAGTATAGACCTTATCCCAGTCATAATAGGCATTGACGGCCTCTTTGTCTTTTTGCTCGGTGATCCGGATAAATTCCTCTCCCAAAAAGAGAGTGGCATTTTCAAAGATTTTACCTTCATTGATCTGGAGCTTTAATCCTTTTCTTTGCTTGCGGGATAAGGTTCCCTGTACCGGTGAGCTGGCATACTCCAGTATTTTCTCCCAGGTCTGATTGAGCGCCATAAGATCCTCCTTGTGTCTTCTGTTTATTTCTGGCATCGTCCCCTTCTATTGCCATTATCATGCCAGCCTGGCCTGTACCACCCGGTGGCACAGAAATACCCCACCCCTGCCTCACCGCCAGGCCTTCACACATCTTCATTAATTGCATTAATCACAACACTTTACCCTACAGGTGCCTACCACCCCCATTTTTTTTCATTTTTTTTCCGGGCCTTAAACCTGAGGCAGAAAAGGCCGGACAAAAACCCACCAAAATGTAGATTTCCCTTAAAAAACTACCGAATGGTAGGTGAGCCTGAGCCAGTTATCAGAGCCTGGATGTTTTATTTTTTTCCTTCCCCATCCATCCTGCCCTCTCAGGGCTTATAGCCCCCCAAAAGAACCGATCCGGAGTATGTGCTCCCCTCCCCCATATCTGCTGGCACACAAATTGCAAAAACATTATGATCGATAACACAGGAGTGAAAATATGAGCCTCTCTTTTAAGCCGCTGGGCAGGACAGCCAATCTGATTGAAAGTGCCGGATTTGAAGTCTCCCTGGCCTACGACGACCTTATTTTTGTGGATAACAATGCCTTTCTGATCCAGTTCACTGAGCAGGAAGAGCGCCTGAATATTCATTTTAACCAGGACTGCCCGGAACCGGAGCGCCAGGCCCTCTCGGAACTGCTCCGGCAGACTGCTCTGGGCCAGGGCATGCATCTGGACTTCCCGGGCCTCTATTCCCTACGCGAGCAGGAAAATGACGAGTTGGAGCTCACGTTTTTTTCCTAGAATAAGAGGACTAAGCGCTTTTTAAAAAAAGCGGTGGCTACCCTCCTATGGCCACCCGCATAACAGCCCCCGGGACTGCAGCCTGCTCATCCCCCCACCCATAAGGAAAACTGTACAGAGAGCTCCCCACAAGCGTTCTGATTCCTGGTTCTTTTTAAGCTTTTGACCGGGCCCTCAGCTCATACCCGGAGCCCAGGCTCTGTCCCTTTCCCCTCACTGAAGTACAGCGAGCTATTTTGGTCGTGCTTCGCCGCCGGCACAGCGAGTCTGAGCGCAATACATAATATCTCACTTTTAATGATTTTTCGTTTGTAATTTGTGCATTATCATAGTATATTATAAGTAGATCTATACCAAAGGAGGCATGCATGAAACGCCTGATCTTAGCTGCATCATTAATAACGCTGACCTTATCCCTGGGAGCCTGTATCAATATATTCTCCATTTTTAACGGGGGTAATGTAGATAATATAGAGAATGAAGACCGGCTCATAGCCATGGGACAGACCTATCTCAATAATATGCAGTACGAGGAAGCCTACGGGGCATTTCACCAGGTACTGGTCCTGAATCCGGCCAATTCCGTAGCCCGTGAGGGGATAGCCACCGCCTACCTGTTCTGGCAGGTCCCTATCACCAATATCATACAGGCCATCATATCAGAAAACTATTCACTGATCGGTATGAACAATCTCTATAATGCCTCACAAGTGGTCAGTACTAACCTCTGGTTCATCATAAACGGCCAGGGAGACGGTGCTATCACTGCCCTGGACAACAGTGTCAATCTCAATTATTTTGTGTTTAATTCACTGTATGCCACCTTCAGTCTCATAGATTCCGACAACGACGGAAATATCCTGGCGGATACCAATGATATCTATACGGTCTACCCCGATTTCAGCTTCAGTAACAATCTGCCTGACATGATGGACTTTGTAAAAATTGCCCAGTTAGTGCACAGCCTCGCTTTAAAGACCAACCAGTTTGAATCCCTGTTTTCACAGTCTCTGTTCAGCCTCAGCAATGTGCAGAACGGCCTCGTCTCCTCAGAAGCGATCGCCATGATAGACAGCATCAGGACCCCCATGATAGATATCAAGGTAGAGATGGATTCCTACCTCACGCAGTTTAACGGTTTTACCCAGTTCGGTTATACCGATAACTATGAGATCACCAATCTGTTTATGCTCAGCCAGTATTCCAATGATTATGATGCCCTGACCAATGACCTGGCCAGTATCGGGATCACCAACCTCAATGATATCACCAACACATTCCCGGAGCTGACAAACTTTACGTCCATACTTAGTAATTACTACGGATTATAATCAGGGAGGATTATTAAAATGAAAGTTATTCATAGAATATTTATATATATACTATTAGCTCTGCCATTGGCTGGTTTTGGGCAGGTCTATGAACGGGAAATCCATAAGCCGGTAGAGGTCATGGGACGGGGAGGCACCGGGGTAGCCGTAACGGGCAACTGGGACAGCCTTTTCTTTAACCCGGCTCTGTTAGGGGTACATGACTATCGTGCCTTTTCCATCCTGCAGACCGGTGTCACTGCCAATTACGACCTCTACAACTTTTACCAGATCTATAACAGCATACAGCCCCCTAACAGCATATCCAACCTCACTACTGAACAGTGGCAGCAGTTGTTAAACCTTAATGTCACCCTGGGCCTGTCCGGCCCTCTTACCCTGGGCTATGTAGGTAATGGACTGGGATTACTGCTCTACAATGACATGGAGACTTCACTGATATTCCAGCAGGGCCCCGGACTGCCCTATGTCGATTTCTATACAGCTATCGATGTGGGATTCAAGGCCGGTTATGGTTTCGAACTACCTTTTCCTCTGTTCCTGGGCAAATACGGACGTTTTTACGGTGGATTCACCATCACTTATCTTAATCGTATAAAATATGAAGACTCCCGCATGAGTATACTGGAGGCATTTGACCTGGGCGTGGGTATCAGTAGTTTTGATAAGGGACTGTACATGGCCCAGAATATCAGTTCCGACCTGGGATTCCTGCTTAAGTTCCAGTACCTCAATATCGGAGTGACCGTAAAGAACTGGCTTACCACAGGATTTAACTGGACTGAATACGATGCCAGCTTTGCCAAAGTCACCAACAATGGCTCCATCAGTAACAGCAGCTTCAGGCCCAGCCTGGACCTGGGTGTAAGCTTCAATCTGGGTAAGAAAAAAAGATCCCCTCTGGAGCTCAGCCTCAGTGCGGACTTTATCAATGCGCTTGACTTTTCCGAGAATGTATTCTTAAAATTAAGGATGGGTGCAGAGATCAGGCTGATCCGTATATTGGTAGCCCGGGCCGGTATTTACAAGGGATACCCCACCCTGGGAGTAGGACTGGAGCTGCCTCTGATTAAGATCAATGCCGCTTATTTCACTGAGGAGCTGGGCCTTATGCCGGGTAGCCTGCCTCAGCAGAGAGTGACGCTGGACATCGCCCTGATAATCTAAACAAGACCATATATCATCATAATGACAAGGAGTGTGAGATGAGCACATTGAATCTGAAAAGCAGCACTGCAGGCGGTGTGGGAGTATTAAAAGTAGACGGATCTATCGACGCCCATGTAGCCCCTCAGTTTGATAAAGAGCTGAAGTCCCTGCTGGCCCAGACCAAGAAGATCGTGATCGATGTGAGCGGGCTGGAGTACATCGCCACTGCCGGCTTAGGTGTACTGATGGCTTCATTCAATGACGCCCATTCTCACGGCGGTAACCTGGTCATATCCGGTATGAGCACCAAGATCAGAAAAGTGTTTGATACCATGGGATTCTCTAAGGTCCTCAAGATATTTGATACTATCGATCAGGCTAAATCAGCTCTATAAGAGATGAAAAAGCTAAAGTTAGCACTTCCGGGGGAGACAGATTATTTACAGCAGATCAGGAATTTTATAAACGGCCATACCAGTCACCTGGGATTTTCCGAGCAGGACAGGGCCGAGATCGAGATGGCTGTGGATGAAGCTGCTACCAATATTATCAGGCATGGTTACCAGGAAGACCCGGATATCAGCCCGGAAAAGCGTACCATTGAGCTGGAGGTGCTCCCTCTGGACCAGGGTATACAGATCAGCCTGAGAGACCATGGTAAAAATTTTGATCCCACCTTACAAAAGGTGCCTGACCTGGAACAGCACATAAAGAACAGAAAGACTTCGGGACTGGGAGTCTTTGCCATGAGTTCCTTTATGGATAGCCTGGAACACCACTACATCGAAGGGGTGGGCAACGAGATCATCATGAAAAAACACTTTTCCTCATGATACAGCAGAGAATTGCATTTCTTATCATTTCAAGCTAAAATATATCAGCAAATATATGGAGCAGACATGAAAGCAAAAATCGAAGTCATGTTAAAAGAAGGGGTCTTTGACCCTCAGGGAAAAGTACTGGTAAATGCTTTACATCACCTGGAGTATAACTCAGTGAGTGGTGTGCGGGCCGGTAAGTTGTTTTATATCGAGCTGGATGAATCCGATTCTGCCCGTGCGGAAAAGAAACTGGCTGAGATGGCTGACCAGTTATTTGCCAATCCTGTTATTGAAAATTTTGAGATCACTTTACTTAAATAAGCCTGTATCTCTGCCTTGATTGCATCCTTAAAAATCTTTTCTTATTTCTTTATTTAGTAGGTAAATTTTTACTACTAAATATGCTTTTCTATTGACAAATTATCTTTTATGTGAAATAATGTATAGTGCTAAAATCCAATTTATGGATTATTTACTTTTCTGGTTAAATTTGCTTTGGTGAGGGGAATATGCAGGAATCTGTAGCAAAATACCAGGATAAGACGATTGCTGTACTTATGGGCGGATTGTCATCGGAGCGGGAGATCTCTCTAAGATCAGGGAATAATATCCACCAGGCTCTGACCAATCTCGGTCTGACAGCAGTCAAAATAGATGTGCAGCGTGATATTGCTCAAGTCTTATCCCATTCAAAGATCGATCTGGCTTTTATAGCTCTCCACGGAAAATATGGAGAAGACGGCTGCATTCAGGGCCTGCTCGAGATCATGAATATACCCTACACCGGGTCCGGCGTGACTGCCAGTGCCATCTCTATGAATAAATCTTTGACCAAAAAAATACTAAAACAAGCCAATATACCGGTTCCGGACAATGTTGACATAGATATACAAAACCTGAGGGCCAGTATAGACAGCATAGAAGCCAAACTGGGCTTCCCGGTCATCATCAAAGCTCTGGGAGAAGGTTCTTCCGTAGGAATAGAGCTCATTAACAGCAGACAGGCGCTGGAATCTACCCTGCCCTCTTTTATGAAAAAGTTCCCGGATGCCTTTGCGGAACAGTATATAAAAGGTAAAGAAATGACTATAGGGGTACTGGGCACCCCCTCCCGCCAGGAAGTCTTTCCTATTCTGGAATTGCGGCCTAAAAATGCCTTTTACGACTTTGAGGCCAAGTATACCAAGGATATGACTGAATTTGTGATACCCGCAGATATTCCGTCAGGCCTCACTACCCGCCTCCAGGACCTGGCCCAGCAGGGTTATCGTGCCCTGGGACTATCCGGAGTGGCCCGTCTGGACCTGATGCTGGATGCCCAGGAGCAGCCCTTTTTCCTGGAAGCTAATACCATACCCGGATTCACCGAGACCAGTGATATCCCGGCTATGGCCCGGGCTCAAAACATGAGTTACGAGGAACTGATGCTTAAAATATTAGAGACGGTAGAATACAGACAATGAAAAAGACACTCAATAGTGTCGTGATCACCCTTTTTTTTATAGGGTTGGTAATAGGACTACATTATTTAATCTTTAGCCTCCTGAGGGCAAATGGCAGCTTTGATGTGAAGGAGATCCTGGTCAAAGGGGAACAGAACATTCACCCTAATGAGATCATTAGAGCCAGTCAGATCAGAAAAGGGATGTACCTTTTTTCCATTGACCTGAAAGATGCTTCCCGGAATGTACAGTCCCTGGCTATGATCAGCACCGCTCAGGTGAGGCGTATCCCGCCCAGTAGTATTGAGATCACGGTGAGTGAGCGTACCCTCACTGCCCTGGTCACTGATGACCGAAAGAGCTATTTCTGCGATGAGGATGGTTATGTACTGCCCCGGGGTTTTGAAGGCCTGCCCCGTATCATCACTGATTTTCCGGTGCTGATCAGTAAAAACCGGATACAGGAGCAATTTGTCCTGATCGCCCTTAAGAACCTGAGCCAGTTTAAAGACAGTAAAAATATTTCCCAGATCACCTTCCGCCGGAAAGAAGGGGTCTATATCATACTCAAAGGCCTGGACACAGTGTTTTATATCGGGAATAAACTGGTCAATCTGGAATACCTTAACCTGGTATATTCCCTGGGCAGCACTATAAAAGATAAAAAATTAAAGATTAAATATGTAGATGTTAATAAAGAAAACCCCATTGGGTATGAATAAGAGTCAGTAAGGGAGGAGTCTTTGGACTCAAGAATAGTAGTAGGCCTGGATATCGGCACTACGAAAGTATGTACCGTGATCGCCAAAATCAACGATTCCAATGATCTTGAAATACTGGGTGTAGGATTGGTCCCTTCCAAAGGCCTCAGGAAAGGCGTAGTCATCAATATCGAAGCCACTGCTTCCTCTATCGCGGCTGCCATGGAAAAGGCAGAGATACAGGCCGGCATGGAGGTGAGCTCTGTATTTATGGGTATTTCCGGCGGGCATATAGAAGGCATCAATTCCAAAGGGGTGATCGCCATCTCTGATAAAAACCGGGAGATCGGTGAGGCCGAAGTACGCCGGGTCATAGATGCAGCCACAGCTATCGTCATACCTGTAGACCGGGATGTCATTCATATCATTCCCCAGGAGTTTATTGTAGATGATCAGGACGGGATCAAGGATCCTACAGGCATGTCCGGCATTCGACTGGAAGCCATAGTCCATATCATCACTGCGGCCTCCACTTCTATCAATAACATTATAAAGAGTGTCAATAAATCCGGCTTTGATGCCAGTGATATAGTCCTGGAACCCCTGGCATCCGCCCAGGCTACCCTCTCAGAAGAAGAAAAAGAGCTGGGAGTGGTACTGGTGGACATAGGGGGTGGTACCACTGACTATGTCATCTTCGGAGAAGGCAGCCTCAGGCATACCGGTATCATTGCTATAGGTGGAAATCATATCACCAATGATATCGCCTATGGCCTGAAGACCCCCACTCAATCCGCAGAAGATATAAAGAAGTCCTATGGCGCAGCCATAGCTAATTTTATAGATGAACGTGAAGAAATAGAAGTGCCCGGACTGGGGGGAAGATCACCCCGCAGAGAACCCCGTAAAAACCTGGTAGAGATCATGCAGCCCCGAATAGAAGAAATACTCTTCCTGGTCAATGAAGAGATAGAAAAGACCGGGGAAAAAGACTACCTGGCGGGGGGCGTGGTCCTGACCGGAGGAGTCGCTCTGACTCCCTTTATTGCGGACCTGGCATCGGAGATATTTAATCTCCCCGTACGTATCGGGAAACCCCTGGGTATAAAGGGGCTGCAGGATATTGTAGACAGCCCGGTGTTTTCCACATCGGTAGGCCTGGCACTCTATGCCCAGAACAACATTCCCAAACTGGGGCCTACCAACACAAAAGACGATGAAAAAAATTTTACATCAATTATCGATAGAATGAGACAGTGGTTTGACGAATTCTTTTAAAAAAGAGTGTGTCACATTGTGTTATTGAGGTATATTGAGGAGGGGAAAATGTACCAAAAGACAAGTAAACCGGTTCTGGACCCAATGGGGAACGAGAGCAGCGTCACCACAATGAAGGTGATAGGAGTAGGCGGGGCCGGCTGTAATGCCATTAACCGTATGATCAATGAGGGCATCCGTAATGTACAGTTTGTGGCTGTCAATACGGATATGCAGGCCCTTAACAAATCCATGGCCCAGTACAAGCTGGATATTGGATCCCGCCTGACCCGCGGATTAGGGGCAGGAGCTAAGCCTGAGATCGGGGAAAAGGCCGCTCAGGAGGACATTGAAGAGATCCGTTCCATGCTGGAAGGCTCCGATATGGTATTTATCACCGCAGGTATGGGAGGTGGTACCGGCACAGGAGCTGCACCCATTTTTGCCCAGGTGGCTAAAGAGATAGGCGCCCTGACTGTGGCGGTTGTGACCCTGCCTTTTGAATTTGAAGGCAGAAAACGTTACAATGTAGCCCTGGAGGGTATCGAAAGACTTAAAGAGCATGTGGATACCATGCTCGTCATTTCCAATTCCCGCATTTTCAAGGTAATAGAAAGAAGAGCCGGCGTCAAAGATGCCTTTAATAAAATAGACGAGGTCCTGAAACAGGCCGTACAGGGTATCTCCAGTATCATCTCCGAGACCGGAGAGATCAATGTGGACTTTGCAGATGTAAAGACTGTCCTGTCCAATAAAGGCGAAGCCATTATGGGTATCGGTATCGCTCACGGTGAAAGCCGGGCTATCGAAGCAGCCAAAATGGCCCTGGAAAATCCCCTCATTGAAAACACCACCTTTACCAATGCCGGCGCTATGCTGGTAAACATCATCGGCGGATCAGACTTTACCATGAATGAATATGAAGAAGCTGCCTCTACTATCTCCGATTATTGCAGAGATGACGCCGAGATCATCATAGGGCTGCGCATAGATGAAAACATGAAGGACAAAGTACGGATCATTATAGTGGCCACTGATTTCGTGCAGCATAATAACATCATGGAAGAAGACGAAATGATTCCCGCAGAAGACATTTTTGAACCCCGTAAAGTGATACAGCTCAATGAAAAACCTTCCATAAAGGGCAAATTCCGTCCCTTTAATTCAGGACAAAGCCGGGGCCTGATGAATAATGCCGGCGGCTCCGAAGAAGTAGACAGGGATATCCCTGCATTCATCCGCAAGAGACGTATGGGTTAAGTTTACACATTCTATTTTCCAAAAGGGATTCCCGGATCTTGTCCCCCTCCTGGGCAAGACAGGGAATCCCTTTTTTCTTTTCATTAAAATTGCCAATACCTCACTTTTAGACTAAAATATACAGAGTTTATACAAGGAGAAGGCTTATGATCTCAGACAGAGTCAAGCGGGTGGATGCGTCCGGAATACGTAAGGTGTTTGAACTGGCCGCAAAGATTAAAGACCCGGTCAACCTCAGTATTGGACAGCCTGATTTTGATATCCCGGATAACATAAAACAGGCTGCTATAGACAGTATAAAAAAAGGGCTTAATACCTACACCCTTACCCAGGGCATTCCTGAGTTAAGAGAAAAGATCATTGAAAAAATCGCCCGGGAAAGGAATAAGACCTTTCAGGAAAACGAGATTCTGATCACTTCAGGTGTGTCCGGTGCTTTATTCCTGGCCCTGATCTCTATTATTAATCCCGGTGATGAGATCATCTTTTTCGACCCCTATTTTGTGATGTATAAACACCTGGTCAACCTGCTGGATGGCAAACCTGTAGCATTGTCCACCTACCCCGATTTTCGGATTGACCCTGCGGCTCTGGAGCAGGCTATCACCGGACGTACCAAGGCTATCATTCTAAACAGCCCCTCCAATCCCACTGGATTTGTCACTCCCCGGGAGGATATCGATACTATTGTCAAAATCGCCAAAAAACACGGGATCCTGCTCATTTCAGATGAGATATATGACGGCTTCATTTACGACGAGGATCTTTTGAGCCCGGTGAGCCAGTATGACAACACTCTGCTGCTAGGGGGTTTCTCCAAGAGCTATGCCATGACGGGCTGGCGTATGGCTTATGCCGCCGGTCCCGCTCTTATTATTGAACAGATGAAAAAGATTCAGCAGTACACTTTTGTATGCGCCCCCGCTCCCTTCCAGTATGCAGCCCTGGAAGCCCTGGAGACCGACCTGGAACCCTACCGGGATCAATACCGGAAAAAAAGAGACCTGGTCTACCATGGGCTCAAAGACAGTTTCAATATAGTCAAACCGGGGGGAGCTTTTTACATGTTTCCAGGCCTGAAACAGGGTGATGCCAGCCGCTTTTGTGAGCGGGCTATAGAACAGTCGACTCTTATCATACCCGGCAATGTGTTTTCAGAAAAGAATACACATTTCAGGATATCTTATGCCACCAGCGATGAAAAACTGAAAAAAGGTATCGATACGCTGAATAAACTAGCCAAGGAAACCCAATAATGAAAAAAAATATTTACATGGTGCTGACCATTTTAATGCTCGCCGTATTGTCTTCCTGTGGAAATAAACCTAAGTTCATGCATTATGATGCGGTTTTTAACGCTCCCCTGGGAGATGGGCCCGGTCAGGTCGGAAACAACATCCTGGAACAGCAAAAATCTATGTCCCAGGAGGATGACTTCCTCATCAGAGAGTATCTGGATGTGCCCACCAGTATTGCTATTTACAGAAATAAACTCTATCTGGCAGACAAGTATAATAAAGTCATTTCCATATTCAACATGACACCCCCCTATCATACCAACCAGATCATCAGTCAGACCGGCGAAGGATACTCCTTCGATACCCCGTTTCAGCTGATATTAAATAAATACGGGGAAATCTATGTGATCGCCTCTGAAGCAGGAACCAACAGCAATAACGAGAATCCTTACCAGTATTTTATTTACAAATTTTCCTATGATGGGCAGTTTATGTACCGTATAGGGAAGGATGGACAAAATACCGGCCCCATGACCTATCCTGACAGAGTAGATGTAGATATCTTTAACAATCTCTATGTATATCATAAAAACTTTGAAGAGGATAGTGAAAGAGAGACCTGGGCCGTGACCCGTTTTTCTGACTCAGGTGAGCTGAATTTTAAATTTGACACCCGCTACCTTTCACTGACCAATACCCGTAAGGGTAAGACCTTTGTAAGTCATATTCAAAGTATCTATAATCTGAAAAATGATGAACAGCTCCTGGTCTATAATAATCACCATATTATCAAGAACGGTGACCAGGTCATCGATACCCCCAACGAATTTTATCATTCCATGAACCGCTACTCTGTCCTGCAGAATAGTATCATCAGTACTATTCTGGAATCAAAGACCGACATCGAAGGTATACTGGGTGTAACCGATGATGATGTCCTGGTACTTTATAGTTACCGTGAACAGGTAAAGGGGATACGCTTCAGATTTATCAGTATTGATGGCGATAAGATTAAACAGGAATCCTTCTACGCTCCGGTTATGCCGGGTGAGTGGAATCATTCAGGCTTTTACATCGATCCCAAGGGTGACATTTACAGTATCATTATTAAGGACCTACAACACTATGTCCTCCTGAGATGGAGAAAGAGGAAGAGCGCACAGCTCTAAGGAAGGGTGAAATGAATATTCTCCTGGGAATCACTGGCGGCATAGCTGCATATAAGATGCTCAGTGTAATACGATTATTGACAATTGAGGGCCATGCTGTCAAAGTGATCATGACCCCTCATGCCTGTGAATTCATCACTCCACTCAGCGTAAAAAGCCTTAGTAACAACGAAGTATATATTCAGGATTTTGAACTGGAAAATCCCATTGCGCATATAGACCTGGCCGACTGGGCACAGGTACTGGCAGTAGCTCCTGCCACTGCCAACACCATAGCAAAGATTGCACACGGTATGGCGGACAACCTGCTTACTTCTGCCATCCTGGCCTTCACAGGGCCTAAGATCATCTTTCCAGCCATGAATGTACATATGTACCAAAACGAGCAGACTCAGGCCAACCTGAGGCACCTGGAAGAGCTCTCCTGGCAGGTAATTGAACCTAATCGGGGTGATCTGGCCTGTGGTTACATCGGAGAAGGCCGTCTACCCGAACCCGAGGCTGTCGCCGGGATTATAGGCAGATCCTGCTCTACCTGGCTTAGCGACCAGCTCTTTATTGTGACTGCAGGTGCTACCCGTGAAGCTATTGACCCGGTCCGTTTTATTTCCAATTATTCCAGCGGTAAAATGGGTACCGCGCTGGCCCAGGAACTATACCGACAGGGTGCGGATGTCATCCTGATACATGGCCAGATGAGCCAACCAGCCCCTTCATATCTGGCTACAGTCCAGGTAGAATCTACAGAAGAATTACTGAATGCTATTCGGCATCATTTACCCTCAGCCCAGGGACTGTACATGGCAGCGGCACCAGCCGATTACCGGGCCCTGGAGACCGAAGAGCATAAGATCAAGAAAAAGGAAAGCCTCAACCTTAAACTCCACGCTACTACTGATATACTGACTGCTGTGACCAGTGAATTTCCGGATAAGCTCTATGTAGGGTTTGCCCTGGAGAGCACAGACGGAGAAAAACATGCTGCAGATAAATTAAACCGAAAAAACCTGGATTTCATAGTACTGAACCAGATCACACGGGATTTCAATCCCCTGGCCAATGATCAGAACCAGGTCACCATTCTGGGCAAAAAACAGGATAAACTCAAAAGTGATATCATGACCAAAAGGGAGATCGCCCGATTCATCCTGGAACATACTCTTTCAGGATTAAAGGCGGTATGATAGTCATGGGCCTGGACCCGGGTATCGAACGCCTGGGCTATGCCATCCTGGACTGTCAGGGATCCCGGATTCAACCCGTGTCCTATGGACTCATATCCACCTCTGCCCGGGATAAAAAAGAGACACGATTTGTCCAAATTTGGGAAGATGTCAATACCCTCATCACTAAATACCAGCCCCAGGTTCTGTCTATAGAATCTATCATCTTCGCAAAAAATGTTAAGACTGCTCTGGTGATATCCGAAGTAAGGGGGATCCTGCTCCTGGCCGGTACCCTCCAGGGCATCACTGTACACGAATTCACTCCCTTACAGGTGAAGACCCAGCTTACCGGCTACGGCCGGGCGGACAAGTCCCAGATGCAGCACGCCATTAAAATGATACTGGGCCTGAAAGAAGTGCCAAAACCGGATGATGTAGCTGATGCCCTGGCCATCGCATTATGCGGGGCTTATGAAAATCTTAGTGTTCAATCATAATTTGTCTATCCTCTTTCTTAACTCCTGACTCTAATATTTTATAAAAATAAGGCACTCTTGATTTTTTCATAGAGCCTTATTAAATTTCTATTATAAACATTTGGAGGATAAAATGAAACTAAAACGCGGATTGATCTCTTCTACACTCATAACCCTGGCAATAACTGCGACCCTGATATCCGGTTCCTGTAACTCCAGTTATTCAAATACGGTGAATTTTAAAAAAGAAAACAAAGAGGTCAGCAAAATAGAGGGGCTCAATGATGCCATCTCCATGCAAAAAGTGTTTCGTCAGATAGCTGAGACAGTGATGCCGGCTACCGTCAACATTTATGTAGAAAGCGAAGTCACAGTACAGAACCCTTATGCCCAAAACCCCTTCTTCAACGATCCTTTCTTTAAACGTTTTTTTGACGCACCCAACATGGATGAGGATCAAAAAAGAAAAATGGAAGCACAAGGTTCCGGAGTAATAGTCAGTCCAGACGGCTATCTGTTCTCAAATTATCATGTAGTAAAAAACGCCACCAAAATCACAGTACTGCTGTCTGATAACCGGGAATTTAAAGCCAAACTAATAGGCACAGACCCGGAGACGGATATTGCCATACTGAAGATCGAAGGTAAAGACTTCCCTTATGCTGCAATCGGAGACTCTGATGAAGTCCAGGTGGGGGACTGGGCCATTGCCATAGGCAATCCCTTCGGCCTGGCTGGCACATTTACAGTAGGTTTTGTATCTGCCATGGGACGCCCGGGCATGATGTCAGGCTTTCAGAGCTTCATACAGACCGACACAGCGGTCAATCCCGGAAACTCAGGGGGCCCTCTGGTCAATATTCAGGGACAAGTCATCGGGATAAATACCGCCATTCAGTCCCGGTCCGGTGGATTTCAGGGTATCAGCTTTGCGGTACCTATCAACACTGTCATTAATGTGGCCAAACAGATCATCGAAAAAGGCAGTGTAGAGCGAGGCTTTTTGGGTATCTATCCCGATCAGCTCGATGAGACAACCCGTAAGCATTTTAAGCTGAACCCCAAAGAAGGGGTCATCGTGTCGAAAGTAGTGGAACACAGCCCCGCTGAAAAGTCAGGCATCCAACAGGGGGACATCATCACCAAAATCAATGGAAAGATGATCAATGACCCCGCCGAATTGCAGCGTATGGTAGGTAGCCTGGAGCCTCAGTCTAAAGTGAATATCGAGATTTTACGTAATAATGACCGAAAAGAGTATACTGTCACTCTCAGTAAACGGACTGAGCAAAAAACAGCCCAGAATGATGACACCAATAATGATGAAAGCCCTGATCCCAGCGGCAGTTTTCAGTATAAAGGAGTGACTTTCTCATCTGTGTCCAGTCAGGAGCTCAATGACAATGGGGCCAGCTATGGCGTAAAGATCACCGACATCGATCGTAACAGCCCCTTTGCCGGTTCAGTCAGAGTGGGAGAGATACTGGTAGGCATCAATAACACCCGGATCAAAGATATAGCCGACCTGAAACTCTTTGCGGATGCCCATAAGAATACAAAATCCTTTACTCTGCGCATCATTTATAAAGGCTACCTCTATTACAGAGGCATAGAAGGATAAAAACACACACACCTCTTCCCTCAGGCCGGATTAAGGCCTGATACCCCAAAACAGAAGGGGCTGTCTCAAGAAGACAGCCCCTTTATTATTTAACTATTCCGAATTATAATCTAAACTGAACTCCGGCAATGACTTTGTATAGAGGACTTAAGGCAGTGGCAAGAAAAGCATCGCCCTTCCAGAACAGGCCTCCGCTGGCCAGAACTGTGATATTCGGATCCAGCTTCCAGCTTGCACTGGCTGAGAGTTCCTGCCCGACCTGTGAACCGCTACCGGTATAAAATCCACCTACAGAATCGCCTACAGAGGGGCGGGTCATATAAAACAGATTCAGTCCCAGCTGCAGTTTTTCCTGGAGCAGGTTTCCAGCTACACCCAGATGGAACAGGAGCAGATTGGAGAAGTCCGGGACCAGGATCTGCCCGGTCTGATAGACTCCCAGGGCATTATAGTTCTCAGAAGGGGCTGTATTAGTGTCATCCCCCCCGGCATAGGCCACCCGTGTGATCACAGCCAGCTGGGGAGAAAACTGCAGCTGTAACTGCACATCAAAAGCCAGGGCAGAAATACTAACATTTGTGGAATACTGTCCCAGGCCATACACCAGGTTCAAGCCGTACTGCACAATGGAACCAAATTTTCCGGTCGCATTTAAGGATAGGAAAGACGGGTTGTAAGTACCCGCATTGGTATTGGTAGACATATCGGCAGAGTACAGATATCCCAGGGAAAGACTTCTGATAAGCACACCGTGTTTTTCCAGTATGATACCTGTCTGTAATCGTTCCGAACCATTGGCCTGATCTTCACTGGTCACGTTAAAGTCATTGACGTCCTGCGGTACCAGTCCGGAGTACATCAGATAAGCCCGCTGTTCAAAGCTGGCCAGTCTGCTTTTCAGGAACAATCCGTCAGACAGATTTCCCAGGACTATGCCGCCAAACTCACTATATACATCTCTTCCCAGAGTAATTCCAAACTGGTCACTAGTGTATTTGAGATATAAACGGTCTACATAGAGTTTGTTTGTCCCGGTAGTAGGATGCAGGCTATTGGTCAATCCCAGATAGGTGTCTGTGAGACGAAATCTGATGGCAAAATCATCAGAAAAATTGAGGCTGGCCCTTAGATTAGCTACATTAAAAAAAGAAACAAAGCCTTTATCGGCTGCATCTACACCTACAATATAAATGGGGATCTCACTTACCCCTATATCAAAATATACCGCATAAGAACGTACTACACCGGAAAAGAGGAGAGCCAGAAACAGTATAAAAATCTTCTTCATCATCCCCTCCTACAGTCTTTCGGGTTCATTGCTGAGATTATTTCGGGTGTAGTCAAAGACATCGTCCAGAATGTCATTGATGATACGCCAGGAGGTCTGATCATCTCTACTCCACTCCGAGGGGTCCAGATCAAACTGCTCACGCAGCTCATTCAGCTTGTCTCTGAAATCACCTTCAAAGGTTATCATCATGTTCTGGCCTTCAGCCGTGGGGACTACTTCGCCGAAATTATTCAATACATCTACCACATGCTGCAGTACCTGCACATCCATGCCGGCTGTGGGATAATAGATCACGACCAGCTCTGTACCCCGTACCGAGGCTGTGCCTTTGGGAGTCTTAACTTTGAAGGTGGCTTTTACTCCATCTACTTTTTGGAATTTTACCTGGACTTTTCCCATTTTCATATCCAGATTCTGATCTACTTTTGTGCCTTTATCACTACTGGTCTCTTTATACGTGACCATAGACAGCTCTTTTACTATAAAGGTACCGTGAGCTGAGGATACTTTCATCTGACCATTAACACCAGTCATGATTCTGGTATTATTATCGATATTCATGCCCACTCTGGCTTTTTGCCAGGCACCCCCGCTCATCACATCTACCTTTCCGCTCACAGAGATGACCTTTCCGGCAAATAACTGACTGGCCAGGAGCAGCATTGCTGCAATCAGGCTTGATCTTTTCATATTATTCTCCTTCACTTATATTTTCACTAACGGGCTGACTGGCAGAGAAAAACTCTATCAGTTCTATCCCATTCACTTTACGGTTCCAGGAATACCCCTGGGCTACGATCTTATGATATTTCAGGCTATGGGCCGCATAGCGACGGTTATGGAAGATCTTATACATAACTCCTCCCTTAACCTGTTCGGCCTCTATGAGGATAATACCCAGCTTGCCGATATCCAGAGTGGATTTTACATCCAGCTTTTTTACGACCTCATTTTTCATTAGGTCTACTTTGGATACCTCAGATACCAGGGATATAGCGTCGTTTACTGTTGCCTGGTCTTTATCCATGATATCCCTTAACTCTTCATTGGAAATGGCAAACATTCCACTGGCCATTAACAGCAGGCTTAAGATGATACTTATTTTTTTCATGTATATGTCTCCTCCTTTTTTTATAATCCTAATATATGATTGATCAGATTGGTAACAGGGTATAGCTGGGTTGCATTGTTTAGGGTGTGGGTATTATATCTATATAGATCAAAATCATTACCTATACGCTTACTGGAAAAATAGACCTTTTTTTCTGATCCAAAAAAGTCTACAAAAACGCATTGATCTGTATACGCAGAGCTCCATTCAAGAGGAAAGGAGTTGAAATTTGTGGAAAGACTCATACTCATAAAATATGCATCAATATCCAACATCCAGCTGCTTTGCCCGTTCTGCCGGCATTCCAATACTGAGTACGTGGCATCATCCTGAATGTACTGATTGTTTTGCATACTTCCGGAATATATATTATTTGAGAACGACTGACTGAAAAGTGGAGTAATAGAAGTGTCCCACTTGCTACTGAAGGTATTAAACATATATCCTGAAACAGTTTTCGATCCATTAAATACCAGGATATTCCCCGGACTGGACAAAGTATCACTGACATTTATACCCAAGGCAATCACATCAGAAGGAAGTTCTTCATCCTGAGTATTACTTATAATACTAAAATCCAGGGGATTCAACAGGAAACTCTTAATGATTACGGCTCCCCCCGCATTTGCCAGATAAGATAAGACTACATTTGTTCCATTCATCACTACGATAGGCCATTTATCCTGAGAGCTGGTGTTACTTATGCGGGACCTGCTCAAAAAGAGCCCATTTGCATCCATTCTGGCCATATATATATCAAAATCTCCGTCTCTGTCTGATGCATAAAACAGGATTGGCTGAGGGTCATTATTGCTTAACCTAAAGACAAATGGGCTGACTTCATTAGGGCCTGCCTCAGATAAATATCCTCCACCCTGCATAGCCAGCGTGACAGCCTGATCTCCGGAAGGCGATACTGGATTAAAATATCCCGAGCATGAACTTACACCCCATAACAGCCAGATAACAAATATTTTTTTCATACTATGTCTCCTGATTAATTTCTATTCTAATTTACTGAATTGGTACAAAAGGGCTTACATAGGGATACAAATCTACTAATTCATCATAGGTATTATTATTATAACGATAAAGATCCAGATGTCCATTCATATACCGGTCAGAAGCAAAGTATATCCTGGTGTTATTAATAGTAGCGGTATCAAAAAAATCCACAAATGGATGCATATCATTAGCCTCGGAGCTCCACTCAGGCATAATCAATACCTGATCAATCAATAAACTGGCGTTGGGATCATTTATCATTATACGGGTAAGCAGTTGATGCCGGTTATTGGTAATGATTTCAAACATATAAAAATAACATTCACCTGAATTAATAGCTACCTCTTTACCGTTCCCTGATTCAACTATTAAAGGGGAAAAATCAGCATTCTGATCAAAAACTAAACCAGAAGAGGCTGAATAGATATACCAGTCTACCGTTTTATTGGAATTTACCAGGAAAAATACCCCTGGATCCACTAGATTAGTGGTATGATGCATAATAGATTGTACAGAATTGGTTAAATAAGTAGTATAGCTATTTGTAGAGTCAAGAGTGCTATTTAAGAGGTGCGTTTCTATTTGTGATATTCCACCAGTGCTTCTGATAAATGAAATCACAATCCCTTTACTACCATTCTCATGTTCAGCCCAGTAGACTACAGGAAAACTTTCATCATTACTGGTGTTTATATTAAGATCCATTTTCTGAGGTGTCTGAAATCTTCCATCGATATTCATTTTGGCATAATAAATATCAAAATCTCCTCCCTGATCTGAGGCATAAAATAGGATAGGGTTCTGTCCATCTATGTCTCTATATAAAAAGGGAGAGATTTGGTCTGATGTTTCCCTGGAAAGAGTCTGGCCATCTTCAGTGGCCAAAGATTGAGCCTGAATATCGCTCTGCCTACCCTGGTTAAAATACCCTGAGCAGGATGATAGCAGGAATAATATCATGACACCATAAATCTTCATAATCTCCCCCCGGAGTTATTATTTAAAAGGATTTTGAGGCACTACCTCATAAAAGTTCAGTGTATTATAGCGGAAAAGGTCATAATCCCCGCTATCGCCCCTGTCACTGGCAAAATATACTTCCCCATTGCCCCCAAAGTCAACAAAAGGCCATCGATCGTTATAGGAGGAGGCATACTCATTGGGTGTATCCACTTTTTTAATTTGCCTGTAAGGATTGTAAGCCTCATATTCATAGGATATTGAAATTTGCTTGTTTCCAAAAAGTTTTTTCTCAAGAATATATACTCTTTCATTCCAATATGAAGCCAGGCTTTTATTCACATTTATGCCTGAATATGAATTCGTGAGGACTGGATCTGTTAAATACGAACCATACATCAAGTCCCATGAACCAAAGTACGAATTAACACTATATACTCTTGCCAGATTCTCATTATACACCCATAAGTTTGCAAAAATATTAGTTGAGGAGTATATTAACCCTGATACGGGATAACCCATATAATAGGGGAAAGTTGTGGAATTGATACTGAAATCTGGATTTATACTGGCAGTAACTATATTCGAGATATTTCTAACAAATGTAATAATGGGCAAAGCCATTCCATTCCCGTCATCTATAAATCCTACCAGAGGAAGGATCTCGTCTGCATCAGAGTAATTAATGCTTGTTCCCATTTTTACAGGTATTTGAAAACTCCCATCGATATTCATCCTGGCATAATATATATCATAAGTCCCATCCCTGTCACTGGAGAAGAACAGCACCGGATTATTACCATTGGTATCCCGGTATAAAAAAGGAGTGATGTCGTTGGATGGGCCGGATAGGTATCCTCCATTGTTTTCTATAGCTAGAGTATGGACTAATTCATTCCCATTTGATCCCTGAGGCGAAAAATAGCCGGAGCATCCTGATACAAGTAATATAATGAAATATAAAGTGATTTTTTTCATATTAGCTCTCACTCTGGGTACTATTAGTCGTCTCAAAAGGGTTGACCGGTAATACATTGGATAGACTATAGGAATTATAGCGGAACAGATCATAATCTCCGTTTTCTCCCCGGTCAGAGGCAAAATAGACCTTGGCATTGTCTGGTACATCTACATAGGGCCATCTGTCATTGTAAGAAGAAGTGTACTCACGGACTGGATAGAGCTGGCTGATCTGTCCGGGAGGGTTCGTTCTGGTGAAGTAATAACTTATATAGAGCTGCGACCGATAATCTGCATTAAACTCCATGAGATTTACATCTCCCGAGTAAGCATTATTGCCGTCATTAAAATAATATATTGATTGCAAACCCGGTAAAGGACTGGTCAAATAATTGGTAGCTTCATAATATATTCTTTCATAGAATGGGGACCAGCCATAAGTCTTAATATCTGAGCTGTAATCATCTACTACCCATAAAGTGGGGTAATAATAATCATTTACTACAAAGAGTGAACTGACTGGCCAGTATTGGTAGAAGAAAGAGTTTGAAATGAATACTGAAAACTCAGTATCAGTCTGGTAGGTGCAGATAAAATTTGAACCTCCCACAATCCTGACAAAGCTTAGCAATAAAATATTGGAATAATTATAATCATAGGCATAATAAACCTGCGGATACAGTTCCTGGTTTGTCAGATTGATTATGCTTTCAGATAGTTTTTTTAGTTCCTGGAATTTACCATTTCCATTCATAGGAGCATAATATATATCATAATCTCCATCACGATCGGAGGAGAAAAATAATGCCGGGTTTTGTTTGTTCATATCCCGATAAAGATAAGGAGAAATCTCATTTGAAGGACCGGAAAGATATCCCCCTCCACCCTCGATAGCCAGAGTATCTGCCAATTGATCTCCAGTGACATCCCCCTGATTAAAATACCCTGAACATGACCATAAGCACACACTTAAGACCAAAACCGTCCCCATTAACATATTTTTCATTCTATCTCCCTCCATTACTAAACCCCATTTAACTGTATCACCATTTAGCACAGAATTCAAGCGCAGAGCCTAATTTTTGGAGACTATCCATTATCTATATTTATTGTATAACTTCAAGTAAAAAAATACAAGTTATATTCCTAGTATACGACTATTTATTATAGAGAGCTATATTGAAGTTCATCCTGCCCAGGCACAGTTTCCCCCACATAAAATATGAGATGACTATTCAAAAAGCCCCACTCCTGAGAGCGGGGCTTGTATTATGATTGATTAGACTTCTTATTGAGGCAGGAGCAGTTGATTCTGAGTAGGGAGAGTATTGGCAGGGGCTTTCTGCTGCATCGCTGCTTCACTGTAGAAATACACCTTTCCCCGGGCAAACTGAGACCACTGAGAATCAGGGTACTGTTCTGCGACCTGGGCGTACAGCATCTTGGCACTGGCGGTGTCACCCTGCATCTCTTTACAGCGGGCCATCCCCACAATGGATATGGGATTAAATCCCTGGCCTTTATAGTCACGGGTCACTTTTTCATAGTGCTCAAACGCCTGTGTGTAATCATTCAGCTGTTCATAAGTCTGAGCCAGGCCCAGATTGGCGATAGCCAGATAAAAGGGACGCTTTTCATTAGCGATAGCTTCAATATACAGAGTCTCTGCCTGTTTAAAATATTCAGTCTGCTTGTTATAATATGCCTGCTGATAGTAGAACTGTGCAAAAAACAAACGGGCTCTGGTAGCAGCCAGGGTTCCGGAGTGAGTCTTTATCATACTATCCAGATTTTGTGACTGTCTCTGCTGTTCCTGCATGACCTGTTTCTGTATCTCAGGCTCAGCATCCTGATAGTTTCTGGCTTCCTGAAAAGTGATCATAGCCTGGTCATAAATGGTAGCCGCTTCCATTTCTTTATTGTTGCGGATAGTCTTGAGAATAGTGAATGCCACAAAAACTACCAGTATAGCGGTGAGGCCAATAGAAATAATATTGGAATATTTATTAAACAACTCTACCAGAGGGTGCTTTTTATCCCCGGTATTTTTTGTTGCTTTCTGTCCACGGTTTATTTTGGAGCCCATATTATTCTTCCTCAGATTCGGCTTCTTCTGAAGCCTCTTCTGTCTTTTTCTTGGGTGCTGCTTTTTTAGCAGGCTTTTTCTTGTCTGCTACAGTAAGATTCTTAAACTGATCAGCCAGGATCGCACCCATAGAAGTAGAGGCAGCATCCTCAGATTTTTCTTCCACTATGTACTTTTGGACATCTTTATTTTCTTCATGGAGAATAAAGTCTTTTATAGATAACTCTATCTTCTGTTTGGCAACATCACAGAATTTGACCAATGCTTTGATTTTATCGCCTTCTTTAAGTACATCTGAGACTTTTTCTACCTTGTCTTTAGACAGATTGGAAATATGGATAAATCCGGTCATATCCTCACCCAGATCCACTTCCACACCACTGTCTACTATGGCTTTTACGGTCGCTTCAACAGCAGCACCTTTAGGGTAATTCATAGAGAAAGATTTGTAGGGGTTATCAGACAGCTGTTTGATACCCAATCTGAGCTTTTCTCTGCTTTTGTCCAGAGCCAGGACTACTACTTCCAGAGAATCGCCTTTTTTAAAGCGTTCGGTCAGATCGACCTCAGTTTCCATCCAGTCTACATCTTCCTTTCTTAAAAGGCCGTCAATGCCGTCTTCAAAACGGACAAACACTCCGAAGTCCAGAATAGATGAAATGACACCGGTAAGCTTTCTGCCATGAGTATATTTCTGATCTGCCTCATCCCAGGGATTAGGCATTATCTCTTTAAGAGAAACATCCAGCCTCTTTCTTTCTACGTCCAGATTCTTGACCTTTACAGTTACCATATCGCCGATCTTGACGATCTTTTTAGGGTCTTTGGTCTTCTGAGTCCAGGACATCTCATCGGTAGGCAGGAATCCTTCGATTCCATCTTCCACCTCTACTACAGCACCGTCACGTCTGTAACGTACTACTTTAGCATTTATGGTATCTCCAACAGAGATCTGAGTGCCGATACTGTCCCATGGATTGGGCATAAGCAGTTTTTTGGAAACTTTAACGGAATCCTTACTGGGATCCAGATTGATGATCTCGACTTCCAGCTCATCACCTCTTTGTACTACCTTCTTCAGGTCATTGAGGTACTTCCAGGAAAAGTCTGAGATGTGTAAAAAGGCCTTTATGCCTTCAGTATTCATGATCAGATAGTTCTGTTCCACATCATCTACTGTTCCGGACAGCTTGTCACCCACTTTATGCTGTTCAAAAAAGACATTATACACTTTTTTGACTGTCTTGCGGAGGTACTGTCTGCGGGATACAGTCACGTTATTGCGACGCATCTCGATTACAGAAAACTCATACTCCTGGCCGATCATATCTTCCAGGTTTTCAAATTTACGGGTGTCTATGTGAGATAAAGGGAGAAATGCCGAGCTCTTCATCCCCAGGTCTACTTTAAAGCCCTTGGGAGAATCACCTTTCTTGACCACTTCTTCGATCTTACCCTTGACAGGGAGCTCTTCCTTGTAGGCCTGGAAAACATCATCCTGTTTCGCAAACTTGAGTGCAGCTTTGAATGAGGCCTGGTGGACACCATCTTTCATATCCTTAAGGATAACTGAGATCTGGTCCCCTATCTTAGGAGTCTCATCAAATTCTTCTACAGGAACGACGGCCTCAGACTTGGACCCCAAGTCTAAAAAGATATCTGTTTCTGTGATCTGGACTACGGTCCCCCTTTTTACAGGACCAAAATTCTCTTCTGACGCACTTTTTTCTTCTTCTGCCTGCATCGCAGCCAGGAAAATATCGTCATGATTATTAGACACCATATATACCTCTTGCACTTATATCGCAGTCATTTATTTTAACTGCTATCTTTTATTTGTCAATATTTCGGGCTCATCTGTAAGCTTTTTCAGTGCTTTTTCAGATCAGGGGATAGAAATATCTTCCAGCTTGAAAGATTCCGGTTTATTTTGCTTAGGCTTAAAGGTCTGGACCATAAACATATTGGGGATCTGATAGCTTTTCCCTGACCTTTTCTTAAGCCTGTATTTCAGCAAAGTGGAAGAGAGTATTTCTGTACCCATAAAATAGTCGATCCGTAAAATCTGCATAGTAGAGGGATTGACATAAGCCAGAAAACTATTTTGGGCTTCTTTTAGCTGAATACGTAACTTTACCAGGCCCGACCCGGAGTATTGCATCTCGAAGTCATACCTTTCCAGAAGCTGCTCATCTGAAATCGAGGTCAGGATAGGCCCCAGAGTAAACAGACGGACATATTGAGCAAACAGACCTTCATACAGTTCATCCACATTTTCCACTTTTATAGAGATCGCTTCTTTTTTATCAAATGTCAGTTTTACCTGGGGGTTGACACCAGCTTTTATGTAAGATGTGGATGGTATAGACTTGATCTTCTGGTCAATAGTAGGGCCATCCAGGCGGGCTGTAAATTGCTGAGGCAGGTTTTGCAGTGTCTCTGCCCTCAGCCTCTTGAAAAAAGACTCGGCACTTTCTACCCCAAACACCATAGTGCCGCTAAATATCAATAAAAACATCAGGCTGCATACTTTCTTATACATTATAAAATCTCCTGTTTAATCCCTATTCCTATCTGGCAAATACTTTAACACCATCAGGGCCATAAGCACCCACGATGAATGAGTTTACCAGCACCAGATCCCACACCATTCCCTGTTTCACTGGATTTTCCTTTTTCAAATAGGGCTGTGAAGGAGTGGTAAAATCAAGCCACAGGATGCCATTGGAACCATCGGCTACATAGACATCATCACCGTTTGCGATGACCGCATTGGCTTCTCCTACTGTGGTATAACTGCCGATGAAGCCGGGTTTGGAAGGGTTGCTCACATCATAAGCCCAGACCCCCATCATACGGTCGGCTACAAACAAAGTATCCCCTCCGCCTGACAGAGCCACCCCTCTGGCATCAGAGATCTCATAGGATATCTGTGCAGAAATGGTGGGGGTACCTCCCAGGTCAGTGATGACATAGACTCCGCCGTTTTTAGCCGCTATATAGGCTGTAGTACCATTCACTACTATGTCTACCGCCTGTCCTATAGGTAATGAAATAGTAGTAGGAACACCTATGGTAGGGCCGCCGGTATTGATAGAATATATGCAAAGTCCCAGATTTTCATCTGCCACATAGGCATTATAGGTGGCACCTGCATCAACGACATATAATGCTCTGGAATTGGCCCCGGCCACAGTATTTCGGGTCACCAGTACCACCACATTGTTAGTGTCTGATTTATCGACCACAGCCAGTCCGCCTGTCTCGTCAAAATTACCCAGAGCCAGGAAGACAAAATCTCCTTCCACATATACATCGTTTACCGGGAAACTGGAAGGTACATTGTAATTTGTGCCTATTATACTCAAATTAGAGATATCGGAGACATCGATCATAGTGATGCCACTGAATTCAGCTGAAGCAAAAAGAAGGCTGCTGCCCATGGACAGGGACTTCATCACTTCTGAATTGTTACCCGTAAGGCTGCCCACCTGGAACAGGTCACCTGCAGCTGTACCGCTTCCCGCAGCAGAGCAGGCCATAGCCATAGTCAGAATCAGCCCGGCCAGAAATAATCCGAAGTATCTATAATAAGACATAATTTCTCCTTTTGAGAATATAATTATCTGCACAACAATAATATAACTTTATTAATCAAGAAAATCAACTGGCATCCCTCAATTCCTGCAGTTTTTTATTATTCCAGGGCTTATTATCATATTCATCCTTCAAATTTGCATAAAGGCACACCTATATCTATAATTATAACAGATCTGTACGTGGAGTAAATACATGGAAGCAAAATACAGAGTCTCCTTCAAGATCCCCGCCCATTATAATACCCGCTCAGTGGATATCATAGGAGATTTTAACTCCTGGAAAGAGGAGAAACTCTCTCTGGAAGATGATGACGGAGATAATATCTGGTGGGGAGAGACTAAGCTGCCATCAGGTATTTATCATTACCAGGTCCTCAGGGACGGCAGTGAGTGTTATCCTGACCCGAATAACCCGGATCGGGAGACTTTTGTGGGCAGAGAGACTTCTGTGTTAAAAGTGGGAAAGGCTTTGCTGACCAGTCCCCTTATCCATGATCCCCAAAGTATAGATTATTACTGCCAGAAATGTTTTTACCTCTATGCCGCGTTTGACCTGGAGAAATTCAGGAATATTAAACTCCTCCTGGTCAGCAATGATGTCAGTTACTCCTTTAACAGTACTTTATTATACCATGACTATAATTACAGTTATCACTACTTCCACTCTCTGGCTATAGACCTGGCCGGGCAGGATTTTTTATATTATTTTGAGCTGGAAAATATGGACAAGAGTTTTTCCTATTACGGTAAAAACGGCTTGTGCCTTTCGGAATGGGAGGTAGAGCAGTATGAGGCACATCATCCGGGCCAAGCCTCACTGGAAGTACCGGATTGGGTCAGAGAGGCCATATTCTACCAGATATTCCCGGAACGCTTCGCCAATGGAGACGCATCTCTTAATCCCTCTCCCCTCAGTTCTCCCGGTGACTTACCTCAAAGCGACAGTTTTTACGGTGGAGACATTCCCGGTATCATCCAGAGATTTGATCACCTCAAAAAACTGGGGGTCAATGCCATATACCTCAATCCTGTATTTAAAGCAGACACTAACCACAAATATGATACCGCTGATTATGAGAAGATAGACCCTCACTTCGGGACAAAAAAGGATTTTGACGAGCTCCTCAAGAAGGTACATGAGAATGGCATGCATTTACTACTGGATGGGGTGTTTAACCACACCGGTACAAGCCATAAAGCCTGGAAGGATATTGAAAAAAACAGAGAAAAATCTCCCTACCTGGACTGGTACCGGGTACACAAGTTTCCCCTTATCGAGGAGGGCAAAGCCAACTATGACTGCTGGTGGAATTTTCCCAGTCTGCCCGAGTTAAATGTGGAAGACAACCCTGAAGTATGGGAATACCTCCTGAAGATTGCCCGTAAATGGATAAAAGAAGGGAGTGACGGCTGGAGACTGGATGTACCTAATGAGGTAGATCACTCCTTCTGGAAAGCATTCCGTAAAGCAGTCAAAGAGATACGTCCAGATGCTTTTATTTTGGGAGAAATCTGGCAGGATGGCCGGCCCTGGCTTCAGGGAGATGAGTTTGATTCAGTCATGAATTACCGCTTCCGGGACGCTGCAGTCGAGTTTTTTGCGCAGCGCAAGTCCCCCGTCGAAGACCTGGTCACCCAGCTGGGCAGGCAGATCAAAGACTATCCCATGCAGGCAAATTATACCATGTTTAATCTCCTGTCCAGTCATGATACAGCCCGCTTTTATACTGTGGCAGGCTGTGATAAAAAAAGGCTGCACCTGGCCATGGCTTTTCAGTTTACCTATCTGGGGGTGCCTTCCATATATTACGGAGAAGAGATAGGCCTGGAAGGGGGCCGGGACCCCGACAATCGTCGTATGATGCCCTGGTCTAAAAAAGAGCAGGATAGTGAGATACTGGGATGGTATAAGGATCTCATCCGGATACGCAAAGAGAACCCAATATTGAGCCAGGGCAATATCAGCTTCTTTCTGCAAAAAGACAATATTCTGGGATTTTCCCGATTTGACGAGCAGGATATACTGTATATACTTATCAACAACTCAGATGAGAATACCAATGTAGATATTACTCAATATGCCGGAAATGGTGATTTTGTGGATATTTCCAAAGATTATCCCCTGAAAAGGAAAAAAGCCTACACGCTTTATGCCAATGATTTTGCTATATTAAAAAAATTATAGGTGCCAAAGGATACACAGGAGGAGATTATGAAGAAATGGGCAATAGCACTGGGATTTGTAATGACACTGGGAATGACGAGCCCCCTGCTCTCACAGACTACCCGTATCACCAATATGGAATATGTAGAACAGTTTAAAAAAGAAGTAGCCCGTCAGGACAAAAGCAACGGTGTTTTTTCTGTAATTGGATCTGTGATAGGATTAGGATTGATCATTTGGTTTATCATCAGCCGCTTTACCAGAAAAAAAAAGGATTAAGTCGCAATTACTTTTTTAACCCGGGTTATGCAGACTTTTCCTTAATAATTTCCAAAATCTCCTCAGTCGGGACAAACTGGCCCTTTTCCTCCATGTGTACTATTGCATAGAAATTACAATTCTTGCAGTTATCTATTTTTTTGGCATAATCACCCTGGATCTTTCCACCACACAAAGTTCCGGCTACCGCCCAACAGGCTCTGCCCCCTTTCTCTCCATTATTGATCCCGTCAGTGGCCTGGGTTTCACAGGCTGGACACACTCCCAACTCAGCTGCATGATATCCTCCCGGCTGACGACCGCAGTTCTTAAAATCCCAGCAGTTCATCCTGATCAAATCCATATCTTACCTCCACAGTAGGAATATACTAAAAGATTCCCATAAGAATGATTAGATTATACAGCATACATAAATTCAGTCAAGAGCTAAAGAGGATATATTTGATTTTCGCGGTCTATTTTTCCTGGAGCATAGCCTCTATGGCATGCCAGGCCAGGGTGGCGCATTTGACACGGGCCGGGTATTTCATGACCCCTTCCAGAGCTACCAGGTCCTCATAGGGCTCCAGACTGCCCTCCTTCTGGGAGCGGAATGCGGCCAGAAACTCCGCGATATTCTGCCGGGCCTGAGCTACCGTCTTACCCGCCAGAAACTCACTCATCATAGAGGCGCTGGATACAGAGATGGCACAACCATGGGACTCATGATGTATGCCCTGTATGATCCCATCCTGGATGATAAGCTCCATCTTGAGGGAGTCGCCACAGGAGGGATTTTCATGAGCCTGCTCATCAGGGATATTATCCAGCTGCACAAAATTACGGGGATGCTTGTAATGATCCAGGATGATATCCTGGTACAGCCCTTCCATTATACTCATTTGAAAAACTCCCTGCATTTATTGAGGGCATCAGCCAGACGATCTACATCTTCCATAGTATTATAGGCGTAAAGGCTGGCCCGGGCCAGGGCACTGAGCCCCAGCTTACGCATCACAGGCTGGGCACAATGATGTCCTGCCCGTATAGACACCCCCTCATGGTTGAGGAACTGGGCTATATCATGGGGATGTACCCCCTCCAGGTCAAAGGAGAACACCCCGGTGTGCTGAGCCGCACGGCTAAATATTCGTATTCCGGAGATCCCCTTCAGTGTCTCCGCAGTATACGTAGACAGGTCTCTGACCCGTTCCTCGATTTGACCCATGCCTATCGAGGACAGATAGTCCACCGCGGCACCCAGGCCTATAGCTCCGGAGATATTAGGAGTCCCTGCTTCAAATCGGTAAGGAATATCGTTCCACTGGGCCCGGTCCAGCCACACTGCCCGTATCATATCACCTCCCCCCACCCAGGGTTCCATCTGTTGCAGGTACTCTGCTTTTGCATAGAGGACACCGATACCGCTAGGGCCCATCATCTTATGTCCTGAGAAACTGAGAAAGTCACAGTCCAGGTCCTGCACATCAATGGGCATATGGGGAACACTCTGGGCCCCGTCAATAGCTACAGGGATGCCTTTTTGGTGAGCTCTTTGTATGATCTCCTGGACAGGGTTGATTGTGCCGAACACATTGGATACATGGACCAGGGAGACCAGTTTCACTCCCTGCAAAAGCGCCTCCAGCTCATCCAGTATGAGCTCCCCCCTGTCATTAAAGGGAATGAACCTGAGACCCAGATCCTTTTCGCGAGCTATCATCTGCCAGGGGATGAGGTTGGAATGATGTTCCATCTCAGACAGAAGGATCACATCCCCACGTGACAGATTATGCCGGGCCCAGGAATAAGCGATGAGGTTCAGAGAGGCTGTAGTACCGGAAGTAAACACGATCTCTGTCTCACTGCGGGCATGGATAAAGCGGGCAATCCTGGCGCGGGCCCCCTCGTACTCCTCAGTGGCCCGGGCACCCAGATCATGGAAAGATCTGTGCACATTGGCACTGTATTCACTGTTATAGGCATTTATAGCCTCTATGACAGATACAGGCTTCAGGGATGTCGCCCCGCTGTCCAGATAGACCAGACCGGGCTCGGTTTTATAAATAGGAAAATCCGCCCTTATATTTTTCAATACAGGCACAGCTTGTGTTTCCATCATGTGTGGCATAGGGCCTCCCTAGATCTGGATATAGATATCCTGATCTTCTACTTTGACAGGGTATGTCTTTACCGCTTTGGTTGCCGGGAAGTTTTTTACGGCCCCGGTCTTTATATCAAACTTTGATCCGTGCTTAGGGCAATATACATCCCCAGCCCATATTTCACCCTCTGAAAGGAGTGAATACTCATGGGAACATACATCATCCATAGCATAGATGCCGTCTTCCAGGCGAAACAGAGCGTATCTCTGCTTGCCTACTATTACCCCCAGAGAGGAGTGCATCTGGTCCTCCCGGGCTACTTTTACCCATTTTGCCATCACACCCTCCGGTCAGCCATTTTCTGAGCTATCACATCCAGGATCTGCTCAGCTAGCCAGGGAGTACTCTGATCCAGGATCTCTCCGAAAAATGCAGTAGTCAGAGTATTGACTGCTTCTTCCCGGGAGAAACCCCTGGACTGCAGGTAAAACAGATGATCTTCATTGATCTTCGAAGTGGTGGAGCCGTGGCTGCACTTCACGTCATTGTTCTGTATCTTAAGCTGGGGCATGGAGACGGCGCCTGCACCTGTGTTCAGGAGGAGGTTTTTATTGGACAGATAAGCGTCAGTCTGGCGGGCCCCGGGCTCCACCCGGATCAGTCCCTCGAATACCGAGCGGCCGTTGAGGCTGCTCACTCCCTTGTAATAGGCCCGGCTGTAGGCCCCTTCAGACTGGTGATCCTGGAGGAGATGAATATCGATGAGCTGGTCTCTTCCCGCAAAGTACAATCCGGAAAGCTCAGCCCGGGACCCTTTTCCCTGAAGACTGACTGCAGAGTCCACCCGGGCATAGTCGGAACCGAAATGATTATCCTGATAGTGCAGCATAGTATTTTCACCCAGACTGACCCGGTTTTGCTGGAAAAACAGGCTGTCTGTATTGCGGAGCTGAGTCTGACTGACCCTGATATCACTGTCTGCCCCGGCTATAAGCTCCAGTACTGCATTTGTGAGATAAGATCCGGATGCAGGGCTCTTATACAGAATGTCCAGACGCATTACTGAGGCTTCTCCGGCTATCATTATAATATGGGGATGATTGACCTTATTACTGTCAGTATATTGCAGGAGGACGGGCTTATCATAGCTGAAACCTGTATCCACGGCCAGTACCAGCACTTCCGACAGCTCAGCATAATGCCTGGCCTGGAGCTTGTGACTTATGTCCTCTACGCCCCTGGACAGAATATGCCTCACCTGGTCCTTGAGAGCAGGTTCCATCTGCTCATACTCTCCCGGTTCATGCAGAGCATAGGCGTGAATACCCCGGGGGCATTCTCCCTGGCAGTGCAGGACCGCCTTGCCCCGGCCTACATTTATAGTGAGTCCGTAGTCCTGAAGATCCAGGGCCCCAGGCTCATCTCCCAGGGGCAGGCCGGACTGGTAGGCTTCCAGGTCCAGGTCATGGATACGGGAACGGCGCCAGGCATCTTCATTGCGGGCAGGCCATTTTAGGGCACGATAGCGCTCTTCCGCGGTCTGCCGCAGGTCATTGACCCACTGTATATAATCTATCTGTAATTGTTCCTTCATTTCTTACTCCTTTAGCCCACTGAACCTTCCATCTCCATTTCGATGAGACGGTTAAGCTCCACGGCATATTCCAGGGGCAGCTGCTTGACCAGCGGATCCAGGAATCCGTTCACTATCATCTTACCGGCTTCATCCTCGGAAAATCCCCGGGACTGCAGGTAAAACAGCTGATCCTCACTGATACGGGATACCGATGCCTCGTGTTCCATACTCACATCATCCGAATCTATCTCCATAGTGGGATAGGTATAGGAATGAGAGTCTTCATCCAGGAGCAGAGCATCGCACACTACACGGGAGCGGATATTGGACAGGCCTTCCTGTACCTTGATCAGTCCCCGGTAGGTGGAAATACCCCCTCCCTTGGAGATAGACTTAGCTGTGATGACAGAGCTGGTATTATCGGCGGCATGGACGACCTTACCCCCGGTGTCCTGCTCCTGGCCCTCGCCCGCAAAAGCGATGGACAGTACTTCGCCGTGAGCCCGGGGGCCCATGAGATAGATGGAGGGGTACTTCATAGTACGCTTACTGCCGATATTGCCATCCACCCATTCTACGGTGGCATCTTCATAGGCTACAGCCCGTTTGGTGACCAGGTTATAGATATCTCCGGACCAGTTTTGAACGGTGGAGTATCGCACCCGGGCCCCTTTTTTGGCAATGATCTCAACTACCGCGCTATGCAGGGAGTCGGTACTATACACCGGGGCAGTACAACCCTCGATATAGTGTACAAAGCTACCCTCATCAGCGATGATCAGGGTACGCTCAAACTGGCCGAAATTTTTCAGATTGATACGAAAGTAAGCCTGCAGGGGGATATCTACCTTGACCCCGGGCGGGACATAGATAAAGCTCCCCCCCGACCATACAGCTGAGTTCAGAGCGGCGAATTTATTGTCCATAAAAGGGATGACGGTACCAAAGTATTCCTTAACCAGCTCAGGATGCTCCCGTACTGCCGTCTCAGGGTCACAGAAGATCACCCCTTTTTTCTCCAGGTCTTTCTGAAGATTATGATATACCACTTCAGAGTCGTACTGGGCCCCTACCCCGGCCAGGAACTTACGCTCCGCCTCCGGGATACCGATACGGTCAAAAGTCTGTTTGATCTTATCGGGTACGTCGTCCCAGCTTTTTTCCTGCTGGTCGTTGGACTTGGCATAATATACAAAGTCATCAAAATCGATCTCACTCAGGTCTGCTCCCCAGTTAGGCATGGGTTTATTGTAAAAAGCCTTGAGAGAACGGAGACGGTATTGCCGCATCCAGTCAGGTTCCCCTTTCATCGTGGAGATCTGATTGACCACCTCTTCATCCAGCCCCTTGCGGGTCTTGAATACCGACTTGTCCTCATCGTGAAATCCATATTTATAATCTTCTTTTTCTATGATCTGCTGAGTACTCATGGCGTCCTCCTTTTAGGAAACACCGGCTGTCACTACCGATCCTTCGTCCGCGGCAATGGCTTCCTGTATGCCGTATTTGGCCTTTATCCAGTCGTAGCCCTCGCTCTCCAGGCGCTCGACCAGCTCCTGCCCGCCTGACTCCAGGATCTTACCCTGGTACAGTATATGTACATAATCCGGCCGTACCAGATTGAGTATACGCTGGTAGTGAGTGATGATGAGGGCACTGAACTCGGGACTACGCATCTGGTTGATACCCTGAGCTACTACCTTAAGGGCATCTATGTCCAGGCCGGAGTCGGTCTCATCCAGTATGGCCAGGCCGGGTTTGAGGGTCATCATCTGCAGGACTTCAGCCCGCTTCTTCTCTCCCCCCGAAAATCCTTCATTGAGGTAGCGGGACATAAAGCTCTCGTCCAGGTCCAGCTCCTTCATATGCTCCTTGACCTGTTTGATGAAGGGGGTCAGCTTCAGCTTCTCCTCCCCCAGGTACTGTTGTCGGGCCCGGATCAGGAATTTACCCAGAGTGACCCCGGGTATCTCCACCGGGTACTGAAAGGCCAGGAACACCCCGGCCAGGGCCCGTTCGTGCACATCCATATCCAGGAGGTCTTTACCATCTATAGACACCTCACCCCCGGTCACGGTATAGGAGGGATTACCCATCAGCACATTGGCCAGGGTACTCTTCCCGGAGCCATTGGGCCCCATGATGGCATGTATCTCCCCGGGCTTGATGTCCAGGTCTATTCCTTTAAGGATTGCCTTCTCCTCTATTTTTGCCTGTAGGTCTTTTATATGTAACTGCATATATCCTCCTCTTACATTCCAAATGCTATTCTTGCTTCTTCACTCATGTTCATAGGTGACCAGGGCGGGTCCCATACCAGCTGGGGATAACAGGTCTCCCCGGTGGCATCGATGACAGCCTTGCCGATACTCATGGTCATATATTCCTCCAGGGGACAATAGGGTGTGGTAAGCGTAAACTCCACCGCGATATAGTCTGCTTCAAACTTGATATCATAGACCAGCCCCAGGTCCACGATATTCATGCCCATTTCCGGGTCAATGACATCCTTAAGTATCTCCCGTATGGCTTCTTTATCATAGCTCTTTTTTAGCATAGCTTCTCCTTAATGTCCGGCCAGCTGGCCCAGCATCATACGGGCATCTTCCTGCCCCATAGTCAGAAAGCGCCCCAGGCTGATACTGCCCAGCAGCTGTTCCCACAGGCTCTGCAGGCCCATCATCTGGGGACGGATATGGCATCTTACTGCGATGGCACAGCCCTCCATGTGAGTGCAGCTGATGATACCGCTCTCTTCATGTATAGCCTGCACCACCTCCTGTAGAGTGATACTCTCTGCATCCCGGCTCAGGCGGTAACCCCCGTTCACTCCCTGTATAGACTCCACCACCCCTGCTTCCTTGAGCCTCTGCATGATCTTGCTGAGGAGCTTGTAGGGTATGGCCCGTTGTTGAGACAGGCGGGTAGCCGGGTACAGCCCTCCGTCCGTCATCTGCCCCAGGGCCATGAGGGCGTATTCCACATCTTTATTGACTTTCATAGCGACCTCTTAAATCCCACTATTTTAGTGTTATTTAAATTATACTAAATTAGTGGGAGTTTAGCAAGAAAATTTAAAGTTTTTTTTGGGTCCTCTCATGCTTCGGTATGTCGGACTACTCAGCACGGGCGCCGGCGCGGCTCAGAAAAGGAGTTTAGTTAGAGAATACAGGTATGGAAAAGGGATTTAAATTTATCCAAAGTATTCTTTTGTGACATACATTATCTGTAACTCCGGTTTTTTGGACACGGATTAACAGGATTTACGGGATTTCATAAGGAAGGGCGGTTTCCCTCGCCCCTGATGAACCCGGATACTTCCAGCCAGGCTTTACGTGTTTCTTTTAAGAGGCCGTCCATAGAGAAGAATCCGTGGACCATGCCGGGGTATTCGCTGTACTGCACGCGGTTACCGGCCAGACGGAGCCTTTCGGCATAGGCGGCGCCCTCGTCGTGGAGCATATCAAACTGGGCGGTGAGTAGCAGCGCGGGAGGCAGGCCGCTCAGGTCCGGTGTGAGAAAGGGATTAGCCCGGGGGTCGCTACGGTCCTCCGGGCGGGACATATACTGCCGGGCGAACCAGTCCAGGTCGGACCGCTCCAGCAGGTAGCCCGTGGCGAACTTGTCATAGGAGGGCCAGTCCTGGCTGGCCGGATAGAGCCAGGGGTAGTTCAGGACCTGACGGTGGATGACGGGTCCTCCACTGTCCCGGGCCATTATGGTGACTGCAGCAGCCAGACCTCCCCCCGCGCTGTCCCCCATCACTATGAGGGGCTGTCCCGGGTGCTGGGCCGCCGCATATTGCAGTACCGACCAGGCATCTTCCACCGCGGCCGGAAAGGGATGCTCCGGGGCCAGGCGGTAGTCGGGTATATAGACCTGGGCCCCCAGCTCACGGGCAAAGTAGCGTCCAATGTTTTCATAACTGGAAGGATGGCCCACCACAAATCCGCCACCGTGGTAAAACACTATCACGGGAGAGCGGTCTGAAGATTCATGCTCGAAAAGCAAGGTCTCGATATCCCCTTCCTGTCCGGGTATGGAGACAGAGGAAACCCTGTATATAGCCAGGGGCCTGCCCCCGATACTGCGGTAGCTCCGGGTATTAGCCAGGCGCTGTTCTGCCACTGGGATATGGTCGCGGGTCTTTTTCTTAGTCCCGAACAGGGCAGCCACCGCCAGCATAGGATGGAGCCTGCCATAGGGTGTGTGGATACGTTTGAGAATCAGGATGTCAAATACGAGCATTCCCGTTGCAAAGACTATCAGTAATAAAACAAATATATTCACATTAAGCTCCCTGAATCACGACTGAAGTATTCTAAACATCTATATATTAAAAGTACCAAGATAAACTTATTCATTGCTAGTAATAGCTCATACTTTCATTTGAATATACGCTCATATTTAGTCTTTTTTCAGATACTTTTATTATTTTGAAAAATAAATCTTTATGATATTTTGTATACTTTCAGCAAGCAGGTAACTTTCTTCAGCCTCTTCTCTACTCACGCTGTCTTCTTCTCCGGGGTAACGCGCTTCAATAGCAAAATAAGTGAGGCTTACTACTTCTTCAATATTAATATTATTTTTTGAAAGTCCATTATTAAAGCAAAGATCCAGCAATAAACCTAAATCATGAGAACGGGGTATTCTGAAATCCGGAAGAGCAGACAGATAGGCCTTAAGATACTTTTCCACAGCCTGCTGAGAACTATAGGCAATAGAACGATGGGGAGATTCCGGGTCTTTAAGCAGTATATTTGCTGTCAGGAGATCTTCATCAGCTTTTTTAATCCATTCCCGCGGATCTGTTTGATTCATAGAGGAACCCCAGAATGGAATGCTTCATAAGAAATATAATTAAGTATATTTTTGCCCGCTTCAAAATCTTTTTTTGATTTGATGATGATATCAACGGCTTGATCCGGAACTATCTGGTGAAAACGGATATTCAAACGAGCTGAAAGATTTCTTCGTTCTTTTCCATTTAATTCATGATTCACTACAATCAGATAATCCCAGTCACTATCCTGATGGGCATTATTCCTAGCCCTGCTCCCAAAAAAATAAGCCTCAGTAAAATCAATCCGCATCTCTTCAAGTATTTTTCTAAACCTGTTGTTTACTTCCCGGGTAGAATATTTTCCTTCATCCATGTTTTTCTCCTGCAATATAAATCATAATTAAATCCTCTATAAATGGCAAGTAAGGATTATATGATAGACATACTTTTAGTTAAACAAAGCACAGATTGTGACACATCCTCTCGAGTTCAGTATTGAAGTTAACCTCATATCTCAGCTTACTTTCTTATGATTGTTAAACCGATACTGCCCAACTAACTGCTACTTGCCAATATCTCCCATTCTCTCTATAATGGGGTATGAAAGCAGCACTCGTCATCGTAGCCCATCCCGACAGCCATAGCTTTAACCACCAGGTGTTCCAGACGGTACAGGACACTTTCCGGGACATGGGCCTGCCCTGCACACCCCTGGACCTGTACACGGAGAGCTTCCCCCTTGTACTGTCTAAGGCGGAGCTGTACCGGCGCTACTCTCTGGATGAGACGGTGCAGCGCCACATCGAGCTCTTCGACGCGAGCGGGGACATCATACTGATCTACCCGGAGTGGTGGGGTATGCCCCCTGCCATCCTCAAGGGCTGGCTGGACCAGGTCCTGCGGCCCGGAGTAGCCTATGAGTACAATGAACTGCAGCTCCGGGGCCTGTGTACAGGCCGCCGCCTCATCGTCCTGTCCACCAACCACGAGTCAGACCTCACACCTCCGCCCTTGAGCCAGGTGTGGCAGCACAGCATCGGGGAGTTCTGCGGATTTGACTCTGTGCATTACCGGGTGTTCAGCGGTATGGACAAGGGGGGAAATGTGCATAAGAAAGAAGTGCTGAGTGAAGTGGAAGCGATGCTGAGGAGCTGGTTTGGCTGAGACAGGTATCAATACTTCACTATCTTGTATTATCAGTCAAATGCACCTATAATCTGGGACTATGAATACAAAATTACAAAAAATCAGCGAAATACTCAATAGTATTACCAGAACAAGCCTGAGATGGGAGATGGATGGCCGTTTCCATACAGCTGCCACTTCCTTTGACAGTAAATATTCAGGCAAATTGATCAAAGCTCTGAACAAGGAATTCCACTCTCAGTGGAACCCCATCACTATATCGGGTGCTCCCGCTGTGGTCCAGACTATAAAAAGCCAGGCCGGGGGTATGAAGGGCGGACAGATCCTCTTTACCAGTGATGAAAACAGCCTGCCCGTCATCTTCGGTGCCTGGTGGCCCTGGGGAAACGGAGTCACCATATCCCTGCGTATAGGACTCTACCAGCCCGGCCTGTCTAATGATGAAATCTATGCAGAATTGACTGAACACTTCGAGGGACTGGCCGAGTAAGTCTCTATTTTTCAAAACATTATTTTCCAAGCTTTTATTAAAAAAATTTATCTTAATTATCCATCCAGGAAGAGAATGTGACACAAAGATAAATGTTTCAAGTCATAGAAATCATCATACTTAATCTATGCCTTGAGAAAATCAATCACAGTTTCTGCCTCATGCATAATCACATGGCCGGTATCCTTCAGGATAATGGTCTTTACATGGGGCAGTAAAGCTCTTAATCGGGCACCGCTCTGAGAAGAATGTAACATAACATCTTTATCCCCCCCTATATAGAGTACAGGCATGCTCAGTCTCTGCAACTCCTCATCGGTGAATACAGGGATAGTTTCCATCCTCGGATTAAAACTTTCAGATATCAGTCTGCTATAGGCCAGTACCTGCTCGTTGATAGATTCTTTGTGATATATCAATTGATTGATGCGCCTGAATCCAAAATCTCCCATGAACATGAGAGGTATCACTCTCAGTATAAAAGATACTTTCTGAGGGTAGATACCGGAGGGGCAGATGAGGCTCAGCTTGCTTACCGACTCCGGGTATATTGTGGCATAACGCAGAGCCATCCACCCACCTAATGAGACTCCCAGCAGTGAGACTTTTTTTGAGCCCAGTGCCTGTATCAGCTCATGCAGCCATTCCTGGGTGACAGGGCCGGTCAATGAGTAGCGCACCGCTTCGCTCAATCCCGGCTCACCCGGGAGGTCTACTGTATAGACACAATGAGACCGGGAGTAGGCCTCTATATCCCCCAGCCACATGGCAGAATTCATTGAACTACCATGCAGCAGAATCAGAGGGGGATTATTCCGGTCTCCCTGCACCATGACAAAAGTCTTTCCATAGGAAGTCTCGATGACTAGCTCTTCTTTCTCCACCGGCCAGCTTTCCAGGAGCCTCCGGTATTCCCTCATTATCCTCTGTTTTGCCTGCTCTGACTTAAAGATCTGTGCCTTGTTCATAGTATTTATCCCTCCACAAGAATCCAATAATACAACACCTGCCATAAGCACCCCGAATATTTTCAAGCTATCCTCCCCAAAAAAAAGCAGTCCATAAGACTTTACTTATGGACTGCTTGAGCCGCTTCTTTTTTTATATGGTATTCATTGAGCGCCCTGCATTTCGGGCAGATTTTTTTAAAATGCCCGTATTCGGCCTCCAGGAGCAGTTTACCGCATTTTTTACAATATATCTTTTCCATGATCCCCTTCCTCGTAGAGGCTGAGCATATCCAGAAGTATAGCTATGAACTTAGGCCGTCCCCACAGGATGAGCTTGAGGGTACTGCCGTTAAAGCTGCTCTTCATGCTGGCCCTGCCCCAGCTGCTGTCTTTACTATTAAGGACTGCAATGAGACTATTACAGATGCGCTGTGATTCTTCTGCACCCGACACCTGAATATCTACCACCGATGAGACCTGGATTTTGTCTGCACAATCATGAGGGATACTGCTGAATACCTCCTGATCCTGTGCACCTATGCTGATCAGTCTATCCAGGTTATGCTCCGGGATGCGCCACTGTTTACCTATCTTTTCAGCTTTAAGACGTCCTTCACTGATATATTGGCGTATGGTCTTGGGAGTAAGCCCCAGGCGTTGAGCTACCTGGTCTACGGTTAGTATCTGACTCATATTAGCATCTCCTTCCCTGACCCCCTAAATATATAATAACGTAAATTATATGTCAATTTTATATGCTCTTTTATATCCTTTTTTATGCTTTTTTATCCTTTTAATATACTTATCCTCACAGCGGCTTGGGTCATCCGGCTCCGCAGGGATGGCCGGTCCAGCTTCTGGCATATAAATTGCAAATAATAGTGAGCCGGCATTTATAGCGGGTTTAATGACTGATAAGTGACATATTTGTAGGATTGCCGAAAAAAAATTACATTATTGTGGGTAATGACTATCTCAATAAGGAGAGCGCTATGAATAAACTTTGCCTGGTAGTATCAGAAGACAGGGGAGCTGACAGTGAGGTAGCCGGTTCGTTTATGCGAGGGCCTCTCTACCTGGTGGCAGATCTTCAAAACCAGACCTACCACTGCTATTCGTTACAGGATTTTTCAGCTCATTACGGGAGAGACAATATCCTGTCCGGCCTGAGTGAAGCAGGCTTTGACGCCCTCATCTGCCAGGACATGAATTTTATGAGCTACCGGGCATTAAGAGAAAATGGCATCGAAGTGTATAAATCTGTGCCAGGATCTGTAGAGGAAAACATTGATCTCTTTCATTCCGGACAGCTTATGACGATGGATGTGGCTATAATCAGTGCCTGTTCACCGGGAAGCTGTGGTAGCTGCAGCAGTCAGACCTGTAAGTAGGAGGCAAATATGGCTATAGATCATGCACTGAAATTTATAGAAAGAATACAGACGGATAGTGTATTCCGGAACAGGATGTATGAGTTTGACGCCCAGGAAGCCAGGGACGAATACTTAAAATCTGAAGGTTATACTTTCGACTATGATGAATTTGAAAATGCCTTTCGCCAAAAACTATTGAAAAGCCGGGACGAGTACGAAGCCAATGGCTATAAAGAGATCCTACTGTGGTGGCAGTTTTTAAGCGTTTAAGCTCATCACATGACTGTCTGACACATTTCACCGATGAGCTGTAAATGAATGTTGTTCATTGAGCTCCATTGGATTTCACTTCCTGATATTTCTTCGGTATTCACTGGGAGACATTCCGGTTATCTTCCTGAAGCTGCGATTAAAAAAAGACAGGTTCTGATATCCCACATCAAAGGCAATATCGATGATATTAAGATCTGTCTTTTTTAGCATGATACAGGACTTTTGTATCCTCACCGTGTTTATATATTCAAAAAGGGACATCCCGGTCCTGGACCGGAATACTTTGCAAAAATAACTGGCGTTCCAGCCACTCATATCTACAATATTCTGAAACTGAAATTCATCACTGTAATGCTCACGAATGGTATTGATAATCTCAGAAATGGGATCGCGCTTTTCAGACTGTTTCTCCGCAGGCCTGTTTAACCTCCCCAGGGTGATCAATATCTGTATAAACTGAGTCTGGATCATTAAACGAGCGGCTGGCGACCCGGAGTCTGCATATTCCCCTATCATCGAAGTAAGAAGAGTATGTATAGCTTCGGCATACACAGTATTAAGGGGATATATGACTGCTTCACCGGAGCTGACTAAAAAAGGGAAATCTACTCCCAATACCGGCATATTAAAATTCACCGATAAATGTTCGATAAAGATCTCATTAAAAGCCGCTCGTATGACTTTTACATCCCCGGCAATAACTGCCCCTTTTTGTGCAGCCGGAGGAAGAACAATGAGCTGCCCTTCCCTAAGCACTGTGCCGGCTGGCTGACAATAGATCTTTCCTTTTTTCAAAAAGATCATCTGATAGAATGAAGGCAGGCTAAATGGCTCCCGTATGGGATGTAACACTCTCTCCTCTATAGCGAAGGGGAAAGCGGGATCCGGCTTAAATTCCATGTTTTATTCCCTGGAGTGGTTTTCTTTCCTCAGTACAATCTCACCTGTTTCCGCCAGATTGAGAATGAGGTCGACAATTTTTCCACGGGCATTCTCGATCTCGTGAAGCCTGGCCTGTCCATTTTCCCTTATCAATTTTTGAAGGCCTTCTGCCTCTTTGCTATTCAGGTTCTCTAACAGGTGATCCCGGAGAGCTTGTGGTGCAGTATGCAATGCCAGAGCCAGTATCTCCTCATCAATCAAGTGGACGACTGTTTGAATAGCAGGCTTATTAAGCATCATAATGTCTTCAAACTCAAACATCTGTCTCCGGATGCCAGCCGCAGTATCCGGATGAGTTTTTTCCAGATTTTCGATGATGGACTTTTCCAGCCCCCGGCTGGTATGGGATAATATCTCCATTGCATTCCTGAATCCCCCGGTAGAAGCAATGGCCTCATTCTCCAGCCGGGTAAAGCGTTGTTTTAAGTGATCCTCCACCAGCTTCACTACTGCGGGCTGCACTCTGGACAGGGTAGCTATCCTTTCCACAATATCCGCTGATACATCCTGCATCAGGGCGAGCACCTCTGAAGCACGGGTTTTTTCCATATAGGACAGTACCAGAGCGCACAGTTGTACCCGCTCTCCATTCAGGAATACGGCTACAGTCTTGGCATCCAGGTCATTGAGGAAGGAAAAAGGATATTGCTCCAATGGTGGAGAGAGAAGGACTTCCTCCACTCCGCTTTTAAAATGCCACTGCTCACTTATTACATTCTGCTGGTCAGCAATCTCACTCACTTTTTCAGCCAATGCACTGATACTCTTTCCGATCTCCTGAGTGTAGTCTGTTAAGATAGCTTTTAGAGCCTGATCGCTACCGGATTTCCGTCCTGAACTATCCTCATCCTCACTAAGAAAATCCCAGCCACCCATAAGGGCTTGTTCCTCTACCCTAAATTCCAGTCCCTGGCCTTTGTCTTTTTCAGCCAGCTTCAGGTGCACTACCTCTGAACCTCCGATCCGGATATGGGCTTCCCCTTTTTCATATCCGGGTAATCGCAACAAAGATCCTTTTTTTAAGGCAAAGATCTCACTGATGGACTTCCGCTCACAGGGAGTGACGACCTGGGCATCGGCTTTAATGCCTGCCGTTATTACCTTGTCACCCTCTTTGTTTAGGATTGATGAATACCAGTATTGGGCTGATAGCTTATCCATGATAGATTCCAGCATAATATAAGGCAGGCACACATTTAGGGAACCCCTGACATCACCTATACTGATCTCATTTTTTATCACCATCACCATGGAATTGGGAGGCAGTATATTCATAAACTGGGGGTTAGTCTCTATATTGCCTATCCGGGGATTCATATCCACCACATTCCCAAAGGACAGCTTCAGGCTGCTGAGAACGTTTTTCATAAGATCTTCCATGAGGAAGAGCTCGATATCCGTCACTTCCCGGTGGGGCGTCTTTTTCTTAGCCCAGCCCCCCAGGAGCCAGTCCAGGATAAAGTCCAGGCTGTCCGGGGTCAGTTCCATGAGACCATGGGCTTTCAAGGGAGGCGCAGAAAATATACTGACAAATCCAGGAGATGCAACTGTCTCAAGAAACTCTTTCAAAGTACACTGGTCTACCAGAGAGACATTCATGGCTACCGAAGCCCTTAGCCTGATCGAAAGGTCATTGGCTGCTAAACGGCAGAAAGTCTCAAAAATCATGTGCAAAGTCTTGACCTGTTCCACCGAAAACTTAGGGGGGCGCCTGAAATCATATTTTTTGATTTCCGGTATTTGATTCTTTTGCATGGCTTAAACCTCCCGGTCCAATACCTGGGTGATGCGGATGCCAAAATCATTGTCGATCACTACTACATCGGCCTGGGCCACTTTTTCACCCGAGACTATCACGTCTACCGGCTTACCGGACTCTCGGTTCAGCCTCACTACGGTACCGCTGGTGAAGGCAGCCAGTTCTTCCAGGGTAATACTGGTCTCACCCAGAGACACCATAAGTGGCACCTTGATTCCCGACAGATTGTTTTTTTTATCCATGTTTTAACTCCTTTCCTGCACCAGTTCCAGGACCTTGAAAAAGTATCCCTTGGGCTTTCGTACTATCTTTCCCCGGGCGATGGTCCTCCCGTCTATCTCCAGCTCGCACAGTCTGTCTAAAGAGGAGATATGGTAGCCCTTATCCCGCATGATAGTTTTGACATCCAGTGGGCTGAGCCGGGTACGCTGTAATACCACAGCACTGTCCAGCTGCACCTTTTTAGCCATGTTTGACTTTAAAAAACTCTGAAAATCTTCCGACATAGAATCCTCCTGAAACATTATATACTTATTCTATCACTTTTACGAGTGCGATTCCAATACTGTATTCGCTTTATGGTACTATTTTATAGTAAGAATCAGGAGGCCAGGGATCCGCATTATTGCGGTTCACCCATCCTTTTCCGGCACACTCTACCAGAGATAGTTTTCACTGGCCCTGAAGTGATGACCAGGTATGAGATTGACATAAAATAGGGTTTGGACTATTATAAGTCATAGTGGAGGAGGTGTGTATGAAAAGATCTATGTATATATTGACTATGATACTGTCCATGATCATGCTGTTTTCCCATGCCTATTCACAGGCATTGCTGAGAAAGATGTTTTTTAAACTGAAGTGTGATATTAAGGTTCCTCAGACCACCCAGGTACTGGAAGAATCCATTACCCAGGTCAGGATGAAGTACATAGACAGCTATATCAACATCTATAAATTGTCCGGATATCAGGAATCATTCATGTTTGAAAAAATTCAGCAAAACACCTTATATGAAATGAACAGGAACAACTGGAAGCTGACCTCACTGTGGAATGATGCCGCCATCCCTTACCGCCCCAATAAAATGGGGATCTTCAGCAAGACCATTCAAAATACACCGGTGACCAGTACCGTCTGTATTATGCATACCAGCATCGGTATTTATGTGGTGGAATATATTGTGCCCACCAGCCAGTTTAAGAAGGATTTCTACCTCAATATCCTTAAGACTTTCCAGACCCGGACCTAGAGCTGAGATTTATGGGATTAAGAGTTTCAATATGCATTTTTTAAAACATTTAGAAAAACAGGGAATTTGACCCATCCATATCTTCAAATAGCCATACATGAACTGTTCAGGGCCAGAGGGAGCCGGTTTAACCTAGCTCCGAAATCAAAATCCGTTATTAGGCAATATCCGGACCGGACTTAATATCCTGTATTTTGATACAGTGATATTCTGTCACAAAGCCATCTTTGGATCGGCTTTTTTCAATTTTAAATCCTGCTTTTTCTATCATTCCATCCAGAACCCATTTAAAGGTACTATACTCTTCCCTGATATGAGTCTCAACTTCCTTTTTGAATTCCGGGCCAGCCTGTTTCTCAAATCCCAGGATCCAGTCATTGATCTTTTCTATATATTCTGTAGCATTAAAATCGAAGACAATATCAAAAATGTATAAGATCCCCTCCATCTTTAGCATTCTATTCATATTAAACAATGCTATCTGTTTCCAAAAATCCGGCAAATGATGAAAGGCCGCTTTGGTAATCAAAAGATCAACCGGGACCGCTTTATGTTGATAACTTAAAAAGCCCGCATTGTGAAACTCGATATTATTGGGCTTAAGGGAGGATAGTTTTTTCTTAGCCTGGCTGATCATTACTTCTGAAATATCTACTCCATATACCTGTTTAAATCGCTGTATTGCATAATAAGAGATAGCCCCTGTTCCACATGCTAAATCTATAACCGAGAGTTCTTGGGTATCCTTTAAAGACAGGAAATCAATCATGTCATTAAACTCTTTCTCAAAATCCCGGAATGTCTGATGCTGCTCATCGTATTGATCGGCAAGTTTTTCATCTGAGTAATCTACACCGCAGTGCTTATACTCATCATATATCCAGTCCAGCATAGTTTCTTGCTCCTTAAAAAATTATTATCACATAAGCGTTTCAATTTGGGAATACAGCAACCGGAAGACCATAAATCCAGCCATTGTAAATCCCTTTATGATACATTATATATAATCCAATATAGTAATAAAAACATATTATAAAAGATAGAACAGAATTTTGGTAGATTAAGAGGTACAAAGATTGAGAAAGCTATTTGCTTCATAATAAAAACTCTTCACATTTTGTTTAATGCCTGAAGGAACTACATGAAAGAACCCTTATATTGACAATAAATTCTGATATATCAACATGGTGCGGGTAAAGCTGGAAAATCACAGAGGTGGACACTATGCTCTCTGATAAAAAGGATGGGGCTGCCTCACAAGGCAGCCCCTTTACCTTACTTAATTAGTCTTTGACTTCTACAATATCCGCATCAGGTGCATTTTTCTTTATGGATGCAATACCATTTTCACACGCTGACTTGGATGCATATCCTTCACCAGTGGCAATCACTTGTCCGTTACCCGCTTTCAATCTGAATCGATATTCACCTTTCTTATCTTTATAGATCTCAAATTTTGCAGCCATGACGATACCTCCCTTGGTTTCATTAATTCTAACACTTTCAGGAGATTTGTCAAAATTTTAGTCTCTCTTTTTAGGCCTCTCTTCATGCTTAGGCTCAGGGGGGGTGGCCCATTTCACCCCGCTTTTATTAAGCACACATCCCTTTTCCCCGGGAACACAGGGCTGGCGCCGCAGCTGGCACTGGCCATTGAGCTCGTGGGGACAGCTCCATCCACTCATACTAGTTCTTAAGGAGCATAAACTCTACACGCCGGTTTTTACGGCGGCCGGAGTCAGTACTGTTATCCGCCACTGGAAACTGGAAGGCATAGCCCTCGGTAATGAGCCGGCTTTCGCTTATCCCTTTGGACACCAGGTAATCCCTGACGGCTTCAGCGCGGGCCTTGGACAGCTTGAGATTGGCTTCTTCGGTACCTACGTTATCGGTATGCCCGGAGATCTCCACCTGGTAGTTTTTATACTTCTTGAGGATCTGAGCCACACGGTTCAGGATAATAAAACCCTTGCCTTTAATAGATGACTTTCCAAATTCAAATTCTATATTGGAGATACGGATCTTCAGTCCTCGGGGGGTAGCCTCTACCAGCACATCCACAGCGATGGAGTCCAGATCCATGTCCTTGATCATATTGCCCAGCTCATCACTGATACTGAGTCGCACTTTATAATCCTGGGCCGACTCTACAGGCTCGCCTTTTTCTGACTTGCCATCCCAGTAGATCTTAGGTGCGGGAGTGCCGGTACCCGAGAAGGTCTTAAAAGGCCGTCCGTCAGGGTCTACAATAGTGAGCTTCCAGTCCTTGATGCCGGAGACATCAGTGGTGTCCAGGCTGATCTCCAGCTGATCATTTTCCCCATCTCCATCCGGAGAAAAGAGATCAGGGCTGGTCTTATAAGTCACCCGGGGAGCTTCAGTATCGAGGAGGAACTCCATGGAGTCACTCTGGGGCCGGTTCCCGTTATTATATTTGGCTACCAGATTGGCTTTATACTTTCCGTCCGGCACCTGCACCCCTTTATCATCCTTTCCATCCCAGGACAGGGACTGAGGCATGGTGCTGCCGGATATTTTGCGGACTATGCGCCCTTCTTTATCCATGACCACCAGATCCCAGGAATCCAGGCCTTCGGAATCAGAGAGCTGGGGTTTGAAGACCATGCTGTCTTTCTGTTTATCTCCATTAGGGGAGAATCCTTTGCCAATGGGCTCCAATCCCAGGAACTGCTTTTTGGTACTCAGAGTAATAGTATTTATAGCCAGGATAGTGCGGTTACCAGCCAGGTCTGAGCCATAGACCACATAGTCATAACTGCCGTCGGGCAGTACTTTACCCTGCTTGTCTTTTCCATCCCAGAACAGAGATGCGGGGGGGGTATCCTGCCAGTCCCAGCTCAGGACGACATTTCCCTGTCCATCCCGGATATCAGCCTTCCACAGGTCACCGGCGGAGAGCTCCTGATGGATCTCGACCTGGTCCTGATTTCCATCCCCATTAGGGGAAAAGAGCTTGAAGTCAATAGCCAGCTGAGCGCTGGGTGGAGTCAGGTCGAGACGAATGGTCTTGGCCTGGGACTGGCCCTGGTTCTTAAGCTCGTCCACTGCATCCAGCTGGACCTTGTACTCCCCGTCAGGCAGGATAAATCCGTCCTGTGAGGTGCCGTCCCACTCGACCTGGGCGGGAATGGCTACTGCTTCCTTCTTGGCCCAGAGCCGTTTCCAGAACTTTTTCAGGTCCAGAGTGGTATCTCTTTCCTCCTGGGCCTTGACTATTTTGACCTGGTCTCCCAGGTGGTTATATATCCTAAGATTCCAGTCTTTGACCAGGCTGGCATCTTTTATGTCCAGGCCCATGGCCACCCGGTCCTGGCTTCCGTCATAGTTAGGGGAAAAATAAACCACATCCTGATCTTTCTTACCCTGGAACTCCACTCCGGTAGTAGGGGGCTTTTTATCGGGTAGTCCGAAGGCCAGCTCAGCTCCCAGGAAGTGTACCGCACCCCCACTGTTAAAAGCAAAGGGATTATAGGAATAAAATATTTCTACCGGGGTATCGCCAAAATCCCAGCTAAAGGAGGCCCCAATAGTATAATTAGCCAGGCCATTGGTTGTGCCTGTCATACCGCTGGTCCCATATAGAAATCCTCCGGTGAGGTTGAAATGTTCTGCCAGGGTAAGCTTAAGCCCCGTGTTTATCATAGCATAAAAGGGATAGAGGCCCAGGCTGAAGTCAGCATTTGCCCCCAGCTTGACTATACCGTAATCCATGACCTGTGATGAAAGCCCGGTCCTCAGTATAATACCGGGTAAAGGACTGCTGCTGTCTACCCTGGAGGGCAGGCCCAAACCGGTGACTGCCAGGCCCCACTTGGTATCGGAAAAGCCAAAGCCGATTTTATTGGTAATGGCTTTCTTGAGCCGGATGATGGCCCCCAGGTCCAGGCCGAAACCGGTCCCGGTCAGACTGCTGGCTGTGATCTGATTGAGAAAGTAGGCGCTAAAGCCGAAAGCCAGGTCGTCTGTGATCATCTTGGAGTGGCCTACATTGAGGGTCATGACTCCCCCGATGCCACTAGCTACATTGATAGAGCGGAAGGCGGCACTCAGGGTACCGGCTTGCAGGGGGGCATTTATCCCGAAGTCCATGACAGAGTAGGATGAACCCAGGCCCACCTGTCCGAAAGTGCGTAAGCGGTGTACAAAGGCGGGATTGGCCGGATTGATAAAAAAGCCTCCCCCATACTCCAGGGAAGCGAGGCCGGTATAGCCCATTCCATTAAGGGAGGGAGCTGTACCGGTATAGATCCACTGTGATCCGTCAGAGACCGCATGGACCTGGGTAAATAATAATGCCAGCATCAATAAGATTAGTGATCTTTTCATTTTTAAATCCTTTCTAAAATATTTCATTCAGGTAATTTATCATTTTTGGAAAATAAGTATCCATGATCCCCACTTTATTTTCATCGCTGCACTGCAGCCTTCCGGCCTTCCAGGCCTGGAGAGGACTCATATAGCCCAGCCCGATCTGGCTCAGAGTTACAATATCCAGAGACAGGTCTTCTTTATTATCGGTCTTTTCGACACTTAGCTTACCACCCTGCCAGTGGAATCTGAAATGTGCCCGGTTCCACACCAGGAGAGGGTCATCCAGGGCAATAGTGAGGATGTTATCGCCTGTACCGGGAAAGCTCAGTTTAGCAAAAAAAGCAGGGACATCGACGATACGCCCCATCATATTGGACTCTATACTGCGTTTTTGCCGGCTGTCACTGATCTCCAGCAGAAAGGGGTCATCCACAGGGGCATTCATCCACAGCACGGTGTCAGCTTCGGACCTATGCCGATACACCAGATGCAGCAGGGCGTGCCGGGCGGGAGTATCCTTATAGGTGAGCTCGTAGATATTAAACCTACGGTCTTTTATAGAAAAATGTATGACTCCGCTAAGGCTGCCATCGGCATCAAAAGCCCCATAGCGGGTGTGGTGATCCAGTTCAGCCCAGTCAAACTTAAAACGCCACTCTTCCAGGCTGCGCATAAATACAGCATTATAGGGCTGAGTGTACTCCCGGTAAACCCCATCCATGGCGGAGACATCCTCCGGGGTCAGCATACGGTAGCTGTGCTCACCGGGTATGAACTGCCTGAGATGGTCCATAGAAAATTCGGTAGTCATCTTTTCATAAGTGAGCCCATAGCCCATCCGGCGGTAGAAATCATATTCAAAGGGACCCAGGACTGAGATGACCTGGCCCGATTTTTTCATACGGCCCATGCCGTGAAACATAAGTTTACGCACATATCCCTGATTCCGGTATTCAGGGAGAGTCCCCACTGAGCTTATGCCCCCGCACTTCATCCAGGTGTCCCGGACCCTCACATTAAAGGGGAGAATGAGCATGCTGGACAAAAGGGTCTCTCCATCGAAAATACCCAGAGAATGATCGACTTTATATGACTTTGCAAAGAACAGATTAGTCCTTTCGGGGTGATGGTCATGATCAAAACAATAGGAATCAATGTGCCTGGCCTGGTGGATCTCCTGTTCCTTGAGTGGGCGTATTTCCATGACTTACTCCTCCTGGAGATCAGTGTTTGAAAAACTCCTGCAGGGACCGGACTTCTATAGTTTTATTATGAAGGGCATCCAGGGCCTCAGCCATGGCTGTAATACCATGGGAAGTAGTGACCAGAGGGATGCGCAGCAGGGTGGCAGTCTTACGGATATAGGTGTCATCCGTATGGGCCTGTTCACCGGCAGGGGTATTCAGTATGAGATTGATGTTTCCGTTCTTGAGCTCATCAATGATATTGGGCCGGCCCTCGTTCAGCTTAAAGATAGTCTCGCAGGCTACACCCTGTTCTTTGAGAAAGGTAGCGGTACCCTGAGTGCCACGCAGGGAATAGCCCAGGCCCTCTATCTTTTTAATAGCCGCCAGAGATCTTTTTTTATCATGGTCATTGATAGTGACCAGTATGGTTCCCTGCTTAGGCAGATTCATTCCTGATCCCACCTGGGACTTAAGGAAAGCCACTCCGAAGTCATAATCAATACCCATTACTTCACCAGTGGATTTCATCTCCGGTGACAGTACAGTGTCCACTTCGGGGAATTTGTTAAAGGGGAGGACCACTTCTTTTACAGAGATATATTTAGGCTCAGTATATTTAGTGATGCCCATATCCCTGAGCTTTTCTCCCATCATGACCCGGGAGGCGACTTTGGCCCAGGGTATACCACTGGCCTTAGATACAAAGGGCACGGTACGGCTGGCCCGGGGATTGACCTCGATAAAGAAGATCTCTCCGTCTTTTACAGCGAACTGTACATTCATAAGCCCCCGTACATCTAGGCGTTTGCCCATCAGTACAGTCTGACGTTCTATTTCCTTGACGATCTTAGGGTCCAGGGTAATAGGAGGCAGTATCATAGCAGAGTCACCGGAGTGTATACCGGCTTCTTCAATATGCTGCATAATACCCGATACTACTACATCCTGTCCATCCCCCACAGCGTCCACATCCACTTCCTGGGCATCTTCCAGAAACTTATCGATCAGTACAGGCCCCCCTTCCAGAGTCTCAGCTTCTTCTATAAGGTAGGTCTCGAGCTCCTGGGGATTGTAACAGATGAGCATAGCCCGGCCGCCCAGCACATAAGAGGGACGAGCCAGGATGGGGTAGCCGATCCGCTCAGCGATCTTCATAGCCTGTTCCGGACTGGTAGCAGTGGCGGAGGGGGGCTGCTTAAAGCCCAGCTCTTCGATGAGAGCATGGAAACGGTCTCTGTCTTCTGCCAGGTCGATGGCATCGGGGCTGGTACCCAGAATCGTGACACCGGCCTTTTTCAGATCCAGGGCCAGCTTCAGAGGGGTCTGCCCTCCAAACTGCAGCACCACACCCAGTGGCTTCTCTTTATTATAAATGTTCATCACATCTTCAAAGGTAAGGGGCTCAAAGTAGAGCTTATCAGAAATATCGTAGTCGGTAGATACCGTCTCAGGGTTGGAATTGACCATGATGGTCTCATAACCCGCCTCTCTCAGAGCCATGGAGCAGTGCACACAGGCGTAGTCAAACTCTATCCCCTGTCCGATACGGTTAGGGCCGGAACCCAGGATCATGACTTTCTGTTTGTCATCCGGATTGGACTCGTCTTCATCTTCCCAGGTGGAGTAGAAATAAGGAGTATAGGCCTGGAACTCAGCGGCACAGGTGTCCACCAGCTTGTAGGTCACTTCGACCCCTATTTTCTGACGATAGGCAATAATATCGGCAACACTCAGATCTCCATCCAGTAACTGGGCCAGCTGAGCATCGGAGAATCCATATTGCTTGACTGCCTTAAGCTCCCAGGCTTCGAAACTATCCAGCTTCCTTCCCCGGATGCTGTCTTCCCTCTCCACGATCTCCTGCATATTCTTGAGGTACCATTTATCTATCATGTTGATCTCATGGATCTCATCTATGGACATCCCGGCCTGGAGGGCATTCTTGATATAGAGGATACGGTCAGGACTGGGGATGCGCAGCTTTTCGATCAGGGTGGAGGCCGGCACATCCGGTCCGCCTACCATTCCGATATAGCCTCTTTCCAGGGAGCGCATTCCCTTCTGGAGAGCTTCTTTAAAAGTACGGCCTATGGCCATGGTCTCACCCACACTTTTCATCTGGGTACCCAGGACAGGCTTGGCTTCTTTGAATTTTTCAAAAGTAAAGCGGGGAATCTTAACTACCACATAGTCCAGAGTAGGTTCAAAGGACGCCGGGGTCTCTTTTGTGATGTCATTGGAGATCTCATCCAGGGTATAGCCTACAGATAGCTTAGCCGCAAACTTGGCAATAGGGAATCCGGTAGCCTTGGATGCCAGTGCGGACGAACGGCTGACCCGGGGATTCATCTCGATGACTACTACCTCTCCATCTTCCGGATTGATGGCAAACTGTATATTGGAACCGCCGGTGTCTACCCCTATCTCCCGGATAATGGCGATAGAGTAGTCTCTGAGACGCTGATATTCCTTGTCGGTCAGGGTCTGGGCGGGAGCCACTGTTATAGAGTCCCCGGTGTGTACTCCCATGGGGTCAAAGTTTTCGATAGAACAGACAATGACTACATTATCTTTGGTATCACGCATCACTTCCAGCTCATATTCCTTCCAGCCCAGAAGCGACTTATCGATCTGGACTTCGTTTTTAATGGACAGATCCAGTCCGCGTTTGACTATCTCTTCGAATTCTTCGATATTATAGGCGATCCCCCCTCCGGTACCCCCCAGGGTATAGGCGGGACGTACTATGAGAGGATAGCCGAAACGGTCCACAGCCTGCAGGGCTTCTTCGTAAGAGTGTACCACCAGACTCTCCGGTACCTTGAGCCCGATATGGGCCATGGCTTTATTGAAGAGGTCTCGGTCCTCACCTTTGAGGATGGCATCATAATTAGCCCCAATCATCTCTACATTATACTTTTCCAGTATGCCGCTCTCGTAGAGCTGTACAGCTGTATTCAGGGCAGTCTGGCCTCCCAGGGTAGGAAGCAGAGCGTCGGGGCGTTCTTTAGCGATGATCTTTTCTACGTATTCAGGAGTGATAGGTTCGATATAGGTGTGATCAGCGACCTCGGGGTCGGTCATAATAGTAGCTGGATTGGAGTTTACCAGCACTACTTCAAAGCCCTCTTCTTTGAGGGCTTTACAGGCCTGGGTACCGGAATAGTCAAATTCGCAGGCCTGGCCGATCACGATGGGCCCTGCTCCTATGATGAGTATCTTGTGAATGTCGGTACGCTTTGGCATGTCCTCTCCCCTGACTCCGAAATTTAACTATTATAAAGAGTAGACGCTTAAAAGTCAAAACATACCCGAACTGAAATAGATGAATAAAGGCATACAATATTGTCAAAAATCCGGATTCCCCTTAAAATAGTACAATCGTTTAAGGATACAAATATGCTGGAAATAAAAGGACTGGAAAAACACTACCGCATCGCCGGGACTAAGCGTACCATACTCCATAAGCTGGATATGCACCTCGATAAGGGGGAGATCGTGGCGGTATCCGGTAAATCCGGATGTGGAAAGACTACTTTGCTCAACATTATTGCCGGGCTCACTGTGCCCAGTGGTGGAGTGATATCCTTTAGGGGACGCAGGCTGCGCTATGTGTCCGACTTTTTTGTCTCCCGCTTTCGTAACCGGCACCTGGGCTTTATCTTTCAGACCTTTAAGCTGCTGGATAACCACACCGTAAAAGCCAACATCCTGCTGGCCGCCCGCATCCGGGGCAGAGTGGATAAAGGCCTGCAAGCCCGGCTCATCGACCTCCTGGCACGGCTGGAGATGTCGGAATATATCAATACCAGGGTGGGCCTGCTCTCGGGAGGGCAGAAACAGCGCGTAGCTATCGCCCGGGCCCTTATCAATGATCCCGATATCATCCTGGCAGATGAGCCCACCGCTAATCTGGACCGGGATACTTCTATTGAGATCTTCAAAGTCCTGGAAGCCCTACGTAAAGAAGGCAAAGCCATTCTCATCGTGACTCATAAAGATTATATGCTCAAGAAAGCTGACCGGGTATTCCACATGGAAGACGGCGTCCTTAAGGCAGGTAAAAAATGAAGACAATACTGAACTTTCTCCAATACCTCTGGCAGAGGCTTTCTCTTATAATCAAAGAGCTGAGATCCACTCCTTTTACCACCGCAATAGTATTACTGGTAGTGATGGCAGGAGTACTGGGAGCAGGCATACTGCAGGTCATAGGAAATAATTATAATCAGTATTTCAAAATTTCTCTCCAGAAGTTCCCTCCCAACACCATGGTTGTCACCCCTAAAAGAGCTACTGCCCCCAGTGCCCTTACTTTTGTAAAGACTAAAGTCAAAAACATACCGGGAAAAGACCTGTCCCGAATTGATAATATCCCCGGAGTGAAACAGACTCACCCTTTCATGGAGCTCAACATTCCCCTTCAGGTGCAGATACCTATGCCTTTTATGTTTGGAAAAGATGTTAAATGGCGTTCAGACCTGGTGGCTATTGGAGCGCCATTTTCCCTGGTTAAAAACGACCTGAAAAAATCGGACCAGAAGAAGTGGCTCCAATGGAAAGCAGGAGATGAAATCCCCAGCCTGGTCCCACGCAAGCTGGTTATAGATGTAGTCGAGCTGATGCTCAAATCCAATAATCTGCCATCCATCAATCCCAACATATTTATAGGATATAAAGGCAGCCTCCTCTTAGGAAAAAGCAGCTTCAAAGCTTTAAAAGAATTTGAGATACAGCCTATTCAGCTGGTGGGGTTTTCTGAAGAAATACAGGACACAGCTCTCATCCTGCCTCTCAATGTAGTAAGGGAGTATAATACAAAATTCAACGGACCAGAGAATGCCAATGAGTATTTTAAGATAGTAGTGGAAGTGACAGGCCATGAGACCCTGCTGTCCGTATCCACTGCCATAAAGAAAATGGGGTACCAGGTGGAAGTCGGTACAGGAGAAAGTAAGAGGCTGTTGCAGATGCAGGCTGCGGTGAACCAGTTTGTGACAGTGATCTCCAGTATTGTACTGATTCTGGCCATTATAGCTATCGCTTTTTCTTCAGTGATAGCGACCCTGCAAAGAGTGGATTATTTCCGTATCCTACGGGTCCTGGGGGCATCCAATATCTTCCTGACTCTCAGTATAGTGACCAAGGCTGCTCTTATCGGCTACCTGGGAGCCAGCCTGGGACTCTTCCTGGTCAACCGTCTGCCCGGCATGGCCCAGTCTGTAGTAGGTAATATGGGAGACTTTTTATCACTCCCCGGCTTTTCGATCGACCCTTATCTAAAAGAGGATGCATCCAAAAATATCCTGAGGCTGGGCACCTTAATACCCATGCTGTCCACTATACCTGCGCTTATCATCCTGTATATAAAGGGCCTGAACCGGGATTAATAAAGCTGCTTATATTATTTAACTCTTCCAAAGCCTGATAACATTCTCTAAGACCTCTTTACCCTGGATGTAAGACAGAAAGACTCCATAATTCGTATAGGGTATCCCGATAGCATCCAGGTCTCGGAGACGGGCCTGGAGGGTCTGCTGGCTGATCATACAGGCACCACAGTGGATAACCAGCTTATACTGGCCCAGATCGGCATTATCCTGAAACTCCCTGCCAAAATTATGTTCGATGATGACTCCGGGATAGAGTTTATTGATATAATTAGGGATCTGTACCGTACCGATGTCTTCCTGTATGCGGGAGTGATTGCAGGCCTCAGCAATCAGGACCTTGTCTCCTGCCTTGAGCTCGTCTATATGGGCGATCCCCTCCACAAAACGGGCCAGCCTGCCCCGGCTGGCATAGTTCACCATCATGATGGAAAAAGTCGTGAGGGGGATATCTCGAGGAGTCCATTGAGCCATGATATCCATGGCCTGTGAGTCAGTGATGATGGCTTTAGGGCGCTTCTTAAAATTATTGATAAAGTCTTCAAAACGTTTTTTTTCAAGTGCTGAACCGGCCCGGGCGGCACCCAGATCCATCCGGTAAGACACAGGATAGGCCCAGTGCCGGGTAATATATTCCTCACACATGGCCTGGGGCCTCAGATATCGTCCCGGAGGAGTCTCTTCATCCATTGGGATATTCAGTATATAGTATTCATCCCTCTCCAGAAAAGGAAGGAGTTCATTCTTGATGTTTTTAGGCTCGTAATACTTTAGTATAAATTCTATAAGTCCGGCCCGGGCAGTTGAATCCAGGGCGCTCAGGGAGATGTCATGATGAAAGCGTAGCTCCTGTATCTCCTCTTTCAGGCGGGAGATGTTTTTTTCTGCACCTTTCTGGAACATATTGTATATCACCAGCAGTTGTTTATCAAAAGAGCGGGCCAGTTCGACCAGTTGTTTTTCCGTGCCAAAGTCCCCGGATGCAGGGTCTATGACCAGCAGGATGAGGTCACATTCCTTTAGATTGGCCACTACTTTTTGCTTCTTTTTCTCTCCCAGCTGAGAGCCTTCATCAAAACCGGCTGTATCATAGAGCTTGACCGGGCCCAGTCCATGCAGTTCCATGAGCGTGATCTTGGTATCAGTGGTGGTCCCCTGCTTAGGATCTGTAATAGAGGTCTCCTGCTGGGTAATGAGATTCATGATGCTGCTCTTGCCGGCATTCATCTTTCCAAAAATACCTATATGTTCTCTTTCAACCATAGTCACCTTCCTTCCTGGAGTCCTGTTGTCATCATAATCCTAGATGAACACATAGATTTTAACACAGAATCCCAATAATGAAAAATTCTCAGTAAGTTATGTGTGTTACCGGCCCTGTGGACCTGCTTTACTTGCTATAATCATGGGCAAATACTATAATTCTACAAAATACCGTATTAAAGGAAAAGCCCGTGCAGGAATTTGCCCTGATCGCAGAGAATGTTAATAAGAGCTATGGTGAGCTGAAAGCGGTGGATAATCTCAGTTTTAAGATAGAGCCCTCTATTTGTTTTGGCTTGCTGGGGCCCAATGGAGCCGGAAAGACTACCATGATGAAGATGGTCTACGCCAAAGCCACCCGTGATAAGAAAAGCGGGGGCAGTATCAGTGTGTTTGGCCTGGACCCTGCCAGACAGGAGCTGGATATCAAGACCCTGTCCGGAGTAGTACCCCAGGATAATAACCTGGACACCGAGCTCAATGTCATGCAAAACCTGCACATTTATGCCAAATTCTATAATATCCCCAAAAAGACCGCAGATATACGGATAAAGGAACTGCTGGAATTTATGGAGCTGGGAGATAAGAAGACCGCCAAGATCAATGACCTCTCGGGGGGCATGAAACGCCGCCTCATCATCGCCCGGGCTCTCTTAAATAACCCCCGCCTGCTCATCCTGGATGAACCTACTACCGGGCTTGACCCTCAGGTCAGGCACCTGATATGGGATAAGCTGCGTTTGCTGAAAAAACAGGGAGTGACCATTCTGCTCACTACCCATTACATGGAAGAGGCCTACCAGATCTGTGACCGCCTTATCATCATGTACAAAGGCAGAAAAGTAATGGAAGGAGTCCCCTCTCAGTTATTGCAGGATAATATTGAAAGATATGTCCTGGAAGTGATGAGCAAGGAATACCTGCCAGCCCTCAAAAAAGCCATTGTAAAAAAAGATATCCGACTGGATGAGACCAATGAGATCATATTACTATACAGTAATAAAATGGATGCCCTGGAAAAGATCAGTCAGGATATCAAACCGGGTGACCACTACCTGCGCCAGTCCAATCTGGAAGACCTGTTTTTAAAGACCACCGGGAGGACTCTCAATGAAGGACAATAAAAACCTGAAACACCCTCCTTTTCTGGCACGTATCATGAGTGTATGGCTGCGCCACCTCAGGGTCTATTCCTCCAGTCTTTTTTCCAATGCCCTGCCACCCTTTCTGGAACCCCTGATATTCCTGTTTGGAATAGGATTCGGACTGGGAGACCGTATCGGAATGATAGGAGAAGTACCCTATACCCAGTTTTTAGCGATCGGCTTGCTGGTCACCTCATCCATGTACACCGCGGCCTTTGAGTGTTCCTTCGGGACGTTTATACGCCTGGAGTTTGATAAAGTTTATGACGGTATGCTGGGATCACCTATCACAGCCTCAGATCTGCTCATCGGTGAGATACTCTGGGCCGGTACTAAGGGACTATTTTTCTCCCTGGCTGTCCTGGCTATGCTGCTTTTGTTAAAAGTGGTCCCGGTACAGGCCACTCTGTTTCTGTCACCGATTGTAGGCTTCTTTACCGGTATCATGTTCGGGGTACTGTCTCTGTTTGTGACTTCACTGGTGAAAAACATCAATCATTTTAATTTTTACTTCACCGGCTTACTGTCACCCATGTTTTTCTTTTCAGGCGTAGTCTTCCGTATAGAGGACCTGCCTTTTCAGTCCTTACGGGTAGCCGCAGAGTTCCTGCCCCTGACACATGCGGTACGCCTGGTCAGACTGACGTCCCAGGGTACATTTGGAAATGAACATCTGTTAAGCATCGCCTATATACTGGTATTTATACTGATAATGGGATATCTGTCTATAAAACGGCTGACCAAGAGGCTTATTGACTAAGCCCTGAAAGCAGTACTATACAGGTCTCTTCATCGAGGCCTGTAACGCGTATGACTTTATATGGATTATTTTGTCCGGATTTGATCTCAATGGACTTTTTAGGGACTTTTAGCAGCCTGGATAAATAGGATATTATCTCTTTATTGGCCTTTCCTTCTACGGGAGGAGCTTTTATTTTCATTCTCCATCCCTCCGGGCTGTACTCTATCTCATTCTTTGAGGCAGAGGCCCTGGCCCGAATATGCAGATCGGTGTAGACTTGCATCATTATTTAGGCTATAAATTTAGCCATATACTGCAGCAGAGCATTGACCAGGCGCAGCAGTATATAATTCAGGATGATAAGGTAGAACAAGGACAGATCCAGCATACCGATCCGTAAGGGAGGCAGAAAGCGTAACAGCCACTGATAGACCGGCTCTACCAGGCCCCGGATGAATTTTACCAGAGGATTCTCATTATCAATGGGAAACCAGCTCAGGATGGCATAGATCAGTATCACTATGTTATATGCCCATAGAAATATACTGAGGAATAGCAAGAGATAACTCAGCAGTGTTAAGAATATATTCATTTAGTTTCTCCCAGTTCTTTGGATCTCATAGTAGCATCATGGACCGCACTGATCACAGTGGCTCTAAAGCTACCTTTTTCCAGGGCGAATAGTCCGGCAGCAGTGGTTCCCCCTGGTGAGGTCACTCTGTCTTTAAGGTCTTCCAGGTGGATACCCTCTTCCAGTGAACCCTGGGCTAACTGAGAGGCCCCCAGTACAGTCTGAATGGCCAGCTTACGGGCTACGTCCCGGGGCAGGCCTTCTCTGACTCCGCCATCAGCCAGTGAATTGATAAAGGCAAACACATAGGCGGGCCCCGAGCCAGACAGGCCGGTAACCGCATCCAGTAATTCTTCTCTGGCTACTATTTCAGCCATTCCACAGGATTCAAAAATCTTGACTATAGCTTTCTTTTCCAGGTCACTATAATCCCCTTCAAAATAGAGGGCAGACGCGCCCTGAGAGATCAGGGAAGGAGTATTGGGCATCACCCTTACGATCCGGGTCTGTTTGAGATGAGTCCGGAACTGAGATATTCTGGTACCGGCAGCAATAGAGATAAGGATAGTATTTTTGGAATCCAGAAATCTGGCATTTTTTTCCAGCAGTTCCGGTATATTCTGGGGTTTAACCGCCACAATGATCATATTACATTTGGGTGCCATATCTTCTATGCTAAGTGTGGGCTGAGCTCCCAGCTGGTTGGATATCTCCTGTACTTTGTGATCATCTACATCATACACCCAGGTCTCTCCGGGCATGACCAGGCCAGACTTCATGACTCCGCTTAAAAGAGCAAATCCCATGTTCCCACAGCCTATGAGTCCAAGATTCATAAGGCCTCCTTTTGCTTAAATAGCATTATAATTTATAATACACCGGCACTAATGTCAAAATTTAATAATCGCGATGCCCAAACAGCAGCGTACCGGGCCGAATCATAGTGGACCCTTCTTGTATGGCAATGGCATAATCACTGCTCATGCCCATGGATAACTCATCGAGTGTTAAGTCCGGATAAGCAGCTTTCATCTCTGAGCGGATTCGATAGAGCTGTTTAAAAGCAGCTCTTATGGCAGCTTCTTCCTGGGTGAGGGGGCCTATAGTCATAAATCCCCGAATGTCCAGCTGAGACAGTTCCTTCAGTTCATTTATAAAGGGCCGGACCTCGGCCTCCTGAAGCCCGTGCTTGGAGCTTTCGCCTGAAGTATTTACCTCGATCAGGACTTCCATTTTCTTATCCAGATCTTTGCATTTATTATTCAACTTACGGGCAGTCTTAATGCTGTCCAGAGAATCCACAGTATCAAAAAGCTCAGCCGCTTTATTGGCCTTGTTTTCCTGGAGATGGCCGATCAGGCGCTTCTTTACGGTGACAGGGCCTAATTCTTTGAATTTTGTCTCCGCTTCCTGCACCCTGTTCTCCCCGATCTGGGTCATCCCCGCCTCTATGGCCTGGCGGACTTCTTGTACGGTACGGGTCTTGGTCACTGCAATGATGTGGATGGGATAATCAATATTGTGCGCAGTCCTGAGACTCTCGATCTCCTGCATCAGGTCCTCAATATTTTTACGGATGTTCATAACCCCTCCTCTTATTATTATAGTGCAGTTTGTGTACAATGTAAAAAAACCACCCGTTTCCAGGTGGTTTTGATTTTTTTTATACCCTGAGGCTGAGTCCGAAATTAAATGCTTTGACATTCATATCTACCACCTTCTGCCCTTTCGAGCGGAATTTTTCAGTGATAGCCGCGATGACCATGTCGGCCTTGAGATAGGGCTTATTGTGCACATAGATGCCTAATGCGATCATATTTACCGTTCTGAGGTCATGGAGCTGTTCATAGGACAATGTATCCAGTTCCGCCCTTTTGACTATTTTATTCCCCTGATCAAATTTATTCCTGACCCTGTCCTGGTTTATTAAGATCCAGGCGTCATCGGTAAGACGGGGTAAAAACTTTCCAATGGATGGCTCGTTGAGGGCGATTAAAGTATTGGGATAATCGATGATGGGTGTAGTGATCTTTTCCTTTTGGATCCTGACATTACAATTCGCGGTCCCTCCCCGCATCTCAGCACCATAAGAAGGAATAAATGTGGCTTCCAGGCCTTGTAATACTGCTGCTTCCGCCAGGATCAGGCCTGCGGTCAGGACACCCTGTCCCCCAAATCCGGCTACAATAATATTCTCGGTCATCATTCCTCTCCTTCTGATTCGTCTTTGAATGTACCGAGAGGAAACACTTCTTTTACCTGTTGCTGAATGTATTGATTAGATTCTACGGGTGACATTCCCCAGTTGGTATTACAATTGGTCAGGACTTCTACGAAGGTATAGCCTTTGCCCGCCATCTGCATAGTGAAAGCCTTGCGTATGGCTTTTTTGGTGGCAATGACTCCTTTAAAATCAGAGACATGTACCCGGGTGGAATACTTCACACCTGCCAGTCCGCCCAGTAATTCTGCCATAAGCAGGGGGGCTCCCTCTGTAGCCATGTTTCTGCCATGGGGTGTGGTAATAGTCTTCTGGCCCAGCATAGTAGTAGGGGCGAGCTGCCCACTGGTCATACCATAGTTGGTATTATTGATAAAAATCACGGTGAAATTTTCACCACGATTGGCAGCATGCATGGTCTCACCCATACCTATGGCTGCCAGGTCTCCGTCACCCTGGTAGGTAAATACCAGCTTATCGGGGTGCACTCTTTTTATTCCGGTGGCCACTGCATGAGCCCGGCCATGGGCTGATTCAGAGACATCAAAATTCCAGTAATTGTAGGCATTTACCGCACATCCTACCGGAGCTACCGCAATGGTCTGCTCTCTGAGATCCATTTCATCAATGATCTCACATATCAATCTATGGACCGTACCATGGCCGCATCCGGGACAATAGTGGGTCGCTGCATCTTCCATACTTTTGGGACGTTCAAAGGTCTTAGTCAAAGACATGGTAGACCTCCTCTCCTTTAATGACTTTATCCAGTTTTTCTTTCAATTCATTCTCTCCATGGGTGCGTCCCCCTAAGGTTCCAAAGAAATTCACCGGTACCTTTCCATTTACACCCAGCCTTACATCTTCTACCATCTGTCCGGCAGATTGCTCGATCACAAAGAAAGATTTGACTCCTTTAGTGATCAGCCGTTCTATCTCCTTGTAAGGATAAGGATATAAGGTAATAGGCCTGAGCATACCCACTTTTTTACCCTGCTTACGGTAGTCATCCACTACTTTACGGCAGATCCGGGAGGGCAGTCCATAGGATACAAATACTACCTCAGCATCATCCGCCTGGTAGTTTTCGAATCTTACTTCATTTTCATTGATGGTGACATATTTTTTCTGCAGATAGACATTGTTTGCGTGAACACCGGTATCATCCAGCCACAGGGAGCGTACTACATTCTTTTCTCTGTCTTTACAGCCGGTCAGAGCCCATGTTTTGGGTTTAATATCGGGCTGATAATTCTCAGGGATCTCTACTGCTTCCATCATCTGTCCTACTGTTCCATCAGACAGTATCAATACCGGCATGAGGTATTTATCCGCCAGGTCAAAGGCGTCCAGGGTAAAGTCCATCATCTCCTGAGGATCTGAAGGAGCCAGTACGATCACATGATAGTCCCCATGCCCGCCCCCTTTGGTAGCCTGAAAGTAGTCCGACTGGGCACCGGCGATATTACCCAGGCCCGGGCCTCCCCTCTGCACATTGGCCAGCACGCAGGGCAATCTGGCACCGGCCAGATAAGACACCCCCTCCTGCATAAGGCTGTACCCGGGTGAGGAAGTGGTGGTCATAGACCTGGCACCGGCGGCAGCGGCACCAAACACCATGTTAATAGCGGCAGTCTCGCTTTCGGCCTGAATAAATGTCCCGCCGGCCTTAGGCATCTCGCTGGACATATAGGTAGGGACTTCATTCTGAGGGGTGATAGGATACCCCGCATAAAATCTGCAGCCCGCCATGATAGCAGCCTGAGACATGGCTATATTGCCTTTCATCAATACTTTTTTTGACATTCCCTAGTCCTCCTTAAACACAGTGATCACGACATCGGGACACATAAAGGCACACTGTCTGCAGCCTATACAGTCGTCATTCCTGACCGGTACTGCGTACTGGTATCCTTTGGCATTAAACTCTGCACTGGCTTCTATGACTTTCTTGGGACAGGTATCAATACATAAATAACACGCTTTACAGCGCTCCTGGTCTATTTCTATGTGATGTTTCATACATCATCTCCATAAAGTTAATTCTGTAAATATTATGGAGAATTCCGGAGAAAATGTCAATAAATGTAAGTGTAGGTACACTTTTATTTAATGTGAGCCGCTACTCATTATTTAGGATCTTCTGTAACATATTGACGAATTGAAGAGCGGAATCATCTTCATATATGATCCCGTATTTTGGGGATAGTTCCTGTCTATACCGGGGGATGACTATTCCCGGAGAGGAGGCAATATGAGACCATCTCTTGGCATAGAGCTCACAGAACTCTGTTTTAAGAGAATATTCACGGTATAAATAGTCAGCTATCAGTTGAAAGGCCTGGGACTTGTCATTATTCTTTTGCCAGATCCGGATGATGGACTCAGATATAGAGGTCTCGTTCTCCATGCTCTATCCTGTTATAGAATTCATCGAAAGTCTTTTGCAGATTTTTGTTGGAGAAGAAACTGTCCAGCTTCATTTCCTGTATTTCTTTAGAGATAAGTGCTTCTCCGATCTTTTTGGTATCTTCGGATGCAAAGTCATCCAGCCATTCCCGGAAAGTAAGTATGGCATTCATCTTACAGAATTTTCCTTCTACTCCGCTCTTGAGAAGTCCCATGATCTTATCACCGGTGCGTCCGCATCGATATCCGGCAGTACAGAATGAGGTGATCATACCCAGATCGGCCAGGTCCCTCACTACATCGTCCAGGCCCCGGGAATCCCCTATCTCGAACTGCTGCCGGTCCATCTCCTGCTCAGCATATTCCTCGCTGTAGGATCCCACACCGATGCGTGTGGAGGCATCCGTCTGAGTGCAGCCTAGAGGTATCACGGCGCGTCTGATCTCCGGGGTCTCCCGGGCTGTGATGATCATACCGGCATAGGGCACCGCCAGTCTCAGCACAGTCACCAGTTTCTTAAATTCCGCATCATTGACTTTATAGGGTGTGTTTTGAAAAAACTCATTTCCATCTGAAGGAGTGATCCGGGGGAAGGAGATGGTGTGGGGCCCCACTTTGAAGCGGTTTTCCAGGTCCCAGGCATGATAGAGCAGTCCCATCACTTCAAACTTCCAGTCATAGACCCCGAACAGGGCACCTATTGCTACGTCATCAATACCGGCATCCAGAGCCCGGTGCAGGGCATAGAGCCTCCACTGGTAGTTGGATTTTATCCCTTTGGGATGGACTTCAGCATACCTTCCATGATGATAGGTCTCCTGAAACACCTGATAGGTCCCGATCCCTTCTTTCCACAGTTTCTTCAGGTCCTCTACACTCATAGGGGCAGCATTGATATTGATACGGCGTATCTGGCCATGGCCCCGGCGGGTCTTGACTTTTACTGAATAAGCGGTCTTCAGGGTCTCGGCGATATAATCGGCACTGGAGCTGGGGTGCTCTCCATATACCATGATGAGGCGTTTATGCCCCCCCGCTGCCAGAGCTTCAGTCTCACGCCGCACCTCGTCCTGAGTCAGCACTTTGCGTACTTCATGGGTGTTCTCATCTCTGAACCCGCAGTATACACATCCGTTTACACATTTATTGGAACAATACAGAGGAGCAAAGGTCACAATACGGTTATCATAGACCCGCTTTTTGACCTGAGCACCTGCTTCCGCCATTTCCTGCAGAAGTTCCGGGTCAGTGACATGGATCAGGGCCGCGGTCTCCTGGGGGCTTAATAGTTGGATATCCAAAGATTTCTGTATCAGTTCCCTGATATAGGCTTTATCAGGATCTAACTGAGATTGCAGATCATTATAGATCTGATCTTCATTAATAAAATCTTTTCCCTTGATGAGGTATTTATCTATCTCGTCTTGCTTTATTACTGTATCCTGCCATAACTTTTTCTGGTCCTGCATCTCAAGCTCCGCTTGTGAATTATTTCACTTATAGTTTATCCTGAGTCGCAATATTTGTCAATATAATTCCACTTAATTGGTAGTATTATGGAAGGTATATGCCCTGTGTAGCCTCATTTCCTGCACTATCCCTTACTAATATCTGCAGGAACAGCGGCCCTTTTTCAGTGAGGGTGATCCGGAAAGATTCTCTTTTCTGATCCATAATATCATCCACAGGTGACAGATTTTTCCACAATCCCCCATTTACACTATAGGCAGACCATCCCAGGGGGAGCAGATTATCTTTTGCAGAAAAGGTCACAACCTGGCCCGTGCCGTTCTTTTCAGACTTGACATCTAATATCTGGGGTACTTCATTGTCAAAGATGAAATAGGAAGACACCATATAATCATCCAGGCTGTATTTCTGGGGATTAGACCAGTCATCTCGGGCTATTACTTTTACACGGTATTTACCCTGGGGAAAGGACTTATAATCCAGATTATAGGAATCTTCATTAAGAGGATACTGATTGAGTTTTACCCACTCTTTTTCGTCCTGGGCCAGATAGATATCATAGTTCAGTTTATCTTTATTGGCATCTTCAGCCTGCCATTCTATCTTGACTCCATTCTTTTCATATTTCACTTCGATCTTCTGTAATCGTGGAGCAGTGTTCTTTTGTAAAAAGGGGATGTTCAAACCCTTCAGGATCGGACTGTTTTTTCCCTGGGACTGCAGCTGCACCCTGTACTGTATGAATCTTCCCGGTGATGAAGCTATGCTATCCTGAAAAGTCTTCCAGCCCTCCCACAGTTCCTGGTTCTTTACCATTCCAGTACGGGTACTCAGTGTGAATGAGGTGCCCGGCATCAGCTCGGTGGAAATGAGGGGAGTGCCCCAGAAGGAGAGATTTTCTGTATCTATTACATCGGAAGTAAATACTCCCTCCGTATTATAAGATTTTTCTATCTTCATTATGCGGCTGGGATAAAGAAGGATACCAAATATATCCCCCTTCTGTTCTACCATGGTAATAAATTTACCATCTCCCAAAGAGGAAAAACTGACTTTATCACTGCTCAGAGAGTAGCTCAGATAACCCGCATCCTTAGCGGTTCCGATGATAAGGTCCTCGCCCATCATGGTCAGAGTCACAAACTGCAGGTTTTTCTTTTTATATAACTGCTCCACACTGCCATCCAGGCCTATCTTATAGAGGGCGCTGTCACCGGAATAGCTGGAGCCGGAAGAAGAGCCACTGCTGTTTCCGCTATTGTTTTTTCCATTTCCATTGGGGCCGGTAGATACTGAAGGGTCGTGTGTGGAGGTGATCAGGTATATGTCTCCCCGGTACATAATCATCCCCGCAATGGGATTATCAAATGAAGCCAGGGCCACGGCCTTAGAGCCATTATACCGATAGAGCAGGTTCTCACCCGCAAAATAAAGGGCCTTCTGATAATAAAGTCCGCTCATGATGTTCTGTTCCTGGGGTAGTTCGGCTATTGAGCTAAGAATGCCACCACTGATACTGTATACCGCTGCCGGACTACCACAGAGGATATAGAGCTCATCCTGGCCGGATACGATATCCCACACATATTTATTAGTGACTGACCATTCGGTGTCAATGCTGTAATCCGGTTTCATTTTGACAATACGGGACTGAGGCAGGGTGGACACATAGATCTCCTGTCCCCTGACCTCGATATCTGAGAGGATAATATCCCCTTCAGAAGTAAAGACTTCCCGGCTTTTGCTACCGTCTATTTCTATGAGGCTGGCCTGATCCCCCGTACCGACCAGCATCTTACCATTATACATGGCCATGCTCCATAGTATGGACTGGGAGCTGTACATAAGCCGGCTGTCATGGGACAGGGTCAGCCCTCCCCCTTCCAGGAGACTGACATTGGACAGCTGAAAGGATGACAGCTTGTCAAAGTCAAAATCATTGATATAGCGGGTAGATACGGCGAATAAAGACGTGGTGATTAGGACAAAAAGTAATATATAAAGGCGTTTCATGATTTCCTCCTGTAGACATATATATTACTTTATATTTGGCTGGCGGGCAAGTAAATAATTGTTAGTAATTGATAGAAAAGCGCATCCATGCTAAAATAATCAAATCAATCAAGTGAGTATAATTATGAAAGGTCTGGTCATCATCCCTACATTTAACGAAGCTGAAAATGTGCCTAATATCATCCCCGCTGTCCTCAAGCAAAAGAAAATACTGCACGTACTGATCGTGGACGACGGCTCTCCGGACGGGACCGCTAAAATAGTAAAAAAAATGATGAAAGATGAACCCCGTATCCACATCCTGGAGCGTAAGGAAAAGAACGGCCTGGGCAGAGCCTACATCGCCGGCTTTAAGTGGGCCCTGGCTAATGGCTTTGATTTTGTACTGGAGATGGATGCTGACTTTTCCCACGACCCCGGAGAGATCCATCTCTTCCTGGAAGCAATGGAACAGGGACATGAGGGTGTATTCGGCTCCCGCTACATAGGCGGTGTCCGGGTACTGAACTGGGACCTGAACCGGCTCCTGCTCAGCATCGGGGGTAATAAATACGCCCGGCTGGCCACCGGAGTTAAGCTCACAGACCTCACTGGGGGATTCAATCTCTACACCCGTAAGGCCCTGGAGACTGTCAACCTGGACCTGGTTAAGTCCAATGGCTACTCTTTCCAGATCGAGATGAAGTCCAAGACTACCTATCACGGCCTCTCTGTCATAGAAGTACCTATCATCTTCCGGGACCGGCAGGAGGGTGCCACCAAAATGAGCGGGGGTATCGTCAATGAAGCCCTGTTTAAGTGCTGGGGCATCCGTTTTGATAAGTGGTTTAAAAAATATTAATGGAGCTGCCGGACCAGGCGCATAGCTTCCTGCAGGTCTGCTTCAGCATTATCACCGCTCAATAGAGGGCTATAGGCCATACTGCTCCAGTTTTTCAGGTCTCTCAGAAGAATATCCAGTTCATCTTTCTTTATACCCTGGCTCTTAAGGGCCTGCATCACCTCTGTCAGCTTCAATCCTGGGGCTAAAGTGTACTTACTGCTGATGTAGTTTAATACCTGGGTATAGAGCAGGTGATAAAACTGCTTCCAGTCGGCCCTGGCCTGGCTCTCCCTGGCCAGCTTAAACACCTTTTCTATATGCCGGTCGGCACTATGCAGGCGGGCAAAATCCTTATCTGTTTCCAGTCTGAGCCTGAACCGGCCATAAAAGGCAGAGCCTGCGGGCAGGATCAAAAAGAGGAGGGTGAGTATAATAAACAGGGGACTGTTCCAGTGCAATACCGTCCGGGTATCAGTCTTGGCCATGGGGGGTAAGACCACATTCCCATTACTGCCCTGGATTCCATCCAGCACACTGATTGTAAATGATGGGAGGCTCGCCGTTTTAGGGCTCAGCCTGTCATCCTGGTACCTGATATCCACCCCCGGTACAGTGACCTGACCCGGGCGCTGGGTCGTAATACGGTAGGTCAGTACCTGGGAGAAATAGGCCTTGCCATTAGCCCAGCTGTCAAACTTAAAATCCACTTTGGGCTGGCTGATAAAGAGGTCGGGGCTCTGTATGCCCCCATAGGGATGCCCCAGGATCTTGAGGTTTCCGTCCCCTTTGAGAAGGACCTTAAACTCCATGTGGTCTCCAGCCCTGACCGGGAGATCATAGTTCTCCAGCTCTGCTTGGAGCTGTCCGATATAAGTCAGGCCGGGGCCGCTGCCCCCATCCCTCACTTTCAGGATGAAATTCTCCTCCTGGAGAGGCTGTATACCGTAGGGTGTGATGGCATTGATCACGGGAGGCTGTACAACCAGTTCTCCGCTGTCTACCGGAAACAGGACATATCTCTTGACGACCCGGTAAAACAGCTTAATACCGCTGATATTGGTCTGGCTGATCTGTTCATCAGCCAGGGATTCTGATATATCATAGACTACACTCTTTTGAGAGATCAGCTTCTGGCTCTCCTGAAAGGCATTATTGATATAATCCCGGTTATCACAATAAACCCGGGCCTCTATGATACAGGCCTTATTTTTTATGATCTCAGTGCGTGGGTAGTGTATATTGAGAAAGAGCCTGACCATCTCTCTCTGATTAAGGCTCTGGGGAGCAGACTGTTCGCTGGTTTGTATCACAAAGGCTTCTGTGCTGTATGTTTCCCGGGCAGACTTTAAAGTAAAGCTGCCTATGCTGATCTTACCTTTTTTCAGAGGTGTGATCTGGAATGTATAGAGATACTGCGTCTCAGACTGCCGGTTTATCTTTCCATTGATGATGGATATATTACGCAGCACCTGGGTGGTCATACCCAGAAACTGGGCCTGATAGGACTTTGAGCTGGGCAGGGACTCTACACTGGCTTCCTCCGGCAGATTTACCTGGACCTGAAAGGGCTGATTAAGATAGAAGCTGCGGGCCGACAGGGCAGGCTGGACGGTCTGGGCGGAAAAAAGGGGGTTAGACCCTAAAAACAACAGAACAGCGATAAAATATTTTTTCATATCGACCTACAAGTTTTCCATAATATAGAATCTGATAGTATGCTTAATCTTTTCTCACTTCATAGTTCCAGGAATTAAATCCCCCATTTAACACCAGGCTGTCTGTGTATCCCAGATACTGTAATTTTTTCAGGATGGTCTTTGCCTTGGTCATATCCTGGTCATATACTACCAGGCTAACTGCGGTAGTATATTGATTGGTCATTTTATCTATCTGGTAATAGGGTATATTGACGGCTGTAGGGATATGCCCTCCCTGGTACATATTAGGCTGCCTGATATCAATGATCAGGACAGACTCTTTTTTGAGTATCATTTGGTTGAGCTCATAGGCATTGATAAATTGTGCGTTATGGGCCTTTACCGTAGAGACCAGAGTAGAGTCACAGGAATTTAAAATAAGTAAAAAAAGGCAAAATAAGAAATATTTTTTCATATAATTAACCCCAGTTTTTATTAGTTTAGTAGAAAAAGTTAATAATTGCAACCTAATCATTAGCTGAAGAAGGGTCTTATTTGTTCAAACCTCTTCTTTCATATTTTTCTATTTAATCAGCGCACTTTTGACACAATTATATAGATATATAGTTATTTAGATTTTAATGAGAATTTCGATACACCATTACACCTGGAACAGGTGCATCAGCTGCAAAATAAGCTCCGCCACCATGTGACTCAGCTGTAGCGATAGGCTGACGGTTAGTGATGGTGTCATCAGGCCAGGTTACCAGCAGTCCCAGGTTTCCGCCTCCACCAGGTAAAGCATAGAATTCCTGTGAGCCGTCATAAGATGCTGCATCAGCTGCTCTTACGAAGAACAGTTTTCCATTGTATGAAGTGTCGTCACCCCAAGCAGTCAGGTTGGTTACCTGGGTGTTGGTCCATACATATGTGAAAACGGCTGCAGATCCGGTTCCGGTCTTGGTCATCTGTACAGCAGGAATTCCCCAGGTGTGAGAAGCAATAGAATTTCCATTCTGTGCATACTCAGATCCGATGAAAACCTGGATATCATCAGCATCAAAGATACCATTGGTAAACCATGCTCCAGCTGAGCTTTGAGCTTCGCCCCATGTCTCATCGATGTCAGCAGCAGTAACTACCATGGTCAGGATCTCGGGTGTCCAAGGGAATACAAAAAAATCACCAATTCGATTTGTACCATTAACTACACAAGCAGACATTGCTGCTAATACAACAACTAATACAGCTAAAACACTAAACTTTTTCATTCCTTTCATAAGGAACCTCCTAAAATATAGTTTCTAACGGACTCTAACCTAAGAACTGAAATATCATGGTGACAGGAATATGTAATAGTTTTCCAATATAATCTTACTCATTACGAGTCTATCATATAGCCAAAGATATTGTAGTCTATATCTAACCTACTATAATTACTAGATTTTTTTAAAGCAGATTTTATAAAAAAAAGAGGCTACCTTTTCAGGTAGCCTCATTCGGTTTTCAGGTCTAATTAGTTAGTATAAGCACCATAGACCATTACACCTG
>CAZIAD010000008.1:97086-102275 GCA_964537555.1 uncultured Brevinematales bacterium
GTCAGCAGCAGTAACTACCATGGTCAGGATCTCGGGTGTCCAAGGGGTTACTACAGTAACGCCGTTTCCATTAACAACAGGGGGACAAGCAGATAATGCCGCAACTACTACAGCTAATACAGCTAAAACACTAAACTTTTTCATTCCTTTCATGAGGAACCTCCTATAATATAGTTTTTTTAAAAGACCTATTCGTTAGTAACGAGCATAAACAGATTGGATACCACTATCCAATTCGTTATATCAGTATCATAGCGCAGAGGAGCACTAGGGGCCTGCTCGGGTGCCCAGTCTATTGCACTGGACTCACTACCCGGTCCCAGGTTACTGGGAGTATCAGTCAGAGCAGCGTCTGTGCGGAATACCATATAAATGGCATTGGGGAAATCCGGATTTCTGGTGTCGATGAGCCAGTTCAAAGGTATCTCAAACATCAAGACACCCCAGGAAGCATACATGTTCCATCCACTTCCTATACCATTTTTCTGCTCTACAGTACCATTATAAAACCTAATGTGCTGGGTGTTTTTCAATCCTTCAGCTTTTGAAGGCCTGTAATGCTTTAACATGTGGCTGATTTTACGGGTAGAAATATCATTAGTGATAGAGATATCGGTCAGCTCAAAGTTACCAATAGTTCCGGATATACCGGCATCTGAAGTCCCGTCATTATTAAATATCCTTACACCATAACTATAGCTGCCACTGGTAACACCATTATCAAAATAGATGTATGATCCGCCAGAATATCTATCATCTAATCCGTCTGTCCAGGGTACCTCAGGGGTAGTATAAGCTATATATAACTTATTCCGGGAAATAGCGAAATAGATATCAGTCAGGTCATGATATTGATTGGTAGCCAGACCATTATCAGACTGTGCATCCAAAGAAGCATCTGTATAGAGCAGATTACTTACTGCATCCACAAATATAGCCGCAATATTACTGCCCACGGAGTAGCTGTTAGTGATATAATAGGGTGAATTAGTATTTCCCACCACTTCTATAGGCACATCGAGGTATGCCTGTACATCAGAACTTTTCTCTATGTTAAAAAAAGCACAACTTATAGCGATGAGAGAGACCAGTCCAATGCTGATAAACAATAATGTTTTTTTCATATAATCCTCCATTTAGAATGAAAATTCCCATTCTGTGATCGTGTATGCACCATAAGGAGCTCTGCTTGATGAGAAGCTGTTTCCTCCGCCAATGGGCTCCATCCAGTACTCACCCTTTAATGTTATGTAACCTACAGGTAATGAATATCTTCCTGAAAGACCTATCCGGTGTCTCTGATAGTACATTGTGGTAGTAACAGTAGCCAGAGAGCCTGACTCAGTATAGGTACCAAAATCCAGTCTGTATGAAAGATCAGCAGACAGGAACTTACCCAGCTGCTGACTATAGGTAAGTTTGGGAGAAATAATAGTAGGTAATTTAGTATCCTCTACTATTCTGCCATCAGAAAGATTGTAGAACAACAGAGAAGCTACTGCTTTACTGTTTAATTTCAGTAAGGAGTATTCAACATTAGCCAGAGCTCTTATCTGTACGGTATTGGTGTATTCAGGGTGGTTATAGGTAATAACAGATCCTTCCACATCGACTCTAAGCGCTGAACTGATAAACTCGGCCTTTACAGTACCACCCTGCCATCCTTTTGCGGCAATACCTTCCCAGTTATCATTGATCCATCCGATTGCAGTAGAAGTAACAGGGTCATCCAGCTGGAACTGGTTAGGTAGCTGAGGTATAGGAATAGAAGATGTGAAGTCATCTGCCTGAGGTGCTCTATGTGCAGACTGGTTCCCTTTCATTTCCAGCACATCTGCGGTAGGACTTCCACCAAAACCACTGGCCAGCGCAGAAGTATCTCCTCGGGCAGCACCAATAGCTTGGTAATTGTGGTCAATATAGAATCCCTGTCCTAAAATATTCAGGACACCCAATAGGTTTTGAACCTTTACAGTAGCAACACCTATATAACCGGTGGTTTCCTGATCTGAATTGATGCCACTATCACCAAATGAACCGATCTCACCGTTTCCATCAATATCGTTATTTTCAGCTATTTCCAGAGCTTTGAAATCTTCACCCATTTTCAATTCAGCCCAACCTAATGTCGCAGCCAGAGAAATATCAGCAAAACCTAATCCTAATTTATATTGAGCATCAAAGATAGCACCGGCATTATGTCCGCGCTCAATCAGCTTTTTAGGAGCATTTACAGCACTGACTACAGGGCTAATCTCATAGTCGGTATAAACACCGGCTACCAGGCCCAGATTGAGGTTTTTGACTAATGAAGCACTGGTTACTTTAAGACCGTACACAAAGTCATTTACTACATTATTACCATGACTGTAGTCAAAACCTATCCAGCCTAAAGGATAGTGCATTGTGAGCTGATAGTTAAATAAACCCTCCACCGATCCATCTACAAATATACCCTTGTACTTATCTCTGTCAGGATACCAGGCGGCACCCATGAACCAGGGATTATAATCAAACTCATAATTTCCTATAGAAATAGTATCTACAGTAGGGAATGGATTTACCAGGATTCCTCTGAATGCCTGAAGTACTACAGGCTGCTGTGCAGGGGTCTCATTTTCCCATTGTGTCCAGATGGTATCATCCCACCATCCAATTTCCCATCTCATATAATAGTCTACTTTATCTGTAAATGCCTTTCCAAAGAACTGTATCTCCATAGAATTTTTAATAAAATTCTCTTTTGCTGGGTCAAGGTTCCATGTCCACCGGGTAAAGACCTTGGTAGATAACAGGAAATTATCACTTACATATTTATCTCTCTGAGCAGGTGGTTTGATTTTAGCAGCCAGATCTTTGGCATACTTTGTGTATCCGCCTTTGGGCATCCACTGTTCAGTCTGATCATTTTTAATCAGGGGCAATACTGCCTTTACATCCAGTTTAGGGTCAGGATATGATTCCCATATATTTAAGATGGTAAACTGATCCTGAGCTTCCTGTACACTACCCATAGCTGGCCATACCAGAATATCCACTAATTCAGGGTCACCCCAATAGTCAGATCCTCCACCGATACGGTGCAGACCTCGGTATTCATTGACATTACGGGTCAGCACGTCTTCCGGATCAGGGAAGCCTTCATTGGACTGGGCCACTACCTGCCAGGCCCAACCGTCTATCTTATCATCTGCACCCATTCCAAGATCTTTTTTTCTTACTACAGCTGTAATAGTCTGTCCCTGTCCTGAAATTTTCAGAGGGATTACCACATTCTCTGCCTGATCTTTTGCTTTTACATCCACTTCGATCTGCACACGGGACTGAGGCTGAGGAGTAATCAGTACTACCTTGTCCCAGGCATTACCGGGGTCAAAGAACACATTAAGTCCAGGAATGGACTTCACTTCTCCAGATCCGGGAACATTATCCTGGTCGATATAAATCTGGAAATGCTGTACATCAAAATCTGCAGCCATACCCCAGTTCTGCTTGAGGTCTGCATTAACAGTGATTTTAAATACAACATTGTCTTTTCCTGAAGCATCCACTTCAAAAGACACTATGTCAAATGATCCTGCTGTATAAACAGGGTTTGTGGGGTACTGATAGTAACCTGGGCCCTTATCGTCTCCGATAGGGTCATTATATTTGAACACCCCTTCTTTGATCTTATGATTATCAGGTATATTTTTATCCAGATTTGCTCTGACTCCGGACAACTTAGGCTCAGGGTGTACCTGAGAGATCTTATTGCCTTCAGTAGGTACAGATTTTGCATCTTTAGGGTCTGTACCGGCATCAAATTCTTCCTTGTTAGAAGCTCCATCGCCGTCTGCATCTGCGTTGATGTCTTTCAGGCCATAAAAGGTCATCCAGTCATCTGCTACACCGTCACCATTGACATCGATCTTTTTATTATTGGGGTGAGTCCCCATTTTATACTCGTCCAATGCCCCGATCTTATCCCCGTCGAGGTCCATCTTACCATTGAACTTGTTGAATTTGGCCCCCTGGCCAAAATACTTGACCTCCCACCAGTCAGGCATACCGTCGCCGTCTGTATCGGCAGTGGCATCCACCCCGGCAGGAGCTGTTTCAGGAGCTGCATACGTGACAGTCCCTGTAAAAATGACGAGAAACGCTAATAGAAGTGCTACTCTTTTACCCATTCTAACCTCCAAAACACATATTTTTTGAATTATATCATAATACTATTTTCTATTTTGTCAATAGAAAATAGTAAAATTTCCCTCTAAGTGTCATTCTTTGGTCTTATGAATAGGTGATGGAGTCTGTGCACACAGGATCGAGATGATTTTCTTAAATAATAGTTTTTCATTTATCACCATTTTTTTTATTGTTTAATATTACACTGAGCCTTAAATGTTATCAAGTTTTTGACAAATTATTTTTCAGGTCTAGGTAATCAGACTTTAAAAAAAAGGATGGTGAGAGACACCATCCTTTTTAAACTGCCCGGGACAGGACTTGAACCTGCACGTCCTATACGAACACTAGAACCTGAATCTAGCGCGTCTACCAATTCCGCCACCCGGGCTTAGACTGGTCAATATTATAGCATGAGGATATTTTTTATGCAAAAAAGAAGCGGCTTTTGTGAAAAAAGCCGCTTCAAAGTTTCTTCTAATCAACTAGAGATTGGTTGTTATATTATCAAAATAATTACCCGATAATCCATTTATACCTGCCATTGTAGTTTTACCTGAAGTAGTATCATGATCCCAATAATAGGCCACTCCTGGCAGCACACTGTCAAAATAATTACTTACTACCGATAGAGGATCCGCATCTGCTGCCGATTCTAGTATATTTATAGCCTGTGTCCGCTTAAAGATATTCTGCTTGATGATTATACTATCATTCACATTTGCCATGTCTTGTATTCTAATACCAGCAGTGCTAGCCGTATCCAAAAACTGATTCTTTAATATGTTTATAGTCATTATTGGCGTAACACCTGACACACTATATGATCTAAAAATATCTATAGTATTGGCATGAGTACCTAGAAAGATATTTCCAGTCACATTTGCCGTGAAATTAACTGGGTTTGCGTAAGCATTGATAGTTTCTGTACTTAAAAATATAGGAACTATATTTGCATTTGAAAAAATATTATTTTTTATATTAAATGTTGCACTATGGCCTGAAGTAGATTGATATAT
>CAZIAD010000009.1:0-101285 GCA_964537555.1 uncultured Brevinematales bacterium
ATGCATAAGCTTTGAGGGTCTTGTTCTTGAGGTAGCCGTTTCCGGTCTGTACCCAGGATCCTTTCCAGCTGCTGGCATTGTCATTGATGATGACAATGTATCCCGGAGCTGAAGTAGAGTAGCCATAGGATCCATAAATCAGCATGTCTCCATCGTTGGACTTCAGGATCTGAATATTAGGTCCGCCGGCAGCCAGTTTTTCACGTACCCATACCAGCTGTTTGATACCATTTCCCCAACCTGTTCCGGCTCCACCTCCGCTGGCCAGGCCATAGTTATAGTAGTCTTTCCAGTACAGACAAGGATAGCCTTTGTAGGTCAGGATAAAAGCATATGCCATCATCTTGTCTGAGTAGATCTCGTCTGTGTCATGGTTACCCACGAAAGTTACCGCACGACTGTCCCATTTAGAAGCAAAGGACTTGTTGGGATCTAAGAGATTGGGCAGATATCCACCACCGCCGGTGTTATTACAGATATCTTTCATGGTATAATAGGTAGCAAAGTCAAAAACTGAACTCTGAGAATCATTAGCCCACCAGTTCAAGGTAGAAGTATTGGCATCCCAGTATTCACCCACACACCAGGGACTTCCGGTAGCAGCACGCATATCTTTTGCAACCCAGGGTCCGAAACCTTTTACATAATCATATCTCCATCCACCGGTAAAGCCGGCATTGGCAGTACTCTTGAGCCAGTTCAACCAGGTCTTAAAGTCATTGTAAGCAGGCCCTGCACTATGACATACGTCAGGATATCCCCCGAATGCACCCTCATCCCAGGAGTGATAGTTATTAGGATGGAATGCATCCCAATGCCATTTCATCATTCCACTGGCAACTCCACTGAAATCGGTCCAGGTAGATCCTCCTGCCTTTGGATTGGCCTCGCTGTTTCCGCCGGAACGGTGATTAAGTACGATATCTGCCATAGAAACGATGCCATACGTCTTAAACTGGGCAATAGCAGATTTCAGTTCTGCCTGTGAACCAAAACGGGTCTCTGTAGTCCCTTTCTGATTGTATTGCCCTACATCGTAGTAGTCATAGGGATTATATCCCATAGAATATCCGCCTCCATCAGATTTGGACACAGGAGGGAACCAAATACGATTAATACCTACCCCACCAGACATATAGCGTAATTCATAAGCCTTACTCTTCATGGTATTATACCATGTTCCCCCTGAAGGCACATCCCAGTAGAAACCCTGCATCATCACACCGGCAAACCCGGTAGAAGCGATCAGCACACTTGCTAAAACCAACAACAAACTTTTTCTCATATCTTCCTCCATCTCATTGGCATACACCAATTAAAATAGTATTTTGTGCCATTTTAAACACATTATATACCCTAATTGATGCATAAAATGTGCCAGAAATACTGTACATAAATCACAAAAATTCTAACTATTTGTTGTGATTAGAATTATACTTCACCAGAGCATAGTTGGTTTTTCCCAAAATGTGCATGGATTTACAATGCATTTACATTATTTGTGCACAGTGCATTTTGCGAAAATTTAGAGTCTAAAAGCCCGGATATTTCTTATCAGGCCTGGTTGCACCGGAAGAGATTTAGACAGAAAAGATCCAACCCAGGGTGAGAGTCAGAAAACTGAGCTTTTGTTTGGAAACTGTAAAATATGACACATTCATGAACTGATAATCAGCATCTATTATGAAAGAGTGTGTTTCAGAAACAGGAAATTCCAGGCCCAGGCCCAGTAACACTGAGACCGCATTGGCTGAAAAGGGCTGGGAGCTGCGCCAGATATAGGCTGATTGAATATCGTGGGTGAAATAGGGACGCATCCTTTCCAGGGGAAGAATAACCCGGACCCCGAAACCCAGGCGAAACACATCCAAAGTATCACTGAGTAGAGTGAAATGATGAAAATGATTGGCTATGGAGAGCTCTATGTTAAAAAGATGGCCCTGTACTACTTCATAGCCCAGATTAATACCGCCGCCATAACCTACTCCGTTTTCATGAGATATCTCATTATTGAGGATATATGCAGGGGCCAGGGTGGCCTTGATCTTTTTGGCATATAAGGGAGCAGACAGCAATATTGCGCCCAGTAATAAAAAAATCTTCAAAATGCCTCCGCTTATAACAAAAGGCTGCCCTTTCGGACAGCCCTGTTGCCGGGAGCGGGAATCGAACCCGCACGGGAATAAATCCCAAGGGATTTTAAGTCCCTTGTGTCTACCAATTCCACCATCTCGGCAGATCTAGGGGATGGTCGGAATCGAACCGACGATAGGGGCTTTGCAGGCCCCGGCCTTACCACTTGGCGACATCCCCGTATATATGGGATATTATTATAGTATATGCGACCCGGTCTGTCAATTTGCTTCTATATAATATATCTAATACCAGAGTATCTTACTTGATAATTAATATATACAGGAGTACAATAAAGTAATAAAAAATGGAGTGAAAATGAAAAAGATTGTAATGGGTGTGTTTCTGGGCGCAGCCTATCTGCTTACTGCCTGCTCAGGAAACACCAGAATCTCTCCGCAGTACAACAAATCAGTAGCAAGTATAATTTCAAGGCACCAGGAGCTCTTCCATCAATATACCTGGGATGAAAAATCAGCTCTCATTGAACGGGTTAGTAATGCACCTGAAAAAATGTTAAATTACCTCAGAGAGTATGATGACCGGCCTGACTATTCTGTATACAGCCCAAACCCAGAGGAGATGCAGCTTATTCAGGAATACCTGGACATACTCCCCCGGGGAATTAAAAGACTGTTGCAGCAAAAACTGGTAGCTATTCACTTCATCAATGGCTTTATCGGCAGCGGCATGACTGACCTGCTTTTTGATAATCAGGAAAACTTGTTTAGCGTCATCATTCTCAACCCGGATACCCTCAAAGACACTCTGTCAGAACGCATCACTTTCAGGGAGTCCAGTGCCTTTATTTCCGATACCCCGGATATTGATATCCAGGTGATTTCTTCTGATAAATATGCAGGCTTGCTGTATGTGCTGCTGCATGAGGCTACACATGCCTACGACTATATCAGAGGAACTACCCCCTACATCGAAGAGTTTATAGAGGACTATCATAAACACAAAGGCCTGTCTACACCCCGGGAGACCCTTTTTACCCGTGGTATCTGGAAGGGAATTAAAACCCCAGTGGAGAAAAATGAGTTTCAGAATCGCAGGGACCTGACATTTTACGGCCTGGGCGGAGGGCCAAAAATTCCACTGTCTAAATGCCTCGTTGTCTACCAGGGTTTCGAACATTCTCCCTTCCCCAGTCTATATGGTGCCAAGAACTGGGCAGAAGACCTGGCTGACATGCTCACTTTTTATCATATCACCCAGATCATGGGCCTGGAATACAGGATCTCTATCCAGAGTAATGACAATGATATCACCTCCTACCATCCTTTTGACAACCCTTTGGTGAAAAAAAGATTCAAGACCTTGAAGGTTTTATACAGATAAACCTGAAATAACCAGAAAATAAGCCCCCGTAAAGGGGGCTTTTACTACTATTTTTTTGCTTTAAAATTATAATACTTCCATTGCTGTACCAGGTCAGCAAAGCCATATTTGGCGGCTTTTTCTACATAGTCTTCCCAGTTGTCGCCATAATGCATCAGGTAAGTCTTTTTCTTGATATCATCAGGGAGCTCTTTTATCTCCTCCAGAGAAGCATGTACCCCTCCGGTAAACCACTGGCAATCATGAAAAATAGTCTCAAAATTAAAGAGCCGGTCATAACTAAGGATCAATTCGGGGTCATATCGGGTATCCGAGGTAAACAGCACCCTGTCATCTATGACCAGTCCGCAGCTCCAGAAAGAGTTTTCCCATGAGTCTGAGGAATCCGGGACATGCTTGGTACGAAACATCTTAATATTGATACCCCCTACCTCCACTTCCAGAGTCTCACGGGGGTAGTTTTCGAGCCAGCGGGGCCGGGTAATATTAAAAAAGTCTCCAAAAGATAAGACCTGCCCACTTACTTCTTCAGAAAAGGCACAACCTCCCCTTAAAGACATATCCCACAAAATATGCTGGTAGGTCTCATTGATAAGCATATTTGGCTTTTTTTTGGAAAAGTAACGCCCCATAAGTGCTACTTCCTCCAGGCCACCGATATGATCGGCATGGGAGTGAGTGATCAGAAAGTTCTTGATATCGGTAATATTATGCCCCAGCTCATACAGGGCCTGGGGGCATTTGGTCCCGCAATCTACCAGGACGTGGTCCTGCCCCTTTATGATCATAAGGTTATTCTGATAAGAACGCTTGGCAAAGGCAGAGCCTACTCCTACCCAAAACAGGGAAAGATCGCCTTTATTGGTCAATTCCAGTTTATTTTTCTTGAGATCCTGGATTTCCATTAATCCTCCTCAAATCTATCTTAGTGAATCATAGCATATATCAGTGAATATTCCAAAAAATCGGCAAAAATGAACTGGAAATGAAGTGAAACCTTCCGGGTTCAGTCAAAATCATAATAGAGGCCGGAGCGGGCAAAACTGTGAAAACCCAGCTCCTTTATACGGTCTTCAAACTGATACCAGTTATCGGAAAGATGGACCAGGATCATCTTCATCTTTACCTCATCAGGCAGCTGTTCCAGCTCACTTAAAGAGGCATGAACCCCGCCTTGAAAAAACTGACTGTCATGAAAAAGGATCTCGAAACGGTATTTTTCTTCAAATTCATTGACTAGCTGCGCATCATATTGGGTATCTCCGCTGTAAAACACCTTATCATCTATGATCAGTCCTGTACTCCACATGGCCTGTTTCCAGGTCGGAGCATCTGAGGGGATATGCAGGGTGCGCATGGCTTTTAGATTTATGTCCCCCACATTAAATTCAAAAGTGTCTCTTTGATAGCCCTTGATCTTTTCAGGGTAATGCGGGACAAAATAATCTTCAAAAGAGAGATATTTGCCCCCGTTTATCTCTGAATAAGCACAACCACCCTTCAGTGAATGCTCCCACAGGATCTTCTGGTAAATAGGGGTGATGTATATATGTGGTTTTTTATGCAGCATATAGCGGCTCATGAGGGCCAGCTCTTCCAGTCCGCCGATATGATCTGCGTGAGAATGTGTAATAAACAGGTTCTGAATATGGGCTGTGGTGATCCCCAGATCATACAAGGTAGGAAAACACTTGGTCCCGCAATCTACCAGCAGGTGATCTTTACCCTTTATGATAAGAAGATTGGTCTGGGTGTGATTCTGACTGAATGCACTCCCTACTCCTATAAAAAACACAGATAGCTGCCCATCATTTTCCAGCTGGAGTTCATTATTCTTTAAAGCCCTAATTCTCATGTAGTGTAATGTCCTCTTTATATACCTATATTATCGATATTTTAATGCTCAAAGTAAAGTTTTTAGGCCTGCACATTTCACAGTTTTGACAAAATATGCACTATGTTAAAAAAGAGCAAAGTTTCTTATTAAGTAGTATATTAGATCAATCGGCTCAGCTTCATATAGATAAACTGGGATATCTCATGCATGTCCTGTTCTGAGACCTGCTTAAAGCGAAGGGCGCACATGTCCTGCTGAAAAGCCCGGACCTGAGCGCTGACTACCACTTCATGACTAAGCAGTATAAAATGAGCATTTTCTATGATCATACCTGTGACAATATCCTGTGTGTCAAAATTGCCCTTGAGACGCATGACCAGGCCACCGGCGGACAGGTCATGCACGGTCCCCAGGATGGACTTTCCACTGCTCTCTGAGATAAATCTCACTGCCAGATTTTCATTATCCTTATCCGGATCCAGGATGATGCGCGTAAATTGCAAAACCGGGGGCCTGCCCTGAAGTTTTTCACAGGCCCGTAAGAGATACTGTATCAGATCGTTTTGGGTAGCTTCATTGCGGACATAGCCCAGGGCACCGGCTTTGAGGCCCAGGGCTATAGTCTCATCACTGACACTGCGGGTCAGCATCACTGCTTTCACCGGGAAGTGCATATCATCCTGATGGGCCGGAAGAGAGGCGATCAGCTTAAGAGCAGACTCATAGTTTTCTTTATTGATATCTACCAGAATAAGGTCGGGATGGGATTCCTGTAATCTGATACTAAGCTGACTCCTGGAATCCATATGATAAGGAGTGATTCCCCGGGGGATCATGATATCCACCAGTTTTTCCACTAGAAAATTGGTCTGTGAATAGATCAGTATATTCATGATGACTCCTGAATATAAAAGTTTAACCCAAACAGTAACAATTGTTACCGCTTTATTCCTACTCATATTGTATTATTATAAAAAGGAGGATGAATATGTCATCTCATAAATCTGTAATAACACAAGATGAGACCATTTATAATATCGTCACTCAATATCCTGAACTCAAAGAGCTGCTCATCTCTTTGTCTCCCCGATTTGAACGGCTTCAAAATCCTGTATTGTTTCAGACCGTAGCTCGCCTCACCAGCGTTGCTCAGGCTGCCAAAGTCGGGGGGATCTATCTTAAAGAATTTCTGTATCAGCTAAACGAGGCTATAGGAATGGAAAAAGAGTATTTTGATAATGAAAAAAGCAAGGTCCAGGGATTACGTGAAAGCTTCTTAAAAGGATTTAGCTCAGAAAAGGCAGAGACACCCCAATGGATGGACCACATATCCCACTGGGACACTCTGGATGTCAGGGATCAAGCCGGGGATCCATTTAATATTATTGTTGAGAATACTGAGAAACTGAGACATGGGGAAGGAATTCTCCTGATACAGAAGTTTGAGCCCCTTCCTTTATTGAATTTTATGAGGTTGCAGGGTTTTGACAGTTTTATAAAAAAGCAGGATACAGATCAGTATTATATTTATCTGTATAAGACCAAAGGAGATCAAGATGCATAAGACAGACACTAGTTCCCCTGAATTTCAGGAGCAGAAAGAAAGATTAAAAGTGCTGCTCAAGAAAATTAAGACAGACGAAAAAGATACATCCGTATCCGGATTAAAACAGGAATTCAAAGACGAACTGTCTCAGGCCACTCCCATGATGATCGCCCTGGCTGAGCAGGAGCTGGTGGACCAGGAAGGATTTTCCCGGGATGATCTGTTAAATGCATGCGATATCCATCTGGAATTATTCAGAGAGGCTGTTGATCATCCTGAGCTGAAATTGCCCCTCGACCATCCGGTCACTCATTTCCAGGAAGACCATAAAGTAATACTGGAACTTATGGATCGATTACTTAAAGAAATAAGACTGGCCCGTAAAAAAGAAAGCTGGGAAAGCAGCCAGGAAGAGATGTCTCATATACAAAAGTATGCAGATCTCCTTATGCAGAGTGAAAACCATAACGTCCGCCAGGAAAACACCCTGTTCCCCATACTGGAACGGCATGGCTTAGAACAACCCCCAGCTATCATGTGGATGGAGCACACTGAGATGAAGCAGAAAAAAAAGCAGATCCTGGCATTACTGGAAAACTATGAAAATAAGGATTTTCTCATTATAATCAGTCAGCTGGAATCAATTACTACTACTTTGATCGAAGATTTTGCGGCCCATACCACCAAAGAGCAGAACATCCTGTATGTGGCGGCTCTGGATGCATTATCCCCGGATGAATGGGCAGACATTAAGGAAGAATGTGATAACCTGGGTTATTTTACAAAAGAGTATAAAGAAAGGAGCTGACATGAATCTAAAAGAATTACCGGTAGAGACTATTGAGGCTATACTGGATGCCCTCAATGTAGACATTTCATTTGTGGATGCTGAAGATAAAGTAAAATATTTTAACAGCCCCCGGGAAGGGAGGATCTTTCCCCGCACCAAAATGGACCTGGGGCGTAAGGTACAGAACTGCCATCCTCCTCAAAGTATGGATAAAGTCAATGCTATACTGGATGGTTTTAAGCAGGACACATTACAGGAAGCCCCTTTCTGGCTGAATGTTCAGGGTAAATTTATCAAAATCGATTATTTTCCCGTCCGGGATGCCGAGGGAAAGTACCTCGGTACCGTGGAAGTGAGCCAGGATGCTACTGAGCTTCGGGCTCTGAAAGGAGAAAAACGATTATTATAGATGTGATAGGCAGGCTTTGTCTTATATGACAAGACTGTTTTTCTTGTTAGACCTGTGGATGAGAGGAATTTTGACACGGATTTACAGGATTAACACGGATTATGAATACGGTTTAAGACGTTTCTTAGTGCAAAAATAGATTTTACTAAGGCAAAGGGTTTTTGGATCATTTTAAATTAACTGCTGTAATATAACGTAAAATCCCTCTCTGTTTATAATGTGAATAGCATTTATAGGCTTTAATGCTTCTGTATCATCATACGACAAAAACCTAATCCAGTAAATCCTGTTAATCCGTGTCTCAAAAAACGGCTGGTATACCCACCCCCTCTCCAGGAGAATAAATTCTCATCCTGTAACATTTGTTACCACATTATTCATAGTAATATGCTATAATTATCTACAATCCAAAGAGGAGTCCCCCATGTTAAGAGAAATAATCACTATAGACGAAGACCTGTGTAACGGATGTGGAAACTGTATACCGGGCTGTCCCGAGGGAGCCCTCCAGATCATAGATAACAAGGCCCGCCTGGTGTCTGACCTCATGTGTGACGGCCTGGGTGCCTGTGTGGGAGAATGCCCTACGGGAGCCATGAAGGTAATCAAGCGGGAGGCTGAGGCTTATGATGAAAAGAAGGTTATGGCCAACATCGTCCTGCAGGGCGCCAATACCATCAAGGCGCACCTCACCCACCTCAGTGAACATGGTGAAAAGGAGTTCCTGGCAGAAGCTATCGAGTATCTGACTGAAAATGACATCGATATACCGGATTTTGAAACCAGACGGCCTCAACCCGTCCCTCAGGTAAAAGTGGCACATCATCACCACGAGCATGGGCATGGGGGCGGAGGATGTCCCGGCTCCCGCATGATAGAGTTTGCCGACGATAAATCTGAAAGTGCGGATGTCAGTGCCCAGGCACAAAGTGCCCTCCGTCAATGGCCGGTACAGCTCACCCTGCTCAACCCCCAGGCCCCCTATTTTAAGGAATGCGACCTGGTAGTAGCGGCGGACTGCGTGGCCTACTCCCTGGGAAACTTTCATGCCCAGTTCCTGAAGGGTAAATCCCTGGCTATCTTCTGCCCTAAGCTGGACAGCACTCTGGATCAGTACCTGGAAAAGCTCATCGAAATATTCCGCACCCAGAACGTAAAATCAGTGACCACAGTCAAGATGGAAGTACCCTGCTGCGGGGGTACCCGCCAGATCGTAGAACGGGCTATACAGCTGGCTGGTGTAGACCTTAAGGTAGATGATTATACCGTCAGCCTCCAGGGCAAGGTTTATTAGGGCAATAACAAGGGCGGGTATCAGACCCGCCCTTTTACATTACATATCGATGCCCAGCTTGTAACTGAGGCCCAGGCCCAGAGACAGGCCGTACTCGGTTCCAGTGTAAGTATACCCATTTTCTTCTATGAGAGAATCTGCCCCTCTTTTCAGATAGGTACCTAACATATAGGCCTGGATCCCCCAGTTTTCATTAAAAAACACCTGCGCATTCAGGATGAGGGGATATACCCGGACTACATAGTTATTCAGCCTCACAATCGAAAAGGGGCTCATATCCAGTTTCCAGCGGCTGTTAGGAGTATAGCTGAATAGGGGAGTAATGCTAAGTGAGGGACTAACCGGTGAATAAGGATCCTGCACATTCCAGGCTCTGATGCCCAGGCCCACACTCATGTAGAGCTTATCCAGAAAAGCATAGCCAAACCAGGCCATGGGCCGGATGTCTTTGGTGCGGGGTATCAATCCCTGAGAATCATATGACCTGCCGTCTATAGAAAAATTTATAGGCAGAATAGGCCCGCTGATGCCAAAATACCATCTTTCCACAAAAAAGCTGATGTTCATATAGGCCTGCACTTCCATAATCGGAGTAGTGTTGATATCAGGTGCCCCGGGATTATTATAGGCTGCATATTCCCCTTTTAGGTATTGCGCTTCCATGCTATAGGATTGTATCATAGTACGGGGGAATTTTTTGGCTGAAGACACCAGCTTCAGTTTTTTTCGATATTCCACAACGATACTGGGTTCGGCCTGAGGCAGGGCCTGGCTTAAACCTTCAGAAAAATCAGCCGCAATCTGATCGATCAGGTCAAAAATATCCGCATCTGTTTTCCCATTAAATGACTTCATATAATTCACTTTTTGATTGGCATTATCTACAGCATATAGCACTATGAAAATATCATCACCCTGAATGATATATTCACCGGAAATAATGAATTCATGATCCAGTTGAGAAGCAAGGTTCAGCAGGTCTTTTCTTTGACCCCCATCCAATAGCCCCAGTGATTGAAACAGTCCTTTTCTCAGATCATATACCTTGATACGATACTGGCCTCGCTCTAGTAATGCGGTCTCCAGACTCTTCAGTAAGAGGCTGCTATAAGCACCATCCCCCTTGCGGGACAATTCTACCAGCCCCAGGCTCCATTTCTCCTGTGTAAAAAACATAGCAGGAATAAAAATCAGAATGAGTATCCATTTTTTCATTTTGACCCTCCCCAGTTGAACTGATAGACAAAATTGAGGCCCCAGCTGGTCCTGAAAAATGTGACTCCATAGACACTTCCATTGATATTATTTTCTCCCTTATAGGGACTGGAAAACATTGTGACTTCCGCAATTGTACGGAGATGTTCCGTGATCTTGAAGTCCCACTGAAAGCAGAACTGGAAAATAGACTGCATATCAGTATGAGTACTATTGGGACTAATGTCCAGGCCTATACCCGTGATTCCAAACATGAAACTATCCGTAAACCTTAATCTTACATGAGGGTATAGCCGGATAACATGAAACACAGTGTCCAATGCTGTGTTTCCCAGAAAAGTATAGGGCAATTTATAGTATTGTAAGCCCAGGTTAAGGTTTAAAAAGCCCCTGAACAGCCACATCCCCATTCTGATATCAACCTTATATCCTCCTGTAATAGAGAAGTTTGTGACCGGAAGACTGGCCACAGGATATTCATCATCACTAATCAGCTGGAATTCGGCCGTAACGGATAAAAGACGGTAATCAAAAGCTGCCATTAGCCCCGGGCTGAAGTGGCGAGCGGTCATATTTACTGTATTGGAATTGGATGGCGTCAGTGCTATCTGAAGATTATTTTTTTGTAAAATCAGACCCAGGCTGATCTGGGGCCTGAAATACTCCAGAGGAGAGACAGTCTTTTCGATATCCTGGTCTTTAATAAGTACCTGCTGCTCCAGTTCAGGATATAACTTTGATGCTTTGTCTGCTATGATCTGAGTACTGTCCATTAGGCTGCTGATTACAGCATTCGTCTCGATCAACAAACTGTCCAGCTGGCCCTTTGGAGAATAAAAATTGATCCTAAGATCACTCCCCTCCCATTTACCCAAAATGAGGCCATCCAAAGCGGTCACTGCCAGAAATCTTTGTGCGTCGGCCCGGTCTCCATTCAGCTGATCTCCATGTTCCAAAATCACTGATGCCTGATTCATGAGGGCTGACTCTATGCTTTCTTTATATAATACTGAAATAATATCCTGCCCATCAAATAACACCGTGATCCGTTGTTTTACCATTTTAGCCTGCATCTGCATACTCAGGCTCAGTAACATGATGATAAATATACTCTTTTTCATCCCGCACCTCCATCCCTAGTTTATAAAACCCGGGGCTTTTTCGCAAATAGCCGGCGGTTTTTCAATGAAATTTGCCAATCTTTCTAAAAAGAATTATAGTAAGCTCTTCACAATAAGGAGGCTCACATGCGATACAAGATGTTTGGGAATACCGGCCTGAAAGTATCACAGCTCTGCCTGGGTACTATGACCTTTGGCACCGCCTGGGGCTGGGGTTCTGACAGGGAAGAAAGCCGGGTTATCTTTGACAGTTTTCTGGAAGCAGGGGGCAATTTCATTGACACAGCCAACCGCTATACCGAGGGAGAGTCTGAGCAGTACCTGGGAGAATTCATCCAGGGACAGCGTGATGCCCTGGTGATAGCCTCCAAGTACACCCTCCATAACGGCATGAACCAGCCTAACCTGGCCGGCAACAGCCGGAAAAACATGATCCAGTCTGTAGAAAAAAGCCTCAAACGCCTCAGGACCGACTACCTGGATATACTGTGGCTCCATGCCTGGGATGCCCTGACCCCTGTAGAAGAAGTGATGCGGGCCTTCGATGACCTGGTACGGGCGGGTAAGGTAATGTATATCGGCATATCCGACACTCCCGCCTGGCTAGTATCCCGGGCCAATACCCTGGCCGAACTGCGGGGCTGGACATCCTTTGCCGGGCTCCAGGTGGAGTACTCCCTCATAGAACGTACTCCGGAACGGGACCTCATGCCCATGGCAGATGCTTTCGGCATGTGTGTGACCGCATGGTCCCCTCTGGCCAGCGGTATCCTGACCGGCAAGTACAACACCGAGGACCCCGACTACAAACGGGACTGGGCCAAAGCCCGGGTAAATGAAACCAAACTCAGGATCAGTGCAGAAGTAGTGGCCATAGCTAAAGAAATCGGACACACTCCCGCCCAGGTGGCCATCAACTGGGTACGGCAGCAGGCTCCTCTCATGATCCCTATCATCGGAGCCCGAAAGCTCAGCCAGCTGGATGACAATATGCGCTGCCTCGATTTTAAACTGGAAGAGGAGCATCTGGAACGCCTCGACCAGGTGTCCGCCATCAGCCTGGGATTCCCACATGAATTCCTGGCCGATGCTTATGTAAAAGAAGGGATCTATGCCAATACCTGGGATAAGATCGATAAAACCGGCATCAGGAGAAATTAGTGGAACAAAGAGCATTTGGAAAGACAGGACTCAGGGTATCCGCCCTGGGTTACGGTGCCGGCCAGATCGGCGACGGGCGCATGGATGAAAAAGAAGTAGGAAAGGTACTGAACGAGATACTGGATGCCGGTGTCACCCTCATTGACACAGCCCGGGGCTACGGCCTCTCCGAGGAGCGTATCGGCCGGCATATCTCCCATCGCAGAGAGGAGTATGTCCTGTCTACCAAAGTAGGATACTCTATAGAAGGCTACCAGGACTGGACCTATGACTGCATAGTAGCCGGTATAGACCATGCCCGTAAGCTGCTCCAGTCCGATGTTTTGGATATCGTCCACCTCCACTCCTGCCCCTCTGACATAATGCAGAATAACGGAGTCATAGATGCCCTGGAACAGGCCCGAGAAGCCGGGAAGATCCGGGTGATCGCCTATTCCGGTGAAAACGAAGATCTGGATTATGCACTGGACAGCAGGCGATTCGGGTCCCTCATGGCCTCCCTGAATTTCTGCGACCAGCGTATCATCAACAAGCAGCTGCCTCACATGCAGGAACAGGGTTTGGGCTTTATTGCCAAGCGCCCCATCGCCAATGCTCCCTGGAGATTTCAGGATCGGCCGGTGGGTAATTATGCCGAGGAGTACTGGCACCGCTGGAAGACTATGGCTATCGATCCGGGTATGGACTGGCTGGAGCTGGCCATCAGATTTTCAGCTTTCATTCCGGGGGTACATAGTATCATTACCGGTACCGCCAGCCTGGATCATTTTAAAGAAAATATCAGGTATATGGAAAAAGGCCCTCTGGAAAATGATATCTACTGCCTCATCAGAGATGCCTTCCAGACTCATGACCAGGACTGGAGAGGTGAGATCTAGATGAGTGAAAATCCGGTATTAGCACAGCTCCTGGCCATGAAAGACCCCCGGGATGCGGAACGGGCCCAGCGTTTTTTCAAGACCGGCCCCGGGGAATATGGTGAGGGCGACATCTTCCTGGGTATCACCAATCCCCGTATCAGGGCAGTAGCCAAACAGTATAAAGAACTGGAGGAGAGCTTTGTCCTGGAGCTCCTGCATTCCCCTTACCACGAAGCGCGCTTTACGGCTCTGGTCATCCTCACCCTACAGTATCAGAAGCGCCGGGGCCAGCGGGAAAGAATATACCAGCTCTATATGGAGAGTACAGATTACATCAACAACTGGGACCTGGTCGACTGCTCCGCTCCCCAGATACCCGGGGCCTATCTGATGGATCATAAAGATGAAAGAATGATACTGTATGATTTTGCCTGGACACCCCATCTCTGGAAACAGCGTATTGCCATCCTGTCCACTTTTACTTTTATACGGGAATATGACTTTGAAGACACCCTGAAGCTCTCCGAGATCCTGAGGGATCATGAGCATGACCTCATCCACAAGGCAGTGGGCTGGATGTTACGGGAAGTGGGGAATCGCAGTATGCAGACCGAAGAGATGTTTCTCAGGGAGCATTACCGACAGATGCCCCGTACCATGCTGCGCTATGCCATCGAGAAGTTCCCTGAGGATAAACGACAAGCCTATCTCAAGGGAAAGATCTAGTCCTCTTCTTTAAACGCTTTATCCATTTGCTCGAATATATATTTTCGCTTCCATTTATGCTCCATAAACAGGTTATGCTTGGCTCCCCCTACAAATATCAGGTCTGAATGAGGAAACCGGTCCTTCAGGAATGCCAGATTATCCCTCCACTGGACAACATTATCGTGATTACCCTGAATCACCGTTATGGGCCTGTCCATTACGGGAAAGTCCGGCAAGCTCTTCTGCCAGCGGTACAGTGAAGCCACATAATTCATATTCATGACCCAGGCCTGCAGGGGATCTTTTAAGATCAGCCTTTTTGAATACACATCATTCACAGCAAATCCGGGCAGAGCAGGGACCGGTATCTCCTGGACGCTGCCTTCCAGTAAGCCATAAGCTGCATAGGAGAGAGCGGGAGATGCATTAAAAATAAGGGGGGCAGCCAGAATAATCCTGCCAAAGGTATCCGGAAATAGCCTGAGGTGCTCCAAAATGGCTGAACATCCCGTGGAATGTGCCACCAGGTTTACCGGGTAGTGCTCCAATTCAGCCATGCCCAGCACCACATGCAGCATCTGGGCATATTCCTGAAAGTCGTCTATGCCATTTCTCAGGCCTCCCCGGGTCAGTCCATGCCCGGGCAGATCAAACAGCCATACTTCAAAACCCCGTCCTAGCAGGTATTCCAGCACATACTTTTGTCGTCCGGAATGATCAGCATAACCATGAACAAAGACGACCACTCCTTCTACCTGCGGAGGAGTAAATTTCTGTACAAACAGGGTATACTGGTTTTGCCTACTGGCAGTGTCGATAAAGAAATGCTCCTTTTTAATTCCCGGAAAATCCAGTCCATAATACTCCAGGTACTGCTGGTAATGAGAAAATATGCCCTGAAAGGCATCTTCCGCATGGGTCAAAGAAAAGCTCATAATAATCAACAATGACAGGAAAAAATAGCGTCTCATGATATCTCCTCTTTCCTCATTATACCCCGCTTTTATAGGGAATACAAAAAAGGGACAGACTGTTGGGGGCCTGTCCCTTTCCTTTCTATTCAAGAGTGGATTTGCTTATATATTATCTCTTTAATGAATTAGCTGTACCCAGCATAGAATCCGATGCCTGGATGGCTTTGGAGTTAAACTCATAGGCACGCTGAGCCACGATCATGTCCACCATTTCCTGGACCGCATTGACATTGGACATCTCTACAAAGCTCTGCAGGACCTGTCCATATCCATCCAGACTGGGTGTACCGGCTACTGCTTCACCCGATGAGGGGCTTTCTTTTACAAAATTACTACCGATATTAGTGAGTCCGGCAGGGTTGATAAAACGGTAGGTCACCAGGTTGCCTACTTCTATAGAGTCATCTCCTCCTGCTACTTTTACCGTGACCTGTCCGTCGGGAGCAATAGTGAGTGTGTCTTTCTGAAAGTCATCCGGCAGTATGATAGGGGGATTAAGACGGTAGCCCTGGCTGGTCACGAGCTCACGGTTGGAATCGATCTTAAAGGCACCATCCCGGGTAAAGGCCTGGGATCCGTCAGGCATGGTTACGCCGAAGAATCCTTCATTTTCTATAGCGATGTCTGTATTGTTACCGGTCTGCTGCAGGCTGCCCTGGGTGTAAAACTTCTGGGTGGCTGAGGGGCGTACCCCCAGGCCTACCTGTATACCGGTAGGATACTGACTGATCTCACTGGAGGGAGTACCTCCCAGACGCATAGTCTGGTACAGCAGGTCTTCGAATTCCGCGCGGGATTTCTTAAAGCCTACTGTGTTTATGTTAGCTAAGTTGTTCGAAATGGTATCGATATGAAACTGTTCCCCGGTCATTCCGGAAGCAGCTGTCCAAAGGGCTCTCATCATGGTCCTTTCCTCCTGATTGTGCTCTCTTATATTCATCGGAACAATCCGGGAATGGTTGAGAAAATCTTGCCCCCTTTTTAAAAAACCCGTATAATATAGGGCGTGAGCAGGAGGCGGAAGTGAGCAGACGGAGCCGTGCTGTCAAACCCATCAAGTATAAACTGAAGAGCCTGGCCCAGGCCATCATTCCCGACAAGATGCGGGCCATACACTCCATCCGGGTGGCCTGGCTCAAGCTGTACCGGGGCAGTATCGCCGAGCATTCCTGGCCCGCCAGCATAGGCTACAGCAATCTCACTGTCAATGTAGATGATCCTATGTGGATCTCAGAGCTCAATATGCTGAAGGATGATATGAAAGTGGACCTGCTCCGGCTTCTTAAAAGCCAGGGATTTGATACCCGCTTTCAGACTATCCGGTTTGTAAACGGGGAGCTGCACTGGCAGCAGGATGTGGCTGAGGAAAAAGAGATCGTCCTCAAGATCGATCCCGCCGTGATGAAACAGATCGATGAACGCATCAAAGATGTAGAAGATAAAGCATTAAAACAGGCTTTAAGGACCTACTTTATAAAGGCAAACCTGAAGCCGGAACTAAAAAAAGAGGAATAATATGGCTGAGTTTAAAAACCCCCTGGAGACACGTTATGCATCACAGGAGATGCTGGATATATTTTCTGAAGAAAACCGCTACCGGACCTGGAGACAGGTGTGGATCGCTCTGGCCGAGTCCGAGATGGAGATGGGCCTGCCTGTCACTAAAGAGCAGGTGCAGGACCTCAAAGACCACCGGGATGAACTCAATATGGAAAGGGCCAGAGAAATAGAGGCAGAGATCCATCACGACGTCATGAGCCACATCCGGGCCTATGGTGAAGTGGCACCTAAGGCTGCCGGCATCATTCATCTGGGCGCTACATCTGCGTTTGTGACCGACAATGCCGAGACCGTGATGCTCCGGCAGGCCCTCCTCCTCACCAAGAGACGCCTGGTCACCCTCATCAATACCCTCAAAGATAAGTCCCTGCAGTATAAAGACCTGGCGGTACTGGGCTATACCCATCTCCAGCCCGCCCAGCCCACCACCCTGGGTAAACGTATGAGCCTGTGGCTGTACGACCTCTACCAGGACTATATCGACCTCCAGGCCCGCCTGGATCAGCTCCTGACCCGGGGCGTGAAGGGAACTACCGGTACTCAGGCTTCTTTCCTCAAGCTCTTTGAGGGAGACGGTAAAAAGGTTAAACAGCTGGACCAGCTGGTGGCTAATAAGCTGGGCTTCAGCGCCTCGGTCCCCGTGTCGGGCCAGACCCTGAGCCGTAAGCTGGACTATCAGTGGATGAGCGTCCTGTCCGGCATCGCCCAGAGTGGGCACCGGGCCTGTAACGACGTGCGTCTCCTCCAGCACAGCTGGCAGGTAGAAGAGCCCTTCTCCAAAAACCAGGTGGGCTCCTCCGCCATGCCCTACAAGCGTAACCCCATCCTGGCCGAGCGTCTGTCCAGCCTGGCCCGTTACCTCATCAACAATGTCAATAACGCTGCCTATACTTTCAGCAACCAGTTCCTGGAGCGCACTCTGGACGACAGCGCCAACCGCCGTATCCTCATACCGGAGTCCTTCCTGCTGGCAGACTCCATTCTGATCATTTATCAAAAGCTCATCGAAGGCATCAACGTCTACCCTGAGGTCATCAATACCACCCTCATGAACAACCTGCCCTTTTTCGCTACCGAGAATATACTCATGGAAAGCGTGAAGCACGGCGGAGACCGACAGGAGCTGCACGAGGTCATCCGGGACTATGCCATGCAGACTGTGGACGCCATCCGCCTGGGTAAGGAATACGATATGCTGGCCGAGATGAAAAAGTCCGGCAAGTTCCCTCTGCCCGATGCGGAATGGGCTAAGATCGGAGACTTCAGCCAGTACGTAGGCCGGGCTCCTCAGCAGGTGGAAGAGCTGGTGTCAGAGTTCATCGAACCCATGCTGAAAAAAGAAAAGGACTTTATCGGTGTGGAGAGCAGTATTAGAGTCTAAGTCATACTCTGCACACTTCAACATACAATATCTGACAATGAAATATAAAAAAATATTTAAAGGAAATGTAACTCATCAAGGGTTATGTTAATCTATTTCATATATATTAAACTATTTTCTGATTTTTACTTGTTATTTCCAGTTATTAAGTTATATTAATGAACATAGTTCTTAAATAAAAAAGGTGGTGAGACATGAAAAAAAGAGTTTTGTTGTCTGTAATGGTGATGATTACAGGCTTATTTCTTAACAATTGTGACCCCATAATCCCGGTAGTAGATAACCCGGTATCATTTAATGTTACAGGCAATTTGACAGGCTCGGCATTTTCCGGATGGAATATCTGTGTCAGACAGAATGTAAATAACGCTTATACATATTTTAACCCTGATCCAATATCCGAAACATCTAACTTCAATATCAGCCTCAACAATGTGGAATTTGGTGCAGAATTTGAAGTCTGTGGATTTTATGATAAAAATACCAATAATATGTATGATAGTGGAACGGAAAGCCTTTTCCTGTATAATACGATCATATCTCAGAGTAATGATATAGATGCAGGTGCCATCGACATCTCATCAAAGACCATTTATATTATCATTGATGACTCTGCTAACACAAATGGCCAGGTTTATTTGTATGGCACCTTTAATGATACAAACCAGGGATATCTTCAGAAGAGCGGTAATGATGTAATGCCTGCTGTCTATACCATGTATGACGATGCCACACACGGTGACACCAATGCTGGTGACAGCATCTATACTTTGGCAATAAATCTGATCCATACCCATTTCAATTATACAGCCAAAATAAAGTTTGACACCAATGCCAGCACCTATGCTGCCACACTAAATATTCCCCTGACTAACAGCTCTATAGATTCAGTAGTGTACAGTATTCCTGCCCGAAATTATCTGTATGGCCACTTAGGCGGTTCTGATTATTCAGGCTGGAGTGTCTTTATTTATGACTGGGTAAAACAGGAGTTATTATTCAATACCAGTTTTGAATCCGGCACTAATTTTAGTATTGACATTACCAGCATAGCTGATGGCCAGTATAACTATATCTATCTATACAAAGATTTAAACTCCAACTTTACCCTGGATAATGGTGAGAAGTATTTCTATTATACCTATTTCTACGCCCACAATCAGGATACAAACATCGGTGCCCTCAATATTAATTTTGAAGATTATACTATTACCGTAGATGACAGAAACAACTCGAATAGCCAGATATATCTATTCGGGACTTTCTGGCAAACCAATGAAGGGGTATATGACACTGACATGAATGGCGATGTAGTCCCCACTGCCTATCTAATGTATGATGACGGTTTACATAACGATGGTATTGCCGGGGATCATATCTGGGGAATCCAGATTAATCTGATCGCAGGCCTGAATGATTACGTCTTTAAATTTGCCACAAACACAGTTTCCGGCAACTTCCTGGGAATCACCAACCTGGATACACCTGAGAACCCGTCCCAGTTTAATCTGGATTATGTCATGCCTACTATGCAGCTAAGCCAGGATGTGGATGTGCTATTCCAGGTAATAACCACTAACATAAGCGGTACGGTCACTTTAATGGGAGTGAGGGGAGATCATAGCCCCCTATCCTGGTCTACTACCACGCCTCTTTACGATGACGGTACCCACGGAGACATGGTTTCGGGAGATGATATCTGGTCAGCCTGGATAACTTTCCCTATGAACTCAAAGTCACTGGTTGAATACAAATATTATATTGGTTCAACCCCCAACAGTGGATGGGAAGATGGTGGCAACAATTCATTTATTATTGATTCCAGTTCACCTACACAAATATTACCGGTAGAAACCCCGGATTTTTAAAAACAGGATTCTAAAAAACCTCCCTGCAAAGGGAGGTTTTTTTATATGGATCACTATCTGAAGATACAAACTCTTTCTTTCACTATACAGGTCCTCTGAAATATTTCAAAAATGAAGCTTGCAATATATACCTGTATTGTCTCCCTGGGTTAAACTGATGCCCGATCCGGTTTTTTTAAAATGGCTCAGGGGTACTAGGTATCCCGATAGTGTGCCTGTTATTGCCCCCACTATTACATCGGTCACAAAGTGTTTTCCTGCTGTGATCCGTAATATGCCGGTAGCCGTAGCCAGAGTGAAGGCACTGATAATAACAGGAATGCGCCAGGGGCTATCCGGATAGTAAAGACTGAATACCGTAGCCAGGTATGCCGCCCCGGTGAAAGAGGAGGATGTGTGGCCGGAAAAAAAGCTGCGTATAGTGCCACTATCCAGTTTAGTTGAGATGCTCACTTCCGGATTATAGGCATAGGGCCGGGGCCGGCCAGCCAGGCCTTTTACCAGCCCGGTAAGACCGGAGCTCAGCAGCTGTGCTTCGGTATACATGATAGAGTGGGGAAGCCATTCCTCCCTGAAATGCGGAGACAGTAGCAAGAGAGCGGGAAGGGCTATGCTGCTGTACATGCCAATATCACTGGCTCCTGAACTCAGGGGAGACCACATCTGTGTCACCCACTGATCCAGAAGATTTATAGTAGTGCTATCGAGATTACTGACTGCGGATGGTGTGAGAGGGGTCTGTTGTGACTCAATATACAGTGATAATAGATTCAGTCCTGCACTCCCCCCCAGGAAGAGGCCATCCCGGAGATAATCCAGCTGGAAAACACCCCCAAAAGCCCGGGCAGAGATTAACATAAAAGACAACATCAAGATTTTCATCTTCATTAAAAAACCCCTGCCTTAATATAAGACAGGGGTATAAATATTTCCAGTTTTATTTAGTATTTATAGTGCTCAGACTTATAGGGGCCCTCTATGGGGACTCCGATATAGTCGGCCTGTTCTTTAGTCAGTTTGGTCAGCTTTACCCCGATCTTGGCCAGGTGGAGGCGGGCCACTTCTTCATCCAGGTACTTGGGCAGCATATATACACCGACCTCGTATTTATCCTTGTTTTTCCAGAGGTCTATCTGGGCCAGAGTCTGATTGGCAAAAGAATTGGACATCACGAAGCTGGGGTGGCCGGTAGCGCAGCCCAGGTTGACCAGGCGGCCTTCTGCCAGCATGAATATTTCATGCCCGTCAGGGAAGGTGTACTTATCTACCTGGGGTTTGATATTCATTTTCTTGATGCCGGGCAGTTTCTCCAGTTTGGATACCTGTATCTCATTATCAAAATGTCCGATGTTACACACAATAGCCTGGTCCTTCATCTTTTCCATATGGGCCAGGGTAATGATGTCTTTATTACCGGTAGTGGTGACATAGATGTCAGCCCAGCCCAGGGTATCTTCTACTGTCTTGACTTCGTAGCCTTCCATAGCGGCCTGGAGAGCACAGATAGGATCGATCTCGGTGACGACCACACGCGCACCCTGCCCCCGTAAAGACTGGGCTGAGCCCTTGCCTACATCGCCGTATCCGCATACTACGCAGACCTTTCCGGCGATCATCACGTCGGTGGCCCGCTTGATTCCATCCACCAGGGATTCCCGGCAGCCGTACAGGTTGTCGAATTTTGATTTGGTCACAGAGTCGTTTACATTTATGGCAGGAATAAGGAGCTCTCCTTTTTCCAGCATCTGGTAGAGACGGTGTACCCCGGTGGTGGTCTCTTCAGAGACTCCTTTCCATTCTTCTACGGTACGGTGCCACTTTTTAGGGTCTTCTTTTAAGATTTTCTTTAAAAGAGCCAGTATTACTGCCTCTTCATCACTGCCGGGAGTGCGGTCCAGGGTTTTGGCATCTTTTTCTGCCTTAAATCCCATGTGTATGAGCAGGGTAGCATCTCCACCGTCATCCACGATAAGCTCGGGTCCTTTTCCACCAGGGAAGGTCAGGGCCTGCTCAGTGCACCACCAGTATTCTTCCAGAGTCTCGCCTTTCCAGGCAAAGACAGGAGTGCCGGACGCAGCAATCGCAGCAGCAGCATGATCCTGGGTAGAGAATATATTACAGGAGCACCATCTTACATCACCGCCCAGTTCCACCAGGGTCTCTATGAGGACAGCGGTCTGAATGGTCATATGCAGAGAACCCATGATACGTACACCCTTCAGAGGCTTTTCTTTACTGTATTTGTTACGGATGGCCATGAGTCCGGGCATCTCGTGCTGGGCGATATCTATCTCTTTACGTCCAAATTCCGCCAGACTTATATCTTTTACTTTATAATTCAGTACTTCAGCCATGTATTTGCTCCTTGATTCTGATAGGTATTTAGTTTAACATATAAAGAAGAGAGTGTAAAATTAATATGTTGCTCATATCATTCTAAATGGGAAATGGGGAGCATACTTAGTCCCGGGAACATCATTTTTTCATGTGTTCCAATACAGTGATGAATATCTTAGCCCCTACCAGCTCCGGGATAAAGCGGGATAAGGTGCGGGTGTGGAGAGGATTGATCTCAGTATTGCCAAACACGAAATCCATAAGCTGATTGTAATGTACCGGATTCAGATTAAATATGTGCCGGGTCTCAGCGATCACAGCACTAAACTTAGAGAAAAATCCTCTTTGCTGTGTATAAGAACTCTCCCGGTTCCTGATCTTACTATAATCCCCTAAAATAAGGCCCAGCAAAGCTTCCCAGGTATAATAGGGAGTCTTATCCAGGTTGAGGCTGGTCACGGTACATTCCAAAAGAGCCAGGGGCAGACTCTTATGTGACCTGACTTTTTGTGGAAGGATCTTCCGGATACGGGAATCCAGAGGTTTTTCTTTGGGATTGGGCTGTAAATACTGCCTGTATTTTTCTATCACTTCAGGTTTAAACAGGGTATCATAAATCTTCTTCTCTATTTTTTTATCCGGCTTCAGGAAAATATCCACTCCTTGCACCTTGCCAAAGACTTTAAGGGTGTCCAGGTATCCCATACGGATATTTATATCAGCCTGTTCCAGGTCAAAGTCCATCACTCCACCGGTATCCCGGGAATTTTTAATATAGACTATATCATGATGTTCCCACTGGGGCCGTCTGTTTACTCCCAAGCCGGACACATCTACTACTATGATATTTTTATATCCTCTTCGGGAAGCCAGGCTGAAGGGAATGTTATCGGTGAGTCCTCCGTCCAGTACCATGTGGCCATCTATCCTTTGTATTTCAAATCCCGGAAATGCCGCACTACCCATGAGATGGTCTTCCAGCTTTCCTTCGGGGATTTGCTCCATAAATTTTTCCAGAGCTTTAAAGCCCCCCAACTGATAGGATACTACCCCAAAATCTATGCCGGAATGACGCATCGCCTTTTCATCCAGGAGCCCTTTCATAATATTGCGCAGGGGTTCGGTACTCATTCCCCCTTTTTTCGTAATACGCCGGGTCAGGCTATTTAGAACTGGAATGTTGCTATGGGTAAGATGAAACTTCCCGTCTTTTAATAATTCCGGTGGAATCCTCACAATATCACTGAGTTGCATCCTGCGCCACAATTTCTCGGCTTCAGTGAGCTTATTCAATACCCAGAGTGCGCCGTTAAGTGCCCCTACAGAGGTACCCACCACTGCATCTATCTTTATACCTAATTCTTTGAGAGCCTTCATAGCCCCTACCTGGTAGGAACCCTTGGCGCCGCCCCCGCTTAGAACCAGGCAGTAACTCACCGGATATCGCATTGAATCCTCCTGCTAATGATATTCATTATAATGACATTAGCGAGCAGAGTCAAGAACAGCGGGCAGCTCCGGCCGGTTTTAGCGGGATTCATTTCTGGTAAGAATAGATCGCACTTTTCAGGTTCTTAATTTTCAGAAATAGTTGTAATAAGAGATCAGGAGTCCAGGATATCCCTGATCACCTGCGTAAGCTGATGTATAGAATAGGGTTTGGCCACGTAGGCATTTACACCCAGCTTTAGGGCCTGGTCCACTTCTGTATTATGGGCATAGCCACTCACGATGATGGCTTTGAGGCCGGGCCGTTTTTTGATCATTTTTTCATAGGTTTCTCTTCCATTCAGGCCTTCTCCCATGATCATATCCAGTAAGACCAGATCGACCTGATGTTCTTTTAGGAATTCCAGGGCTTCTTCACCTGACCCGGCGGTATAGGGTGTATAATTCATCTGTTTCAGTATCTGGCTCGTGATCTCCAGTTGGGTTTCTTCATCATCTACGATCAGGATCTTTTCCCCATTTCCCTTAACATTTTCAGAATGACCGGAAGATTTGACCAGGATCTTTTCCTGATGGCTAACCGGAAAATACAGGTCAAAGCGGGTCCCATTGGTATCACTTTTCAGCTTGATTATACCATTGTGGTCCTGTACGGTATTCCAGACTATAGACAGGCCCAGTCCGGTGCCACTTTTGCCCATTTTTTTCTTGGTATAAAAGGGTTCAAATATGTGTTCCTGATCTTCGGCACTGATCCCCTTACCGTCATCTTCCACACTGAGGACTATATACTCCCCTGAGGTCAGCTTTTCATCCTGTATCTCATCTTCATCCAGAGTGGCATAAGAGCTGGAAATACGTATCCTGCCCCCTGACTCCATAGCTTCTGCTGCATTGAATAGAAGATTCATGATACTTTTTTTAATGTGTATCCGGGAACATTGAATAAACTTTTGATCATCATCAGACAGCAGATAGGCCTCTACCCGCACATCAGGATGAGTGTTGCGTAATATCTCCATCTCGGGTGAATTAAGGAACTCATGGATGATATCATTGATCCAGGCAGCCTGGCGGGGACTAGCCACTCCCCGGGCTACTGTAAGCAGATCAGATACTACCTGGGCAGCCCGTATTCCTGATTTCTGAATGATCTCTATGGGCTTACGCAGCTCACTGTTACTGGGCAGCTGGAGCAGGAGCAGATCAGGATAACTGACTATTCCGGAAAGAATATTATTAAGATCATGTGCTACTCCACCGGCCATGAGGCCAATAGCCTCCATCTTCTTAGCCCGGGCTTTTTTAAACAGGATCTCCTGTTCCTTATTCTTGAGGCTGTTAAATGTAGTACGATCATCCAGGGAGATCACTATCCGGTCTTCGATCAGAGTAAAGGTAATGATAATATCCCGGCTTGTCCCGTCTTTGGACTTCAGTACTTTTTCCTTGGTCACAAAGGCCTGTTTTTCTGTCAGGGCTCTCTGCAGGTCTGTCTGCCAGAATTTTTTTGCTTTATCCTTGGCTTCCTGGTCCGGATAGGCCTGATCGATCCAGCTGAAAATATCTTTAATATCTTCCTGGGTGTATCCGTACATCTGCTGGAAATGCTGATTGATATATTCTATAGAACCATCTGTACGGGCCATAATAATAGGAATGGGGGCATTAAAAATAAAGCGGCTGAGCAGACTCTCTGTCTCACGCAGTCTGTTTTCAGTCTCCATACGTTTTTTTTCTTCCAGTGTGGAAACGTATTTTCCCACCCACTTGATGACTATATACAGGAGAATACTCAGAAATACGAAAAAGATGGATAACCACCATAAGATAAACTGATTTACCCCTTTTAGGGCTATGGGTTCCGGAGTGGCAATAGCCAGTGACCAGAGATTCTGAGGAATATTTACAGGATAATAAATTGTCTGCATCCTTATGTAGTCATTTTCCTTTATTCTCAACACAGTATTTCCACTTTCCGCATTAGTCATGTGTTTACTCATATCGACCATGGTAATATCATTGCTATGCACTTCAAATACAGACTGACTGATATGTTCTTTGTGGCTACTGTACAGCACATCCCCGTTTCCTGAGATCAGCCAGATCTGGCTATCACTACCCGGCCTCAGATTCTCCAGGTACTTGCGGGAGATGATCTCAAAGGGGATCAATACATTGAGCAGGCCCTGGACCTGGTTCTGACTATCCAGTATGGGGACAGTATAGACGACACTATTATATCCCCTCAGAGCCTGAATGATATCACTTACAGCAGGTTCTCTGAGATCAAAGGCCAGGCGTAAATGTGGCCTGAATGAAACATCACTTCCAATAATAGAATCATTGGAAGGATAAGTGTACCTGATAATATATTTCTTATCTATCAGGGTCACGGCTGACATGGTCTCTTTATGGGCCTTATAAAAAGCCCTGATCTTTTGCTTTCCTGCGGGATTAAGAGCGATTATATCCGGATCCTGGATCAGATTATTGATGATGCTTTCATAAAACCCAAATAATTCATTGATACTGAATGCAGTCTGCTGGGCCAGGATTATATGCTCCTGATTGAGGGCCTGTATAGTATTCTTCCTTAAGGCCTTCATGGGAAGATATAAGAGAATAGCACTCAATACAACAAATACGACAAGTATAAGGATACTACTTTGATAGATGATACGGTTCTTCTGTTCTTTCACTCCGCACCTCAGGAGATTTTAAAAATCACCAAAACCCCCCTCTCCATTTCCAGTATAATACTGTCGTAGGATTTGGTCAAACAATTTGACAAAAAAACAGAGTTTATTTATACTAAATATACTTTAATAATACTGGATTTATTATGAAATACCATTACGGCCACAAAATACGGGAAATACGGGAAAGGCATAAGATGACGCTCAAAGAGGTGGCATCTCAGGCGGATATCAGTGACAGCCTCCTGTCCCAGATCGAGAGAGACCAGGTCAGCCCGGCTATAGATACCCTGCTGCGTATACTGGACGTACTGGAAATAGACATGGAGTATATCTTCCGGGATTACAAGCGGCCTTCCAATATCCACGTGGTAAGAAAAGAAGAGAGAAAGGTCTTTACTATGGATGAGGTGCGCTATGAGCTCTTCTCCAGCCTGGAGCATCAGGATCCTGAGCACGGTATAGAGGCCTATTTTATGGAGCTGCAGCCCGGCCAGGAACGGGGTAATGAGGTCTACGGCCATGTAGGCCAGGAGATGGGCATCATCCTGGAGGGATGCGGGCATTTCAGTTATGGCAATGAAGAGTTTGTATTAAATAAAGGGGATAGTGTGTCCTATGAGTCCAATATCCCTCATACTTTAAAGAACCGGGGAAATGAGATCCTGAAAAGTATCTGGGTCATCACGCCACCCCGTTTGTTTCAAAAATAATTCAAAGGAGGAAAAAATGGGAAAAACCATTGCCGAAAAGATTTTTGAAACCCATCTGGTAGAACAACCCTTTGAGGGTGTGAACGTTCTCAGACTGGACTCTGTGTTTTGTCACGAGATCACCACGCCGGTTGCTCTGGCGGACCTCCAGTACAGAGGAAAAGACAGAGTCTTTGATAAGACAAAGATCAAGGCCGTTATCGACCATGTCACTCCCGCCAAGGATTCCAAGACAGCCATGCAGCATAAGATCCTGCGTGAATGGGCCCGCCGCCATGACATCAAGGACTTCTTTGATGTAGGCCAGAACGGGGTTTGTCACGCCCTGTTCCCGGAAAAGGGATTTGTACGGCCGGGTTACACCATCATCATGGGTGACTCTCATACCTGTACCCACGGAGCCTTCGGGGCCTTTGCCGCCGGGGTGGGGACCACCGATTTGGAAGTGGGTATTTTAAAGGGCGTATGTTCCTTCCGTTATCCCAGGACCATGAAGTTTATCCTTAAAGGAGAGCTGCAGCCAGGTGTATATGCCAAGGATGTAATACTATTCATCATCTCACAAATAGGGGTAAACGGGGCTACCGACCATGTCATGGAGTTCACCGGGCCTCTGGTAGACCGGATGTCCATGGAGAGCCGCATGACCCTGTGTAATATGGCGATAGAGGCGGGTGGTACCTCAGGAGTCTGTTACCCCGACATGACCACGGTAGAATACCTGTGGCCCTTTATTAAGGAAGAGTTTGACACTAAAGAAGCGGCCCTCCAGGAATATAGCCAATGGCTGCCCGACCCGGATGCCAGCTATGAAAAAGTCATGGAATTCGACCTGAGCAGCCTGGAGCCGGTCATGACCCACGGCTATAAGCCTGACCAGGTCAAGACGGTAAAAGAGCTGGAAGGCTCCCGGGTGGACCAGGTCTATATAGGCAGCTGTACCAATGGCCGCATCGAGGATCTGGAAGTGGCTGCTGCCATCCTCAGGGGAAAACGCATCCACAAGGATGTAAGGGCTATACTGGCACCGGCTACCCCTGAGATCTATGGTAAGGCCCTGGACCAGGGTTTAATAAAGATATTTTTTGATGCCGGATTCTCAGTGACCAATCCTACTTGCGGCGCCTGCCTGGGAATGAGTAACGGGGTCCTGGCTGAGGGTGAAGTAGCCGCCTCTACCACTAATCGTAATTTTAACGGGCGCATGGGTAAAGGGGGCATGGTCCACCTGATGAGCCCTGCTACTGCTGCTGCTACGGCCATTGCCGGAAAGATAGCCGATCCCCGGCCCTACCTGGAGGTGTAATATGAAGACATTTGGAGGAAAGGTCCTGTTCCTGGACCGCTCGGATATTAATACTGATGAGATCATACCGGCTAAATACCTCACCGAGATCACCAAAGAGGCCCTGAGGCCCTACCTGCTGGAAGACCTCAAAATGGCAGGATTTAGCCCTGCTGATGTAAAAGACAAGGCCGTGATAGTGACCCGGGAGAATTTCGGATGCGGATCTTCCCGGGAACATGCCCCCTGGGCGCTGGAGGTCAATGGTATCCATGCCGTGATAGCCCAGAGTTTTGCCCGTATATTTAGACAGAATATGTACAATTGCGGCATGATAGCCCTGGAGCTGTCCCATGTCGATATCGACAATATTTTCAACAGATTTGCAGGGACAGATACCCTGGCTGAATTCGATCTGGAGCATCAGTCTGTGACCCTGAAAAATCCTTCCCACCAAGAGACTTATGGCTTCATACTGGGAGGATTTGAAAAAGGCCTGGTCGAAGCCGGAGGCTGGGTAGAGTTTGCGGACCAGAGATATTAAGCTGAGATTTTACTGTAGAGCCACTACAAGCCTTTGTAGTGGCTTTTTTAATAGTTAACACATTTTTATAATAATTGCTTTTTCCCTGTGCTATACCTATAATATATTGTTCAATTTACAAGACCCCAATAATTTAAAAGGAGATCACATGAGTGGAAAAGAAGTACTGGCAGTAATGTCAAAGGTAAAAGCTTACGTAAAAGCTAAAGGTATGAACACCGCAGGAACTGTAGGTGACGCTCTGTCTGATAAGATCAGAGAGATGCTGGACACTGCTATCGAAAATGCTACCAAGGCAAAAAGAAAGACTGTCATGGACAAAGATCTTTAAGTCTGCACCTTAAATAAATTAAGCCCGGGTAATCCCCGGGCTTTTTTTGTTTAGCTAGTCTTTTGCTGGAATCCATCGGTAATAAGCGATACAGAGGGCGGAATACCATATCAGTATAGTACCGATAGTAATTCGTTCCAGGAAGCCGGTACCGGGTATTTTTTGACTGATAAAGACCGGAGAGAGCCCCCCACTGATCAATACTATTATGAAGCAGATGATAGAAAACAGGGTAAAACTTCTCCATACCTGATACTTGCGCATTCCCAGGCCGATCATCAGCATCGCCGCCATAAAATCAAATGACATGAGTATTGCCAGTATAATATGTATCACTCCTTTTATAGTCATTGCACTCCCCAGGGGATCCATGGGAAAATATGCCATAAGTATACCTCCCAGGCTCCCGGCTATCACTAATATGATTCCGGCTTTGACAATGTTTTTAAGTTCTCCTCTGAATAGGGTCAGGATCATAAAGGCTGAAAAAGCCATTAGGAGATTATAGATATTAAAAAGCACATCCAGCAAGGGTTTGTGGAGCGCCCCCGATTGGACCAGCTCACTGACTGCCTGCAAATAATGACTATAACCTGGAGTGATAATACCCCCGAAAATTACGGTAAAGACATAAAGCATCACGGCCAGGACTCCGCTTAAAATCACTGTTTTTTTATTCATGTATCCTCCCTAATGACATCATGGATTAGCTGGTCTTTCAGATAGTATATAAGCATCAGTGCCAGATATAGATACCAAATATGATATAATATGGTCAAAGCAGTTTTAAATAGTGCTACTGAGGCCGGCCCGGAAAAATAGCCGGACAGAAAAGTAAAGAGACTGCTTATCATCAATACCACAGCAGCTTTGAAAGTATGGCGGGTGATGAGATGTTTTCCCAAGTAGCGGCGAAAACAGGCAAACAACCCAAAAGGGATGGCCAGTGAAAGTAAGCCCTGCAGCATTGACACCACGCTATAAAGAGCAGAAGTATGGAATCTTCCCTGCCCTAACATAAAAAATATATGATAGGGGAATTCCCCTCCTATCAATAACAGTAAAACACCCCAGAGAAAAGGTTTGGGACGAATACCAGCTAATACCATAATGCCTATCAGGATCCTGGATAAAGAGGGTATCACACTGACCAGGACGATAGTGTATATGTCCTGAAACTGCACCTCTCTCAAAGCATTAAAATCCGCTGGAGATTCTACAGGAAAAGCAGACCATAGTTTCAGTTCAAAAATGATACCCGTCAGTATGCCTAATATTCCCAGCGACAACAATGCCCTGAACAGTATTCCAGGCTTAGTGGCCATATTTATTTACTCAGCAGGTCTTTAAAAGGATTATAGCTATTGGTCTGAGCCGGAGCCTGGTAACTCTTGGGTTCAGCCTCTTTTTTCTTAAATTCTTTTCGGGGTGCGGCTTTCTGCTCCGGAGCTTTTGGTTTGGGAGCACGGGGGCCATTGCCACTCTTCAGGGACAGGCCTATTCTTTTGCGCACCTCATCCATTTCCAGTATAACAAATTCCTTTACATCGCCTACCTTGATCACATCCATGGGGTTGGACACATAGTTATCGGACAGCTCGGAGATGTGTACCAGGGCGGTCTCCTTGATACCGATGTCGATAAAGGCCCCGAAGTCCACTACGTTCTTGACTTTGCCCTGCACCTTCATGCCTACCTTGAGGTCCTTAAATTCCACTACCCCTTTCTGCATAATGGGCAGAGGATAGCCTTCACGGGGGTCCCGGTTGGGCTTTTTAAGCTCGGCAATAATATCGTCTATGGTCAGCTGAGTCACACTGTATTTGGCCATCAGTTCTTTTTTCAGTTCTGCAGTCACAGTACCACCCTCGCCCATGGCATTGAGGATCTCCCTGGCAATGGGATAGTTTTCGGGATGGACCCAGGTATTATCCAGGATCTCTTTACTCTCCGGGATCTTGAGGAATCCGGCACACTGCTCAAAACTCTTGGGGCCCATGCCGCTTACTTTGTTGAGGCTGGCCCGGTCAGCGATGATGCCCGCCTCATTACGGTACTTAACGATATTCTTAGCCATTGCGGTGCTGATTCCGGATACATATTTTAAAAGTGAGAATGAGGCGGTATTGATATTTACCCCTACATTGTTCACCACTGACTCTACTACTTCATCCAGAGATTCCGAGAGAGCTTTCTGGTTGAGGTCATGCTGATACAGTCCCACCCCTATAGACTGGGGGTCGATCTTTACCAGCTCGGACAGGGGGTCCTGCAGCCTTCGGCCTATAGAGATAGCTCCTCTGACAGTCAGATCCAGGTCGGGAAACTCTTCCCGGGCCACTTCGGAGGCGGAATAGACTGATGCGCCATCTTCGGAGACAACGGTATATTTCACATCCAGGTTATATTTCGTAATAGCCTCTGTCACCACTTTTTGTACATCATGAGAGCCGGTACCGTTGCCCACTGCGATCAGTTCTATATTGTATTTTTTTACATTTTCCGCGATCTTCTGAGCGGCATCTTCCACTTTATTCTGATAGATCATAAAGTAATGCAGGTACTGCCCGGTCTCGTCCAGGGTCACCACTTTAGTCCCGGTACGTATCCCGGGGTCCACCCCCATAACCCGGGTCCCCTTGATAGGAGCGGACATGAGCAGTTCTTTGAGATTCTGAGAGAATATACTGATACCGTGTTTATCAGACTGTTCATGCAGGTCGGAACGTATTTCTCTTTCCAGGGAGGGGATGAGCAGTCGCTTTAATCCATCCCCGATGGCACCCTTATGATAAAAATTGTTGATTTTGTAGGAAGACTCGAGGAGCTCATTGACCATATCCCAGTCAAAATCTATCTTGGACTTGAGCTCTCCCTCTTTTTCACCCCGGTTGATAGCCAGTACCTGGTGGGGCTTGACCTGGGACAGGTTCTGGGAAAAGTCATAATACATCTTGTACACCGATGAAGCTTCATCTTTTTCCCCTGTCACGACGATCTTAGCCGCTTTGAGGAGGAATTCCTTGATCCTGGTGCGGTTGTCCATATCCTGAGCCACCTGCTCAGCAATGATGTCCATAGCTCCCTGAAGGGCCTCATCCTTATCGTTGACCCCTTTTTCGGCATCCACAAACTGCAGGGCCAGCTCATCCAGCTCAGACACAGACTTTTCCAGCATATATACTGCCAGCTCACCCAGGCCTTTTTCCTGGGCAATCATTGCACGGGTCTTTTTCTTTTTCTTGTAGGGAGCATAGAGAGATTCCAGCTCTGTGAGGGTACTGCACTTTAAAATGTTTTTATAGAGCTCTTCATCCAGTTTTCCCTGGCTATGGATATTTTTAATGACTTCGATGCGGCGGTTTTCCAGGTTTTCAAATGAAGCCAGTCTGTGGGTGATATCTCTGACTTCTACTTCGTCCAGTGAGCCTGTGACTTCTTTTCGATAACGTGAAATAAAAGGGACTGTGTTCCCTTCTTTGAAAAGATCGACCGTGACCTGTACCTGTTTTTCTGAGATATCCAGATCTTTGGATATCATGGTAATAATGTGTTTCGGGTCCAGCGCCAGGCCCTCGATAAATTTGTCATCCAGCATGATTTCCCCTCACCTATGATTATATTTGAATAGATATAATTATAGCAGGAGTTTACGCTTCTGTCATGTATCCCTGCATTATTTCAGCAGAGGCAACATACCCTCCAATTCGGTCTGATAATTGATCATGGTATTTTTCCGTTTAAACTTTTCCAGTGCGATCCTGGCATAATCATAGGGACTGGAACCGGCTGGCAGATCAAAACTGGTTTTACTGGTCCTGACAGACTTATCTGCTCCCTGTTCCAGAAGAAATTTAATATAAAACTGGTTATACATCCATATCCCGTAATGCAGTATGCTCCATCCATTATTGTCCTGGTGGTTGATATCCGCCCCGGCATTAAGGAGTATCTTCAGGGATGACTTCTCATTGGCCCTGAAGGGATTAAAATTATAATAGTTTAACTCCCCTTTTGCTTTCAGATAGTAGAAATAAAAGATGGCTCCGGGAAGATTCCCATGCAGGATATAAGGATTGGCATAGACTAAAAGGGCTGTCTGGCCTCTACGGTTGGCACTATTGACATCGGCACCTTTTTGTATGAGATACTCCATGACTTCGGGGTACTGGCCTGCTGAGGCAAAATGAAGAGGCGTGTATCCCCCTATACTTTTTTGATTAATGTTGGCACCATATTCTTCCACCAGGATTTTTAGGAGTTCCAGTTGTCCTGTCAGTGCCGCTAGATGAATAGGGGCCATTCCCATCTCATTATTATCCAGAGGGCTGAACTTCAGATCAGAGACCAGGGTTCGGAATATATCCTTACTGCCCAGCAAAGCCGCCATGTCCCGTATATCCCAGCTGCCTTTGTTTCTATAGCTGAGGTCTGCTCCCAGTTCTACCAGGTATTTAAAGGTCCGCAGATCATCCTGGGCAGTGGTCCACATGAGCAGATTGATACTATGCTCATCATTCTTGTTAATGATAGACTGATCGGCCTTATAAAAGGTGGATACCATCTCTCTCATCTTTTCTTTATCATTTCTCTGTATGAGCTGGATGAGAGATTCGGCCCTAAAGTCTCTCATCAGTGCGGCTATCGGCCAGGCTTTTTTAAAATTATAGGCATTTTCTTTGTTCAGCTTGACCACCACTGTCCCGTTTTCTTCCGGTTTGACCCCTATCCTCCAGCACAGTACCTGCCCGTCTACCACGATCATCTTGGTAGTTATCCATTTACGGGAATTGAGGCTTTTGGAACGGAATTTGACATTGGATTTGGTATTACCGGCTAAGAGCTGGACCTTATCCCCGCTGATATGGGAAAAAATAGATTCCCATTGCCGGATGATAAACAGGTTCCTGATCAGTTTTTTCTTCTCCGCATCGGGTTCCTTATCAATGACATGGTTGATCTCATCTATTTTAGGCTGCAGGTCTTTGAGAAAATAAATATTAGGATCTTTTTCAAATAATGACCACTGAATAGCATTAGGATCCATCCCCGGAACATCTATTTCCAGCTGCAGGCGCCACTGTTTAAAGTCCTCAGTATAAGCGGGCAGTATTAAAACTGTGAGGAAAAGAAATAAAGTCAGAACCCTCTTCATCCTCTCTCCTGTATCAGAAAGTCAATTTAGCACTGGCCAGGAGATTTTCATCCAGCCCCGGTATATAGACGCCATCCAGTTCATTATCCTGATTGTTGGCAGTCCTGGCATCATCTTCAATCACCAGCGATTCCATAGAAATATCTTTTTGCTTTTGTATATTTTTAATGCCGGCTAAATACTCTGAAGGTGATTTATCCAGGGGCTGAACCTCTTTTGACTTGACAGTGATCTTCATATTGGACACAGCCTGATTTCCATTGTTTATTTTTTTTACAAATACTTTTTGCTGAGGATCATACTTCATTTCCAGATCTTTGTCCCCTAGCGTCAACACCACACTCTCTTCATTTCCCATGGCCGGATAGACCAGCACCACGCTGGACTGAGAGGAAGTGCGGCTGAACAGGCCTATGAGCAGGGCCAGGACCAGGACCCCCAGGGAGGCACTCATGATCTTGAAGAGATACAAGGCCCGGGCCATTTTCTGATGTTTATCTATAGCCCGGGACCGGATCCCGGACATTATATCAGTATCCGGGCTCTTTATTTGTGCCCAGCTTTCCTGTTCATTGATAAATCTGAGGAGTCTGTCTTTGTTCATTGGGAACCCCCTTGTAATATTCCAGCCAGTCTATCCCTGGCCCGGAACAGTTTCACTTTTGTATTATTCTCGGTAATATCCAGCACTTCAGCTATTTCCTTGAGAGACCAGTCTTCCAGATATTTCCACTGCAGGAGCAGCCGGTCCTCTTCTTTTAACTCTTCCATGGCGTCCATAAGGGACATCTTATCTTCAACACTGAGCATACCTTTATCACTCCAGGAGATACTTTCCTGGTAATCTTCATCACTCTCAGTTTTCTTGCGCGCACTAGACCTTAAAAAGCTCCGCACCGTATTGATGGCAATAGTGTAGAGCCAGCTGAAAAACTTACGGTCATCTTTCAGGGTATAGAGCTTGTCATAAGCCCGCCAGAACACTTCCTGCAGGAGGTCTTCGGCATCCGCCTTTCTTCTGGTCTTACACAGACACAGAGAAAAGATCTGTCTTTTATACCCTTCTACCAGTTTTTCAAATGCTTTAAGATCTCCTTGTTTGGCTAAAACAACCCATTCAACCGGGTTATCATGCATAAAATCACCCTGCTTGTGTTATAATTAAGACCTGAATACTGTGATTAAAGTTACAGTCTCAGGCACTTATTTTTAAAATACTATTATCTATAAGTCGGGTCGGCCCAATGTAGAGAGCCAGGGCCAGTAAGGCTTCATCCCTGAGCTCTGTGACATCCTCCAGTGTATCCGTGTGGACAATACTGACATAATCTATACGGGCCTGAGGCACCTCGTTTTTAATGAATGCCTTGAGCATAGAGATCATGCCGGGGATATCATTTCTATACTGGGAGCAGGTCTTACGGGCCAGTTCCAGGGTGCGGTACAGTATCAGAGCCTGCTTTCTTTCGGTACTATCCAGGTATTTATTACGGCTGCTCAGGGCCAGCCCGTCAGCATCCCGGACTATGGGCATGATCCTCATATCCACAAAGAATTTAAGGTCATGATTCATCTTTCTGAGTATCACGCTCTGCTGGTAGTCTTTTTGCCCGAAGTAGGCCCGGTCCGGGCGTACGATGTTGAATAGCTTGGCTACTACCGTGGCTACTCCCCGGAAATGCCCGGGCCGGCTCTGCCCGCACAGGTTGCCGTCCAGGTCCTGTACCGTGACCCAGGCCTTATTGCTGCCCTCCGGGCCGTATATATCCTCCACTGAGGGAAAGAAAATGATATCACAGCCAGCCTCTTCCAGCAGGGCCCGGTCCTGCTCAAAAGTACGGGGGTATTTGGACAGGTCTTCACTGGGCCCGAACTGAGCGGGATTCACAAAAATGGAACTTACCGTAAGATCATTCTCGGACACACTGGCCCTGACCAGGGACAGATGGCCCTCATGGAGAGCCCCCATGGTAGGCACAAATCCTATACTCCTGCCGGCACACCTTTCCTGTTGAAGCATTTTATATAATATTTCTGATGATTCTATTATCTGCATCTGTTTTACCACCTGATATGTCCACTATTATATCAGGAAAGAAGAAATTTGACAAACAGAAATTAAAAAAAGCCCCGGACTGGCCGGGGCTTTGCTTATTCTTTGATTTAGTTACTTTGTGTATATACCCATGTGTCATCATTAAAGGTATAAGTCACTGTTCCGGTTGCAGTCACAGGAATGTCTCCTCCTCCCGCCTGATCAGCTACCCCATCTGTATTTGTATCCCCCCAGGATACAGACCAATCAGCAGGTGACGCGGCAAATTTAAACACGGTTGATGTACCTACTCCTGAAACTGTAACTGACCACAGATTGGTATTGATTAGGGTCATGGCTGTACCAGGTAAATTCCATGCTGAAGGTACAGCAGTACCCCTGATGTACATCTGAGAATAGTTGGCAGGATATCCTCCCCCGCCTCCTCCCAGCTGGCTCTGCACACTGGCCACTCTCTGGGAGATATAGTCCTTGATGCCCAGGTGATGGGCCTGGTTGCCAAATACGCCATCTTCATCCGAATACGTGATTATTGTGGAATTTATATTCCCTGACCACTCTCCGTCGGTATATTGTTTTTGATTATCAGCCAGGGCATAGGTCTGTATATCCGACTTGAGAGCATCGATCCTGGCATTCATGTCAGTGGTATTAAAATATCCCGTGATCAGTTCCTGGAGCCTGTTGGTATAATAGGTCTTCCAGGCAGACACAGCCAATACTTTGTGTATCAGGACATTATTGACATGGCTGGAATAATAGATATCTTCTGACTCAATATGAAACCCGTTATGGTCCTGAAAATTATTTCCCAGGCTGTTATCATAATCCCAGGCGATCCAGTGCCAGTAACCGCTGTTTTCTCTGTTGTACAGATAATAGTTCTGCTGGTTTTTCCAGTAATTATCCCATCCCCCTACCAGAGTATTAACAGCCAGCCAGTCCAGGAATCCTTCTACATCCAGACGGGTAGCCAGGGATGCTCCCCCGGTATCGATGGCATTTATAAGAGTGGCCAGGTCAGAGTAGTCTTCCATGTAGAGGTCTTCATTAGTCCTTAAACGATAGGCTCGGGCATTTACCTGCTTGGCAAATCCATTTCCCCCCCGGTAATCGGAACCGGTACCTGATCCTAATTTTTGCAGGTCTGCAAAACCGCTGCCATGGCTTCCTTTGATACCGTAATAGGATTTGTACATATTGCCGACATTCGTCATCACAGCGATATGATGTTTCACAAAGATCTTATCGATGGCTTCTACCATGGTGTAGAGGCCGTTATAAGTGTAGCCGGTACCATCCCCATTACTGTCAATATAGACCCGCACATGGTTAGCCCGGGGAGCCAGTACTCCGGCATAGTTCATAAAGTCATAGACCAGCTTTTCTCTCATAAGAGTGGCATCTTTCCATTCAGAGTGGAGGTTTATACGGCGATAGCCATAAAACTCATTGTCATCAGAGAATTTAATACGGTATTGCTTTTTCGGTTTGTCAAAAGTGGTGTTCCCCTTATAACGGATCAGGGTATCGGTGACCACATGCGTGAGCCCGTTGATACTATTAGAGATAATAATGGAACAGGGAATGTATTCCACCGCATCGACCGTGAGGCTGGGAGTAGGGTTATCCACGCTCGTATCCATCTGAGACATATTGGCTGAGATATAGAATACCAGATTGGCGCTGCTGTTATTAGTGTCAAAAGGGTCAAAGTCAGAACCCAGGGGTTTATACCTGCCTCCGCCACTTTGAGAACCAAATCCATTATTATTGGAGACATCACAGGCTGCCACGCTGGACAGCAGCACAAATACAATAAACAGGTACCATTTGTTCTTCATCTTTATTCCTTTAATACTTAGTCATCACACTAACCCATTTCTTAAATAGAATAAAAATTACTCATGTGTAAATCTTATACCCTTTCAGATAAAATATCCAGACTTTTTTTATTCTATAGACTTATAGATGAAAAAAAAATGAATAAGTTACTGAAATCGAAATTTTAACTGGGATATAATACCACTAAAACACTCATATTTCAAAAAAATACCCCGGATAACCGGGGTATTTTTATAATACACATGCAATCAGGAATTATATAATTCCCTCTTTTTATAATGGGTGTGCAGCAGCTTATGAGATTTTTCGGAAAGAGGTGCTCCCAGGTAGTCCTTGTAGATCTGGGCTATAGCCGGGTTCTCATGACTGCAACGTACTTCAGAGATCTCATCATCTTTGTATATACCGGCTGTACGTTTGATACGGATCTCATCGGTAGCACCATAGGGCTGTCCGCCCCCGCCGATACATCCACCCCGGCAGGCCATGACTTCGATAAAGTCATAGGGCATGGGCGCACCGGTCTTCTTGGCTTCCCGGATCTTATCCATGACTTTGGATACATTGGAGAGCTCATGGGCCACAGCGATACGGACTTTGGTCCCTTCGATATCGATCTCCGCTTCTTTGACCCCTTCCAGGCCACGGGTCTGTTCAAATTCTACTTTGGCCAGTTTTTTACCGGTGACCAGGTGATGCGCGGTACGTAGAGCGGCTTCCATTACCCCCCCGGTATTACCGAAGATAGTACCGGCTCCGGCATACAGGCCCAGGAGAGGATCAGCCTCTTCATCGGGCAGGTTACGGAAGTCAATTCCGGCTTGTTTGATCATACGGGCCAGCTCACGGGTAGTGAGGGATACATCGATATCCTGGTGACCTGAGGCAAACATCTCATCCGTACGGGTAATCTCGTACTTCTTGGCTGTACAGGGCATGATAGATACCATGTATATATTGGCAGGGTCGATTCCCATCTTTTCTGCGTAATAGGTCTTGGTCATAGTCCCTACCATCTCATGGGGTGACTTGGCAGAGGAGAAATGGTCGATGAGGTCGGGATAGTATTTTTCCATATAGTCTACCCAGGCCGGGCAGCAGGAGGTCACCAGGGGCAGCTCCCCTTTCTTATGGACAAACCTTTCAATAAACTCGCTGCCTTCTTCCATAATAGTGAGGTCAGCCCCGAAGTTGGTATCAAAAATAGTATCAAATCCCAGGCGTCTGAGGGCTGCATAGATCTTACCGGTCACAATGGTACCCGGTTCATAGCCAAAGGCTTCTCCCAGGGCTACACGTACCGCCGGAGCGATCTGTGCCACGGTATGAAGCTTTTTCTCATCCTGATGCAGAAGATTCTGCCATACTTTGACACTGTCATCTTTTTCATGGATAGCCCCTACCGGACAATGGGCGGAACACTGGCCGCACTTCACACAGGGAGAGTCATTGAGAGGGGTACAGGAATCTTCGCTGCAGGCTGCCGGTGCGATCCTGGTCTCGATCCCTCTGCCGATAAATTCCAGAGCCCATACATTCTGCATTTCCTGACATACCGTAGCACAGCGTCCGCACAGCACACATTTTTCAGGGTTCAGTACTATAGAGGGGGTACTTTCATCGGGAGCTATTTTCTTCACTCTGTCCGCAAAGGGGACTTCACGGATATTAAACTCCGCAGTCAGTCTCTGCAGCTCACAGTTCTGGTTACGGGAACAGCGCAGGCAGTCATTGGGGTGAGTGGACAGTATCAGCTTCAGTACGGTACGCCGTACTTCGATGATCTCAGGGTCATGTGTGATGATATCCTGTCCTTCCTGAGCGGGAGTACAGCAGGCCCGGATCATCTTGGGTGAGCCTTTAGCCTTGACTATACACAGTCCGCATGCTCCCCAGCCCTCCAGGTCAGGGTGCTTACACAGGGTAGGGACATTGACCTGTAGTTTTTTAGCAGCGTCTAAGAGAGAGGCTCCCTCTTCTACAGATACAGGTGTACCGTTTATCTTTAAGTTGATTGTTGCCATTTGTTCCTCCTATGCCCGCTTGATCGCGTTAAACTTACAGGCTTCGTAACACTCACCGCACTTGATACACTTGGACTGATCTATCTCGTGAGGCTGACGCCGTTCACCGGATATACAGGATACCGGGCATCGGCGGGCACACAGGGTACATCCTATGCAGTTTTCTGTGATGACTGAGTAGGTCACCAGTTCCTTACATTTACCGGAAGTACACTGGCCGTTTTCTATGTGGTCGATATATTCCTGCTTAAAGTAATTAATAGTAGACAGGGCAGGGTTAGGCGCAGTCTGTCCCAGTCCGCACAGAGAAGCTTTCTGCATGGCCAGGCCGATTTCGGCTATCAGGTCCAGATCAGACATTTTTGCCTTACCCCGGGAGATATCTTCCAGGAGGCCGTGCATCTGCTTTCCGCCGATACGACAGGGGGCGCATTTACCGCAGGACTCATCTACTGAGAATTCCAGGTAGAACTTGGCTACATCCACCATACAGTCGTCTTCATCCATGACGATCAGTCCGCCTGAACCCATGATGGAGCCCAGCTTGCCCAGGTTTTCATAATCAATAGGTACATCCAGGAAGTCGGGGGGAATAACCCCGCCGGAAGGCCCGCCGGTCTGAGCCGCTTTAAACTTCTTGCCTCCCTTGATCCCGCCTCCGATATCAAAGATGATCTCCCTGAGGGTGGTTCCCATAGGCACTTCGATCAGTCCGGAGTTATTGATCTTACCGGTCAGGGCGAACACCTTGGTTCCTGAGGAAGTCTCAGTCCCGATCTTGCGGAACCAGTCTCCTCCCTTAAGGATGATCATGGGTATATTGGCCAGGGTCTCTACATTATTGATGACGGTAGGTTTACCCCATAATCCCTTGGTAGCCGGAAAGGGGGGACGGGGACGGGGCATACCACGATTACCTTCGATAGAGGTCAGCAGAGCAGTCTCCTCCCCACACACAAAGGCACCGGCACCCAGACGTATCTCGATGTCAAAATTGTATCCACTGCCCAGGATGTCATTGCCTAAGAGGCCAAACTCACGGGCCTGGCTCAGGGCTTTTTCCAGTCTCTTGATAGCCAGGGGGTATTCTGCACGTATGTAGATAAATCCCTGGGAAGCACCTGTACAATAGGCCGCTATGGTCATAGCTTCGATCACTGAGTGGGGGTCGCCTTCCGCAGTAGAACGGTCCATATAGGCCCCGGGGTCACCTTCATCCGCGTTACAGACCATGTATTTTATATCTGACTCCACGTTTTTAGTAAACATCCATTTCTTCCAGGTAGGGAAGCCGGCGCCACCCCGTCCCCGGATATTGGACTTTTCCATCTCTTTGAGGACTCCATCCGGGCCCAGCTCAAACAGGGATTTTTCCAGGGCGGCGTATCCGTCCCGGGCAATGTACTCTTCGATATTATCAGGATCAATGATTCCGGAGTTACGCAGCACGATGCGGAACTGTTTCTGGTAGAAATCCATGTCTTCTACCGATACACGTCCTGCATCATTTTCCTGTTTATAGAGCAGCTTTTCTACCACACGTCCTTTGATGATATGCTCGGCTACTATGTTCTCCACATCAGACGGCTTGACCTGTACATAAAAGGCTTCTTCGGGCATGATCTTGACGATGGGGCCCTGCTCACAGAATCCAAAACATCCGGTCTTTACGACCTGGACATCCTGTTCCATTTTATGTTTAGCCAGCTCCTCTTTGAAGCCATAATAGATCTCATCGGCTTTACTTGATTCACAAGCGGTGCCGCCACACACCAGGATATAGTTCTTATATGACATACTACTCCCCTAATCCTGATTCAGCATATCTATAGAAGGCTCATCAAAGATATGTTCATTGATCAGTCTCTTCTCCAGTACATGCTGTTCTATGATTTGTTTTGCTGTCGCTTTATCTACTTCACCATACAGAGTGACGGGCATATCCGGTACAGATACCCTTACAGTGGGCTCTACAGAACACAGGCCCATACAGCTGGTCTGTTTTACTACTACATTTTGTAGATGATGTCGGTCTATCTCATCCAGAAAAACATCCAGGGCATCTTTGGCACCGGCTGCAATACCGCAGGTAGACATTCCCACCACGATCTCTATAGTCTTGCCTTCGGTCTCCCGTTTCTGCATCTCGTTTCTTTTCTTGTCTCTTAAGCTTCTTAAATCATCCAAAGTCATCTTAGGCATGATTTCCTCCCTTATATCAGGTCCTCTTCCAGAGAACGCAAATACTGTCTTGCCAATATCATTGAATCACCGCTATCCAGGTCTCCCAGGCTATTCAGTAATTCTCCCTTGCTGATCCGGTACTTCCGGCCGGCCTTTTTATGGGTCAGGTTCAGCTCATAGTCTCCTGAAAAACTCATGAGGCTGAGGGCAGTCCCTGACAGATCACCCAGTGGAGGGCAATCCCAGTGTTCCAGAGAAAATCGGGCAAATACTGAAGTCCCGAAATCCTGCTCCGAACTGATCTCAAAGCAACCCCCGGCCCCTTCAGCAGCCTGCTTAAAAAAGGGCAATCCCAGACCTACTTTCCGGGACGAATGCTTCTCTCCGTCTGAGTAAAAAGGGTCCATGGCCTGTTCCAGCTGTTCCGGACTCATCCCCTTACCATTATCTGCGATGTACAGCTCCAGTACATCACCTTCTTCGATGATATCTACTGTAATGACCGAGGCTCCGGCTTCCACCGAGTTCTGCACTCCGTCCAGCAGATAATCACATATACTAAAATGCATTAATTCCCCTGGAATTTAGCAATGATCTCAGGCAGTTCCTTCTTGGTCAGTCTGCCGAATACTTCACCGTTAATAGTCATAACAGGAGCCAGTCCACAACAACCCACACAGCGCACAGCCTCCAGAGAGAACTGTTCATCCGCGGTAATACCGTTTACAGGCAGGTCCAGCAATTCTTCCAGTCCCTGTATGATATCTTCTCCACCCTTAAGGTAGCAGGCTGTACCCATACATACCGATATCTGGTACTTACCGGGTTTTTTCAGTTTGAACAGGTGGTAAAATGTCAAAACCCCATATATTTTTGCCAGGGGGATTGCCAGTTTTTTGGATAACTCAAGGGCTACTTCCCGGGGGATATATCCATAATCTTCCTGTACCCTGTGCAGGACCATGATCAGGTTACCGTCTTTCTGCTTCCATTCATCAATAAAAGCCTCCAGCTCCTGGGAAAATTTAACAGATGTCTCTTTGGTCTCAAACATCACTGCCTCCTTAGGCAAATTTGTTTATGATTACATGAATCTAACAATGGTTAAAATTCACAACTAGTTATATAATTAACGACCTAGTGAATTTTTTCACAAGTAGTATAGCATAGTTCGTGGGATTCCGCAAGAAATATTTATTATGGACTAGAGACCCTCTTTCTGTTTGAAATGAATCTACTGGAATGGCTTTAATGCAGATACTATGACCTTTTGAAAGCCCGGTATTATCTCTTTAATTATCCCTGCACTTTATTTTTTATGTATTTCGTTCTATAATCTAAAAAAAAGAGATGCGAGTATGTCCCTTCTTATTACTATAGGACTATCTGTATTCATGGCCTCATCCATATATATTCTGCACACCGAGAATGAGAGAGAATACCAGAAATATCTGGAAAAAGAACGGGGAAAACGTATTTTGGCTATACATAATACCACGAAGATCCAGCCCTATATGATCTCCAATATCCTGCAATACCTCACAGAGTGTTATCACTCTGACACCAGGGCTAACTATATCCTGGATATACTCAAAGCTGATTATCAGTACAAATACTATCTTGAAGAAGAAATCCTCATCAACCGTCATTCCGGCTCTGCCCCTATAGATTTTGAAGAGGCTCAGAAGATCTACAAAGACGCCTTTACCTACCGTAAAGAAAAAGAGCTGATCTATAGCAGCTGCTTTATCTGTGGAAACATAAAGGATGGCGACCCCCGCAACGCCCGGATCGTAGCCCCTCTGTTTATCTATGAAGTATCCCTGGATATAGACCGTTATACAGAACAGGCTTCTATCAGTATCGTCCCGGAAAACCCCCGTATCAATTTCGGACTGATCAATACTATTTACCAGGAAACGGACAAGGCCATCGCCGTCTATGATAAAATCCACAGAAACCTGGAAGAGGAATCTTTTGTCCTCACTAAAAAAAGCATCCGGAATATGTGCAGGCTCATGGAGGGAGACGGGGTTCAGATTGATTATGACAGCTTCACCCTCTTTCCCAATCTCCTCCAGCACAATAATCTTATGACTCAGCTCGATGCAGCCTTTTCTAAAAAAGCGGGGCAGTTTTCCCTCCTGAATGCCGGAATATTTTGCCTCAGTAATAAAGCCGCTTCTTCAAGGGGCATTCTGGATGAGATGCAGACTATTGCACGTTCCAGGCAGTACTCCCAGGCCCTCAAAGCGCTCTTTCTGCTGGCCACCAAATGGCAGAGCTTCAGGGATCGCAGGCCGGGATTGACCCCCTCAATACTGAGTAATGCCCAGCAGAAAATTCTGGACGCGGTCCGGAAATTTTCCATTAATGTCGTCATAGGGCCCCCCGGCACCGGAAAAAGTTATACCATAGCTGCCATCGCCCTGGAATACATCAGCCGGGGTAAGACGGTACTGATCGCTTCAAAAATGGACCAGGCAGTCGATGTCATAGCTGATAAAATTATACAGCAATCCGGTAGAGATGACTTTGTGGTCCGGGCTGGTAAGCAGCATTACCTCAAAAAACTCAGCTCCTATCTGGATAACCTCCTCAATGGAGTCATCTCCCTTCCTCAGTCCAGCCCACTGGCCCAGAGGGCCCATTTTAAAAGTATTTTATCCAGGATGAACAGCATCCTCCGTCTGGAAAAAGAATTCGGAAAAGAAGTCAAAAAGGAACTGGCGGCCGGTGCTTTTCTGTCTCTGTGGAAGAAGAATCTGGTCCCGAAAACAGGGTGGAATAGACATAAAAAAAACATGATAGAAAAGTACAACTACCATGCTGAGGTCCTCATGGATCTCATAGACAGGCTGGAGGACAAGCTGCATCAAAATCTGGCTCATATCAGTCAGTATATCTACAGCGCAGTGATGTCACAGATCATGGCCCTGCTCAATACTTACCGAAAAGAACTGTCTGCCTATCGCAAAGCCCTGGGCGCAGACACAGAAAGTCATAAAGAGGACCTGTTCCGATTGATTGACTTTCAGAATATGCTAAAGGCCTTTCCCATTTGGATAGTCAATCTCTCTGACATGTACCGGGCCCTCCCCCTACAGAGGGAACTGTTCGACCTGGTCATCATTGATGAAGCCACCACCTGCGATATGGCCTCCTGTATTCCGGCTATGTACCGGGCCCGCAATTCTCTTATAGTGGGTGATCCCTACCAGCTGCGCCACATATCTTTCCTGTCCCGGCGCATGCAGAAGACCCTGGCCGACCGCTATCACCTGTCCCAGGCTGAACATGATGTGTATGATTACCGCAACAAGAGTATACTGGATATTGTCAATGACATGATCCCCCATCAGAAGCAGATACTTTTTCTGGATGAACATTACCGTTCATTACCCGATATTATACAGTTCAGTAATCAGATGATTTACAATAACAGCCTGCGCATCATGACCCGCAAGCCCCATCTCACTAAAGACTCTCCTTTGGAGATCATCCCCTGTAAGGGAAAAAAACAGGAGAATGGCTTAAACCAGGAAGAAGCCCGGGAGATCCTGCGCCGGGTTAAAACCATTATCAAAGAACAGAAAAAACTGCCTGCCAGATTGAGCCAGAGTATTGGTATCCTGTCTCCTTTTCGCGACCAGGCTGATCACATCACCCGCACCCTGAACAAAGAACTCACGGTCTGGGAGCTGGAAAAGCATAATATCATGATCGGCACCGCTCACACCTTTCAGGGTGAGGAAAGAGACCTGATGTTCCTGTCCCTGTGCGTGGATGATAAAAGTCACAGAAATAATTTTGCCTTTATCAGTAAATCTGATATACTGAATGTCAGCATAACCCGGGCCAGAGTAAAAGAATGTATCTGCGTATCTCTCAAGACATCCAGCCTGGAACAGGGATCCATGATCAGACGCTTTTTGGAATATTGTGAATCCAGGATACAGCAGTACAGGGACGGCATCAGTAATGAACAGATCAGCAATGATGATTTCCAGAAAGAAGTCAGTGAGGCTCTGTCCAGTCTGGGCTATGCCTGCTATCCGGGATATAAGATCGCCGGACTGGAGATAGACCTGGTGGTAGCCAGTGATGACAGGTCCATAGGAATAGACCTGCTGGGCTTTCCCGGAATCTATGAGAACGCCTTCAGTATGGAGAAATACAAAATGTACTTCCGGGCAGGACTGGAAATGGTGCCTCTTGAATACTCGCGCTGGATGTTTGAAAAACAAAAAATGATAAATAAATTAGTCAAAAAACTAACACAGGATAGCTCAGAAAAATGAACTTATACCTATTGATCGGAATCATCAGTGCTTCGGCAGCTCTTACTACTGCCACGACGCTCTTTATTGTCAAAAAAGTCCGGCTGTACCGCAAGATCAGGAAGCTCTTACCCGGTACCAGCAAGACACAGGCCGAACTGGATCAGATATTAAAAGAAGGATATCATCATATAAAGACTATGCTCAGGACTTCAGAACGCATACCCGACGAGGACATATCAAATAATATCATGGATATATGCATATTTGCCCAGAAGATCTATGATGACATTGCGGAACAGCCTCATGATCTGAATAAAGTCAGGATGTTTATCAATTATTATATGGAGACCACCCGCAAGATCGTAGAAAAATACGAAGATATATATCACAGGCGTAAAAACCTCAAAGGGGCCGATAAAATACTGGGAAATATCGAACAGGGATTCGTGGAGATCAAGGAGTCCTTTGCGGAACAATACTCCCGGCTTTTTGAAGAAGATTTTCTCAATATCAATATTGAACTGGAAGTACTGCGTAAGACCCTAAAACTGGAACAATGAGCCTCATTTCTTGCCAATAATGCCCCCCTTACCTAAAATAATAAGAAAAAGAGGTGTCCATGAGACGCTTACGTATAGCAGTAGCCCAGGAGAATTTCAAGGTAGGCGACATCGATGGTAATAAGGCCCGTATTCTGGCCGCTATAGACGAGGCCCAGGTCCATCAGGCTGATGTGCTGGTCCTGCCCGAGATGGCCCTCACCGGTTACCCTCCTGAAGACCTGGTGTACAAACCCCGCTTTCTCCAGAAAAATCAGGCGGCTCTACAGCAGATCGTCAACTACACCAAGGGCAAAGACCTCCTGTGTATAGTAGGCTATATACACCGTGAACAGGACATCTACAATTCCGCTGCCATCATCTATGATGGGAAAATAGTGGACACCTACCACAAGATCTTCCTGCCCAATTACGGAGTCTTTGATGAAAAGCGTTATTTCCAGTCAGGAAACAGTGTGCCGGTTTATCACTTCAAAGGCAGCCTCATAGGGGTCAATATCTGTGAAGATATCTGGTACCCCAATGGCCCCGGCCACTTTCAGGCCATAAACGGGGGCGCAGAGATCATCCTCAATATCAGTGCATCCCCCTTCCACCGGGGTAAGCAGTCCTACCGGGAACGTATGTACTCCGCCCGCTCCGGAGATGACCTGGCCGTACTGGTCAACTGCAATATGGTGGGAGGACAGGACGAGCTGGTCTTTGACGGCTGTTCCACCGCCTATAATGCTGAGGGAAATCTCATTTCCCGCATGCACGCCTTTAAAAAAGACTTCCAGGTATTTGACGTCAATGTGAGTGCCGTATTCCGGCACCGCCTCAAAGATATCCGGCGCCGGGAAAACATCCTGTCCACCCATGCCCCTTTTGAGCTGCGGCACATAGAGATTCAGACTGTAAAGGATGTAAACAAGCAGGACAAATTCATACAGCCTATCATCCACCCCCTCCCCGAGGAAAACGACTATATCTACCGGGCCCTGGTGCAGGGAACTGCCGACTATGTCAATAAAAACGGATTTAAGGAAGTGATCATCGCCATCAGCGGGGGTATAGATTCAGCCCTGGTAGCAGCCATCGCTGTAGATGCCCTGGGGGCGGACAGAGTACGGGGTATCTACCTCCCCACCCGCTTCTCGGCAGACATCTCCGGTACAGATGCCCATAAGCTGGCGGAGAACCTGGGCATAAAGATGCTGGAGCTGCCCATACAGGGGCTGTTTGAATACTACCTCAAGCTCATGGAGCCGGTGTTTAAAGACACACCTTTCGGTATAGCAGAGGAAAACCTGCAGTCCCGCATCCGGGGTAATATCGTGATGGCCCTGTCCAATAAATTCGGCTACATCGTGCTCACTACCGGAAACAAGAGCGAGATGAGTACCGGCTATGCCACCCTCTACGGGGACATGGCGGGTGGATTCGCCGTGATCAAGGACGTACTCAAGACCCAGGTCTTTGCTTTGTCAGAGTATGTGAACCGGGACAAGGAGATCATCCCCCGGCGTATCATCGACCGTCCTCCCTCCGCTGAGCTCCGGCCCGACCAGAAGGACACTGACTCCCTGCCCCCCTACGATATACTGGACGCCATCATCAGGGCCTATGTGGAAGAAGACATTCCCGTGGATGAGCTCATTCAGTCCATCGGGGATGAGGAACTGGTGACCCGGGTGGTCCGCCTCATCGACCGCAATGAATACAAACGCCGCCAGGCCCCTCCCGGAGTGAAGATATCACCCCGCGCCTTCGGCAGGGACCGCAGGATGCCTATCACCAACGGGTATTAAACAGCTTATTAAATCTACCGCAGAGATCGCAGAGGACGCTGAGATTTTTCCAAAATGATTCTGTCAATACCATCAATCAATTTAGATACATTGAAATTTATCAATAAACCTAGTTTTTTATTGCTCAGTTTAAGATAGGTCAAGATTTGAGCTCTGTGGACAGGCACTATCAACTCTACACTTTTCAATTCAATTATTATCTTATCATCTACTAAAAAATCTATTCTATAACCTGCATCTATCCTGATACCTTTGTAATTCACCGGTAAAGGGCATTCTTTTTTATACGGAATTTCATTCATGGCCAATTCATGGGCCATACATTGCTGGTATGTACTTTCTAACAGGCCCGGGCCTAGCTCTTTATGAATATCAATAGCAAGTCCGATAATCTTCTGTGAAAGATCTTCATACAAATATCCCAAACCGACCCTCCGTGCCCTCTGCGTTCTCTGCGGTGAATTCCTTATCCCAGAGCTTTTCTGATCAGCTTTTCTGCTTCCTTCAGGGCCTCACCCATTTTAGAGGCATCCTTACCACCGGCCTGGGCCATATCGGGACGTCCCCCGCCCCCTCCCCCTACAATGGCGGCACAGGCTTTGGCTATGTCACCGGCTTTGATCTTAGCGGTGAGGTCTTTGGTCACCCCGGCGGCCAGGGAGACCTTGTCTCCATGGGCAGTAATGAGGAAGATTACGCCGTTCTTTACCTGGCTCTTAAAAGTATCGATCACAGTGACCAGGTCTTTGGCTTCCATGTCTACCTGCTCGATGATGACGCTGGCTCCCCCTATGTCATGGGCATTCTTCAGCATGTCGGATGTTCCGGAGGCAGCCATCTTCTGCTTGAGCGCGGCGATCTCCTTGTCTTTCTCCTTGAGCTGGTCCAGGAGAGCCTGAGCTCTTTCCAGGACAGCTGTGTCCTCGCTCTTGAGGATGCCGGCCAGCTGTCTTAAGGTGTTGTATTCATGCCGGAAGGCCTGCACCGAGTTCATCCCGGTCACAGCCTCCAGACGGCGGGTACCGGCGGAGATGGAGGTCTCATTCACGATCTTGATGAGGCCGATGTCGCCGATGCGACGCACATGGGTACCCCCGCACAGCTCCCGGGAGAATCCCTCTACATCGATGACCCGTACTACATCTCCATACTTTTCCTCGAAGATAGCCATAGCCCCACTGGCCTTGGCCTCGTCCTGCTTCATGTGGCTGATCTTCACAGGCAGGTTGAGCAGTACCTTTTCATTCACGATATCTTCTATCTTTTCGATCTCCTGACGGCTCAATCCCTTGGAATGCGTAAAGTCAAAGCGCAGCCGGTCCGGTGACACCAGGGACCCGGCCTGCTCGGCATGCTCGCCTACTACTATGTGAAGAGCCTTGTGCAGGAGGTGGGTAGCAGTATGGTTGCGGGCAATGGCGCGCTTACGGACATCGTCTACCCTCAGGAGGACCTTGTCCCCCAGGCTGAAGTGGCCATTGATAATCTTGCCCACATGGAGGATAGAGTCCTCGAATACCTGCGTATCCTGGATCACGATACGGGCATCGCCTTTCTGGATCACGCCCTGGTCGCCTACCTGACCCCCCTTTTCTCCGTAGAAGGGGGTCTTGTCGCACAGGATAGCTACTTCATCGTTTTCAGCGGCGGATTCCACCAGGCTATTGTCTTTTATGATATGCTGAATCTTTCCTTCACTCTCGTAGAGGTCCTCCCCCACATAAGTGGAGGGCTTGGCTACACCGGCCAGAACAGACAGGTCAAAGCTTGCGCCCTTCCAGCTGGCCCGGGCCCGCTCTTTCTGGGCCTCCATAAGCTCCATAAAGGTATCCATATCTGTCTTGAGGCCCTCGTCCTTGGCTACCTGCTGGGTAAAGTCAAAAGGGAAGCCCATAGAGTCATAGAGCAGGAACACGTCTTCACCGGATACCGTTTTATCTTTGGACTTTTTAACCTTGCGGATGATGTCCTGGAGCTTTTCCATTCCTTTGTTCAGGGTGCGGAAGAAAGACTCCTCCTCGGAGTAGATCAGGCCCTTGACCATCTCTACCTTTTCCCCTACTTCGGGAAAGGTCTGTTTCATCTGGTCCACTACGATATCCACCAGCTCGTGCAGGAAGGGCCCGTCGAATCCCAGGCTCTTGCCGTAACGGGTAGCCCGGCGCAGGATCTTGCGCAGGACGTAGCCCCGGCCTTCATTGCTGGGCATGATACCGTCAGCCAGGGCAAAGGTGAGAGCCCGGATATGGTCGGCAATGACCCGCATGGCGATGGCATCGTGGCCTTCGTACTTGACACCGGACTTACGGGCCACGGTATCTATAATAGGGGTAAACAGGTCGGAGTCATAATTGGAGGTCTTGCCCTGTATCACGGACACGATACGCTCAAATCCCATACCCGTGTCCACGTGCTTAGCCGGCAGAGGCTCCAGGGAGCCGTCCTCCTGGCGGTTGTACTGCATAAAGACCAGGTTCCACAGCTCGATATAGCGGGAGTGGTCGGAATTGACCCAGGCATCGGGACTGCTGTCCGCTTCGGGTCCCAGATCATAATGTATCTCGGAGCAGGGCCCGCAGGGTCCGGTAGCACCCATTTCCCAGAAGTTTTCCTTGTCCCCGAAGTCCAGCACATGAGTGGGGTCTATATCCGTCTTGGTCTTCCAGATCTCACGGGCTTCATCGTCGGTATGGTGCACCGAGGCATAGAGCCGGCTCTTGTCCAGCTTCCACACTTCTGTCATGAGCTCCCAGGCCCAGGTGATGGCTTCTTCTTTATAGTAGTCGCCGAAGCTCCAGTTGCCCAGCATCTCAAATAAAGTATGGTGGTAGGTATCCTTACCCACGTCATCAAAGTCATTATGCTTACCTGATACCCGCATACACTTCTGGGTATCCACGGCCCGGGTATAGTCCCGCTTACCCGCTCCCAGAAACACATCCTTAAACTGGTTCATGCCCGCGTTGGTAAACAGCAGGGTAGGGTCGTTATCAGGCATCAGGGAGGCGCTGGGCACCAGGGCATGGCCCTTTCCCTTAAAGAAGTCAAAAAACTGCTGGCGGATCTGTTTGGAAGTCATGGTACGCTCCATTTATAGTATATTTAGTGCATATTTTAATTAAAAAGCCGGTATTTAGCAAGGAGGGAGCGTAGTCGGATAGTCGAAAGTCTATAGTCAATTGCTGCCAGGACCATGCCATTTGACTAAACCACCTGGCCCATGTTAAAATACTGTCAATAAAAAAATTAAGGACATGTAATGAAAAAGAATTCCCTGATACTTCTGCTCTCTGTTTTCCTGGCAGCCACAGGATGTTCTGTAGGCGTGGACGATCTGGACAGCCTTTCTTCCGGAAATGCTTCCACACTTTCTGTAAACCAGGCCCCGGTAGAGCTCTACTCCGCAGAATGTCTGACCGTCTACAACCTGAGCTACGGCCGCTTCGGCTATGCCTACATCTATGTCGATGTAGCCAATCTGGCGTATCATAAAAATGTAGAAATCTGGTACAGCGTCGACGGCGGTGCCTGGAAGTCTGCCCCCTGTGAATACCAGGAAAGCCTGGCCAACAACCGGGAGAGGTGGTTTACTTCCATTCAGCTCTACAGCTATTCCGGGGACTACCCCACTATGAACATTCAGTTCGCGTTAAAATACACTGTGAACGGCGTCACCTATTGGGATAACAACCAGGGACGGGATTATCACATGACCATCCGCAGATTCCTCACCGGCGGTTCTCACCCTACATTTATACTGGGTAATAGCGCACACATCCGTCTCCTGAACTATTCCTATACCACCAACTCTCTGGGACAGGCTGTTTTCAAATCTCAGATAGTAGTGAAGAATCTGGCCTATCATAAAAATATTATATTTTATTACAGCAGTGATGCCTGGAATAAGATCGGAGCAGCCAGTTATTCCTACCAGTCTACTACAGCCGGAGGAGAAGAGATCTGGGGGACTGAATTTATCCTGGTCAATGCCCCCTCTCCCATGGAGTTCTATGTGTCCTATGATGTGAATGGACAGAGCTACCTGGAAGATAATGAGGGAAGAAAATATACGGTGTTTCTGGGTAATCAATGGTGGCATGGTGTCAGGTAAATATATTTCATTATAAATAAGAAAGCCCGTTTCCTGGAAGAAGCGGGCTTTTTTTATCTCAGGGTAATACCCGTCTTATTCTTGAGTCATTTGCTTATGATTCCTATAATAAAAAAGTAAAATGCAGGAGTCTTACATATTTCTGAAAGTTCTATTTGATGCTGAATACTGATTATAAAGAGGAAAATATGGATAAGAAGGTATTATGGAAAATTACGGTAATAAGCGGGGCAGTTCAGTGGTTTTTTATTGGATTAGTCTATATTTTCAGGAAAACAAACAGCCGGCTTTTTAGCACTGCACTCATTATGGATACTAATGCTCAAGCTATAGTCGAAGCCCCTGCACGGCCTTTTATCAGCCAGATCCCCTTCTTTCCCCTATCCCTGATCCTGGGACTGATCACCCTGGTGTGGAGCATACTTTTCCTGAGTAAATGGAAGGAAAATAAGGCCGGGCAGAATATATTTGCGCTGGCTATCAATATACCCTTTATACTAATAATCTTCTTTTTGATCCTATTCTCTATGCTCTTCCAGTCCTGGTCCGGAGCCTCCCTGGGATCGACTTAAATATTTCTTAGTTGGACCCTATGGCGATACGCCTCAGCACATAGATAGAGGGCTTATCTCCAAAATCTGAGCCCTGAAAGTTTAAAAGACAGAATCCTTTCAACTCAACCAAGCTCCAATTCCTCGCCGAAGTCTGCCTGCTCTTCTCCGCATTGTGCACCACACTCTACACCCCGAAAGGGCTGACCTACCCCAGCCTAAACCCCTCCGCCAGGACATTCAGCCCGCTGAGCACAATGCCTGCTAAACCCCCAGCAGACATTTCGCGAGGGGATGCACTCCTGTCCCACCGACCAAAAAGGCCTTTTTCTTTGCCAAGCGTTTCTTTTGTGGCTGAACAAAAGAAATGCGGAAAGCCAGCCGGATGTCTCCGGCATAGGCACCATCAGGGCAGCCTATGCATAGACTACTACCGCCAGGTGACTCACTGTGGGACAATCAGACCTACAACTCCGCTATATACCGCTCCTGGGTCTGATTTTCCAGGCAGCGCTCCGAACGGTACTGTCGCACCGTAGCGATAGCCTGGTCCGCGGGCAAGCCTTCCTTGAGCTTAAGGTAGGAGGCTACAATAGTCCCGCTGCGACCTATACCGCCTACGCAGTGTACCAGCACCTTTTCCCCCCGCTGGATATGGGCATCCATCCAGGCCATGGCCTGGTCCAGCTGTTCCCGGTTAGGCACCCGCTGATCCAGAATGGGCAGGTGCAGCACATCCAGGCCCCGGCCCCGATACTGTTCCAGCAGATCCGGAACCCCGAAGTCTATGAGCTCATCCGGTGTGACCAGAGTCATCACCCCGGCAATACCCTGGGCCTGTATCACATCCAGGTCCTGAGCCAGGTCCCGGCTCCAGTCTTTTCGGCCGGGTAATATAGTCATACCGATACGGGCCCGCTCGGTCCCTTCGTAGATATAATTGATAAACAGCTTTTGCTCTTCTATGAGGCTGGTCCTGATAGTATGGGCCAGGCAGCCACTGGCATAGAGGGCCCATTTCTTCTGCCAGTCATTACACTCGTCAAAGGACAAGGTGTGAACGGAATACCGCAGCATGGCTACCCAGGTCTGGAAGGGAGCCTTGTCCAGGCCGATGAGATCATTGTAGAAGGAGCGGAAGATACGGATAGTATCCCAGCATCTCTGTAAGTGCGGTAAGGACAGGCCCTGGGGGTACTGAGAGGGAAAAGTCCCGATATTTTCTATATCCAGAAGTGCATCCGTGATCAGGAAGGCCTGCTTCAGCTCGGCCTCGCTGTTTATCTTAGTGAAGATATAGAGCAGGTCGTTTTCCAGCTTGATAAGGTCACGCAGCACATGGCCGTAGTGGGTATGGAAAAAGTCGATGATCCAGACATTTTCCTGGGCATCGATGATGATGTTTTTTCCATTGAGGTCACCATGAATAGTGGCTTTAAAATGCATGGAGGTATTTTCTTCCCTCAGGTCCACCAGGTCTTTACTGTAAAACAGCCAGGGATTGTATACCCTGACCCCGGGCAGGATCTCAATATTTTCAGTGGTACTGGGCTTGCCGGTGATGGCTTCCACCCGTTTAAGTACCCCACTCTCATATTTAGGATTAAAATCGTAATAGCTCAAGAGGTCCAGCCGCTCAAAATGCTCGGCATCATAGAGCCGGCCCAGCTGCAGCTTAAACACCCGGTGTAATATAGAGGTGATCTTTTCCAGATCCTCTCCGGATTCATAGATGTCCTGAAAGGTCCGGACCTGCCCTTCCAGCATAGAAGCATAGCGGTACTTGATGGCCCCCCTGTCATCCAGCTCGGCAAAGTCCACGATGTTGGGGGCATTGTTCCCCATGACCTCTTCGATCTGTTCAAAGGCGGTGCGTTCCTGGGCGATAAGGGAACGGTCCCCGATCTTGATCACAGAGGGCACTTCCCGGTGGCCTTCCTGGTCCCTGGATTTGGCTTTCAGGACTTCATTCCCGGAAAACCCCCCGTCCAGGCTTTTAAACTGGGCCTCGGAACTTTCCCGGAACAGATAGAGGAGCAGCTTTTCATCAGTGGCTGATACAGTATGCCCGTCGCTAAAAGAGATATTTTTCGCTGTGATGCGGGAATGAGCCAGGTGGGCATGAGGGATCTTACCATTTAAATAGGAGGTAAAGTCCCCTACTGAGGAATAGACCTGTACACCCAGGATATTTTCCAACTGGCGGATGGTCACAAAATGCATGTTACGGGATGAGCTGGCGGTAAGAGCAGAGCATACCGCGATGTCCCAGTCCGGATAGCGGGTCTTGAGATCGTAGCAGAGAAAGAAGACTTTGGCCTCCGTCCAGACTCCCATAATACCGATTTTCACCTTTTCCCCTTTATATTGATCCAGAGTCTTCTGCAGATCCGTGTCTATAAAGTCATTGAGGCCTGAGGCATTAATAATGAGCTCTCTGGCACCCGGTTTTCGATATTGCTCAAACACAAACTGTGCTCCCGGAGTGTCCTTGATGCAGTGGTCTCCGAACTGATGAAGGTGGTCCTGTTGCTGGACATCCTTCCTGTCATGCCAGTCCCGGATATGAATGAGGTCTATATCGGCCTGATCATAGGCCCATTGCATGACCCGGTTGACCGGGCCCTGCTCCACCCTCTCTCCCAGGAGGCGGAGAGCTTCGGCATAGCCTACATGGAGAGGATTAGGCAGAGGATCGTACTTTTCTATAAGCTTGACAAAGTCATTCTGCAGGCACTGCGTGATCAGTATGGATCGGGACATAGGATCTCCTGAAATAAAGTAATCATATCATAATGCAGTAATTAGGCTTGTCAAGTACCTGTGCAACGACCTGAATGCTTGAAACTGCTGAGTAAAACGGTTATAATGATTATTAATGTAACCAGGGTGAACCTATTGACATCCAATTCTTAAATATTTTTGAAGGTTATCCTCATGAAAAGAATCAAATTAAATAAAAATGGTAAGAAATTCTTTATTCTCTCGGTTTTTACTCCATTTGTGATGGCAGCGATGATACTTGGTATCTCAGGCGCCTGGACTTCCCTGCGCTTATGGATATTTCTGGGAGCATATACTGTGATGGGATGGGCGACTATAATCATCCTGTGGAGAGCCAATCCCGAGCTGCTCAATCACCGTGGAGAAAAGAAACCGGATAACAAATCCTGGGACCGGATCTATGTCAGCCTCATGAACCTGTTCACTGCCCTGGTATTGCCGGTTATAGCCAGCCTGGATATAAGACTGGGCTGGACCTCCCCAGTGTGGGGAACTCCCAGCCTGGTGGTCGGTTATAGCCTCTATGGAATGGCCATGATATTTACCCTGTGGGCCATGCTGACCAACCGGCATTTTGAGACCAATGTGCGGATACAGACCGATCGGGACCATAAAGTGATCGATACCGGGCCTTATGCCTGGATCAGGCATCCCGGATATTTCGGGACCTTTATTTTCTGGATGAGTCTGCCCCTCATTCTGGGAAGTATCTGGGCCTTTATCCCTGCCCTGGCTGCTTCTGTAGTGATGATAGCCCGGGCCAGCCGGGAGGACCACACTCTGCAGGAAGAACTGACCGGCTACCGTGAATACACAAATAAAGTAAGATACAGGATCTTTTATGGTATATGGTAAAAAAACAAGGCTTTTATGTCTTCTTACTCTTGGTTTTATCCTTACTTCATTTGATGGATTAAACGCATTGCAAATCGAAGGCAGGCAGTATATCCTGCCCGATATTTCATTCAGGATGCTCCACTTTGCTGAAAAAAATATGAGGCAGGTATTTAATCCCCTTGGGGATCATAGTTTCACCTATCAGCAATTATTACCGGTATTTACCCCCAATACCAATCAATACCAGCTCCTCCTTGCAGAGGTATTTGGACATAGATTTACTATTATGTCGGTGACCGGGGATTTTCATGGCTGCAGAGACGACTGCCCCCAGAGCACACTCTATATTTTTAAAAGTCAATCATCAATGTATGCCCTAAAAGACATGAAGGACTGGAATACCATGCTGGACCGGGAGCATTATTTCCCACAAAAAGACTTACTAAACAGCTACTGTACACTGGCATTTAATCTCCTGTACCAGGATAAAAGCCGCCACTCCACAGCCTGGTGGGCCGAACCGGGTGATGCGGTACAGACTCCCTCGGGATCAAATACGGTGGTCACTTTTCCTGTGCAAAAACTGAACTGGGACTGGGCCGGACGCGGTACCTACACCAACCGCATGCTCATAAAAATGGTCACAGACCCTCAGGGCAGGATACTGGATGTACTCAGGGAGAGACTATGATCATCCGTGCCGCCCGTCCTACCGAATGGAAGTATCTGAGCCGGCTCTGTTACGCATCCAAGGCATACTGGAAGTACCCGGAAAGCTATATGAAGGCCTGGACTAAGGAGCTCACTATCAGCCCGGCCTACCTAAAAGACCATCAGGCCTATGTGCTCAGTGATGAGGGCGAGATCAAAGCCCTCTATACCCTGGCGGATAATAAAACAGCCCGAAGTTCGGGTACAGTGACCATAGAAGCGGGCCTTTGGCTGGATCATTTTTTCATTCACCCAAAGTGGATAGGACAGGGCCTGGGCCGCATCCTGTGGCAGGATGTACTGCAGAAATGCAGGGCTTTGGATGTAAAGAAGATAAGGATGTTTGTAGACCCCCATGCCCGGGGATTCTATATAAAGATGGGATGCAGCTTTGTGCGCATGTCTCCATCCAGTATTCCGGGCCGGGAAATACCGGTATTTGAATACCAGATTAATACATAAAAAGAGGCTGCTTCACTCCAGCAGCCTCTCTCGATCTTTAAAATCCTTTGAGTAGATTACCCAAAAGTAGCACCACATATCCGGCAATCGCAACCCAGAACGCGTTAGGGCTTAATACCGGGATAGTCAGTCCCTTTACCAGCACCAAAGCGATAGCCAGTGCTACCAGTACAATTGAAATGATCAATGAAACTTTTTTTGGAGCATTTCCTGCCATTTTGACCTCCTATTGTGTTTCTTTCAGTATTAATCATATCTGCTGATATGTCAAATATACCATGATGGCTTTACAGTTGTTTTTTCACTTTATCAATATCTTCAACAGCTAACCAGTCATCCATGTTATTAAAATCCGATCGATCGATACTGAACGGAGTTATTTCTTCTGTTTGGGAGATCTCAATGAGGATAAGATATCGCTTAGCTCCCCATCGTTTTACCTGCTCAGGGCTCAGATCCAATTCAGCAGAATAGGTATCCAGCATATCTATGGACTGCTGATGCTCCATCTTCCCGGACTCTATTACCCTGATGACATCAGCTCTGCCCAAAACCAGCCCTTCTCCATTATTCCGGATAAAATAGAGCTTGTCACCCTTAAATACCCGGCCATAGGGCATCTTTCTCCCGGCCGCTCCCCTGACTAGCATCTTCTTGCTCCCCCCCATAATCTTCTCCCATTCCCGGGCCCGGGTATCCAGGTAGACTACGTGATCCATCGATTTTCTCCTTCAATAAATGAGCTTATTGCAAAAATAGTTTCAATTTCACAGTTGAATTGTTAGCGATTATCTATTATAATCAAATGATTGATTTATTTCAAAGTCCTGAGAAAATTTAACAGAAGAAGTATTCTTCCTAAAAAAGGAGTGTGTTATGCCTGCCAAAGCCCCCGCAAAGACTACCAAGACTAGTACCAAGACCGCACCTAAGACCACCAGCAAGGCTGCCCCTAAGGCCAGCCCCAAGGCCGTAGTAAAAGCAGCACCCAAAGCCAAAGCAGATACAGGCAAAAAAGCCTGGGTCGTGACTGCCGACATGGGCCTGGGCCACCAGCGCGCAGCCTATCCACTGTCAGATATAGCTGATGAAGGCGTCCTCACTATCGGAGCCTCTTCTGTCACCTCTGAAAAAGAAAAGAAACTGTGGGACCGCCTTCTGGGTACCTATGAATTTGCCTCCCGTCTGCGCAAAGTGCCCCTCATCGGTAAGCCCATATTCCGCATCATCGATAAACTACAGGAGATCAAGCCTTATTACCCTAAGCGGGACCTGTCCAAACCCGACTATCCCGGAAAGATGATGAACAACCTGGCCGCCAAAGGCCTGGGCAAAGACCTGCTGGATAAGTGTAAGCAGAAACCGGCCAACCCCTTTATCTCCACCTTCTATACTCCGGGGTATTCGGCAGTACACCAGAAATATCCTGGCAAGAAATATATTATTCTCACAGACGCAGATGTGGCCCGGGCCTGGGTACCCGACCTGGACCCTAAAAAGACCCAGCTTAACTTCCTGACTCCCAGTGACTGGGTGTCCCGTCGTATGGAAGCCTACGGCGTACCTGCCTCTCAGATCTTTCAGACCGGATTCCCCATGCCTAAAGAGATCATAGGTAAGAACCTGGAGATCCTTAAGGCTGACCTGGGCCGCCGTCTCCACCAGCTGGACCCACAGGGTGTCTTCCTGGAAAAACACGGCAAAGAAGTAGAGCAGTACCTGGGTAAGAGCAATATCGCTAAACCCTCTAAGCCGGACCCCCTTAGCATCACCTTCTGTGTAGGCGGAGCCGGTGCTCAGAAAGAGATCGGTATCGCCGGGGTGAAGAGCCTCATCCCCCTCATCAAAGCCGGTAAGGTCACCTTTACCCTGGTCGCGGGGGTGCGTAAAGAGGTCAGAGACTACTTCTATGACAGCCTCAAGAAGCTCAAGATCCTGTCCCTCCTGGATAACCAGATAAAGATATTGTACAGCCCCGATAAAAGGGAGTACTTCCGGATGTTTAATGAACAGATGAAGACCACCGGAGTACTGTGGACCAAACCCAGTGAGCTCACCTTTTACACCGGACTGGGTATCCCCCTGTGTATCGCTCCTCCCATTGGGGCTCAGGAGAGATTTAACCAGGGCTGGCTCATAGAGAACCATGCCGGATTCGACCAGCAGCAGGAAGAGTACATCGACCAGTGGCTTATCGACCTGCGTGACAAGGGCCACCTGGCTGAAGTAGCCTGGTCAGCCTTTATGAACATTCCCAAGATGGGCACCTATAATATCGAGGAGCTCATCACTACCGGTAAGATCAGCAAGAAGGACAATCCTCTGCTCAGATAGGGATTTAGAGTTATATCGACAGGCTGTCTTGCGGGACAGCCTGTTTTTTTTGGCCTCTCACAAAGACACAAAGGGCACAGAGAGGTAGGTGGAAAGCCCTGACGGTTTAGAGGAGGGGCTGCTGGTGATTACCCTGTCTGGTCGTGGATCGGTTTTGTCTGTGGGTCTCTCGCAAAGAACACAAAGGTATTTTTCCCTTTTTTGTGCCATTCCTGCCGACTGAGGAGGGTTATGATGTTTGATAGAGTAATCACCGGGTATCGGGCTCTTAAAACATCCTGGCTTCACAGGTTTTTATTGAGAAAATCAGAGAGTTCTTCCATAGAAAAGGGCTTGGGCAGGCTGGCACTAAAGCCATATTTTTCGGGATGAGCCATAATAGGATCGGTGGCATAACCGCTCACTACAAAGACCGGCACTGTTTGGTCCAGCTCCCGGATGTTCTGCACCACTTCTGCTCCCCCCATCCCACCGGCTATGGTAAGATCCAGGAAAAAAGCCGCGACTGGTTCTTCCGTTTTTCTTCTTTCCGTATAATAGTCCAGTAATTCTTTACCTTCATTTTTATGGATCACGGTATAGCCCAGGGCCTCCAACATGTTTTTCAGGACTTCAGCCACCACTTCCTCATCATCCATGACCAGGATAGTACCTTTACCCTCATGGGACTGGGAATCTTCGGCCTGCAGAGGACTGATCTGTGAGAGTGCAGGCAGATAGATGCTAAACTTACTGCCCCTGCCTGGTTCTGATTCAGCTTTAATAACGCCCCCATGGCGATTGATTATGGAATAGCTGGTAGCCAGGCCCAGGCCATGGCCTTTCATCTTAGTAGTATAAAACGGCTCAAATATACGGGATAATGCAGAAGCAGGGATACCTACTCCCTCATCCTGTATTGAAATCCGGACATAATCACCCGGGCCTAATCCCGTGGCATCCCCTTTATGCAGACTCACATTTTCAGCCTGTACCACTATCATGCCTCCATCCGGCATAGCCTGTACCGCATTAATGACCAGATTATCGATGACCTGGCCGATCTGATTTTTATCCACGTTACAGGGCCAGAGCCCTGATGCCACCTCAAAGCGGCAGGTAACACTGGACCCACTGAGAGCAAACTGTACGGTATCCTCGATGAAGGGGAAGAGAGGGCTGATCTTCTGAATAGGCTCTCCGCCGCGGGCAAAAGTAAGAAGCTGTGAAGTCAGGCCCCGGGCCCGGTCCAGAGTAGTCATAGCCCTGCCCAGATAATCACTCACTTTTTGATCCAGGGATACTTCCCGGGCCAGGTTGATATAACCATATATCCCGCTCATCAGGTTATTAAAGTCGTGGGCTATGCCAGCGGCCAGTACACCCAGCGAATCCAGTTTCTGAGTCTGAAGTATATGCTGCTCCATGATCAGGCGCTGTTCTTCTGCCTGGACGCGCTCCGTGATATCCCGGTCAGAGCCCCAGAAGCCCAGTATCTCTCCTTCCTGAGAAAAAATGGGGGTGGCATTGCTTTCCAGAAAGCGGTAGGCCCCGTCTTTATGCTTCCAGCGAAAGACCTGGCCTTTCCAGCCTTTCTTTTCCCGTATGTGCTCAGCAAAGATGAGCTGTAGCTTTTCAGCATCATCCTTATGTACCAGGAGGAGCATATTGTGCTGTGAGATCTCATCCGGACTATAGCCCAGGATATCTTTTATTGCTGGATTGCTGTAGCTGTGATGCCCCTGCAGATCGAGGGCCCAGATCCAGTCACGACTGGTCTCCACGATAGAGCGGAACCTGTTCTCACTCTCCCTGAGTTCCTTTTCGGTCAGTTTGAGGTCGGTAATATCCAGGGTATAGCCTGCCATATAGGGTGATTTTCCTTCGCGGATAATAGGAAATTTAGTGGTGGTATAATAATGCCCATCCAGTTCTTCCTGTATAGTGACAGGAACGCCTTCTTTGAGGACCTTTTGATCATCGGCTTTCATGGATCTTGCCAGATCCGGAGGAAAGAGTTCTTCCATGTCTTTTCCCAGGATCTGTTCCAGGGGTATGCCCAGCATCTGCTCGTAGTTCTTACTAAGCTGTATAGCCCTGATCTCTTCATCTTTAAAGAATATATATATAGGGCTCTTTTCCAGGAATTGTCTGAACATCTCTTCCATACTGGGTAGTCTATGATCTTCATCCTGAATATGCTTAGGCATTATTCACCTCTATTGTGTGGTTTAATCTCCATTCTAGAGGCTGGACTGTAAAATGTCAATCGGAACGAACTGTATTTTTTGTAATAGATGCACTCTCTATACCCCGTACACTGCTATATAATACTCCACAGCGATTCATAAAGAGGCTGTGGCTCTGGTTAAGGTCTAAAGGCTCTCCCTGCATATCACTGACCTTGCCTCCTGCTTCACTCACTATGAGGGCGCTGGCGGCAAAGTCCCACAAGCTCCCCCCTCCTGGATCTGATTTTGGAAGTTTAAAATACAGGGCTGGAGCCTGGTCCAGTACTCCCAGGGCATTCATGACAGCCCCTCCCCCCTCTATGACTGAGCTGGAGGTATACCCCCACTGTATTGCTTCGGCCTGCAACTGGCCTATGATATTATGATATGCGGGATCCTGAGATCTCCCCGGATCAAGGATTATACTGAGTGTATGGCCTTTAGAGAGAGGGCTGAGAGCTTGTCCATTAACAAATGCCCCAGCACCCTGGATAGCATGGTACAGTCTGTTGTGTACAGGATCTGCCGCCACACCCAGTACCGGCTCCCCCTCCTTAGACACCAGAGCTATAGATACTGCATAGCCCGGCTGAGCTTCAGCGTAAGGCAGGGTGCCATCCAGGGGGTCAATACACCAGAAATAATCCTGTACAAAACGGCTGTGGTCATCGGGAGCCTCTTCGGTGAGCAGGCCCAGGGAATACTGTTGCAGGGTAGGGAAAAGGTGATCCAGGATGATCCCCTGGCTGAGATGATCGGCCTCAGTGACCAGCTGGGCGGCCTCGCTGGATCCTCCGGACTTATGCCCTCTCACCAGTCTATCCCGGTCCAGCCCCTGAATAGCTGCAGACGCCTCTCCGGCGGCCCGCATCGCCAGCTGGCACAGTTTATTAAGTACACTCTCCTCTAGGCGCATGGTTTAGGGATTCCCCATAATCTGAGCGATCACCTTGCGGCTCATTTTTTCACTGTAGGAGTGGCCGCTCCAGTGTCCCGGGCTCCAGCCTTTCAGAAAACGGTGAAAATCTGTCCAGGCCAGAGGGAAGAGAGCCCTCCATTCTGCCTCGAGTGCATCGGCATCGATCTCTGGCCTAAGTCCTCTCACAGCGTCCCTGAGCTCTCCGAAATAGTAGTCCAGCAGCCGGCCTTCCATCTGCTCGCACTCCTCTTCGTAGAGACAGCTGCTGATAAAGTAAGCTACGTCTTTCATGCCGCAGCCTCCTCCCACATACTGAAAGTCCACCGCAGCGATTCGGCTGCCGTCCCGGGAAAAGCAGAAATTAGCCAGCTTGGCATCGCCGTGCACAAAGGTCTGGAAACGGGCTTTCTTTAGGGCCATATCTATCCTGCCCGCGGCCCCCCGGAGCGGACTGTCCCCCAGTACTTTGAGCTCTTCAGGACGGGTATCCAGGTGCCAGTAGGTCCCCACCTTCCACAGGTGATCCGGGGACTGCCCCATGAAAGTGGCATGAAAGTGGGCCAGCCAGCTCAGGCCCAGCTCTATCTCAGCCAGAGAGACATTGTGCCGCCGCTGGGGGTATCCCGCGCTGTCCAGGTCCTCCAGCACCATGAGGACTTCGTCTCCCTGGTGCTCTACTGCCAGGCAGTGGGGAATGCGGCAGCGTTCATCACACATTGCAGCCCAGTGCTCGTACCAGGCTGTCTCCACCTTGTAGGACTTGATCTTTCGGGCATGGCCCAGGCTGGAGTTACTATTCCTGCCCTTTCCGGGCAGGCTTACGTGCTTGACCACTACAGTAGACAGCTCACTGTCCTCCAGGGCATAGCGCAGGATAGACCCGTATCCACTCCACAGGTCCTGTATCTTCTCGATCTGATGCAGATCCCGGGCTCCGGTCACCCTCAGGATAATGCGGCGAAAGTCTTTATTTTCCATGAAATTGCCTTCTCATAATATAGTACAGGTGTATTTTGTCATATAATAGCATTCTTTGCAAACCCTTCCTGAATTGAGAGAGAATGCTTCCACATGATTGAACAGAAAGGATCAAGGCGGATCCGTCGAAATGAGATCTTACATCACAGATTTATAGGTAAGCCTTGGGTTTATTTCCTGAATTTATAGACTATTTAAGATAACGCATGAAATCTTCCAGAGGTATCGCCTTAGCATAATACCATCCCTGTACGGTGTCACAGCCTTTTTGGATAAGATAGTCCACCTGTCCCCGGGTCTCTACTCCTTCCGCGGTGACTTCCATACCCAGAGAAGAACCCATAGATATCACGGCATCCACTACAGGATAATTGGCTTTATCTTTTCTGTATTCGATCTGGTCAATAAAACTCTTGTCGATCTTCAGATTATGGGCATTCATCTGGTCCAGGTAGCTCAGGCTGGAATAACCCGTACCAAAGTCATCGATAGCTATCCGGAATCCCATTTCATTGATCCGGGAGAGGCAGCGCTGGATCTGGGGATCCTGATCTATTTGTATCCTTTCGGTTAGTTCAAACTCCACACAGGCTGCACTTAATCCAGGAGTATTCTTCTGCTGTTCCAGGAATACCAGAAAATCAGGGTCATTCAGGTCCACCACTGACAGATTAATGGCAAAATTAAACTTGTCTTTCTTAGTATGATAGTGGGCACAGACTTTTTGTATATCCCGGAACGCTTTCTGGATGACCCAACGGGTGATCTTTTTAATAAATCCTGTCTCTTCTGCAATGGGAATAAATGTGTCCGGAGGAATAGTCCCCAGGTCTTTATTATTCCAGCGTAGTAATACTTCAGCCCCCACACAAGCCTCATCCGAAAGACGGATCTTGGGCTGATACACCAGGGAAAATTCTTCATCCAAATCAGCCTGGCTCATAGACTCCCGCAGCAGAAAGCGGTATTCTTCTTTTTTCAGAGTCTCTTCATCATAAAAGACGATATCTCCAGCCAGCCTCCTGGTATGGTCCAGCAGTGAGATCACATTGCTCAATAACTGAGTGGAGTGACTGGCATCATGAGGAAAGCGGGAGACTGCTATCACAAAGTGGGCTGAGACATGATTGTCGTTGACATGAAATGTTTCCGACAGGCTCTCCATGATCTGCTTACAGACCTTCCTGACCTCAGATACATCCTCTTCATCAAGCACGCTCATAAAAATAGAGCCGCTCCATCTACCGATAAATCCCGGAAGTATCAGTTGCAGGCGCTGGCTTATCTTCTGCAGGATCTTATCCCCGCTATTGGTGCCTATGAAACCATTGAGACGGCTGAAGTTCAGGAGCCTCAGAGCCAGCAGAGAAAAAGGCTGTTCCTGCTGCAGAGATTGCACGGAGCGGGAACGCAGCATCTCCTGTAGTTTATTCCGGTTAGGCAGGCCTGTCACAAAATCTTCAAAAGCCAGTCTGGAGATGTACTTTACTACTATATGAAGACTCACACTGGCCAGTACTCCCAGAACACCGGATAAAACCAGCACGATGATAAAACGGGATACTATTTCCGGGTTATTAAACAGGCTGTCAGGATGAAAATGCCCTATATGCAGCCGGATGATCATACCCAGGGTATAATACACAGGTAAAATGATACCACTGGAATAATTGACCAAAAGATATAAGACTGCGAAACCGGCCATAAAATACAATGAACCCAGGCCATAACGGCCTCCCGCATCAATGATAGTATTTGTCATGAGGATGAGAATGGCAGCACCCATGAACCATTGAGACAGGTTGAGGTTACGGGTCAGCCAGAATGAAATCAGCCCGGCCAGGATGAGGCACATAAAAAGTATGGTGACCATGACTGTAGAAAACAGGCCATCCCTGATATCCATAGGCAGATTGAATGCTGCTGTGATGAGGGCCAGGATACTAATTGAATACAGGCTGATCAGCTGCATTCGTTCAAAAAACAAGACTCTGTCATTGCGGGCCGGGAGAAAAAAGAACTTCTCAAAAAGTCCCTGTTTTATTTGGTTCATAGTATTTCAGTATAAATTACTACTTATTGCAGGTCAATAGGAAAAATGTTTCAAAAAAAGAATCAATAAAGTGTCTGAGTATTAGTATAGTAGTTTTCCGCATAAAAGCATGTATGGCTGTGCAGAAAAACTTTTCCGTACATTCTCTTGCGTCATTCACTGAAAGTGACTACAATAGGGAGTAATAAGGAAACAATATGCCTGTAAAAAGAAAACATCTTCTGTTACATATCAGCCTGTTTCTGAGTCTGATCCTGTTGTCAGTCTTGTCAATGCGGGGCATCCAGAACCTGTATGAACCACCCCGGGGCGGAAACAAGATCATCTTCAATGAAAATATAGTCCTGATAAACCCTCTGACCGGGACTTCGACCAATCATATACCCTTTAATATTTTATTTTCTGAATATGCAGAAAGTCAGATGCAACCCCTGTGGCTGGAAACCAGATTCATTATTGACACGGTAGACATCCAAAATCCTGCCCTGGTGATCCCGGTCATGGACGGAAATGCCCTTCAGGTATTTTTTAACGGAAAGGAAATAGGCCACTCCGGGGATATAAGGAGCGGACAATCCACCCGTTGGAATCATTCAGAGTATTTTCATTTTCCCCGGGAATACCTAAAGGCCGGGGAAAATGTCCTGCGCATCAAAGTGATCGCCCTCTCCAGTATAGGCATGACTTCCCCCTTTTATATCTCGGAAGACTGGGTGGCCAAGCGGCATACCTTTATTCTCAATACTCTGAACAATTCCCTGGTCCTTATCTCCATAGGATTTCTCTTTCTGCTGGGTGTGATTTTCCTGTCGATTGGATTCTATATAGACCGGAATTGGGGGAGAGTTTTTCTGGGAATAGCCTTACTCCTGCTGGCCCTCTATTTCTTTGATTATTTTTACATGGAGATACTGGCATACCCTTATGCTATCTTTAAAAAGGTAGTCATGGCGTGCTTCTATTCATCCCTGGGATTTCTTTCCATGGCCTATTGCCGGGAGTACAGGGCAAAGCACAAATGGCCTTCCGACCTCATAGCCGCCCTCTTATTTGTATCCGCTCTGGTCTTACTCCTTTTGCCTGCTGACACTATAGTCATAAAAAACATCTATTACAAGATCAATCTTCTGGTAATAGTATTCCTGATCAATACCCTTATCCTGGTATTTAAAAATTTTCTGACCCGCCGGGATGTGTTTTCGGCCGCTCAGTTCTATGTGATGGGATTCATCTTTCCTTTGTTTGTGCATGATCTTTTAGGCCTTTTTCTCACCACCAATATAATCTTGTTTGTCCCCCAGGCCATTATCATTTTCTACCTACTCACAGCCGCTGTCATCATATTCTCGTTTGTGGATGTGCATAAGCAGATGATCAGCCACCGCAAAAAGAGTGTACTGGAGTTAGATAAAAACTATATAGACAGCCTCACAGGGGTATTCCAGCAGAAAATCATACGACAGATCAGGGATCTCATTCCCCAGCATTTTGCAGTATGCCTGCTGGACATAGACGACCTGAACCACTTTAATAAAAAATATGGATATTATACAGGGGACTATATACTCTCTACTTTTGCCTACCTGCTGAAAAATACTACCCGGGCTACCGATTATATCATCCGGTATCAGGAAGATTCTTTCGTGGTGCTCCTGGCAGAATGTAACCTGTCTACCGCTACCCAGATCGTGACTGAGCTGCGCAAGACCGTAGACAACCACCAGTTTGTACTCGAGGGTTATAAGATCACAGATACGATATCCTTTAGCGCCGGTGTGATCGGTAAAGGCCGGTATGAAAACACCCAGGATCTGCTCAACAAAGCAGAGGAGCTCCTCCATGAGTCTAAACAGGCCGGGCCTGGAAATGTACGATATGACGAAGGGATGTAGGATCAGTGGGAAAATAATCTAACGATAGTCTGAGCATAATCAAGCGATCACTCAGATGATTTTCTATTATACAAATCTCCCTGATTCTATTCCTGACGCGATGATGTCCGCTCTCTCTTCATTGAGTTTCTGATAATAACTAAGGGTCAGCATTTCAAAAGTCTGACGTTCATATTCATCTCCGGAATAGATACATCTGTTATCCATAATGATCTCTTTACAGATCACAGTATCCGCACAGCGCATGTTAATAATATCTACCTCACAATGGCAGATAGAAACGATCTTTGAGACCACTTCCATTTTTTCTTTCCATCCCAGGGATTTGCTCTCTGTAGGACTGAGCAGAAGTCCAAGATCCAGATCACTGTTTTCATTCTGGTATTCAGTGCCAAAGGATCCGTATACATAGACAGCCTGCAGTCCGGGGTATTCAGCCCTCATAAAATCGACGATAGATCTTAGTATCTTATTCATTGTAAACATCCACTTTAGTATATCTTAGCTTAGTCATATTTTTTAATCCAGTTTATCTGGATTTATTTATGCTGATCCTGAACTTCATTTTTCTGATTATTAAATGAGTCCTCGGGATGAAACACCCGCTTCCGGATCTTAAATGCGGCCAGGAGGATCACCGTATACAGCAGTACCGACAAATTAAGAAAGAGAGCTGCTACTGCCCTGGAGTCGCCCGGGGTGGGCCGGGTCGTGATCATCCACACCGCAGTAGCCAGTCCGGGTAAGAGCGCTGTGCCCAGGCTGACCCGGTCAAATCGGGATGTACGTTCGGCACTGACACCATACTGCCGGATCTTAAAAAAAGTAAAAGTCATAAAAGCAGCTACTGCCATCAGAAGGATCAATACTAGAAACATAGGGATCACTCCTTATTTGATAAATCTGCTCTTTATGCTTAGTTATCATCATCTACTACTTCAGGAACAGGAATCTCATAGTCATATAATTATATCTAATCCCTTTTAAAAGGTCTAAATATCTTCAAATCCTCTCTTAGCAGGCTGTCAATCTGTTCATCTTTGCTTTTTTGGGGCCATCACCCCTACGGAAGGCCAGCACAATCTGTGTGAATTACAAGGCAGGTGTTACTGCCTCATACTGTCACCAGGGTATGAATGTCTAAAAAGAGTGGAAGCCGGAACTCGCTCCCCTCGCACCGGATCGCTCTCATCATCTGGAACCCCTTCTCCATCCACCGCCCCCCGGGAAAAATAATCGAAAGTCAAATCAGGACAGAATTTTTCTTTTGACATTCGCCTTAGTTTACTTTAAACTATTGGCAATCCACTAAATACACAGGATGGACGCTATCATGGCAGCAAAGACAAAAGAACTGGCCAAGGCCTTTGAGCCCCAGGAATTCGAAGACAGGATCTATAAAGAGTGGCTGGATAAGGGATACTTTAAGAGTAAGCCCGACTCCGGTAAAAAACCCTATACCATCGTGATCCCCCCTCCCAATGTGACGGGGATGCTGCACATGGGGCATATCCTCAACAATACCATTCAGGACATCCTGATCCGCTACCACCGTATGCGAGGCTATGAAGCCTGCTGGATACCCGGTACCGACCATGCCTCCATCGCCACTGAGACCAAGGTAAACAAACTGCTGGAAGAAAAGGGCATCGATAAAAAAGCTATAGGCCGGGACAAGTTCCTGGAATATGCCTACGAATGGAAAGAAAAATACGGCGGCATCATCATCTCCCAGCTCAAGAAACTGGGTGCCTCCTGCGACTGGGACCGGGAACGCTTTACCATGGACGAGGGCTACTACAAGGCCGTCATCCATGCCTTTGTGGAGCTGTATAACAAGGACCTTATCTACAAGGGCTACCGCCTGGTCAACTGGTGTCCCGTAAGCCAGTCTGCCATTTCCGATGAGGAAGTGTACTTTAAAGAAGTCAACGGTAAGCTGTGGCACTTTAAGTACCCCATCAAGGACAGCAAAGAGTGCGTAATCGTAGCCACCACCCGTCCCGAGACCATGCTGGGCGATACTGCCGTAGCCGTTAATCCTAAAGACAAACGCTATAAAGATATAGTGGGTAAGACTGTCATCCTGCCTATCGTAGGACGGGAGATCCCCGTCATCGCCGATGACTATGTGGACCTGGAGTTCGGTACCGGGGTGGTCAAGATCACTCCGGCCCATGACCCCAATGACTACGAGATGGCCCGCCGTCATGACCTGGACATCATCAATATCCTCAATGATGACGCCTCCCTCAACGACAGAGTACCGGAAGACTACAGAGGCCTGGACCGCTACGAAGCCCGAAAGATGGTAGTAGAGCAGATGGAAGCCCTCAAGCTCCTGGACAAGATCGAGGACTATACCCACAACGTAGGCTACTCGGAAAGAGGCCAGGTCCCTATCGAGCCCTACCTGTCTGAACAGTGGTACATGCGTATGGACGAGCTGATCCAGCCCGCTGTCAAGGCCATAAAAGATAAAGCCATAAAATTCTACCCGGAAAGACTGGAGAAGACCTATTTTAACTGGACAGACAATATTCGGGACTGGTGTATCTCCCGCCAGCTGTGGTGGGGCCACCGCATCCCGGTGTATTACTGCGACAAGACCGGGGAGTACGGCGCCTTTACCGAGCGTCCTGAAAAGCTGGGTGATTCAGTAGGCGATGAGATCCGGCAGGACAATGACGTCCTGGACACCTGGGCCAGCTCCTGGCTGTGGCCTATGGCGGTACACTCCTGGCCCGAAGTAGATGAGCAGTTAAAATACTATTATCCTACCAGTACCCTGGTGACAGCACCCGACATCATCTTCTTCTGGGTAGCCCGTATGATCATCGCCGGTTATGAGTTTATGGGGAACATCCCCTTTGAAAAGGTCTACTTTACGGGTATCATCCGGGATGAGCTGGGCCGTAAGATGTCCAAGTCCCTGGGCAACAGCCCCGACCCTCTGGATGTGATCGCTGAGTTCGGAGCCGACGCCCTGCGTTACACCATCATCCGCCTGGCCCCCCTGGGTAACGACATCCTCTACTCCAATGAAAAGTGCGAGCTGGGCCGTAACTTCGGCAACAAGCTGTGGAATGCCGCCCGCTTTATCCACCACGCTGCCGGTGACATGGACCCCATAGCTATGGATAAAGTACAGCTGGATACCTTTGATAAGTGGATACTGTCCCGTTATCACAAGACTATAAAGAAGACCTCGGAAGAGATAGAAGCCTTTAAGTTCAATGATGCCACTATCACCCTCTATGACTTTATCTGGGGTGAGATCTGCGACTGGTACATCGAGAGCTCCAAGGTCACCCTCTACGGGGAGGACCAGGCCGCCAAGATCTCCAAGATCAGCGTCCTGTACCATGTCATGGAAGGGGCGCTTAAGCTGCTCCATCCCGTGATGCCCTTTATCACCGAGGAGATCTACCAGTCCCTGCCCGGAGTATCGGGCTCCATTATGGTGAGCTCCTACCCTGAATATGATGAAAAGATGCTATTCGAAGAACAGGAAAAGCAGGTCATCATCCTCCAGGACATCATCTATACGGTGCGTAATATCCGGGGAGAATACAAGATCCCTCCCGGAAAAGACCTGGCTGCCCGCATCAAGCTGGACAAAAAAGTAAAGCCTGAATATATCACAGCCAGCCTGGACTCTATCCTCAAGCTGGCCAAGATCTCCACTCTGGATATCTCAGAAGAAGGAAAGCGGGATAATGAAGCAGCCGGCGTAGGCAACGGCTTCGAGCTCTTTGTGTCCCTGGAAGGCCTCATCGATGTGGATAAGGAAAAAGAGCGCCTCAATAAAGAAATTGACCGTTTGAACGGCTTTATAGAAAAACTGGAGCAGAAGCTGGCCAATAAAGGATTTACCGACAAGGCCCCTGCTGAAGTGATAGTCAAGGAAAAAGAAAAGCTCAAAAAGATGCAGGATGAAAGGGACAAGTTTGTACACAATAGAGACACATTAAAATAATAGCCAGCTCAAGGAGACAGCAGTGATCCTCACCGGAAAAGAGATACAGAAACAGATCAAACGGGGCCGCATCGAGATCAGTGATTACGATGAAAAACGGGTCAATCCCAACTCCTATAACCTGCGCCTCCATGACCGGCTGCTGGTGGTAGAAGACGGTGTCCTGGACATGAAAGAAGACACCCCCTACAAGGAAGCCATCATACCGGAGAGCGGATTTATGCTGGAACCGGGCCGCCTCTACCTGGGCCGCACCATGGAGTACACCGCTACCCATGACTATGTCCCCATGATAGAAGGCCGCAGCTCGGTAGGACGCCTGGGACTGTCCATCCATGCCACTGCGGGATTCGGTGATGTGGGCTTCTGCGGCTACTGGACCCTGGAGATCTCTGTGATACAGCCCGTGATCGTCTATCCCTTTGTGGATATCTGCCAGATCTTCTATGTAGAGGCCAAAGGGGGACGCATCCCCTATATCGGCAAATACCAGAAAAATGATGCCATACAGACCAGCCGCATGTTCAAGGAATTAAGTCAGTAAGTAAAAATAATAACAAATGTCTATTGTAAGAATCAGTACAGGGGTGTACACTTAAGGTGTGGGGTATACACTGCCGAATTATTTAATAATAATTAAGAAGGCACCATGGTAGATAAGAACAAACTCCGCGAGGTGGAAGTCCAGTTTTTGAAGCCCGGCTCTGTCCTTTCCGGTATTGTCTATGATGAAAAAGGGGCTATGCTGTGGCCTGCCCGTAAGCCTATGACTGATAATTTTATCGCCAAGATGAAAGTCAAAGGCATCAAGACCATCTACTATGTCCCCCCCAAATGGAAGAATAGTGCCTCCGAGACTCCCATGTTTTCGGCTGCCTCACTCGACTTCGCGTCCAAAGCCCTGGATGAGATAGTCACCCAGATCCGTTACGGCAAACTGCCTGACATCAATATGGCCCAGACTGTCATCGAAAACCTGTTCAGCGATATGGAAGGCCAGCCCAATGGATTTCTCAACCTGATGGTACTCAAAGACTATGACTCCTATACCTACGCCCACTCTATCAATGTGGGGATTTTGTCCATGTTTCTGACCCGCCGCCTCGGTTTTAACAACTACTATGTCAAGGAAGTGGGCCTGGGAGGCTTTTTACACGACATCGGTAAGATAAAGATCCCTTCCCGCATCGTCAATAAGCACGGGACCCTCAGTGAGGAGGAGTTCCGCATCATGAAAAACCACCCTGTGCTGGGCTTTAAACTGATCAAGGACGACCCTACCCTGTCCAAATACATTAAGAAAGTGGTGTTGTTCCATCATGAAAAATGGAACGGCGGGGGTTACCCCCTGGGACTTCAGTCAGACGCCATCGGTAATTTTGCCCAGATCGTAGCTGTATGTGATGTCTATGATGCCCTCACCACCGAACGGGCCTACAAGAAGGCCTACTCTATCAATGATGCCCTGCTCTATATCATGCGCCATACCCTTACCCACTTCTCCCCTTATGTCTCCCAGAGATTTATCAATGAAATGGCCATGAAGTATGACCTGGGCAGCTTCTATCCCATCGGCGCCTTTGTCCACCTCAACTCCAGGGAGATAGGCTACATCACCGGTAAAAACGAAGAATACTCCATGAAACCGGAAGTAGTGGTATTAAAAAACCCCAAGGGCCTGCCCCTGCGTATGCCGATCCAGATCGATCTGAAAAGAGACACCAGCCGTCTCATCACCAAGACTGAAGATGATCCCGATGAGATCGAAAAACTATCTTATCTGCTTTGATTACAACAAAATAGAGCTTGCTTTAGTTTGGTAAAAGATATACAATGAATTATTAAATGCATTTTTAAAAAGGTTGGATAAAAGTGAAAATCCGGCAGAAAATGATTTTAAACAACATCCTGGTGGGTATACTCCCTCTCCTCATCCTGTCATTGATCATTCTTCTCCTCTTCCGTAAAGAGGAGCATACCTATATCCGTAAAAACCTGGAGACCTATGCCAATACTTTTAAAATAGCCCTGGAATCTGACCTGGAAAAATACCGGAATTACACCTATTTTATTTCTCATCAGAATTTCAGATTCGATAATACCGGTGCCAAATACAATTTCCGGCTTTCTGATGAAAGTATGTTTGGTACCCGATACAAAATCAGGATGTATGAGATTTTTTTAGGAAATACTAATGTATATAGGGATATTTATAACTGGCGTGACTCTTTTTATAGCGCAAGTCAAAACACTATAGACCACTTATGGAAGCACTTACTACTACCCCGTTACACCCGTCGTTATACAACCTCTATTCCGGAGATAGTATCTAATACTCTGGTCCTGAGGAACTGTTCTATAATCTATGATTATGCAGCCAATACTAAGATAGGTTTTACTGAGATCGTCACCCCCCTTGACTATGATTATTTCGCAGAGTTTGCCTTCCAGGAATATGAAGTCATATACTTTATAGAAACTTCCGGTGGATATGTTTTTTCTCATCCTGACTTTAACACCCCGGAATCGGCTGCCCGCCTCACCAATGTGGATTTTAAAAATTCAGGAAAGCTGCCCCGCATCATGATGAATAATAAACGGGAATATTATTATTTCAAAGCACCCCTCATGCAGATCCCCGATATGGAACGTATCAATGAGCCCCACGATAAACCCTGGTCCTACATCGGTATTCTCTATGATGTACGTTTAAAAAATAAGCAGTTTTTTCAGTTTCAAAATATGACCATCATCTCAATACTCATATCTGTCATCATACTGACCATCATATCCTATATCTTTTCCAGTAATTTGACGCGTCCTTTGAGAAAACTGGAAAGGGATATAAAGGTATTTGACAAACACCTCATACCTATCTCTGATCCTGTGGTGGTGAATGATGAGATCAGCTCTATCCACCATAGTATAGCCAGTATGACCACACATATAGTGGAAAACACCAAACTGATACAGGAGGAAAAGAATAAACTGCAACTGCAGCAGGATATAATGGACAGTGAGCTGGAAATGGCCCGCCAGATCCAGAAAAATCTGCTGCCCGCCAGCAGCCCCCGTAATAATATCCGCTTTTACTATCAGGCTATGGAACAACTGGGAGGAGACTACTTCCACTTCGGCAGCCTGGGCAAAGACCGGGTCATCATATTTATCAGTGATGTCTCCGGCCATGGAGTGCCGGCTGCACTGATCACCACTATGTTAAATAGTTTTATTTTTCAAAATCAACACCTCAGTGATAAGCCGGAACATTTTTTGGAAGGGCTCAATCATTTCCTGATCCACCAGGCCAGCCAGAATTTCGTCACTGCTCTCTATGGTATCCTGGATCTAAAGCGGCTCACTTTTGATTTCTCTGTAGCGGGACATGGGATGCCATATCTCATCCGGGGTTTTCATATCTCCTGCCCTCTGGTACAGCATCGGGGCTTTCCTCTGGGTGTACTCCCCTCATCTGACTTAAAATATTTTGACAAAGAATATGCTATGCAGCATATGGATCTGGAAGCGGGAGATCAGCTCCTCTTCACAACAGACGGGGTAGAAGAATGTGTCAATTACAAAAAACATGACCGGAGCCCCCAGAAATCTCTGGAAGAATTTGGAGACCAGGCTTTATTCTCTACTATCCATGAGCATAAAAAAAGAAATAACAAAGACCTTTTACGTTCTCTGAAGAAAGGCTTGATAAAATTCCGGGGAAAAGAGAGTTTTGATGACGATGTCTGTATGATAGTAATAGATATAGAATAGTCAAAGGATTTTCCTATTGCTTCAAAATCACTCTCATACTACAATGAGTCACCTTTAGTAAGAGGGGATTATGAAAATCAGGCTCAAGACCTATCTAAACAATATCACTGTGGGGCTTCTCCCCCTCATTCTCGTCTCTGTCATTTTTCTTTTTACCTACAGTAGCAAATCCAGGCAGTATGTTTTAGATAATATGGATGTTTCCATTAACAATCTTAAGATGTTTATAGAAGATGACCTGGAAAAATTCCGGGACTATGCCTTTTTTCTGGCCCGGGATAATAGCCAAAAAAGCCGGGAACAGGCTCTCTATAATTTTAAACTGAATAAAGACAGTATTTTCGGTATCAGGCAAAAACTGCGCAACACTGAGATATTTATCAATACCAATAATGTGTTCCGGGATATGGCACGATGGAGAGACTATGTATACAATATAGACGATCAGGAAGCCGGATTTCTGTGGAAGGAACTTGATCAGGATCAGCACTCCCGGCGCTATACGGTATCTATTCCTAATATTAAAAATGGCAATCTGGTATTTCGTAACTGTGCCCTACTCCATAAGGAAGCATCTTCACAGCGTCTGGGCTTTATAGCTCTGTCCCTGCCTTTGGATATAAACTACTTTCAGGATCTGAGTTTTCACGATCCGGGGGCCATATACTTTATCCAGACCAGTAAAGGCCTCGTTTTTAGCGATCCTGCCTTTCAAAATCAGGAGGTTCAGGATCTGGTAGCTCAAAGTATCAGGGAAAAGGTCATGCCCGGCCCTTTTAAGATCAAAGATAAAGGGACATATTATATACATAGAAGCACCTATATTCCACTCAATCTCAATAAAGGTATAGGGTCCGGAAATTCCTGGGTCTACCTGGGCGTCTTATTCAATGAACAGAAGCTTAATAAGCAGTTTCTGTCTTTTCAAAAAATGTACAGGCTTAGTATGATCCTGTCACTGGCCCTGATTTTTCTGATCGCCATCTGGTTCTCTGACAGTCTGGTAAAACCCCTAAAACAACTACAGGACCAGGTCAGAGGATTTGAACGGAACTATCAAAAAATCCTGCCTCCCCTCAATGACCGGGATGAGATCACGCAGCTACAGGCCAGTATTTCCCGGATGTCGGATCATATCCTGGCCAACCAACAGATCATCGAGCAGGAAAGGGATCATTTACGAAAAAAGCAGGAGTCACAGCTCAATGAACTGGAAATGGCACGCTCTATACAGGCCAGCCTCTTACCCCTGTCCAGCCCCATGGGGGAGTTAAATTTTATCTTTTTATCTATGGAAGAAGTCAGTGGAGATTTCTTTGATTTTATTGAACTATCCCCTCATGAGACCGGGATCTTCATTGCAGATGTCTCCGGTCATGGAGTGCCTGCAGCATTTATTACTGCTATGCTCAAAAGCTTTTGCTACCAGAATCATGATAAGGCCAGAGATCCTGAGATATTTATAAGCCGCTGCAACCATTTTCTTCTGAAAAATATTGGGGCAAATTTTATCACAGCACTATATGGTATCTATGATTCCAAAAAGAAAACTTTTAGTTATAGTAACGCCGGCCACCCTGAACCTATAGTTATACATGGTAAAAATATTTTCACCCCGTTCAATGGCCAAAAAGGGCCCTGCCTGGGAGTTTTTTCGGACAATGATCTGGAAAACATGTCTTTGAGATTTCAGCGCAATACCTTGAAACTAAGCACAGGAGACCGTTTGCTCTTATTCACAGATGGACTGGTAGAGACTATACCTTATCATCGCAGAGCGGCTGAACATGGGAAAGGAGAGGAATTTGGAGAGAAAGAGCTCATGCTGAGTATACAGGATTTTCTGGAATCTGAACAGAAGCATCTCATACCCTTTCTGGTAGACCGACTCAGAAAATACCGGCAGGCTTATGATTTTGAAGATGATATTTGCATCATTAGTATCGATATAGAATAAGTGAATTCTTTACATTTTTTTCTCTTTAATGCATTATTTAATTAGAGACATATTGAAGGAAAAATATGAAGATCAGGCAAAGAACTCTGTTAAACAATCTCACGGTAGGTATGATCCCCCTGATTCTTATCACACTGATCATCACTATTATCAACATACGACGGGACAGGACTTATGTTCAGGATCAATTAGAAAGCCAGATTCGCCAATTCAGTACCTACCTGGACATAAATCTGGAAAAATACCGGGACTATGCTTTTTTTATCGCAAATCAAAAGATAGAGATCGTTAAACAGGGCGGCTTATCACATTACCGCTTGCCCGGAGGGGATATCTTTATTAATCGCTATAACCTGCGATTATATGAGATGTTTTTAAAAGACAGTCTGGCCTATAAAAACCTGTATTACTGGAAGGACAAGATTTTTGCCATGCCGGACACTATATCATACTATATCTGGAATGAACTGGATCAACCCGTTCACGACCTTTTATATAGTGCATCCTACCCTTTTATTGTTTCCAATACCCTGGTCATTTACAACTGCGCTATTATACCCCATCCTGTCATTAAAGGAAGTAAATTAGGCTTCTGCAGCATAGCCACACCATTGGATAAAGAGTTTTTTGAGTACTATTACAACCAGGATGACACCTCCCTCTATTTTATTCAAAGTGATGAATCTATTAGATTCAGTGACGATAGACTGGAGACTATGGGTCTGGCCGGACAGATCAACCGTCTTTATCAAACAGACCGTAAGAAATATCTGCCACTACGATATAACAGAGAGGATTATTATATTTTACGGAAACCCCTCATGAGGATTCCCAGTGTACAGGATGGCAAGATAAGCTCCTTCAGGCAGGGCTATGTAGGCGTCCTGATCAAACAATCTCTGCTCAACCAGGAACTTCGCTTATTCAGAATCGTTTCCGTTATTTCTCTGGGTATCAGCTTTATCCTTCTCTTATTTATTTCCCTATGGTATGCCAACCGGCTCACCACCCCAATCCAGGAACTACAGAAACAGATCGATCTCTTCGATAAATTTCGGGAACCCATGTCCCCCTCATCTCCTTCCAAAGACGAAATAGGAGACCTGCACACCGCATTTTCCAAACTATCTTCTCATATCCTGATTAAAAATGCGGAAATCGAGGATGAAAGAAACAAACTCCATTCTCAAAATCAGACTATGCTGGCCGATCTGGAGATTGCGCGCAGAATACAGACCAGTCTTATGCCCCAGGACAGCCCATCCCGGCAGATCTATTATTATTATAAGCCCATGCAGCAGGTAGGAGGAGACTTTTTTGACTTTATTGACCTGCCTTCCGGTAAGACCGGATTCTTCATCTCTGATGTTTCCGGGCATGGAGTCCCTGCTGCCCTGATCACGGCTATGCTCAAAAGCTTCCTCCTCCAGAATAAAAAAATCGCGGAACTCCCTGCCATCTTTATGACTGAGTTAAACCGCTTTTTATGGGACCAGACCGGAGGAAATTTTGTGACTGCTATGTATGGGGTATTTGACCCCTATCTTAAAGACTTCAGTTATGCCAATGCCGGACATGCCCATCCTCTGGTAGTCAGGGATCACGCTGTATTCAGCCCCATGAGCAGCAACCGACAACCACCTTTAGGGGTGATGAGTATCAATGAACTGAACTTTCTGGGTAAGAGTTTCTTTGAATATAAGTTACAACTGGAAAGCAACGACTTTCTATTGCTCTATACAGATGGTATTATGGAAGCAGTAAATTATGAAAAGTCCCGTATTTACCCCAATTCTCCCATTGATGAATTTGGAGATATCATGCTATGTAATTCTCTGATCAGGCATTCCTATAAGACTAACATTGAGCTGGTGAATGGGATTATAAACGATCTGGTGGTGTTCCGGGGTAATGACCAGTTTGATGATGATGTCTGCGTGATATGTCTGAAGATCGCGGAACAGCAGACTCCTCTCAGTGCGGGGCCCGGTACCACTTGACAGTATTCAAATAAGTGTATATATTTCTGTATCAAGGAGGATAAATGGAAGCCAGTGAACCATCCTATTCCGCAGAAAATCTGGAACAGGACTTTAACATTTTTTTATCCTATAGCCTCGAACCCCTTTCAGAAGACCTCAAGCACATCACAGAACTGAGAAATATGGAAAACACTCTGCATGATCTGGGTTCCTATATTGCCACTATTATTCAGCAGGTCTTGATCAGTAAAGCATCAAAATATAAACTCATACATGATAAAAGTATAGATCTCCGACTCCAGGAGTTGCTGGAAGCCAACCCCGATCAGAAAGATATTATACATAATATGATCGATTACAAGCAGAAGATCGATGATATCATCAATAAGACCGCTTTAGTCTTTGATCTGGCTATGGAGACCTGGGATTAAAACAGGAAACTGATATAGGTAATCGAAAGGCAGGTGAAATACCTGCCTTTCTTTTTTAAGGCCTGATTTAATGATTTTTAAAAAAACTATTTATATTGTCAAATACTTCCTGCCGGGTGGAATCATACATAATGAGCACATGATGACTATGTGCTATGTTAGCTATATCAAATTCTTTTTTTACTTTTTCCCGGGAAGAGATGTGCCTGTATATATAATCCAGGTTTTTAAAGGGCACATCCTTATCCCCTATAGCCTGCAGCCCTAGATAGGGGACGGTGATCTTAGGCAGATCTTTCTTCACACTCTTAAGGCCCATCTTAAAGCTATGGATTTGAGGCAGGAGGAGGGCAAAATATCCCATCCAGCGATCCCCGCCATCTGGCAGTCCGGACACATCATTGGCATAGGGGAGGGGATCCGGCATTATCCAGCTCAGGGTGCGGGATATATAGAGCGCCGGATTGAGAAGCACCCCGTTTTCCAGAAGACTGTTGAGAAATACCGGGGCTGATACTGTAGCAATGGCACTCGGCGCTAAGCCGGCATCACTACTGTACTCTTCAGCCAGCTTTAAGGTCAGGGCTCCTCCCATGGACATGCCTATTATATAAAACTGATCGTACTGCCCTCTCAGGGCAGAGTAGTAATCTTTGAGATAAGCATACCAGCTCTTAAAACCCTGGCCTTTTAAGTCCTCCGGCCTGGTACCAAAGCCGGGCAAAAGAGGCACAAAGACATCGTAGCCTGCCTTTTTAAACTGTTCTGCCTGCCAGGCAAAGCCGGCCGGACTAGCCGGGAATCCATGGACACACAGTACAGCTTTTTTATTTCCCATGCGGTATTCCAGGGGTAAGGCCCTTTTATCCATGATCTGACTCAGGTCATTTTTACGATATTGATCTGTCTCAAAATAAAACATCCGGGTCCCGTTCAATAGGACTAACAGGACGATTACTCCCAGAAGTGACAGCCAAATGATCCTGCGTCGTCTTTGCTTTTTTTCCCTATTATCCATATATCACTCCCAGGTGTTATTCCATCTGCATACGGGTTATTTTAATGGGGCTGCCCCACTCTATGAGCTGCTTCTCTTCTACTGGTACATAGTCAAATAATACCGGTAAAGTGTCGACCTGGAATTTGATATCCAGATTGAGAGGAAACAGCTTCCTTCCATCGTCCATGACTATCCCGTAGGCATCTATCTTTTCTATGTAAGTCACTTTTCCCCAGTTAGAAGGAATATCTTTTACGATTTCCTTACTGCAGGAAAAAAATGCCATCACAAAAAGAGCTGAAATCAGGATCAGGTTTTTCATACTTCCTCCTTGAAATATGCCCATTATAGCAAAAAGGCCTGCATTTATCCAGAATTTGAAGGGTTGGAGGAACGTATTTCCAGCTCCAGGCGCAGACTCTGACAGACTTGTTTCTTGTGAATCAGGATGGCTTCCAGAGACTGGCCTTGGTCCATTAGAGGAGCCATCACTCTGTTAAGGGGCCGGGGGATAAATCCGATACGATTTCCACTCTGCTCCCTTACCCGTATGGCATAGGGATCAATATTAGATGCTTCACGGGTCAGGATAAAGATAGTCCCCACATCTCCAGGGTCATGGTCCATCAGCTTCCCGGGCATATAGGCACCCGCCACATAAGTGTGGAGGGGCAGACCGGGGGCCTGAGTATTACGGTAATCTGATACCAGGATCTCCGTACTATCCAGTACTCTTTCCCGAGCCAGAGAAGCAGGCACTTTAGTATCCATACTGAGGGACTCAGAGGAGCCGGCCTGACCGGATACATCCCCGGCAGTGCTTATTTCTTCGAGATGCCTGCTGATAGTGTTATACCCTTCAGCCCCGTACTCTCCATTTCCTGTCAGCATACCCTGGTCATTACCCCTAAGCGTGAGATCCTGCTTTAAGTCCGGGTCCCCAGGATACTGTTGCTCCTCTGTGCCAGTATCCTCCAGGAGCTGTTGTTCCGCCCGGTGCAGAGCCTGGCTATGCAGCTCCCGGTCTTTCCAGGGCAGAATATCATCTTCCCTCTTTTCATCCGGAAGGATAAAGGCTACAAAGATAGCCGCAGCCAGGAGGAGCATGGCCATCAGTACACTATAATAGGAAAAGCTGCTCCATTGGGTTACCGGTACCCACTGATAATAGGTCCCCAGAGACAGAATGATGACTATGTTAAGAGTGACGAATATCAGGATCCATTGAAAGCGGCTGTTCAAGGCTGGCTCTCCCATTCTGTTTTTAATTTCCTGCTCAGATTGTTTACCACCAGCATATAGGAGTCATGGATGAGCTTCAGGATCATTACCTCCGGCAGGCTTCCGTCCAGGATAAGTGTGTTCCAGTGCCGTTTGTTCATATGATAACCCGGGATGATGGCCGGGTACTGGTCCCGGAGGTCCTGTGCCACAAAAGGGTCACACTTCAGATTGATGCGGCCCGGCTCGTCACTGAGAGAGATCAGGGCAAACATCCTGCCCATGACCTTATAGACCAGGGCGTCAGGGCCGAAGGGCAGCTCCGCAACCGCATGAGGCTGGGCATCACAGGCAGTTTTGGCATCCTCGATAGAAAACATGATTTTCTCCTGTATTCATTGTATAGAGGATGGGATTTATTTTCAATATTAGCATAAGGCTGGTATTCAGGATAAAACTGGACAGATATAAGATACAGTGACGATTCCTGCCTTCAATAACAGACTTGAATATTTAAAAATTGGGAATGTCCGATTTAAGCCTTTTTATATCCGTTTTCTTCAATTTTTTTACTTTTCTGGTATCAAGGTCCAGGCTATAATAGTTTCTCTCTTCATTTTTTATGATCAACAGGCCTCTGTGCATCTGGATCTTATTGATATACACATTCTGGACATCTCTTTCCAATCCAATTATGTAATCTACAGTGTATATTCTTTTTTTCCAGAGAAAATTTTGATTAGTATCAAATACTTTTATAAAACCCATTTTTTCCTGATCGGCAATAATGATCATACCATTGTACCTTATGGGCTCTACATTCTCAGGAGCAAGCCTTTTGGCAAAGGCATTATTGATAATCAACAATATCAATCCACATATTATAGTCTTCATGATGTATCCTCCGTTTTTGCCATTTATATACAGACTAATAATATGCTATAATAGCAGATAACACAAAAATTTACAGATCTGGTACTGATAACACACAGTTTCAGGGAATCGGTATTGCCTGGCCCTGTTTTTTTTGTGGAAAAAACAATTATATATTGACATATTTACTAGGATTAATATATAATACTAGTATTACGATAGCTTTTGTAGTGCAGGACAGTTGCCCATTTTTTTGGTAGCTGCTCCTAGCAAGGGAGGTAATTATGTTATGCTAAAAGACAATCATCACTGTAGAACGAATGGCCAGCTGATCCCTCCCTGCTCTGGCCAGGATATTCCGAGGGAGTATTGATTTGTTAAAAAGGAGACTCTCATGAGTGTAACTATCAGCGAAAACATTATTAACGGGGTAAATCTGAACAATCTGGGGCGCACTGTCCAGGCCATACAGGAAAAGCCGGAAAAAGCAAAATACAGATTTAACGCAGAGACTATTTGGATCGATGGCGCAGTTTCAAGAACGGAGATCAAAAGGTGGAAACAAGCTGGCACTGAAGGCAAGACTGAGGCCTATACCGCCCACGAGATCTGGATAGATGAACCATCAGGATTATTAGGAACAGATACTTCCCCTAACCCTGTAGAGACTATTCTGGCCGGCCTCTCCGGATGTCTGGCCATCGGAATATCCTACAATGCCGCAGCCAGAGGCCTGGAGCTGCAGGAGCTGAAAATCGCTCTGGAAGGCAGGCTTGATCTGCAGGGATTTTTAGGTTTGGACCGGGAAGTTCGTCCCGGCTATGACCACATTCAATTGCGTATCAGTATAAAAAGTCCCGCCGATCAGGAAAAAATAGCAGATCTTGTGGAGTATGTAAAAGCTACATCGCCTGTCCTGGATATTATTGCCAGGCCGGTCCCTGTCGGGATAGATCTGCTGGTACAGTAAAGTCATAAGCCCCCCATGCGGGGGCTTTTTTAATAATATTGTGAAATCCAAATATTTCCTCTATAATATGGAACTTATTTTATATGAGGAGGACAGCTTGGCACTGATCGTTCAAAAATATGGCGGCACCTCTGTGGGAGACGTGGACCGCATCCAGAATGTAGCCCGTCGTGCTCTCAAGACCCAGAGCGAGGGTAATGATGTCATAGTAGTGGTATCTGCCATGAGCGGTACTACAGATCGACTCATTAACCTGGCCCACGAGATCACTAAAGATCCTTCCCAGCGTGAGATGGATATGATGGTATCCACCGGAGAGCAGGTGTCTATAGCCCTTCTGGCTATGGCTATCCAGTCCCAGGGCGGAAAGGCTATCTCTTATAACGGCTATCAGATCAGCATGAAGACCACTGCGGACTACTCCAAGGCCAAGATCCTGGGTATGGACGCTGACAAGATCCATAAAGCCCTCCTGGAGGGAAATATAGTGGTCATTGCCGGATTTCAGGGAGTGGATGAACACTCTAATATCACCACCCTGGGGCGGGGCGGATCCGATACTACCGCTGTGGCTGTAGCCGCCGGGGTAAAGGCTGACCGCTGTGATATCTATACTGATGTAGACGGGGTCTATACTACCGACCCCCGTATTGTGCCTCAGGCTCAAAAGCTCAAGATGGTGACTCATGACGAGATGCTGGAGCTGGCCTCCATGGGTGCCAAGGTCCTGCATGACCGTTCTGTGATATTTGCCATGAATTATAATGTACCCCTGCGGGTATTATCCAGCCTGGAGGAAGAGACCCCGGAGAGCGGGACACTCATAGTTAAGGAGAAACCTATTATGGAAGATGTAGTAATCACCGGAATAGCCAAGAAAATAAACGAGACCCAGGTCAATATTACCGACATTCCCGATCATCCCGGAATGGCGGCCAGTGTATTTAAAAAACTAGCCGATGCTGATATCAATATCAATCTAATCGTACAGAGCACCAGTACCGATGATCTGTTGTCCCAAATATCCTTTACTGTGCTCACATCTGATCTGGAACGAACCAAAAAGATTATGGAAGAGGTAGAATCCAGCCTGAAAGGAGCTGTGGTGAGCTATGAAGATGATATAGCCATCATTTCAGTGGTAGGAGTAGGTATGCGGGCCCACAGCGGGGTAGCCTCCAAGGTATTCACCGTCCTGGCCGAAAATAAGATCAATATTGAGATGATCTCCACTTCTGAGATCAAGATCTCGGTAGTGATCAACCGGGAAAAAGCTGACAAGACCGTACAGCTTTTACACAAAGCCTTTTTTGAAAAAGCCTAAGACATCCATTCTATTAGAATTAAAAATAAAAAGCCGGTCTCACTGAGGCCGGCTTTGCACATTTTCAGGTTTATTGGGAATCTTTCATCCCGGCATCTTCCAGCTTCTGCTGAATATTTTTGTATGCAGCCTCAAATTCAACTTTTTCTTCATCTGAAAGGGTTTTATTGAGCTCTATGGCCTGGGTAGCCAGCTCCTGGCCCCGGGTGGCAAAGCTTATGGCCTGGACTGTGGTGGATTTATCCCCGGCTTCGATCTTCTTTATGATCACGATAAAGTCGTCTACAAATTTCTCGTAGTCAATCAGCCAGCTCTTCCAGTCCGTGCTGGACTGTGACGATGTCTGTACGGGCTCATTAGTCTTGCCCCCCTTGGCGCAGCTCAGCACAAAAAAGCTGAACATGATCAGTAAGATCACAGCTATTCTTTTCATAATACACTCCTCCTATCTTTAATAACCTATTACCAGTTTTCGGCCAGTATCTCAAAATAGGCCTGGGGATGCAAACAGGCCGGACAGACTTCAGGAGCTGACTCTGCTTCATGGAGGTAACCACAATTCCGGCAGCGCCAGATTAGTTTCCCCTTTCGTTTGAATACTTTTCCGGCCTCCAGATTATCAGCCAGCTCACTGTATCTTTTACCGTGTTGCTTTTCAGCTATAGAGATGGCATCGAATGCTTTGGCCACCGCCTCAAATCCCTCTTCCCGGGCAACACGGGCAAACTCAGGATAGAGTGCAGTCCACTCATGCTCCTCTCCGGCCGCGGCTGCCCGCAGATTCTCCAGGGTAGTGCCGATCACACCGGCTGGGAAGCTGGCCTGTATTTCCAGGTCTCCTCCCTCCAGAAAATTAAAGAATCGCTTGGCATGTTCTTTTTCCTGCTCGGCAGTCTCTGCGAATATCTCTGAGATCTGCATAAGGCCCTCTTTACGGGCAGCCCCTGCAAAATAAGTATAGCGGTTACGAGCCTGGGATTCCCCTGCAAAGGCCATCAGTACATTTTTTTCCGTCTGAGTTCCTTTAATACTTTTCGCCATGACTTTACTCCTTAAATATAAAACCCTTCTTTTTCATTTTTTAAAAAAATAATCTTCGGAGATGGTTTTTACTGTATTTGCTTATGAGCACGGTCTGCGATTGACTGATAGGTTTTATTAAACTCTAAAAGATCAGGATTGCTTAAAGAAGTCATCATTTCCAGGGCTTCCCCTCTAAACTGAGCGTTTTGATTACTATACATCACTCTCTTCATGAGAAAATGTTTGGGATTTTCTTTTACCCTTTCCAGAGCCGCTTTCTGAGAATCGACGGTGCGTTCAAATTCTGACAGCCAGCCCTTCCAGTCAGGATATGTTGCCACTTCTTCTATGATCACATTCGTCATTTCTACCGCTACCTGTTTATTATTTTTTTTGGCACAGGCAGACAGCAGGGACAGAGAAGCCATCAGCAGAAGTACTGTTATTTTTTTCAATTCCTTCCCCTTTTTCTTTTATTTTAACCTATCCCTCCAAAAAGGCAATTTTCAGGTCATACACTTGAAATTTTCTTATTCTGAGATAAATTATCACAGAGAGGTGGATATGAATAAAGGCTGGAAAGGACTATTTTTAGGGACGGGCTTTTTTTTAACCCTGATATCATTGACTATGATTGTCTTCTTTATCATTCAAAGTCCGAATAGTTCGCTCAGTCTACCGGACCTCAGACTGGCTATCAAAAGCCTGGCCACCGCTGCAGTCATGATACTGGCCGCCCTACTCTAGCCCAAATAAGGAAGCATTATGTCTAAAGCTATGATATTTGATATGGATGGTGTGCTGATAGATTCAGAGCCCTGGTACCTGGAAGTAAACTACCGGGTATTTTCCGAGCTGGGCATCTGTGTCTCCGAGCAGGAATATCAGTCCTATGTAGGCATTACTGATACAGATATGTGGACCAGGCTCATAGCAGAACATGATATCCAACTCACCCAGGATCAGATAAGAGAAATGCAGTACCGTATTTCTGATGAGTATTACCATTCTCATCCCATTCCTGCGATCAAAGGTATCGAAAAGATTCTGCTGACACTCATGGACAGGGACTGGAAACTGGCCCTGGCCAGCTCTGCTCCCTCTCACTGGATCAGTAAAGTTCTGGCTCCATTTCCCTGGTCAAAATATTTGGGTATCCGGGTGAGCGGTACAGACATTCAAAAAGGCAAGCCGGCTCCGGATATTTTTCTGAAAGCAGCCCAACACCTGGATGTAGACAGCTCCCGCTGCTGTGTAATAGAAGACTCCGCTCATGGAATAACTGCGGCCAAATCTGCCGGCATGATGGCTATAGCCTATAAGTCGTCTGAATCAAAGCAGATTTTAGATAATGCGGATATTATGATACACGATTATGCAGATCTGAATATTGATGAACTGGAGATTCCTATTCATAACGCAGCGCATCTACCGGCTGCAGCCTGGCAGCCTTAAATGCGGGATACAGTCCAGCTAAGAGGCCTACTACCACTGAAAACACTACTGACCAGATACCGGCGGCCAGGGAAAACTCAGCCCCGCTGGGCATAGACTCCAGGAGCATGGCATTCAAAGCCGTGACAGAAATAAAATAGCCTGCCGTGAGGCCTATCACCCCCCCGATGACACAGATAATGACGGTCTCTACTATAAATAACAGAAAAATATCAGCATGGGTGGCCCCCAGGGCTTTTCTTATACCGATCTCCCTGACCCTCTCCCGGAAACTGGCCAGCATCACATTCATGATACCCACTCCGCCTACCATAAGAGATATCCCTGCCACAAATCCCAGTACCAGCTTCCATATCCGTGAAAAATCCTCAGACTGGTTTTTCACGTCCTGCATGGACTGGATCTGAAACAGGTCTTGATTATCATGCGTATTAAGCAGAACGTTTTTGATCTCTTCCATAGCCACCGGTACAGAGTCTACGTCGTTTGCCTGAGCAGAGATGGCAAACCAGTTTCCTGTACTTCCGGGGCCCAGGAAACGGTTCTGTAATGTAGTGGCAGGTATGAGTATCCGGCGATTCTTCCAGTCCATGGGGTTGCGCCTTCCCAGTTTCTGAGAACCCTCCCCAAAATCTCCAAACATCTTGAGGACTCCCACTACTTTAAAATATTCTCCTCCGATAAGGAGCATAGTGCCTAAGGGGTCTCTCCCCTGATATATTTCATTTTCTATAGTCGTACCTACTACGCATATTTTATGCCCGTTTTTCATATCTTTTTCATTGAACATGCGGCCCCGGTCCAGGTCATATTTACTCATAACGAATGTAGAGGGTAATACCCCTATCACGGTATACTCTACACTTTTATTTTGAAACTGGCAGGGGTAACGGGTGAATACTTCTACACCGATGTCCTTGACATTATAGGCATAGCGCCGGATATTATCTATATCCGACCAGCCCAGGCTGAAGTTCTTTTTTTCCTTGGCGTTTTTACGTTTTCTCCAGTCCAGGGTGACGGAGATGAGGTCAGGCGTACCTACACTGTTCATTATAGCTTCGTTCATGGTACGAGTACCCTGAACCACAGAAAACATGGCGGTCAGATTCATGACCCCCAGCACTATACCTATCAGTGACAATGATGAGCGCAGCAGATGATACCTGATTTCCATGAAACCGCTCACGATGGCGGTCCATAATTTTCTCATAATATTATTTCCTCATATTAAGGCTTGAGTATGCCATACTGGAGTCTCTTTCTCAGTCGGATATAATCTCCCTGCAGTCTGAGCAGATTGAGCTCGCTGGTGAGAAGGACATTTTGCCGTCTCCGGTATTCATGATAGTCGATCTGGTCCGTATCATACTGGTATTTGTACAGATCCTGCAGTTTCTTATCCAGTTCTACTTCCTTCTCCAGGGCAGTGATCTTTTTTTCCAGGCTTTCTATTTTTTTTGACATCAGGATCCTGTCGTTCTGCCACTGTACATAGGCATTGGAAATACTGAGCTGCAGATCCTGGGATCTGATATTAAGCTGGTCAATACTGTTTTTTCTTTCCCAGTAGTCCAGGACAGAAAAACTGAGGCCTGCACCCAGATTATAACTGGAGCTGTTATTATCAATATCCATGGACCAGCTGAAAGAGAGGTCCAGACGGGGCAGCCATTGCTCCCGTTTTTTGAGGCCGCTTGAGATCTGGTTATTCGTCACATCGATCCATCCCTTTTGCAGGCTCAGCTCATGCTGTGATAAGGGAGCTTCCTCTTTAAATTCAGCCCTCATATTAAACTCAGCCGGAGCTCCTCCGCTCATGTCGATAAAGGAACGCATCAGGTTCTGAAAACCGATCTCATCAATACTCAGGTCTGCCTCAGAAAGAGTGATCTCATTGGCCTGTTTTTCCACATTGAGCAGGATCTCCCGGCCATTCTGCTGCCTCACCTTCATGATGTTGTACAATACTCTCTGATTGGCAATGTCCGCCCGGGTGATCTCCAGCTTTTTTTTCTGTAGGGACAGGTCTATGTAAAAACTTATGAGGCTGTCTATATGCTCTCTTTTAGCTAATTCTACATTGATAAGTGCTTTTTTCTGATTCATCTCAGCCAGGCGCAGACTCTGTATGACACTGTCCACATGGGAAAATGATTCAGAAAAACTGATGCTATAGTCCGCACCGCCATAGGTCCCGGCATCAAAATCTGCGGTCAGACGCATGCCGGGCAGAAGGGTGAGATACTGCGCCTGCCGTTCCAGGAGGGCCTGTTTCTTCATATTGTCCAGGCTTTGTCCCTTTAATGAATTACTCAGACTCCAGGAAATGATGGTATCCAGCTCATCGGAAAACACCGGTGAAAGAGTGCAGCCAATCATTAATAACAATAATAACAATCTATTCATATCTTAAAGCCTCCACAGGTTCTAAACGGGCCGCTTTAATAGCGGGATATATGCCGGCCAGGACTCCTACTATCATAGAAAAGAATACTGCCACCAGGCCGGCGGAAAAAGAAAAAGAGGGTGATGACGGCATATTGGACTGGGCCAGCATGGCATTGAGCATACCCGTAGAAATAAAATAGCCCGCGATCAGTCCCAGCACACCCCCGATGATGCAGATCAACATCGTCTCTACAATAAACAGAAGAAAGATGTCGGCATGAGTGGCTCCCAGGGCTTTACGGATACCTATCTCTCTGACTCTTTCCCGGAAGCTGGCCAGCATCACATTCATGATGCCCACTCCGCCTACCAGGAGTGAGATCCCGGCTACCAGTCCCAGGACTATCTCCCACACATGGTTAAAATTCTCCTGTTCCTTGCTTCTTTCCTGTATGGACTTGATTTCAAATACATCCTGATTATCATGCGTCTTGAGCAGAATATTCCTGATCTCATCCATACAGTCCGGTACCAGCTCTACACTACGGGCCTGAACAAACACAGCAAACCAGTTGCGTGTGTCCCCCGATCCCAGAAAACGGGACTGCATAGTAGTGACCGGAATGAGTAAGCGTTTGTTCTTCCATTCCAGAGGATTATCCCGGTCTCCCTGTTCCCCTTTCTTAAAGGGATTAAATTCCTTGAGTACACCCACCACCCTGAAATATTCATTCTGCACCCGGACCAGCTTGCCGATGGGATCAGTATTCGGGAAGAACTTGTTCTTTACATCCGTACCGATCACACAGATCTTATTCTTCTGTATCATGTCCGACTCGTTAAATTCCCTGCCCTGACTGACTTCATACTTATTCATGTCAAAGGTGGCAGGGAGCAGACCGATCACAGTGTATTCTTCATTCACATTTTTATACTGTAAAGTATAACGGGCAAAGACTTCCACCCCCACAGCCTTAATAGTAGAGGCATATTTCTTAATATTCTCCACATCCTGCCAGCCCAGGCTTAGGTTCTTCTTTTCCACAGCCTTACGGCGTTTCCGGTTATCCAGGCTGATCTGTATCTGGTCCGGGGTGCCCAGGCTGTTCATCATATTCTCGTTCATATTTTTAGCCCCATTGATGACGGAAAACATGGCGGACAGATTCATCACTCCCAGCACAATACCCAGCAGGGACAGGGTAGACCTCATGATATGATACCTGATCTCCATAAATCCGGTACTGAGAGCTGTCCAGAACTTTCTCATCTATTCCACTTCCCCATCCCGGATGACCACGATCTCATCCGCGTATTCGGCTACGGTATCATCATGGGTCACCAGGATAATAGTGCGCTGTTCGTTTTTAAGATTGACAAAGAGGTCCATGATCTCCCTCTCAGTGTGGGTGTCCAGGTTACCGGTAGGTTCATCTGCCAGGATCAGGGCCGGGTCATTGACCAGAGAGCGGGCTATGGCTACTCTCTGCTTCTGCCCTCCGGACAGCTCGGTAGGCTTATGATGGGCCCGGTCCGTTAGGCCTACTTTTTCCAGTAGTTCATCTATGATGCGCTTACGGGCTGCCGGGAGATGTTCATTGGAGTAGATCATAGGCAGTTCCACATTTTTAAACACAGAATAACGGGGCAGGAGGTTGAAGGACTGGAATACAAATCCTATCCGGCGGGACCGGAGGTGCGCAATACGTGCATCGGAAAGCGTAGAGATATTCTCGTCTTCCAGGAAATAACGTCCTCCGCTGGGCCGGTCCAGCAGTCCCAGTATATGCATCAGGGTAGACTTTCCCGATCCGGAGGGTCCCATGATGGCATAGATCTTATTTGTCTCAAAATTAAGGTATATATTTTTGAGGGCTTCGACTTTTACTTCCTGTTTATCATCCCCATAGGTCTTGGAGATGTTCTCCAGCCGGATGGTATGATAACTATTATTTCTTTTTGCCATTCTTACTCATACCTTGTTTTACTTTCTGGGGTTCCTTTTTCGCATCATCAGTCAGGGCATTTTCCTCTTTCTTCTTCTCATCGATGATCTCATCATCTTTGATCTGGTAGGGGCTTTTTACCACCTCATCGCCCTCTTTGAGCCCATCCCTGACCTCAATATTGTCATAGTCTGATACTCCGGTTTTGATGATCTGCTTTTTATACATCCTACCCTGAGGGATCAGCACATAATCCCGGCCTTCTTCAGGATCCCGGACCACCGAACCCAGAGCCACTGAGAGCACATCTTCCTTACGCACCAGTAATACTTTGATCCGTACTGACATACCCAGACGGACATTGGATGGCATTTTATCCACCGGCAATATCTGAACGGTATACTTTTTTACATTATTATCATTGACCGGAGTGGGAAATACCCGGAATACCTTACCTTTAAAAGCCTTGCCTGGAAGAGCCTCCAGGGTAAAATCCACCTGAGCTCCGTCATGGATGGCCAGTATATCCATCTCATTGATATTGGCTTCTATGATCAGGTCAGATATCTCAGCCACCTCGAATAATACAGTCCCACTCTGGAAGGCAGATGCCGCCATAATATAGTCACCCAGGTCCACATAACGGTTGATGATAGTGCCCGACAGGGGAGCTCTGACCGAGACTGCCTTTTCATTTTCTATAGAAGAAGTCTTTTGCAGAGATTCCATTTCCAGGCGGGCTGTCTTGACCTTATCCTGAGCTATGCTGTACTGGCTTTCCAGGTCATCGTAGCGGGCCTTCGACACCAGTCCCTGCTTATACAGGGAGGTGATCTCTGCTACTTCATTGGACAGCCTCTGAACATCGGCCATGACCTGCTTTAGATTGATCTGGGCACCGGTTACGGTCTTTATCTGGTTAATGTCAGGGTAGACCAGGGCCAGGGTCTGGCCTTGTTTGATGATGTCACCTTCTTCTGCATAGAGACGGGTGATCTTTCCGGAAAAATTGAATTTTACCTTGGTGATGGAACGGGGGTTTATCTGCCCCATTTCATCGAGATAATTCTCAATGGTCCTTTTTTTTACCTGGGTCAGCTGGATTTTTTGTTTTTTTTCTGAGCCATCTGTTGTGGTTTTCTTTTTACCGCATCCGGTGAAAATGAGAGAAATAATAACAATCAGGACTAATGCTTTATGGTTCAAAGCGGACTCCTTTTTCATTGAGTTTATATTAAGCCTATTATGATATGTTTTCTCATTAGAGTCGAAAAGAATGGTATAAGTTACGTTTGGGCAGGAGATTTATTTTATCTCATTCCACACTTTTGGGGTATCACAAGGCCTGCCCCTATTTCTAGGCAGTATCCCCCAGATAAAAGTCCCCGCTTACGGATCCATCAGGGTGAAGCAGGATGAGCATATCCTTGGGTATAAACTGAATCTTATCCATCATGGACATATTGACCCAGCCAAAACCTTTTTTATTAAGTTCCTGGAGTTTCGCAGCATCAGGGCTCCCGGATCGGAAGTGGCAGATATAAATATGATCCACAAAATGCAGGTCTGTATCTCTTTTAGCATATTCGTGATTGACCCCGATATACTCTCTGACAAAACGTAATTCCCGGATATCGATCCGTTCACCTACCTCTTCGTTGAAGAATTGCAGGAGACTGTCTTTTAAAGTCTCTCTGAATTTCTGGGGGGCACCGGGAAGCTGAAACCAGTTGCCCGTCTTATTGATCTTACGCAATAGAAATATCTTCTGGTCCTGAATGATCAGGGCACGGGAAAAATTCTGGAGACAGGTATTTTCAGACAATATCTTCTCCTTTTTTCTTTATTTTACTTGATATTCCCAAAAATAAGAAATTTTAGGCCTGCTTTTTTTAGACATCCAGGATAGACATGGACTCCTGTTTATTGTTAAAAGCTCTTTTTTCTACGCTGTCATCACTTTTTGGAAGGCTGTAGTAGCGTATCTGGTAGCGGTATTGCCCCGGATGCAGAAAAGTCTTAAACACAAAGTAGTCCCCTTCCTGTACCATAGGCAGACTCCTCCAGGCAGTAAAGTCCCCCTGGATGGCGGGAGCAGTCTGATACAGAGAGACTGGTACTCTGATGGTAGCATTCCCATCCTGAATAAGAGGGGGGCTGGCCTGTACAGCATGCATATAGCCCCGGGGCAGGGAAAATCCTACCATCACATCGAACTTTTGAGCTGGTGAATACTGATCCTGGATCAGGACTTCACGTTCTTTGACTTTGGGCTTCATTCCCGCCACCTCTACATAAGTGATGTGAGACCCGGAAGGCAGGAGTACTCTTTTACTTTTTTTACCCGGATAGGACTCCCAGGAAACATAATGAAAGCTGTATTCCTCACCGCCATGGTGGACGATATTGAAGAAAGGATAATTATCCCTGATCTCGGACTTTACGATGAAATCCAGTTTAGTGCCTTTGCGGGCGGGGCCGTTGAGGTATACCAGGAGGTTATTGGCCTCCAGGCTGAAGTTTAGCATCCGGTTCTCGGTATCCCGCACTTCTATCACATTAGTATTAAGGAGGGACAGCCGCACCAGCTGCAGGTCCACCGGGTATTTTTTTTCATAGACATAAGAATATTTGCGGGTCAGGATGATCTTTTCACTGCTGATCTCAATGGTCTCGCCAAAATCTGGTATCTTCCGGAAATTCTGAAACACGATCCAGCTCACACTTAATGCCAATACTGAAAGAATGAGGGCCAGCTGTAGTTTCCTGTCCTGCAAAATCTCATACCACTTCATCAGATCCTCCTGATCACTCTCGGGTACATTTTTTTTAAAATGACAATGTATAATTCACTATTTTCCACTCATCATGAAAACGGGCTACCAGAATACTGCTCTGCCCGGTCTTTCCCCCGGCAGTCTTAATGGTCCCCACTACCAAACGGGGAGAATCAAGGGTATTCATTCCGGGCCCGGCCTGCAGTTCCACTACCCTCACGCTGCTTTTTTCAAAAGTGCTCTCTGCCAGAACAGGCATCTTCATAGCGATCTGGGCTACCCCTTTAAAGATAGGTTCATATATGATATCTTTTACCTGCTCAATATCCTGTTTACTTACGGCATTCATCCATTTTTCATAGAGGGGCATCATCTCGCTGATAGCCGCTGTGGTGATATCCTTCTCTGTATAGCGGGCTCCATTGCCGGTATATTTTTTTTGCGGGTCATAGTAGGTATACTGAAAAGCTGTAACAAGCTTTTCATCCTGATAATGGGCATTATTCAGAGAGACCCCCACAAATCCTTCCGGGGGTATCATAAATTCATCCCCCATATTATAAAAACGCCAGTTTTTCAGGTAAAACAGGTTATTGCAATACATGTGTTCTTTCTGCTGATTGGTAATCAGGAGGTACTGCTTAATATTTTCTTCAAAGAAATTGGGGTGAAAACGGAGAAACAGCCCGCTGCCCTCCAGGGGATCCTTACCCGGGATTTCCAGGGTAGCATTGCCCCAGAATACCATGCCTGTGATACCCTTTTCTGTCCGGGCCAGCCGGACCCAACCCTGGTCCAGGCCGATCTCCATGTTGGTCAGCTCTATGTGTAAATTGGTTAGGGTGTAGTATCCCTCCAGATCCACTGCATAGGTCTCCATAAGCTGCCATGTCCCGTCTTCCAGGACAAAAGCCTGGTCATCGTGTTCCCATTCCAGCTGTCCATTGGAACCTACGTACAGGACAGAGTTGGCTTTGCCGTTATTATCATCATCAGAGAGAGGATTAGACATGTCCTGGAATAAAAAGGAATTTACCATATATTTGTACTCATAGCGGCCCGGTTCCAGCTCCAGGGCTATAAAAAATCTATCCCCTATCATAGACTTTTGAAGGGGCAGGGTCCGGAAATTCCAGTTGTTCATACTTCCCAGTAAATAGGCTCTCTGTACCTTTTTTTGAGGGTCGGTAAAGGAAAAAATGATCTTATTCCCTTTTTTATAAGGCCGTATATAATCGAGGGAAAACAGGCCGGTACTCAAGGCAAGAAAAAGGGCCAGGATCGTCAAACGTCTCATACACTACCTCTTTTTAATAATTTACATAATGCGCATAGGTATATTCAGGCTGAACATTTTGAAAATGCTTTTTATTTTCATTGGTCAGATAAACTTCTTCCTTCACTTCCATGCGGGCTTCCTGAATGCGGTCAGAGCTCTGTCCATGCCGTACTATCATAGGAGAAATCCCGATGAAGAGTGCCAGGCTGGCCGTCAGTGCAGCTCCGGACAGACGTAAAAACCAGGTGGAAAAAACATTTTCTTTTTTCCTGTCCTGATTGAAACGTTCTATACGCTGCATCAACTCTACCCGGGTAGAAGGATGTACCTCTTCCTGGGGTAATCGTTCAAAAGCCTCAAACAACTTTTTATCAAAATCATCATAAGGCATAACCGGCCTCCTGTAAATACTGTTTTATCTTATCTCTTGCCTGAAACAGGCGATTTTTTACGGCATTTTCTGATATCTGTTCCACTTCAGCCACCTCTTTCACAGACAGACGGTCAAAGTAGTACATGACCACCACTGATCTCAGGTTGTCACTGAGCCTGTCCAGGGCTTTTTCCAGAAAAAATGACTCGATCACATGATTGTCAAAATGTACGGGAGCATCATGGTCTTCTATCTCGGTCATAGTACTGGCTTCCTTTCTCAGTTTTTTAGAAAGCTGAAAAGAATAATTCAGAGCTATACGATAGATGTAGGTAGAGAACTTGGACTGGCCCTTAAAGATAAATATCCCTTTGTATATCCGGAAAAAGACCTCATTTACATGAAAATCCATTTCACTGCGGGGACATCGGGCAATCTTGCGCAGTACAGATGAGATCATGCGGACATACTGGTCATAGACCTTGGCAAAGGCCCGTTCATTGCCGTCCCTGATCTGTTGCAGTACCTGTTCTTCGTCATAGCTCACATCTTGATCAACTTTCATTCATCCTCTTCCCTGATGCTAGTACTGAATATGAGTATATACTATAGACATAAGTTAGACCAGTTTCAGCTTTTTTTAGAGAGAAAGCAGGCATAGGCCATAATCCCCGGTCCGTTCATCACTATACCCTGACTCTGTATCCCGTTCAGTTCATCCTCGGTTATATCGGCACAGACCTGCCTGAAACTATCCGGATTCTCATCGATACAGAGGGCCAGCACCCGTTCCTGTTCAAAGCGGTCTATATACATCAGGCAGTTTTCGAGGCTGTCCAGGACCTTTCTGCGGCTGAGGGGATTGACCACCCTCTGGGCTAAAAGGGCAGGGTGAGTGCGGGAAGGAGCGTATTGCAGATCTATGAGCAATACAGGCTGATCCTCCCTGTACAGAGCCAGGTCCAGCCACATCTGTGAGCCCTGAGCCGGAACATCACGGTAGACCTTAAACTGGGGAAAATGCTTTTTCAGGATATGATAGAGTGCACCTGAGACCTCGCCCTTTTCCAGATAATGATGAGACTGGGCTCCCTCCAGAAATTCCTGGATAGCCTCCAAAACCTGAGTATCTATGGACATAATCCCTCCATCACAAGACATTTTCACTACACTATTCTATAATATTAGTGATATTATAACAAGAGGGTGACATGGATATCAGTATGATCCTGGGGCTGGGTCTCTTAGGGGCTCTGGCCGGCACTATCAGCGGGCTTCTGGGCATAGGAGGAGCCATCATCATGATACCGGCTCTGGTCTATATCTTCGGATTCGACCAGAAGATGGCCCAGGGCACCAGCCTTATGCTCATGGTACCGCCTATAGGCATCCTGGCCGCTATACAGTATTACAAGGCGGAAAAGGTGAACCTGCCCGCCGCGGCTATTATAGCCGTGATGTTCTTTTTAGGAGGCTGGCTGGGATCCAAGCTGGCCCTTAAGGCTGATCCCCTCTTACTGAGACGGGGATTCGCTGTACTGATGGTAGCTGCAGCTATAAAGATGTGGTTTAAATAAAAGCACCTACAGTGGTGCAGGCGCTAATTTTTTTCTATAATAAAAAGATTAATCTTCCAAATAGGGCAGCACCAATGCTTCAAATGCTTCAAAATCACGACTCCCCACGATCTTCTTTCCGATGTCTCCATCCTGGTCTACCAGGAATGTGGTAGGGATAGCCCGGACTCCGCCGTATTTTAAGGTAAGCTCACTATCTCCCATTACTATGGGATAGTTGATCTGATAACTTTTTGCAAATTTTTTAACCACATCTACCCCGTCTCTATCCAGGGATACCCCAATGATGACCAGATCCTTTTTATATTTCTTCTGGAGCTTAACCATATCGGGTATCTCAGCTCTGCAGGGAGGACACCAGGTGGCCCAGAAATTGACCAGTACCACTTTGCCCTGGTACTGTGACAGTTCGATTATATTGGTGGACATGATATCGGCCAGCTTAAAGTTATAGGCGGTATTATCTTCCGCACTTAAGGGAGACAGGGACAGCACTAATAATGCGGCCAGGGCCAGTATTCTTTTCATGATTCCTCCTTTTCAGTGCCAAGGTACTTTTTGACAGCTGATTCAAAAAACACAAAGGTGCGAAAACCCACCAGGACTTTTACGATCTGCCCTGTTTGATCCACCACAAAGGAAGTGGGTATGGACCTTACATTGCCATATTGCATGAGGCGCGGGTCATCCGGTATGATGACCGGGTAATTTATCCCTTTTTTGCGGGCAAATTCCACGACTCCGGCGGTTCCGTCCCGGTCCAGGGCTACCCCGATGACCTGCAGTGTGTCAGGATATTTCTCCTGCAAGCGTATCAGGTCGGGTATCTCCTTCTGGCAGGGGGGGCACCAGGTCGCCCAGTAGTTCAACAATACTACCTTACCACGAAGATCCGCCATTCTCAAGTCCTGTCCGCTCAGTATATCTCGGGACTCAAACAGGGGTGCCGGCTTCAGGGCATTTTTCTCAGGCAGCATCCCTTTGACTTTCCAGGCCAGGATAGCAAAAACTGCCACATAAAACACTATATTCCCTATCTTTTTGGCAGTGGGCCACCAGGTCTGTTCTTTTATACGCATTATTTATTTATAAATGGCAGCAACTGGGCTTCAAATTCATCAAAAGAGCGGCTGCCTACGATCTTGCCTACCAGGTCTCCCTGTTTATCCACAATAAATGAAGTAGGGATATTGCGGATACCACCGTAAGCCATCACTACCTGGTTTTCACCCATGATGACAGGATAGTTCATGCCCATTTCCTGGCTGTACTCCTGCACCCCTTTGGCACCATCTTTATCTACGGATATCCCCAGTATTACCAGGTCCTGGCTGTATTTTTCCTGTAAACGGATCAGGTCAGGGATCTCAGCCCGGCAGGGAGGGCACCAGGTCGCCCAGAAGTTGACCAGTACTACTTTACCCTTCATCTGGGCCAGGGAGACAGCTCCCTTGCCATTGATATCTACTCCTACTATAGGGGGAGCGGTATAATCTACCTGTTTTTTTGCTTCTCCTGGTTTTCCACAGCTCATCAGTCCTGCCACCATCATGAATGTCAGCACAGCTATTAAAGAACCCGTTCTTCTGTTTTTAATCATATATTTCTCCTATGTTAAAAAATCAATTTTCAAGCCCCCGATGTATAACTCAGGGCCT